>NZ_DS981506.1 GCF_000154845.1 Phocaeicola coprocola DSM 17136 | reverse complement strand
GGCAAAGTCAATCCTGCCGTCAAACCACTTGGGATGACCACGTTTTCCTGTTTTCTGCTCCAATGTCGGATAGTACAGGATTACGTCATTCCGAAAGCGGCTGATGACATGGAAATCGTTCTCACACATAGGTGTTATGAATGTTTCCTTGGAAAAGAATGCGTCTGCAACCACCGTTCTGGACAGGCTCTGTAGCTTGTCTTTTCTACAGATAAGATAGCTGCTGTACCAGTCAACGAGGCTCTTGTCCATATTATCCAAGGTCTTACAATCCGGCGTCTGAATGGAACCTAAAGTCATGCATTCATGATTGTCGATGTCAATGACACCGATGCCCATGATTTCCAGTCCACGCTTGTATTCTCCTGCACAACCAGACCAGAAGTAACCTATCCAAGGTGTCTTCTTGCCTGATTTGGGAATATAGGAAGGATCGATGGCGATGGCTTTTCTTTTGCCTGTGAGATGCTTGCTGATGATAGAGCCGTTGAACGCAAACCAGTCGAAAGTTTCATGCTCAAAAAGGTTACGATAAGTCTGTTCTGAGAAACAGCCATATCTGCCCAATTGGAGGAAGTTTATACGATCCGGGATGGCCATGAATAATTTCATGGTGTCCATGAACGTTTTTTCAAAAGGTTTTTGTATATTCGCTACTGATTTGAGAGCCGACAGGCACTCGGATTGGTATTGCATAAGGAGTGTTTCTTTAGTCATAATCAGAAGAGTTGAGAGACTTCTAATTTACTAAAAAACCAGCGAATTATGCAATACTTTTTTACCTTTATTATCAGCAGGTTAGCACATTTTTTTCAGCACATTTCTTCATGCTTAACCATTCGTTTTAGACAACATTTCAATGACCTCTTTAGTGTTTCCGAACCGACTTTTGCCGGTTTTATTGTTTAACTTTTAATTTTTCGGTAAAAATTTACCGAAGTATTGATACATAATATGCTAATTTTTTATATTTAGCGCGAAAATACGATATTTTTTGTATTTTTGCGCCTTATAATTGTATAAACTATAACAAAAAGTCTTATGCATCATAATGATCGAGTAAGTTTTGGCAGTAGGTTAGGAGCTATTTTAGCAGCTGCTGGTTCAGCAGTTGGGTTAGGTAATATATGGCGCTTCCCATATGAAACAGGAAACCATGGGGGAGCTGTTTTTATTTTGATATACTTAGGATGCATTTTTATTTTAGGTCTTCCGATTATGATTGCCGAGTTTACTATTGGACGGCATTCGAAGGCTAGTACCGGAGAGGCTTTTAAGGTTTTGGCGCCAAAAGGTTATTGGAAGTGGGTCGGATATTTAGGTGTACTGACAGGCTTTCTGATATTAGGATATTATTCTGTTGTAGCAGGATGGACGTTGGAATATGTTTTTGAAGCTGCGACCGGACAGTTTGCCGGTAAATCCTCATCTGAATTTGTTTCGATGTTTCAGCAGTTTTCTCAGAATCCTATACGCCCTTTGATATGGCTGACAGTTTTTATGCTACTTACTCATTTTGTGATTGTAAAAGGGGTACAGAAAGGAATTGAACGTTCCTCTAAAGTATTGATGCCTTTACTCTTTATTCTGGTTGTTGTACTGGCAGTTTGTTCGGTTATGCTTCCAGGTGCAGAAAAAGGTATAGAGTTCTTACTGACTCCAGATTTTAGTAAAATAACACCTGATGTTTTTCTTGGTGCCATGGGACAGGCCTTCTTTTCTTTAAGTCTGGGCATGGGATGTCTGTCTACATATGCTTCCTATTTTGGGAAAGAAACCCGTTTGGGACATACAGCAATGAGTGTCGGACTCATTGATACATTTGTGGCTGTACTGGCTGGACTGATAATCTTTCCGGCTGCTTTTTCCGTAGGTATAGAGCCCGATGCAGGTCCTTCACTTATCTTTATTACATTGCCGAATGTCTTTCAACAGGCATTTAGTGGAGTTCCGTTGCTAGCGTATGTTTGTTCCATTCTGTTTTATGTATTGTTGGCGTTAGCAGCTTTGACTTCTACAATTTCACTGCATGAGGTTTCTACAGCATTTTTGCATGAGAAATTTCATTTTACTCGTAGTAAAGCTGCAACTATCATCACTGTATCCAGTTTGCTGATTGGAATAGTTTCTTCACTGGCATTGGGCGATTGGAGCAGTTATACGATAGCTGGAATGAATTTATTTGATGCATTGGATTTCCTGACAGCGAAAATTATGCTTCCTTTGGGTGGTATGTTTGCTGCTATATTTGTCGGTTGGGTTATCGATCGCCGTATAGTACGTGATGAAGTGACTAATTATGGAACATTGAAAGCTACATTTTACCCTGTTTATATTTTTATTTTAAAGTTTATAGCTCCTATTGGTATTGCTTTAATTTTTATGAATGAACTCGGACTGTTAGGATAAACCGATGTGGAAAGATTTCTTTTATTATACTAAATCGGAGCGGCGGGTAATTCTTCTCTTGCTGGCTATAGCTTTATTATTGTTGGGAATATGGGCTGTTATGGAATACTTACGTCCGGTGGAGGTACCTGTTACGTTGTCCGAAAGTGAGGAAATCGATTCATTTCTTGCAAATCTGGAAGAACAGGAAAAAATACGTAAGAGTCACACTCCAAAGAATGAAATATCTGCCGTATTGCAACCCTTCGATCCGAATACCGCAGATTCCGTATTATTACGTCAGTTAGGACTTCCGGTTTATATTGTTCGTAATATACTGAAGTATCGAGCGAAAGGAGGAGTTTTCCGTTCACCGGAGTCTTTTTCCCGTATATATGGCTTAAAGGAAGAAGTGTATCAGAAGCTGAAGCCTTATATTACGATTGCCCCACTTGTATCAGTCAGTCATGTTCGTACAGATACTTTTAGACAATTAAAAGATACAATACCTTACATACCCAAATATGAGGAGGGAACAATAGTCGATTTGAACAAAGCAGATACTTCCATTCTGAAGCGTATTCCCGGCATTGGGAGTACATTGGCACGTATGATTGTAGTTTACCGACAGCGTCTTGGAGGTTTCTATGATGTGTCACAACTACAGGAAGTACCTCATGTTAGAGTTGAACTGAATAAGTGGTTTGTCGTTACACCTGCTGGTTTACATAAGATTCAGGTAAATAGTGCCTCTTTGGATAAATTGAGATCACATCCTTATATGGACTTTTATAAGGCTAAAGCCATTATGGAGTATCGCCGTAAACGAGGTAAAATAAAAGGTCTTTCTCAGCTCTCCATGTTTGAGGAGTTTACCGAGAAAGACCTGAAAAGATTATCTCCCTATCTAACTTTCGAGTGATTGGGTTATTCAGCTGTATAACCGGCTGCCTTAGCTATCTTTATAGGTATTTCTGTATTGTCAATTCTTCCTTGGAAGAGGTCTGCTCCGGCACCGATTGCAAATACAGGTACATATCCGGCTGAATGTCCTCCGCTGGTCCAGCCAACCAAAGCGATTTCATCGATAATACGTTTAGCTTCTGCTGCCAAAGGTTCGTCTTGTGCATATTCGCTCTTTTCTAATTTGGCTTCTTTACCCTTGAACGTGTTGTTGTATTTAGCCAATAGACGTTCTTCCTGCTTTTCGTTAAGTTTTACTTTATCCCAGAAACCGAAATTTTCTTTCAGAGCTTGTTGTACTTTTTCCCAAGAAACATTGTTGTTGTACTTTTTGCGCAATTCGTTCAGAATACGGGTAAAACCGCTTTCACTCACTTTCTGGTTCTTAAGAACTTGCAAATTTAGTTTGTAGGCTCCGGTACCCAACACAAATCCTCCTGTCTCATGGTCGGCAGTAACTACGATAAGTGTTTCGTCCGGATGCTGAGAATAAAACTCATAAGCAACCTTTACCGCTTCATCCATGTCAGCTACTTCATGGAAGGCAGTAGCTGCATCATTGCTATGGCATGCCCAGTCTATTTTTCCCCCTTCTACCATCAGGAAAAATCCTTTAGACAAATCTTTCGACAGGAAATTTATTGCCGAACGGGTTATGTCTGCAAGAGTCAAGTCGTCTTTAGTACGGTCTATTGCATATGGAATGGCTGTACGGTCTTTTTCTGAAGCTTTTTCCGACTGGAACAGAATCATTTTGTCTGCCTTCTTGCATTTTTTCAGATAGTCTTTATATCCTCTGGCAATTGTATAACCATTTTTTTCGGCCATAGTGTACAGGTTTTCAGAATTGCCATCCTTGTTGTCTTTATTGTTTGGATCGATAAAGTCTGAACCTGCATAAAAGTCAAATCCGGCTTTATATAAATCTGTACCTATTTTATAATAACTTCCACGGCTGGGATCGTGAGCATAGAAAGCTGCTGGAGTTGCGTGGTCTACACTTACACTAGTTGTCACACCTACCCGGCAACCTTTATTTTTTGCCCATACAGCGACACTGCTGACTTCGGTCTGCAAATCTTGCTTCATCCCTATCGTACCGTTTTGAGTCTTGTTTCCTGTTGCAAGAGCTGTACCGGCTGCGGCAGAGTCAGTAACTCCGTTAGTTGCCGAAAAAGTAGTGGCAGTAGTTGCATAAGGAAATTGTGTGAACCAGATAGGTGTAATACCTATTTTGCCTTCCAGTTCACCACGGTATAATTCTGTACCTTGAACTTGGTTTACTCCCATTCCATCACCGATGAAATAAAATACATATTTCGCTTGTTGTGCATAGCCCGACAAGACGAGGAGAAGAAAAGATAATAATAATGAAAGTTTCTTCATGTTTTTAGCTATTATTGATTTGTACAAACTTACGATATAATTCTGTAAAGTCGAAATTATTTATTCTTATTTGTGTAAACCGAAACTTAAATGTTCTTCCTGTTTCAATTGTTGCTACAATGTTTTTTCATTTCTATAACAAAATACATTTTGATTACTTTTTCGTTTCTGGCTTCATCAAAGTAAATATTGTACAAAAATGGTATAAAAAGAAAATGGTATGCGTTAATGGATTAATGATTTTATAAATTAATATTTATCATTATGAAGAAGACATTGGTAAAATGGTCGTGTCTGGCCATTGGGGTACTGGCATCATGTCAGCAGAGAGATTTATCAGAGGGTATTTCATCAGATTCTTTGGCTTTGAACTTACAAGCTTCTGTTGCGGGAGAAATTATATCAAGAACGACTACTCAACAAGACGGACATACAACGTTCGTGCAAGGTGATAAGATAGGATTTTTCATGCCCGAAGGAGATGATGCTATTTCGTGGACATTGGGTGAGAGTGTCTGGCAGCCGGATACTCCTTTGTTTTGGCCGGACCAGAAGAATGATTATGATTTTTGTGCCTTTTATCCATATGCAGAAGGAGCTCAGCGTGCTAATGTGCCTATGCCGGATTTGAGCGAGCAGGATGGAACGTTGGAGAATATCGGGAAGTGGGATTTTCTGGTAGCCAATAAAACTTGCAACTATCAGACCAATTCTGGTAAGGTATCTTTTACTGATGAATCTGCGTTTAAACATACTTGCAGTCTGGTACTGGTCACTCTCGTAAAGAATGAAAAAGATGCTGAAACAACATTGAAGACTGCTGGCTTTGAAGGAAAAGGAATTGCTTCGAAATATATCTATAATTTTACGGAAGGAAAGATGCAGCCAGTGGCCGAAAGTCCGGAAGTCAATAAACTCTTGTTGGATATGGAGCCGGAAGGAGTAGCTATTACAGAAGAAGGCTATGAGATAGCCGTTTTGCTGAATCCGACATCAGAAGATGGTACATTGAAGTTTTCTATTTCATATGAACGTGACGGATTTGCGTACGAAGCTTATACTGAAGCAATGAAAGGACATCTGGTAGGAGGAAAATGTTATAAGTATAAAGTGAAAATAGAAAAGGAAAGCCTGATCATTGAAGGCAGTGATATTTCAGACTGGCAAACAGATGGTGAAACAGAAGATATAACAGTGAACGACGTACCTAAAGTTGGATAATTTTTAGTTTTGCATAATATCTCTCCCTCAAGCATTGCCGGAAATAAGATAAAAACGTGTAAATTTGCAAAATATTTAAAATATAAAACAATTAAAGCTCTTTTTGGTATATGAAGGCACTCAAGGAACGTATCTTGCGCGATGGTAAATGTTTTGAGGGAGGAATATTAAAAGTAGATAATTTTATTAATCATCAGATGGACCCGATTCTGATGAAATCTATGGCGGTAGAGTTTGTACGCCGTTTTGCTAGTACAAAAATCAATAAAATACTGACTATCGAGGCCAGTGGTATTGCTCCGGCTATAATGGTAGGATATTTGCTCGAGCTTCCTGTTGTCTTTGCAAAGAAAAAGAAACCCAGTACAATGGAAAACATGCTTACTACTACGGTGTATTCGTTTACAAAAGACCGTTCGTATGAGGTATGTGTCAGCAGTGACTATTTGTGTCCGGGAGATAAGGTATTGTTTATCGATGATTTCCTTGCAAATGGTAATGCGGCAAAAGGAATCATAGACCTGGTACAAAAGGCAGGAGCAGAACTTGTGGGTATGGGATTTTTGATAGAGAAGTCATTCCAGCATGGTGGTGACTACTTGCGTGCACAAGGTATTCATGTAGAATCATTGGCTATTATCGAAAGCTTGGATCATTGCGAAATTAAAATAAAAGAGTAATTTTTCGTGGAGGAACTGTATTTTTGAGTCTGGAATACAGTTCCTTCATTTTTTTTATTTTTCATATTTTAAAAAGTTAGTATTAGTTTTAATGGAAAAAGAACAGACACAAGCTCCGGGGGCGGGGCTGATTTACGGACTGAATGACCGTCCGCCTGTGAAAGAAACAATTTTTGCTGCTTTGCAACATCTGTTGGCTATCTTTGTTGCTATTATTACTCCTCCGTTGATTATTGCCGGTGCGTTAAAACTTGATTTGGAAACAACTGGTTTTCTCGTTTCTATGGCTTTGTTTGCATCTGGTGTTTCTACATTTATTCAGTGCCGTCGGGTAGGACCGGTCGGCTGTGGATTACTTTGTATTCAGGGAACCAGTTTCTCGTTTATCGGACCTATCATTTCAGCCGGACTGACAGGAGGTCTTTCTGCTATTTTTGGAGCGTGTATCGTTGCTTCTTCGGTAGAGATGCTTATTAGCCGTGTATTGAAATATACTCGCCGTGTTATTACTCCGCTGGTTTCGGGTATTGTTGTGACGCTTATCGGTATGAGTCTGATAAAAGTAGGTATTTCTGCATGTGGCGGAGGTGCTGTTGCACAGGCAAATGGAACATTTGGAGCGATAGAGCATGTTGGTCTTGCTGCTCTTGTTCTGATATTGATTATCATATTTAACCGAAGTTCAAACCGCTATCTGCGTATGAGCTCCATTGTTATTGGTCTGGTTATCGGCTATATCACAGCATGGGCATTGGGAATGGTAGATTTCTCGGCTGTACAGAGTTATGGTGGCTTCAATATACCTGTACCTTTCCGCTATGGTATTTCGTTCGATATTTCTTCTATCATTGCATTGGCATTGGTTTATCTGATTACTGCAATAGAGGCTTATGGTGATATTACTGCCAATTCTCTGATTTCGGGTGAACCGGTAGAAGGGGAAACTTTTGTGAAACGCGCTTCTGGAGGTATTCTGGCAGATGGATTCAACTCTATGTTGGCTGGTTTCTTCAATTCTTTCCCAAATTCAATTTTTGCACAGAACAACGGTATGATACAGCTTACAGGAGTGGCCAGCCGCTATGTAGGTTATTACATTGCCGGCTTCCTGATTGTTCTCGGCTTGTTCCCAGCTGTAGGACTTGTATTTTCGCTGATGCCCGAGCCTGTGCTTGGTGGAGCTACTTTGTTGATGTTTGGTACAGTAGCTGCAGCCGGTATCCGTATCATTGCTGCACAGAAGATTGACCGTAAAGCTACACTGGTTATGGCTCTGAGTTTCTCTTTTGGTCTGAGTGTAGAACTTGTACCCGATATACTTTGTCAGTTGCCGGAAACATTGCGTAATATTTTTGCGTCAGGTATTACAACCGGTGGACTGACTGCTATTCTTGCCAACTTGCTGATTCGTATCAAAGAATAATCGTACAGAATAGTTCTAAAGACTTACAGATTCTAATAAGCAATATAAAAGGCTCTATCAAATTCCGTTTCGGAAAGTGATAGAGCCTTTTTTAATTGATATTGAGTATTCGGTGTATCAGATATAAATTTTCTTATTCTGCCTCTTCGGTTTGTTCCGAAACACTTCTTCCGCTCTCTTCAATCATCGAGCGTATGTATTCATTAAATTCATCCTGTTTCATCAGCTCTTCCAGCGTAATATGCATACGCCAGCGCCAGTAATGACGCGGATCGGCAGGAACATTGATTCGTTCGATATTGATATCCGGATTGCGAAGTGTACTGTCCATCGAAGTCCAGTCTTGCCATGTCAGTATACAGAGCATAGACGGACTCTCCAAATGCTGGCGTATGACTTCCTCGCACAGCCACTCTGGTGCGTGTTCAGGAACATTGCCCCAATGTCCTAGTTCCTGATGGTAGAAGCGTTCGGTCAGCTCTTTATCTTCTTCCCACCAGCCTCTGAAAGTAGACATATCATGTGTACCTATCGTACATACAGACTGGAAAGGATATTCGTGAACCTGTCCGAATTCGTGTGCCGGGCTCTTGGGCATTCGCTGGATCTCAAGTGACAGAATTTGCAGCTGGTTCATAACCCATGGTACACAGTCGGGAACCATTCCGAGATCTTCTCCACATACCAGCATCGATGTAGCCTGTGTCAGAACAGGAAGTTTTTTCATTGCTTCGTGATACCAGAACTCATTATGTCGCTGGTAATAGTAATGATTGTACAGATGATTGAATGCTTCCTGATCCTGTTCTCTTAGCTGCTTGAAGATATAATCATTCTGAACGGCGATTCGTGGATGATACATTTCCGGGTTGTCACGGTCGGGGATGAAAAGTACATCACTGATCAGTGCGTAAAGCTTTTCTTTTATGTCCTGACTTTCAGCATCAGGTTTGTCGGCAAAGTAAGCTTCTACCTTCCGTTGTGTATCAAATTCAGGTCGCATGACGTAAATATCATGATGCAACCGTTTTACGAAGGTTTCTTTTACTTCCTCACTATGTTCGCCGAATACCGTATTCAGTATATAATCATTGATAAACGGACGTGTCATTGTTTCCTTGCTGAAAGCCAGTCCGAAACTCTGAATTTCTTCTTTACTCATCGGGAGGGAAGGTACAAACTGTCCCAGCAAACCGTGTACTGAATGATAGGGGATTTCCCAAATGCGGAAAAAGCCCAGTATATGGTCGATACGGTAAGCGGTAAAGTATTCTGCCATTTTCCGGAAACGTTTTTGCCACCAGCTGTAGTTATCTTTTGCCATTACATCCCAGTTGTAAGTCGGCATACCCCAGTTCTGTCCGTTGGTAGAGAATGCGTCTGGTGGTGCTCCAGCCTGTCCGTTCATGTTGAAGTAATACGGTTCTACCCATGCTTCTACACTTGTACGGCTGATACCGATAGGAATATCTCCTTTGATAATGACTCCCTTGCTTCGTGCATAGTCGGAAGTGGCAAGCAACTGCACATGCAATTCATATTGCAGGAAGTAGTAGAATGCTATTTTACTGTATGCAGTACTGTCCGGATTACATAACTCCTGGATTTGTTCTTTGTCGTATCTGCTATACTCTCCCCAGTTGTTGAAGTCGGAAGTGTGATTCAGATCACGCAGGTAGCTGTATGCTGCATATGGAATGAGCCATTCTTTGTTGTCGCGGAAAAAGGCTTCAAAGCTTTCAGATGTTAGAATATTTTCTGACTCTTGTTCGAAAAGCATTCTCAGATAACTTCTTTTCTGTTTGTTCACCTCTTCATAGTCTACTTGCGGAAGACTGTTCAGGCGGATACGCTGCTCTTCGAACATTTGGCTGGCTTTTTCGTTCTGCAATGCAGGAAGCTGGCGCAGGTCAATATACATCGGGTGGAAAGCATAAATGGATATACTGTTGTATGGATATGAATCCATCCATGTATCTGTCATTGTCGTATCGTTGATTGGAAGTATCTGTACGACTTTCTGTTTTGTAGCCGATGCCCATGTAATGAATGTCTTCAGGTCGCCAAAGTCGCCTACACCGAAACTTGCTTCCGAGCGAAGCGAAAATACCGGTATGGCACATCCGGCTACACGCAAGCTGCGAGTATTGAAAAAAACTTCTGTTTCAGGTGGAAAATATGTTTCTCCCCGCTGTAAGGGTTGTGTATGGAATATCCGGTTGTTTCGTGTTTCCCATGCCACTACGGCTCCGGTTTTATTGCTGACTGCTACGAATTTATATTCGAAAGGAAATTTCAGCGATGAGGCGTCTACCGTCAGTTGCCATACGTTAGGGCGGACTTCACGCATACGTATGGGACGGCAGTATTCCCAGTTGCCCAAGGCATTGCAACTGCCTATCAGACCGAGCGATTGTTCTTTGCTGCTCAGTCCCGGACATAAGGCACGGAATGTTATGCAACTTCCTACATTGTCGTTCAGCCTGACAGGGCTGACCGGAGTATATTTCCCGTTGAACGCAGAGCTGTACCGGTAATTGTTTTCTGGTAAGTCACGCCAGCAGTCGTCTATAATATAACAACTCTGCTGGGCATTGCCCGGATAGATGATGTGGGAGATGGCTCCCAGTTCTTTACGTGTACATGAATTATCTCTATATATAGCGTACCGGTAGGTGAGAGGTGCGTCGCATGGTGACAACTGGTAGTCGCAACTGCCTTGCCATTCGACGCCGTCGCGGGTAGACAGGGCTACTGACTGATTCTCATCTTCATCGAAGATGATGCGTACTTCTTCTCCCCATAGCGTACGATACTGGATTCGGAATATCAGTTTCATCTTGTTTCGAAGTATTAGTTTAATTGTCTTTTCAAAAATAAACAATAAAACCGAAAAAACGCTTTTATCCCCTGTGTAATTTTTATTCGGAGAGGGATTGGATTTTCCTTTTTACAGGTTTCAAATAGTTATAAATGGAGAGAGGAATACCGGTTTGTGAGATTCTGAGGCAAGCCGTAAAAATAAAAAAGCTCCGGAAATTGTTTCCGGAGCTTTCCTCATTGTAAGATGTGAGGATGGATTTAAAAATTTGGTTTATAAAAAATGCACTACGCATCAATGTTAGCGTAGGTAGCATGTTTTTCAATAAATTCACGGCGCGGAGCAACATCGTCCCCCATCAACATGGAGAATATATAGTCGGCTTCAGCCGCATTTTCAATGCTTACCTGTTTCAGTATACGTGTTTCCGGATTCATGGTTGTTTCCCACAACTGTTCCGGATTCATTTCACCCAAACCTTTGTAGCGCTGTGTGTGAATACCGGTTTCTGTTCCGTCACCATATTTCTGCATAAATGCCTGACGTTCTTCATCAGTGTAACAATATTCGCTGATTTTACCTTTCGAGCATTTGTACAGAGGCGGGTTGGCGATGTAAAGGTGTCCGCCCTGAATTACTTCAGGCATATAGCGGTAGAACAATGTCATGATAAGGGTGTCGATGTGAGAACCATCGACATCGGCATCGGTCATGATGATCACCTTGTGATAACGGAGCTTGTCGATGTTCGCTTTCTTGCTATCTTCAGTTCCGTCTACACCGAAACGTACCCCTAGTGCCTGGATGATATTGTTTACCTCATCGCTTTCGAATGCTTTATGCCACATGGCTTTCTCTACATTCAGGATCTTACCACGCAATGGAAGAATGGCCTGGAACTGGCGGCTGCGTCCTTGTTTTGCAGAACCACCTGCTGAGTCACCCTCGACAAGGAACAATTCACATTCTTCTGCCGTACGGCTTGAACAGTCGGCAAGCTTTCCTGGCAGACCGCCTCCACCCATCGGGCTCTTGCGCTGTACCGATTCACGTGCCTTACGGGCAGCGATACGTGCTGTTGCCGCAAGAACAACTTTGTCGACAATCGTTTTTGCTTCCTTCGGATGTTCTTCCAGATAGTAAGTAAGAGCTTCACCTACAGCCTGATTTACAGCACCGCTTACCTCGTTGTTACCCAGTTTAGTCTTGGTCTGTCCTTCGAACTGTGGCTCTGCTACTTTTACTGAAATAACGGCAATCAGTCCTTCGCGGAAGTCTTCACCAGATATTTCTACTTTTGCTTTTTCCAGTGCTTTGCTTTCTTCAGCATATTTTTTCAGTACACGAGTCAAAGCTGTACGGAAGCCCGCTTCGTGTGTACCACCTTCTATAGTGTTGATGTTATTCACATACGAGTGCAGGTTTTCGCGGAAGCCTGTATTGTACATGATAGCACATTCGATAGGGATACCCTGTTTCTCTGTATTCAGGTAAATCACATCGTCGATAAGCGGAGTGTTTGTCGAGTTCAGGAAACGGACAAACTCTTTTACACCTTCTTCTGAGTGGAAAATTTCTTGTTTGAACGATCCGTCTTCTTCTTTCTCGCGCTTGTCGGTCAGCGTAATGGTGATACCTTTATTCAGGTATGCCAGTTCACGCATACGTGCCTGTAGGATATTATATTTATATTCGGTGGTAGTGAAAATGCTTCCATCGGGCCAGAAAGTTTGTCGGGTTCCGGTGATATCGGTAGTACCCACTTCCTTTACGGCATAGAGCGGCTTTCCGCATGCATATTCCTGCTGGTGGATTTTTCCGTTTCGGAATACGTTTGTTGTCATGTGTGTAGAAAGAGCATTTACACACGATACACCTACACCGTGCAAACCTCCGGATACCTTGTATGAACCTTTGTCAAATTTACCTCCGGCATGCAGCACAGTCATAACTACTTCCAATGCCGATTTTTTCTCTTTTTCATGGAAATCGACAGGAATACCACGACCGTTATCCTGTACGGTGATTGAATTGTCTTCGTTGATTGTTACTTCTATATGGGTACAATAACCGGCCAGGGCTTCATCGATAGAGTTGTCTACTACCTCATACACCAGATGGTGCAATCCCTTTTCACTAATATCGCCGATATACATGGCGGGACGTTTACGTACGGCTTCCAGTCCTTCCAACACCTGGATGCTGCTTGCCGAGTAATTGTTTCCGCTGCTTGGTATCAGTTCTTCACTCATCTCTTTTTACTTCTAGTTTTTTAAGTGTTCAAAATTACTAAAAAAGCGTGATATAACCGAACTTATGATTCTAAAAAACTTGAAATTCGGATAGGAAATGGTGAACTTCTATGCTTATTCTTTGTGTGAATACAATACGGACTGCCGTCGTTTTCAGTCCGGCGGCAGTCCGTGGCAGATGAAATGTTTTATAGGGGTAAGATGTGTCCCGTAAAGTTATAATTGCTTCCTAAAAAGCTTTTGCTCAGCCGGACGAAGCATCGGTTGGTATCCTTATAAAGAATTATCAGCATGGTGGAAACTCTGGTTGCCTCTCCATTGGTCTTTAATTCGTAATGAATGTCTCCGTTCTTTTGCTTTTTTCCTTTGGACAGTGTGGCTGTAAGTCCACATTCATGTCGGGGAGATCTTTTAGTCCGGTTGCCTATATCTTCGGGTGAGATGTAGTAAGAAACCTCATTGCCTTGCATGCTGAAGTAGCAGTCGGATGCGAATCGTTGCTTCGGACGTCTTCTGGAAGTGCTTTTGTCGTAGATTTCTTCTATTACAATTTTGAAACTATGTTGTTCCAGGGCTTGTATTGCCTGTTCATGGCTTACTTTTTCGGTTGCAAGGTTTGTGGTTTTGCATCCGCTTCCCAACAAAAGAATGGTAACAAACAAAAAGAGAGAAACTGTGGTTTTCATAATCATGGGTTTTTAATAGGTGAAGCAAAAAAACAGGTTGTCGATAACCTTTAGAGTTTTGCGTTTTCAGAGGCTCTTTTCGGAAACTGATTGCAACTTTTCGAAAAGACTATTCCTTTTCAGTTGCAATATAATGCTTTTTTTTAAGAAAAAAGTGATTATATGTTTTATAGACTGTCCTTCTGTATGAGTTGAGAGGAGTTTAGAATGCTTTGAAGTGTAGGTCTGATATAGGAATCGGAGGTGAAATGAAGGGTCAGTAGAAATTTAGTGGGGATTATTTTTTATACTCGTAAAGTATTGCTTACTTCGCATTATGAAAAACGATTATTTGAATATGCTAGCCAGCCTCGTGTTGCCGGCTCAGATATTAGATTACTTTCTTATCTCTGGAGTTGAACAAACCTCTCAAGAGATTCATATTAGTCTGGATGAAAAGATGAATTCCAAGTTAAGCAATGACGAACATTTTGAATCCAAAGGTTTTATGGAAGCTGTTAATGTGACAGACTTTCCCATACGGGACCATAAGGTAATCCTCAAGATCAGACGTCGTCGTTGGACGGACTTGCGCACAGGTAAAAGTTTCAGTATTCCCATCGACCTCGATGTTGTAGCCAAGGGAACCAGATACTCCAAAGAATTTGGGGCTTTTTTAAAAGAAACGTATGGAGACATCCCCAGTGACCTGCCGTACGCTTGAGGAATTCTATCATATAGATGGTCATACATTTGAAAACAGTACAAGGAGGTTCTCAGCGGATATCGTAATTGGGAACAGTTATCCCATGCCGGTGAATGGATGCTGTTTCCGGAAAATATGGGACCGTATCTGGCGATTGACGAGACCTCACTCTCCAACGGTGAACTTTACACCTTTGTAACCAACCGTGATGCCTGTACGAGAGAGTGCTCCCTGGTAGCTGTCGTGGCAGGAACTAAATCAGAGGATGTAATAGCTGTGCTGCAACGAATTGACGAGGAAAGCCGTTATGCCGTTAAAGAAGTGACACTTGACCTTTCAGACTCCATGCGCAAGATTGTACGGACTGCATTTCCTGAAGCCAGCCGTGTGATAGACCGTTTTCACATTCAGAGATTAGCTTGTGATGCTGTGCAGGAATTACGCATCAAACACCGTTGGGATGCCATACAGCAGGCCAATGAGGAAATGGAAGAAGCTAAGCGGAAGAACGAAGATTATGTCCCATACCGATATTCCAATGGCGATACCCGTAGGGAATTACTTATACGCTCCCGGTATCTGCTTTTCAAGTCAGCTGATAAATGGACAGAAAAACAGAAGCAAAGGGCAGCAATCCTATTTGAGGAATACCCTGACATCAAAAAGGCATACGGTTTGTGCCATTCCCTGCGGATGATTTTCTCTAAGAATACCATAAAGGACGCTGCACGTTTGGCTATGGCACGATGGTATAATAAAGTAGAAGAAGCAGGGATGCATTCTTTTAATGTCATTGCTGCTACTTTCTATGAGCACTATGATGAAATACTGAATTTCTACAACCATCGTTCTTCAAATGCGATGGCAGAATCGTCCAATGCAAAATTAAACTGTTCAGAGCAAATCTAAGAGGAGTAGTGATAAGAAGTTCTTTTTATTCCCGCATTGCGAAGCTATATGCGTATCCCCACTAAATTTCTACTGACCCACTAAATTTTCTACTGACCCCGAATATCTCCGGGCAGAAGAAAAGGGGTATTGTGAGGTATAAACGACAAAAGGCCGAATCATTTCGATTCAGCCTTAATATCCTTAAAGTGAGCAATTACTTAAGCCAATTTGCTGATGTGAGCAGCCAATTTTGACTTCAAGTTAGCAGCTTTGTTCTTGTGGATAATGTTACGTTTAGCCAATTTATCCAACATTTTCTGTACGTTAGGGAACAGAGCTACAGCTTCTGCTTTGTCAGTAGTTGCACGAAGTTTCTTCACTGCGTTACGCATAGTCTTAGCATAATATCTGTTGTGAAGTCTTCTCTTTTCTTCTTGTCTGATTCTTTTGATAGATGATTTGTGATTTGCCATCTCGACTAATCTTTAATATTGTTCGTGATTTTGTTTATTATGTAGCCCGTGGGGGAATCGAACCCCCCTTTCAAGAATGAAAATCTTGCGTCCTAACCGATAGACGAACGGGCCATCCTTAGATTCAGGATTATTCCTGACTTGCTTTTCGAGGACATATATCTCTCGATTGCGGATGCAAAGGTATGAAGAATTTTCATTCCTGCAAAACTTTCTGTGATTTTTTTTATTAAATCATTTGCAGTTTGTCGGGGTACGTGAAATTTTGGTTCGGATAGGTGCGATTTTTACTCGTTTGGTCATGGAAAACAACCGTTTATTCCTTTTGTATAGCTGAGCTGGTTTAGTTTGATTATTGAAAGCTTGTATATTTGCAATATATCAGAGTGTCCGGTTTCTTCGGGGAAAGAATAGGAGAGACTCTGAAAATCTGAAGTCGCTCTCTCTCTTATTAAAGTTTTTATAAAATGGTTGCCCTGCATGATAAATAATTACTGTTATTTACATGCAGGGATTTTTGCATTATGTGTATCTTTGCCTCCGTTATGTTGCAAAAATACGTTGGCATAGTTCTTCATACGGTAAAGTATAGCGACAAGGCAAATATCGTGCATGTCTATACCGAGCAGTCGGGCAGAATGTCTTTTCTGATTCCGGCACAGCGTTCTCGTAAATCAGCTGTAAAGCAAGTGCTTTTCCAGCCTTTGTCTGTCGTGGAATTTGAGGCGGATATGCGTCCTCGTTCCGGTATTCATCCCATCAAGGAGGCAAAAGCCTGGTACGTCTTTACGTCATTGCCTTATGATCCTTACAAATCGGCAATAGCCATGTTTCTGGCAGAATTCCTTTATCGTGCATTGAAGGAGGAAACTACCAATATTCCTTTATTTGCCTATCTGGTTCACTCTGTACAGTGGCTGGATGTTTGTGAAACCAGTTTTGCCAATTTTCATCTGGTCTTTTTAATGCGACTTTCCCGTTTTCTCGGGCTTTATCCCAACGTTGAAGAGTATTCTTCCAGCGACTATTTTGATTTGCTGAATGCTTGCTTTGTTTCTTCTCAGCCTTATCATGGCATGTTTGTTCGTCCGGAAGAGGCTTCTCATATACGTACTTTGATGCGTATGAATTATGAAACAATGCATCTGTTTGCTATGAACCGGATGGAGCGGAATCGTTGTCTGGATATCATCAATGAATATTATCGTTTACATTTACCTGACTTTCCGGAGTTGAAATCGCTTCCTGTTTTGCAAGAATTGTTTTAGATGTATAGCCTCTGAAAGTAACTCGGATAAAATAACAGGAAGTTTTAGAAAAACATCGTGAATTTTTCGGAAATTCATCGAGATCTTTTTTGAAAAATTGTACAAAAAAAGAACATTTTTTTATGACCTTTTCGTTGACTTATTTGCTTTCGCTATATAAGACATAACACCTTGTTTTCTAAGCAATAAAAAAAGATACGGAACTCTCATGGAAAGTTCCGTATCTTGTATAAGGTTTAGTCTAACTTTTCTGGATGGAGGAGAATTACTGCAACAATTCTTTTACTTTTGCAGAAATAGCACGTCCTTCGGCAAGTCCGGCCAGTTCTTTGCTGGCAACACCCATAACTTTTCCCATATCCTTTCCGCTAGTTGCACCAACACGTGCAATGATTTCTTTCAATTTAGCTTCCAGTTCTTCAGCTGAAAGTTGTTTGGGAAGGTATGCTTCGATGACACGTACCTGAGCCATTTCTTCTTCTGCGAGATCTGCACGGCCTTGTCCTTCGTAAACGGCAGCAGAATCTTTTCCTTGTTTTACCAGCTTCTGCATAATTTTCAGTGCAGCTTCATCGGTCAGTGTATCATTTGCTCCCGGAGCTGTTTTAGCTTCCAGGAAACACTTTTTGACATTGCGCAAGGTTTCCAGTCTGACCTTGTCTTTGGCTTTCATTGCCTCTTTGATATCGTTGCTGATTTGTTCGAATAAATCCATAGTAATATAGTTATAAAATTGTAGTTCGTTTCTTGTTTAGAAAGTAATGGTCATAGAGCCATTCTCGCTATTGTCCAGCTTAGGGGTTGAGCTTTCTTCGGCAACGGCTCTCGACTGGATACTTTCGAGTACAGCTTTTGAACGCTTGTAGGTAGGAGTTGTTTCTACCATGCTGATGATATCATCATTGTCCAGATCTTCTTGTGTGAAGATATAGATTTTGTAGTTTCCTTTCTTCCGGTTGTTTTTATAACTTCCCGGATAGAAATCATCACGGCGTTCGGCCTTCTTTTGTTCTTCTTCCTCTAATTCTTCCTGACGTTTTTGTTCTTCTGCAGAAAGTTTGTTGTTCATTCCCGGCACATCTTTGATGCCAAATCCGGTTGCAAGGATGGTAAACTTCACCTTATCTTCCAGATTGTCGTCGATGTACAATCCCCATTTCGTTTCTACATCTTTGCCGAAGCGGCTCATGAATTCGTGTACCTCATTCATTTCTTCCATCATCAGGTCGCTGTTGCTGCTATATGAGATGTTGAAAAGAACTTTCTTAGAGTTGAAGATATCGTTGTTGTTCAGTAATGGTGAGTGCAGAGCATCAGTAATGGCTTGGGTAACTCTTCCTTCTCCATATCCGTATCCAGTACTCATAATAGCCACACCTCCATCTTTCAATACTGTTTTCACATCATTGAAGTCGAGGTTGATTTTACCACGTATTGTAATGATTTCTGCAATACTTTTGGCTGCAACAGAAAGGGTATCATCTGCTTTTCCGAAGGCATTCATTACGCTCAGGTCGGAATACACATCGCGCAGGCGTTCGTTATTGATAACGAGCAACGCATCGACGTGCTTACTCATTTCTTCTACACCGTCGAGTGCCTGGTCTATCTTTTTATTTCCTTCAAAAAGGAATGGAATGGTAACAATGCCGACAGTAAGGATTCCCATATCCTTGGCAGTCTTAGCAATAATTGGAGCAGCACCCGTTCCGGTTCCTCCTCCCATACCTGCTGTAATAAAAGCCATCTTACAGCCATCATTCAGCATGTTTTTTACGTCTTCCAAACTTTCGTTGGCTGCATCGCGTGCTCGCTCAGGTCGGTTTCCCGCTCCAAGGCCTTCACGTCCCAATTGAAGTTTTATAGGTACAGGCGACTCGTCGAGTGCCTGATTATCTGTATTGCAAACCACGAATGTGACATCGTGGATTCCTTCTCTATACATGTGGTTGACTGCGTTACCGCCACCACCGCCTACACCGATTACTTTAATGATACTCGGTGATCCACTTTGGAAATCGAATGGCATAATTGTTTCGTCAGACATAATTCTTCCTTTTCTTTATGCGGTGAATATTTAATCTTTCATCATCTCGTCTGCTCCGTTTTTTAAAGCGTTTAGCAGTCGCTTAAACGGATTATCCTCTTTAAGTTTTTCTATTTCAGCTATCATGGATGTTATTTCTTCATCCTTTTCCTGCACGTTCAGGCTGCGGGCCTGTTCCAACTTGGCAAGTGCGTCTTTGTATTTCTTGCGATTCATCTGACGGTGTGCTTCAGTAATCAGCGTTTCGCAATCGTGCAGACGTTTCTGGGCCCGTTCTAACTCCTGACGTATCTTAGCTTCTTCCAATTGGCGGATACGTTCTGCCTCGGCTTCTTTGGCTGCTTTTTCTTCAGCTGCTTTACGCTCTGCTTCAGCTTTCAGGCGAGCTTCTTCTTCTTTCTTTTGCAAGTCGTCGATAAAGTCTAACTGATGTCCCTTGCGTGGATCTATCTTACAGCAGTTGTCTTTTCCTGCAGCCAGAAGTCCAATCAATGTATTACAGCTTCCATCTTGCGGAATATTAATGTCCCCTCTCAGTTCGATAGCTCCATTTTGCGCAATTCGTATCTTCTCAATCTTTGTGATATTGAAGAAAGCTTTGTCCAGATTAGGTAACTTGGAGGCTCCTCCTGTCAGTATGACACCGGCCAGCAATTTATCGCTATATTCTGATAGGATAATCTGATTCCATACATTTTCCAGTATTTCCTTGACACGTGCTTCGACGATGTCTTCGAGTTTATGAGCACGGATGCTGCATTTTCCGTCGATGCTGTATTCTTTGCCTAACTCATCTTCATTTTCACTAGGTTCTGTGTAGGCACAAGCATAATGAAGCTTAAGTTGCTCTGCATCTTCTTCTTCTATTTGCAGGCTACAGATATCTTTTGTTATATTGCTGCTTCCCAAAGGTATGACAGCCAGATGGCGAAGCAAGTTGTTTTTATAAACCGATACAGTAGTTGTATCTGCACCAAAATCTACGAGGGCACAGCCAGAACGTTTCTCACTTCCGGTGAGTACAGCGTTGGCCGTTGCCAATGGAGAAAGTAAATATTCGGCAACTTCATATCCGGTTTGGCGGAAACATTGACGTATGTTGCTCTTTAGTGAGTTACGTGCAATAATATTCAGAAAGTTTCCTTCGATGCGGTCTGTCTGAATACCCACTGGTTCTGTAGTAAGCTGGTTGTTTCCCAGTTTATATTCTTGAGGTTCGACAGCTAAAATTTCCTGATCCATCAATGTTATTTCACGGTTGCTTTCCATAATAGCATCGATGAGAGCCTGAGATATTTTAGTTTCTTCTGTCAGTTGCTTTGTTTCTGTATGTCGAATGCTTCTTACCGACTGTCCTCCGATACCCACATACACTTTTTTTATAGATGCATGTAAAGTCTCTTCCAATTGACAGATTACTGCACTGAGGCATTGCGTCGTTTTGTCCAGATTGTATATTGCTCCTTTCTTGATACAATCGGATGAGCGTTCGCTGGCATATGCAAGAACCTGGATGCTTCCGTCAGCATTCTTCTTTCCCGCAATACCTGTTATTTTTGCCGATCCCAGCTCTATTGCTGCTATAAAGTCTGTTGCTGCCATATCTTATTTCTCCTTTTTGGTACAAATAATCTGATTGTTAAATTCAATGCTGATCCGTTCGTATTTGTTCCATCCTACCCGGTTCAGCGCACTTTGGTAGAATGTTCGCAATTTACTGAATTTTTCTTTATAATTTCCAGGTTTCCCTAAAAAGAGTATATGTTCACCTACTCGGGGAACCAATTCCAGTTCTTGTTTGGGAGTTACATTGATTTGCTCAATTTGTGATTCCCAGAATTTGTCCGATTGTAGGAATTTTCCCAACGGGTATAATTCTGTTTGGGCAAACTTGCGGTCTATGAATCCGGTTGCAACAACTACATGAACCGATTTCCCGGCTGCGGTCATTATTTTTCCGGCATTATCTAAATAGTAATTGTCTCCGTTGCTGCTCATGACTCGCATGACAGGAACTCTTTGATAAATGTCAATAGCCACCTTGCCTCCTGATGTAAGATAGCACTCTGCATTTTCGATAAAGGGATGGTTGGAAAGAAATTCCTCCAGCTGGCGCACATTTATGCTTGAGAGTTGCTTGCCCTCAGGGTATATCTTTCCTTTTTTCAGAATCTCTTTGACTTCTTTATCCGTAATAAAGCCGTAATCAATACTATCTTTGACAGTCAATTCCATACCCTTGCAAACCTGATCGGCAGGCTTGCTATTAAATGTGGTAACGGCTAATATTAAATAAGCTGTTGCCAGTAATAATGTGCAGAGTATGAAAATTCGTTTTATCATTTGTCTTTTAATAATTCGTATATCTGTGGTACATAGTTTTCTATATCTCCGGCTCCTAATGTTATAAGAACATCAGTCTTTTTGTGTTTTATGACTTCCAGTAAATTTTCTTTAGAACACATACTTTTTTCGATATCAGGGCGTAGGTTATCATAAATTAATTTGCTGGTTATACCTTCTATCGGTAATTCGCGTGCCGGATAAATATCAAGCAGGATAACTTCGTCGAGAAGTGACAAACTGTCTGCAAAATCTTTATAGAAATCGCGAGTACGTGTATATAGATGAGGCTGGAAAACAGCTGTTATCTTTTTATCAGGATAAAGCATTCGTACAGAAGATATGCTTTGCTTGATTTCTGCCGGATGATGGGCATAGTCACTGATAAACACGATTCGGTCATTTTTCAGCTTGAAGTCAAATCGGCGGTCTACTCCCCGGAAACCAGGCATCGCCTGTTTGATCTCCTCGTTTGTAGCTCCTCCTATTTGTGCTAAGGCCATTGCAGCTATTCCATTTTCGATATTGACGTAGACAGGAACTCCTAATTGTATTCCTTTTATATTACCCAATGGAGAAATGAAGTCGAAATAAATTTCTCCGTTTTCGATCCGGATGTTTTCTGCATGGAAATCCCCCTCTTCTGTGGAATAGGTATATACCGTCACTCCTGGTTGTACAGCTGGGTTGAGATCGATCCCTTTTTTTATGATAAGGTAACCTTCCGGCTGAATTAGAGAGGTATATTTCTGAAAACTTTCTACATATGCTTCGTGAGTACCGTATATATCCAAATGATCTGAGTCTGTTGCAGTGATAACAGTCGCATATGGAGTCAGCCAATGGAATGAACGGTCGAATTCATCGGCTTCGATAACAACAAAGTCGCTTTTATCGGACAGCAACAGATTTGTGTGATAATTCTTTGATATTCCTCCCAGAAAGGCATTACATCCTACATGAGAATGATCCAGCAGATAGGCGGTCATTGTGGAAGTTGTTGTCTTTCCATGGGTACCCGCTACACAGAGTCCTTTTTCTGTACGTGTAAGCATACCCAATACTTGAGCACGTTTTTGTATTTCAAATCCATGCTCACGAAAATAGTTAAGCTCTTTGTGGTCAGCAGGAATTGCAGGAGTATATACAATCAAAGTCGTTTCCGGATTCAGAAAATCATCTGGAATGAGTGAAACGTTTTCTTCATAATGAATAGCTGCTCCTTCTTTAATTAATGTTTCGGTCAGTTCACTTGGTGTACGGTCGTAGCCGCCTACCTTTTTACCTTTTGATAAAAAGTAGCGAACCAGAGCACTCATACCTATACCTCCTGCTCCGATGAAATAAACAGCTTTCAATGTATTAACGTTCATGTTCTTTTTTATATTTTACAGCTAGCTTATAGACTTCGTTTGCAATGACATTTGCAGAATCCTTAAACGCTAGCTTGGCTATGTTCATACTTAAATTTTTTAATGTGTCCGGCTGCGATACAGTTGCTATTGCCAGGTCGAGGAGCTTTTGTGTAGCTTCTGAGTCTTTAACATATAGAGCTGCCCCTTTGTTGACTAAAGCAAGTGCATTTTTAGTCTGGTGGTCTTCGGCTACATTCGGCGAGGGAACGAGTATGACTGGTTTTTGCAGTAGGCAAAACTCAGAAATCGATCCTGCTCCGGCACGGCTGATAACCAAATCGGCTGCGGTGTATGCTGCTGCCATGTCTGATATGAAATCAGTAGTGTGCAACATCGGAATTTCTCCAGCTTTCGCTACTGTAGCTTTAGCTTCGTTGATGTAAAACTTACCGGTTTGCCAGATAAACTGAACTCCGGAGTTTTTAATCTTTTCCAACCCTTGCATAACACAATTGTTTATTGTGCGTGCACCCAGACTACCTCCGACAATTAATATTGTTTTCTTCTGCGGATCTAATCCAAACGATTGAATTGCTTTTTCACGATCGATGGAACTGTTTAATAACCCTTGCCGTACCGGATTACCGGTAAGGATGATTTTTTCTTTATCAAAAAAACGTTCCATACCTTCATAAGCAACACAAATCTTGCATGCTTTCTTTGCAAGCAGTTTGTTGGTTACTCCTGCATAAGAATTTTGTTCTTGAATCAGCGTCGGGATACCCATCATGCCTGCCATTTTAAGGGTGGGACCACTGGCATATCCGCCAACTCCCACTGCGGCATCTGGTTTGAACTCTTTGATAATTTGACGTGCTTTCAACTGACTGCGAAACAGTTTTATGAGAACACTAAAGTTCTTCAATAAGTTTTTTCTGTCGAATCCGGCAACAGGTAAGCCTATTATTTTATATCCTGCGGCTGGCACACGTTGCATTTCCATACGCCCTTCTGCACCAACAAACAGAATTTCCGTATCGGGATGCTGTTCCTTGATTGCATTGGCTATGGATACTGCTGGAAAGATGTGACCTCCCGTACCTCCTCCGCTGATTATAATCCTCAAATTATCTTTCATAATTTTATATTTTCCTGCAAAGTTAGGAATAAACTTGTAAAAATAATTATTCTGTTTCTATTTTATTTAGCTGCAAAATTACAGGGATAAGAAGCTCTATTCTTTTTTAGATTTCTCCATTTTGCTCTTTATTCTGCGATTCATTTAATGTTTGTTCTTTTGCAAGATTAGCTGCATTTTGCAGCAATGTAACTGCAGCTTCTTGTATTTGTTTTTGCTTTTCTGCTTCTTCCTGCTCTTGTTGTTTCTTCAATTCATTTACGTGACGGCTGATGCTTAATATGATGCCGATGTATGCACAGTTGACCAGCGTGGAAGTACCTCCTTTACTGATTAAAGGGAGAGGTTGTCCGGTTACCGGCATGATGCCGACAGCCACCAGCATGTTAAACATTGCCTGTGTTACAAGAAGTAAACCGATGCCCATGACTAAAAAGGAGTAGTACGACTTGTCGCAGTTTCTCGCAATTTTTCCTATCCTCATTAAAAGCCATATGTACAGAAAGGCAACGATGCCTCCGCCTATCAGTCCCAATTCTTCTATGATGATGGCATAAATGAAATCTGAAAAAGCTTGTGAAAGGAAATCGCGCTGTACACTATTGCCTGGGCCTTTTCCTAGAATGTTACTTGTTGCTATGGCTATATTGGCATGGGCAATCTGTCCGTCCCCGTCGATATCGAATTTCTCAGGAGGAACCGTCGATGTGTCAAAATGGTTATCCAAACGGCTTTGCCAGGTTACCATACGATGTAAACCTATTTTATCCCATGTTTCAGAAGGAACATATTTAATTGTGCATAAAGCAAAGATTAGAGCTCCACCGCATATGCCTACAAGCATAGCCATTTGCCGGAGAGGAACTCGTCCGACATACATCATGAGAAATACGCTTCCACATAACAATACGGCTGTGGAAAGATTCTCGGTAATGATAAGTATGCAGGTTATACCCGTAACCCATAGTATGTATTTAAAAGCTTTTGGATTTGCTTGTTTTTCCTCTTGCATTTTCGACAAGATGAATGCAACAGTTATGATTGTTGCCATTTTTGCTACTTCAGAAGGCTGGAATTGAATAAATCCCAAATCTATCCAGCGTTTTGCTCCATTAGTCAAAGCTCCTATTATAAACACGGCAATCAGTAATAGCCATGATATCGGCAATAGTATAATGAATGTTTTAAACCAGCGGCAAGGAATATTGTGGACGATAAGTACTACAATAGCTCCTACCGCCATTAATATCATGTGCATGGTAATAGGTCTCCAGTGATCACCGCTTTTGTAAGTCAGTGTACTAGAGGCGCTGAATACTTCAATGATAGAAACAAGGCAAAGTAATAGGAAAATAATCCATATTACTTTGTCGCCTTTGAATAAGTTTTTTAGCAAATCCATTTTGTCAGGATAATTTTATTATAAATTTCTCACACATTCTTTAAACTGGTCGCCACGGTCTTCATAACTTTTGAATAAGTCGAAGCTAGCGCAGCATGGACTCAGAAGTACGGTTTCTCCTTTTTTCGCCATACGGTATGCGGCATCTACTGCATCTTTCATGCTTTGTACATCGGCGATAGGCAATCCAAATCCATCAAAGAAGTCATGTAGTTTCTCGTTGTGGAGTCCAAGGAATATTAATCCGGAGCATTTTTCTTTCACCAGATCAGCTATTTCGTTATAGTCATTTCCTTTGTCTTTGCCTCCTAAGATAAGCACTGTCTTAGTTTTCATACTGTTGAGTGCATACCAGCACGAGTTGACATTAGTCGCTTTCGAGTCGTTGATATAATCTACTCCACGTACGCGTGTTACTTTTTCCAGACGGTGTTCAACCCCTTTAAAATCACTCAGTGCTTCGCGGATACATTCTTTTCGGATGCCAGCAATATTGGCTGAAATACCGGCAGCCATTGAGTTGAACAAGTTGTGAGTACCTGTCAGGGCAAGTTCCTCTTGTTCCATGTTAAATTCAATTGGCTTGGTAAAGTAGACTTTATTTTGTTCTACGAAAGCAGCCAGTCCTTCTTCTTTCTTTTCGGCAAACGGATAGTAGTGTCCGTGTATTCCATATTTATGCAATTCTTTTTGGATGACTGGGTCGTCGTTCCAGAAAATGAATGCATCATTGTCTGTCTGGTTCTGGATAATACGGAACTTGGCATCCACATAGTTCTGCATTTTATAATCGTAACGGTCCAGATGGTCGGGGGTGATATTCATCAGGACAGCAATATTAGCATGGAACTTATACATATTGTCCAGTTGGAAACTGCTTAGTTCGATAACATAATAGTCATAATTACATTCTGCAACTTGATAAGCCAGACTTTGTCCGATATTTCCTGCCAGTCCAACGTTTAATCCTGCTTTCTTAAAAATGTGATAAATAAGAGAAGTAGTAGTAGTTTTTCCGTTGCTTCCTGTGATACAAATCATCTTAGCATTGGTGTATCGTCCGGCAAATTCGATTTCTGAAATAATCGGAGTGCCTTGTTCCTTCAGTTTCAAGATCATCGGTGCGTCGTTAGGTATTCCCGGACTCTTGATGACTTCGTCTGCATTCAGGATCAGCTCTTCTGTATGACGCCCTTCCTCCCACTGAATGCCTCGTTCGTTTAACATATTCTTATATTTGTCTTTTATTAAAGACATGTCAGAAACAAATGTATCGAAACCTTGTTTCTGTGCCAGCACGGCTGCTCCCGCACCGCTTTCGCCAGCTCCTAAAATGACAATTCTTTTTGCCATGATCTCTTATCTTATCTTTAAAGTTATAATTGTTATTGCTGCTAATACAATAGTGACAATCCAGAACCGAACAGTAATTTTCGATTCGTGAAAGACACTACTTGGAGATGTTATCAGATACGTACAGTTCGGATCAAGTTGTGATAGTGTAGTACGGAAGTGATCGTGTATAGGAGTACGCTTGAAGATTCGGCGTTTAAGTCCTTTCTTCTTGCCACTCTTGAAATATCTTACTTGAAGAATAACCGATAAGTTTTCTACAAGGAAGATACCGCATAATATAGGAATCAGCAGTTCCTTATGAATGATAATAGCAAATACTGCTATGATACCTCCAATAGTCAAGCTGCCTGTATCGCCCATGAATACTTGTGCCGGGAAAGCATTGTACCAGAGAAAACCTATCAGAGCTCCGATGAAAGCACATATGAAGATAACCAGCTCTTCGCTTCCCGGAATGTACATGATGTTCAGGTAGCTGGCATACTCTATGTGACTGGACACGTAAGCCAGTATTCCCAGCGTAACTCCGATGATAGCTGAGTTTCCTGCGGCCATGCCATCCATACCGTCGTTCAAGTTTGCTCCGTTGGACACAGCGGTTACTACAAAAATAGTAACTAGTACAAAAACAATCCACCCAGCCGACTGTGCACTTTCTCCCATAAAACCTACAAAGTCTGCATAATCCAGGTTGTTGTTCTTAAAGAAAGGGATTGTAGTTTTTGTCGATTTTTCGTCTTGACTTTTGTGTACCACATCAACTACATGTCCGTCTTTCTGGATTTCGACGTTTTCGCGGATTACTACATTAGGACTGAGGTAAAGCGTCAGACCGACAATCAGACCAAGTCCTACCTGTCCGATGATCTTAAACTTTCCGTGAAGTCCTTCTTTGTCTTTGCGGAAGACCTTGATATAGTCGTCGGCAAATCCTAGACTGCCTAGCCATATTGTAGTTATCAGCATCAATATCATGTATATATTGTGCAGCTTACCCAGCAAGAGGCAAGGAATAAGAATGGCGACGATAATGATAATTCCTCCCATTGTAGGAACTCCGATTTTATTTACATTAAACGGGTCAATCGAAGCATCACGCTGCGTTTCCGTAATTTGTTTCCGCTTGAGTAACTTGATAAAATATTCTCCGAATATCGCTGATATCAGCAAAGACAGAATGATAGCCATAAGCGAACGGAACGATACGTATCCGAACATACGTGCTCCGGGAAAATTAAGCTGCTCCAGATAATTAAATAAGTAATATAACATGTTGTACTTGTATCAATACTTCGGTAAATTTTTACCGAAAAATTAAAAGTTAAACAATAAAACCGGCAAAAGTCGGTTCGGAAACACTAAAGAGGTCATTGAAATGTTGTCTAAAACGAATGGTTAAGCATGAAGAAATGTGCTGAAAAAAATGTGCTAACCTGCTGATAATAAAGGTGAAAAAGTATTGCATAATTCGCTGGTTTTTTAGTAAATTAGAAGTCTCTCAACTCTTCTGATTATGACTAAAGAAACACTCCTTATGCAATACCAATCCGAGTGCCTGTCGGCTCTCAAATCAGTAGCGAATATACAAAAACCTTTTGAAAAAACGTTCATGGACACCATGAAATTATTCATGGCCATCCCGGATCGTATAAACTTCCTCCAATTGGGCAGATATGGCTGTTTCTCAGAACAGACTTATCGTAACCTTTTTGAGCATGAAACTTTCGACTGGTTTGCGTTCAACGGCTCTATCATCAGCAAGCATCTCACAGGCAAAAGAAAAGCCATCGCCATCGATCCTTCCTATATTCCCAAATCAGGCAAGAAGACACCTTGGATAGGTTACTTCTGGTCCGGTTGTGCAGGAGAATACAAGCGTGGACTGGAAATCAT
>NZ_DS981507.1 GCF_000154845.1 Phocaeicola coprocola DSM 17136 | reverse complement strand
AGAAGAGTATACTCTACGTTCTTACTGAGTATGTTCTGTGTGCTAGCATTTGCACAAGGTAAACAGATTACAGGTGTCATTAAAGATGGTACAGGTGAACCTATGATCGGTGTAAATGTATTAGTCAAAGGTACAACAAATGGTACTATTACTGATTTTGATGGAAAGTTTGCAATCTCAGATGTGAAAAATTCCGACGTGCTTACTATTACTTATGTAGGTTATGTTCAGCAGTCTATTCCCGTAGGAAATCAAACTACGTTTAACATTATCTTAAAAGAAGATACTGAAACATTGGACGAAGTTGTGGTTATCGGTTATGGAACTGTTAAGAAACGTGACTTGACAGGTTCTGTTGCATCAGTAAGTAATGAAACTTTAACTGCTAATCCTGTATCAGATGTATCTCAGGCTTTACAAGGAAAATTGGCCGGTGTATCAGTTGTTTCACAAGATGGTCGTCCAGGTGCAGAAGTTTCTATCCGCGTTCGTGGTGGAGGTTCTATTACACAGAGTAATGACCCGTTGTTCATTGTAGATGGATTTCCGGTAAGTTCTATTTCTGATATACCGGCAGATCAGATTGAAACAATCGATGTATTGAAAGATGCTTCATCTACAGCTATTTATGGTGCTCGTGGTGCAAATGGTGTAATTTTGGTTACTACAAAGGGAGCGAAGACTGATAAGCTGTCTGTTACTTATAATGGATACGTGCAGACAAAGGCTGCAGCTAAAACCTTGGATCCGCTTAGTGCACAAGATTACGTGAAGTATCAGTGGGCATATGCTGATGCATTGGAAAGAACTGGTGGTGCTGTTAGTGCTGATGGTGTAGCAAAATACTTTGGATTGGGCGCTGCCTATGGTAATCATTTTGCTGACTATGCGAATGTGGACGTACACGACTGGACTGATGATGTGTTGCGTAATGCTATTGCACATACTCATAACCTTTCAATTTCAGGAGGTAGTGAAAAAACAAAATTTGTATTAAATGTCAACTATCTGAATGATGAGGGTATCAAGATTAATTCAGGTTATAACCGTTTCAATACATCATTGAAGTTGAATCAGGAACTGTTGAAAAACCTGAAATTAGATGTTGATATACGTTATTCTGAAGACCAGACAACTGGAAAAGAATCTTCAACAAACGGTAAAGGTTCTTTATTATCAGGTGCATATCGTTGGCGTCCTATTGATAATCCTTTGGGTGATCCTAATGCATTCGGTGGATTTGGTTTGGGAGCTGATAACGTTGATGCTTCTTATGGTAGCCCGGTTGATTGGACTAACGATGTTCAGAACATTGCAAGAAAACAGCGAGTAAGAAGTATAGCTGCTTTATCATGGGATATTATTGAAGGTCTGACTTTACGTGCTGAAGTTGGTGCAGGCCGTAACTGGGGTGAAACTAAATATTATGAAAGCGGTTTGACTCAAGGTCATAAGGTAGCAAAACTTACTCGTAGTGAAGGTTATAATTTGCGTAATGTAAATACGTTGAATTATCAGGTTCAAGGCTTGAGTGATAAACATAGCTTGTCATTCTTGTTAGGTCAGGAAACTATTGTTTCTAAATCAAATTCAACTGAAATTGAAGGTCACGGATATCCAGCAGGTTTCGATTTTGATCAAGCTTTTGGTATGATTGATCAGACAGACAAGAGTCTGGCAAAAGATAAGTTTAGCAATTCAATCGGTACTCCTGATAAGACTGTTTCTTTCTTTGCACGTGCTAACTATTCATTGTTGGATCGCTACTTGTTGACCGTTACATTCCGTGCCGATGGTTCTTCTAAGTTTGCTCCGAATCACCGTTGGGGATACTTCCCTGCAGGTGCATTAGCTTGGCGTCTTTCTGATGAATCATTTATGGAAGGTACTCGTAGCTGGTTGGATAATTTGAAACTTCGTTTGTCTTATGGTATGGCAGGAGCTGATAATATTGATGCCAGCCTTTGGAGAGAAACATGGGAGTCTACAACTGTAACTTTCAATGGTCAGACTTATTCAGGATATAAACCTAGCGGTATGCTTTCTAATCCTGATTTGAAATGGGAAACTACTATTTCAAGAAATATCGGTCTTGACTTCGGTTTCTTTAATAATCGCCTTTCTGGTACCATTGATGCTTATTGGAATACGACAAAAGACTTGTTGATGTGTATCCCTATTGATGAAACTACAGGTTATTCATATCAGTATCAAAATATTGGTCAGACCTCAAATAAAGGTATTGAAATTGCTTTAAACTATGATATTCTTCGTACTAAAGACTTTACATTAGGAGTTTCTGCAACTTATAACTACAACCACAATAATATTGACGAACTGGCTGATAATATCATTGCACAGTATGGTTCTCAATGGGCTTCTAGTGCTACAACTCCGACTTATGATTATGAATTCCGTGAAGGAAAGCCTGTTGGTTTGATTCGTGGATATATTTGTGATGGTTATTATACAACTGCTGACTTCAACTATGATCCGGCAACTAAGACCTATACCTTGAAACCTGGAGTGGCTGATTTGGGTAATCAGGTTGGTAATTATCCTAGCCATTATAATTTGCCAGAAGGTCAAAAAGCATTCCCTGGTGCTGTTAAATTGCGTGACTTGGATGGTAATGGAGTCGCAGATACAGAAGACGTTGCTGATTTGGGTGAAATCACTCATCCTCATACCGGTGGTTTCAATTTAAACATGACATGGAAGGATATTGATTTCAGTGCCGGATTTGCATGGGCAGCAGGAGGTCATGTATACAATGTAAACTCTTTGATTAATATGTATGGTAATAAAGATACAGGTGCAGGTGCCAATAAATTGGAGTTCATCAGCGATTGTTATCAAATCTATGATATTCAGAATGGTGAATTGGTTCCTGTTGTTGAACCGGATGCATTGGATGCATTAAATACTGGTGCTAAATATGGTGTTCCTTATATGGAAAACGGTACAGTTTTATCTACATTTGTTGAAGATGCTTCATTCTTACGTTTGAATACATTGACTGTTGGTTATACATTCCCGAAGGCATGGACCAAAAAGATTGGTATGCAGCGTGCACGTGTTTATGCAACTGCTGGTAATTTGTTCACAATTACAGGTTATTCAGGTATTGATCCGGAAGTTAATGCCGATCCGAATAAGAGTACAACAGCTGCCAATACTGGAAACTACCCGTTGTTAGGTATGGACTATGGTACATATCCTCGTGCAAGAACATTTACATTTGGTGTAAACATTACATTCTAATTAAATAATCTGTTAACTAATCAATAAAACGCAATGAAAAAATTGTTATATACATATCTTGGTATTGGGCTATTAATGCTCAATATGACTTCGTGTGAAGATTTCTTGGATTCATCTTCACCATCTGAAGCAACTCCAGACTTTGTTTTTGGAGATATTTCGACTGCACGAGGTGCTTTGATGGAAGCTTACGAAAAATGGCGTGCAAAAGCTTATGTGCATGCTAATGGCTTGTTTTATGACTTGGTGGTTTGTGGTTCTGACTCAGAGCGCCATCCTGAAGGTTATGATGCACAAGCACGTCATATCCCTGAAAACTTATATTACGGCGGGACTTCTAATTATGATATTAATTCGGGAGGAAATAACGGTGTAAATGCGTGGCCGGCTTTGTATAGCATTATCGCTACATGTAATACACTTTGTAATGCTATTGAAGGAACAGATACTTATAAGGATATAGAAGCAGGAACAGGATCGGTAACTGAAATGACTGACCTTTACGGACAGGCTGTTGCTTTGCGTGCTACAGCTTATCACGAGTTGCTTCGTTTTTGGGGAGATGTGCCTCATAATTTGGAACCAGGTGTAGCTGCTGAAGGCTTGACTCCGCGTGATCAGATTTATGAATATCATATCAATAAACTGATGCAGGTTGAACCTTATATGTATTATTTGGGTGAAAATGTCGGTGCTGATGCAAGTATGATGACTCGTAATTATGTAGATGCATTGATTGGTCGTATGTGTTTATATGCAGGTGGTTATTCAACTCGTCGTACTGATTTAGGTGCTGATTTTTATAAGAATTTGGATGGAAACGTTTTGAGCTTCGACAAGTTAAATACTGTGGATGCTAACAATGCTTTCTATGGTCGCCGTACTGATTATGAAAAGTTCTATGAAATAGCTGAAAGATACTTGCAGAATTGTGTGGATAATCCAGGAACAGCTGCATTATGTACTGTAGACCCTCGTGCTGCAGGTTCTAATGGTCAAGCATTTGGAAATCCGTATCAGTATGTATTCCAGCAGAATGATAATCTGGTTCTTTCATCTGAAAGTATTTATGAAATACCTGAAACAAGAGGTGTACAGACTGAACGTCCATATGCTTTCGGACGTCCTAGCTCAGCTGGTGGTTCTAATAACTATCCATGTAAGAACTATGGTCAGAGCCGCTTCCATCCTACTTACTATTATGGAGATTTCGATCCGAATGATATGCGTCGAGATGTAACTTGTACTGTTACCGGTACAGATGGAAAAAATGGTGTGGAAAAACTGTTGCCATTTGTACCAGGTTCACAAGCTAATGGTGGTGGTATCGCTAATAATAAATGGGACGAAAACCGTCAGCCTGAACCACGTTGGGAAAAACAGCGTCAGTCTGGTATCAATAATCCGTTTGTACGTATGTCAGATGTTATCCTGATGTTAGCAGAAGTAAAGGCTGAACTGGGTGATGAAGTTACTGCTAAACAGTATTTGTCAGAGGTTCATAATCGTGCATTTGCAACTCCGGAACTTGCTAACCTTGATGGATTTATATCTAAATGGGGAGGTATTAAAGAAGCTATTCAGCAAGAACGTAAGCTTGAATTTGGTGGTGAAGGTCTTCGTCGTTATGACTTAATTCGTACTGGAAAACTTCCTGAAGCAATTAAGAAATTGAAAGCAGATTTAGCCGCTATGGTGAATGGTTTGAAAACTAAAGGTTATTATACATTCGAAAATGGAAATACTATTTCATTATATGTATGGACTAAGAGTGTAGATGCAAAGGCTCAGTATGGCTACCGTTTGACTACCCAGTGCACAGATGAAACTGATCCAGTGATGTATCCGGGATGGCGTGGTGTATTTGACGACTGGGAAGGATATACTGGCAATTCAATCTATTCAGCAAATCCTGGTACAAACTTGGCTATTCAAGGTTTGTTTAAGCATATTGAACCGGGTAGCGCTGAGGCTAAAGCACTGGAAGCTGATGGTTATACAATGGTTAACTGGGGTAAGGATATTCTTGATTATGAATCAGACTACTCGGATTATGTATTCCGTGGCTTTGTAGACGGTGAAGCTCCTATTTACTTTGTACCGTTCCATAGCTCTATCTTGGAAACTTCATTAGGTAAGATTACCAATGGTTATGGATTCAAAAATAATTAACCAGTTACTGATTGAATGATTTTTTGATTTACAATTAAATCGCATGAAGAGGATGTGCCGGAAGTTGTTCTGGCACATCTTTTTTATATCCTTCACTCACAAAAACTGTTGAATGTAACAAATGGACTACTAAATGGTAACATACTGTCTTTTGTAATGGAAGGTTTTCTTTTATTTTTGCTGTTGGGTAAAGGTTGAAAAGCAGACTGTGGAAGAATGTTTTTCTGCCAGATTCAACAATTAAAATAAAAACTAAGGACATATGAAAAACACTATTTTAGGGTTGGCATTTTGTGCAGCATTACCAGTTTTTGCACAACAGAAAGCGACAGTTACTGTTCATCCGGATCAGGGAAAACAGGTTATCAACAAAGAAATTTACGGACAGTTTGCCGAACATTTGGGAACTTGTATCTATGGTGGCTTATGGGTAGGAGAAAATTCTTCCATTCCCAACGTGAAAGGATATCGCACAGATGTACTTGAAGCCTTGAAAAAGTTGAAGGTCCCCGTGTTGCGCTGGCCGGGTGGTTGCTTTGCCGACGAATATCATTGGATGGACGGTATCGGACCGCGTGAGAATAGACCGAAGATGGTGAATAACAATTGGGGTGGAACGGTAGAGGATAATAGTTTCGGTACGCACGAGTTTTTGAATCTTTGTGAGATATTGGGCTGTGAACCTTATATAAGTGGCAATGTAGGTAGTGGCACTGTAGAAGAACTGGCTAAATGGGTAGAATATATGACTGCTGAACAAGGTAGCCCGATGGCGAAGTTGCGCAAAGAAAACGGTAGGGAGAGGCCTTGGAAAGTAAAATATATCGGAGTAGGAAATGAAAGTTGGGGATGTGGAGGTAATATGTATCCGGAATATTATTCCGACCTCTATCGCCGTTATCAGACTTATTGCCGTAACTACGGAGGCAACCGTTTATATAAAATCGCTAGTGGAGCAAGTGATTACGATTATCGCTGGACAGAGGTACTGATGCAGAGGGCTGCACAACAAATGGATGGACTTTCTTTGCATTATTATACTGTAACAGGATGGTCGGGCAGTAAGGGATCTGCAACAGATTTTTCAACAGATGATTATTACTGGACATTGGGAAAATGTCGTGAGATTGAGGATGTGATAAAACGTCATATTGCTATTATGGATAAATATGATCCGCAGAAACGTGTAGGATTGATTGTCGATGAATGGGGAACCTGGTGGGATGAGGAGCCAGGTACTATATCCGGACATCTGTTTCAGCAAAATACATTGCGCGATGCTTTTGTTGCTTCGCTGACATTGGATATTTTCCATAAATATACAGACCGGATCAAGATGACCAATATAGCTCAGATTGCCAATGTGCTCCAGTCTATGATTCTGACAAAGAAAGATAAAATGGTACTGACTCCTACTTATCATGTGTTCGAAATGTATAATGTACATCAGGATGCTACTTTTTTACCTCTCGATTTGCAGTGTGAGCGTAAGATAGTGCGTGGCGACCGGATTGTCCCGATGGTCAGTGCGACAGCTTCACGTAATAAGGAAGGCGTTGTTCATATCTCGTTGTCGAATGTTGATTTGACCGAATCTCAGGATATTACTTTATCTTTGGGAGATATGTCGATTAAATCGGTTACAGGACGTATTCTGACTTCGGAAAGTATTGACGACTATAATTCATTTGAACATTCGGATGTGGTTGTTCCTAGAGATTTCAAGGGAGCCAAAATCCAGAAAAATGGATTACAAGTCAAACTTCCGGCTAAATCAATTGTAGTATGGGGCATAGAACGAAGCGGTTTTTTCAATGATCGGGGAAAATGGGCGAAAGGCTTTGAGAACCAAAGGGTTTAGGTGTGGTCTGGAAAATGGGCTGAATATTTCGAAGCGGTTTTTTCCTTTACATGGGCTTACATCTGCTTTACGTTTGAGGAGCTTTTCTTCGGATCTCCGGGCGATTGCTTTACATTGGGCTTGCAGATGGGGCTAAAACGGCCTGGAAAGGCTTTGTTTTCGGCTGTGTGGCTGTTTTATGGCTGGGTTGATGGATTTTGTTATATGATGATGTGAACGGCTGTGTGGCCGTTTTTTTGTGCATATTTTAAAATGTAATGCCTTAAAATTCTTCCAAATAAGCATTATTTGGTATATTTGCAGCATAATAGAAACGAATATGGCAAAAGTGATTCATGTGCATTTGCTGCATAAAATAGACGGGACGAAGCAGAAAGACTGGTATTTCAGCAGTATATCGGCTGTTTATACGGTTCTGACGGCAGATCAGGTGGGAGCAACCAAGAACTACCTGCTTCATGCCGGGCTGTCTGGTAACGGCACAATATGCACGAAAAAGGCTATAATTAAGCAATCTACGCTCATTTCGGGCGGTAGTAAGGGCAATGGTTAGAACGACATAATAACGCCGTTAGAAAGGCTTGTAGGCGTTATTTCTTTGAATGCTGATTGGGGAGCTTATGGCTCCCCTTTTTTATGCCCTTACGGGTGGTAATTTAGAGTTTAGGGTTACTATTACGGTTACTGTTTAGGGTTACTACTTTAATGAGTTTAGGGTTACTTTTAGGGTTACTTTTTCGGATTTTGTAGGGTTAGCCCGAAATAGGAAAGAATGTAGCAAAAGTAAATAAGTGCCGTTTTTCGCTGTTTTCAGATAGGAAAAACGACACTTATTTTATCGATACACATTATATATATAGCGCGAAGCCTTTGATTTACAGTTGTTTTGCGTCCTGATACTCTGTAAATGCCTCTAAAAGTGTGTGCGTGCGTCTTATTGTGCCTGTTGGGTGATATGACGCATGTGCTTCCTCATTAGAAGAACTTGCTGATGCTTCCAATGACTTCAAAGACATTCATGATGCGTGATTTGTCGAATTCCTGCTCATCGTAGTCCTCTGTATTAATGGGAATGAAGCGCAACTTGCTTGGATCCGGCGACCTGCGCAGGATTTTAATGGTACGGATAGTGTCCAGTACCACTGCATAGATTTCTCCATACTGGATGTCGTTGAGTGTGCACTGTCGCAGGGCGATGATGTCGCCATGGTTTATTTTGGGCTCCATGGAGTGGCCGGTGACATTGCACCAGAGGCTGGCTTTTTCGAATCCCCTTATTACGATGTTGGTGGCGGGTATGTTTACCTGAGAGTTGAACACCTCATCGAATCCCCCAATAAAGTCCACATCGTAGTATGGTGTGCCGACAGATGGGTTCATGGATGTGGTAGGCATGAACGAAGGATTGGCTTCGTCTATTGTTTTAATGCCGTTCAAATCATCTTTCAACATGCTTCCTGCACCAGTAAGCAACCATCCTGTTGAATATCGGGGATAATTTTCAACTATTATACTAAGCCATTTGGCTTGAATGTCGGTCCCGTTATTGATTGCTCTTGAAAGCACGCCTTTACTTGCGCCAATAGTTCTTTCCATGGCGCCAATAGTTATCCCCTCATTGGAGGCTATTTCTTGTATTCTTGATAAAATATTGCCCATAATTGAAAATTATCCCCGTTTTTATTTCTAGGGTTGAAAATTATCACTATATTTGCAGCGTGTTTAAGATGTAAACAGCGCGCCAAATATACAAAAAAGGCGTGTGATTAGCGAATTTTAAGGATTAAAGTTAATGAAAGAAGAATTGATTTTGAAGGTGAAGCCGGAAACGCTGGATAGCCTTATAAATGCTTTGGTTGATATAACCAGTGAAATGAAAGCAGCTGCACCCGACCCGCAGGTGCGATTCGGGGATGAAGTTTATATGACTTGTCTGTGTCTGGAGAATACGGTATTGGGCGCTATTCGACAGGTAGAGCTGAAGAAAAAAGAGGGCAAAGAGATTGCCGGATAACTGGCAGCCCGGAAAGACGGGCAGGGGCGGCAGGCACGGACGGAAAGTTGGTAAACCGAAATGAGAAAGCGTAGAAAGCCGCAGGGGTTCGATTCCCCTCGCCCCACGATATTAACCTCTAAAAATTAGATTTATGGCAAAGAATTTCAATCAAGGGAGAGCTGAACGCCAGTTCAAGCAGAAGCTTCGCACGATGATAAGCAGTGCGGCCCATACACAGAACATTGCCGACCAGACTATGGATTTGGCCGGACAGTTCATGACAGAGGATGCGATCAGCAACTCGAATGCCTACCGGGTGATAGAGAATGTGAGCTGTGCGTGCGAAGAAGCCATGCAGGTGCTGATTGAGGAACTGAAAAAGGGAACACGCCTTTACGAGATACTTCCGGATGATTCGGATGACATCAAGCGGAAAGCTATTGAGGAATTATAAATAACGACTAAAAAGCAAGCGATATGAAAGGATATATTTTAAACGATTACGAACGGTCTATCAGTATAAAGAATCTGAAAAGTATCATAGGTACTCCTATGTACAAGAAACTTGCAGCAGGGACTCTTAGATTTGGGGCTTCAAACAATGGGAAAGGCGAACGTCTTGTCTTAGTGGATAGCATTCCTTTGAAATATATGAGCCAAGAAGCGAGAGCGGCTATCCTCTTCTGTTCGGAGAGAATGGTTCAGCCCGTAATATGCGCGAAGAACAAGAAAGGTCCCCGGGCTTATCGTAAAGAGAGGACAGTGACTGTGCTATCTGAACCAGCGGAGGTAATTGCCGAAATTCGTCAACTACTATACCAGCTTGAATGCCAAGTGCCTGAAAATAGATTCCCCGCATCTCACATTCCTCATCAGGGTGATACCAGTGAGTATTCCGCTTGCACTCGAAGCCGAGCGGAAGCAGGACATCGATTATTTTCTGCGCAATGTCATTGCAAATGCTGTCGGTTATCTTGCCCTCTGTGCGATGAGGGTCTATTATAATGGAAATTTCAAGTAAGAACATGGTGTTACCGTTAATAAACAGCGGTAAAGATAATAATAATTAAAGGAATTGATGTATGAGAAAGCAGATTTTGACAGATAACGAGACAAAGACCTTCCTGATGAAGACCTTTAAGTGCAGCCGTCAGGCTGTGTGGCAGGCACTGAATTTTGTCCGTGACAGCGACCAGGCCCGCCGGATCCGTACCCTTGCCCTGAAGCGAGGCGGTAAACTGACCGACGGGAACTTCATCCCGAACTGCGAAACCACCTTTGAAGAGTGCGAGAAAACCATGACCTGCACCTTCGGTCCCCGTGTAAAACTGGTAGTCCACCGGAAGACCAACGATGTGGCCGTGTACGTGGACGGAAAACGGACCGAAACCTACCAATGTGAGTTTGTATCAGACTTCATGCAGCTGCAGCACGAGACCCAACAGATGGCAGCCGCCTTATAAACAGAAATGAAATGGAGTATTATGGAAAGATATTGTGCATATCCTACAATGACCTGACCTACGACGACCGACCGGTGATGGTGAACGGGAAGGCTGACTACAGCAGAAGCCGCACGCTGAAAGGCGTTCATCCTTCCACTCTTTCCGAAGAAGAACTTGCTCCCATCCTGTCGGTACCCAATTACAAGAAATTAGCGGCAAAGAAAGAAATCAACGTAGTGCGACCCGGCAAGGGGCTTGGAAGTTATGCACTGGTAGAGATAGCGACCATGCCACTGCGGTTTCAGGAAAGGATAAAACTAAAATACGGAGATATGAAAGAGGACATAATCAGAAACTGGCTCGGCAGCCATTACCACATTGATGCGAAAGCCCGGGAATTCTACACCCGGTTCCGCTTTGACAACGGTGATGCCCTTCCGCCGGAACACATCCAGGAATATACGGTGAATGCTTCGGTGATTGAAGCTGTGATGCGTGCCATGGAGGATGCCACCTTTATGCGGAAGGCGATGAAGGCAGGACCGGTGAACTGGGGCGAACTGGCAGGAGCTATCAGTTACTATCAAGCAGAGTTCGGTCATACCTTACCTGTGAGTTCCAACCGCTTCAAGAAGCGTGTGAATGACTTCAAGGCCAACGGCTACGAAAGCCTTATCAGCCGCAAGTTCATGAACCAGAACCGAAGGAAGGTGACCTACGACATTGAACGCCTGCTGCTGAGCATCGATGCCCAACCGGAGCAGCCTTTCAATACCACTGTGTGGGAGCAGTACAATCTATTTGTACAAGGAGAACTGGAGCTATATGACCCCGAAACCGGCGAGGTGTTGAATCCGGCAGACTTTACCGACAAGGATGGAAATCCGCTGGTATTGAGCCCGGCTACGGTAGCCAACTACCTGAACAACCCCAAGAACAAGGCCCTCAGAGCCAAGCTTCACATGAGCCAATGGGATTTCAACAATGCCTACCGCCCCTACCATTTGCGCAGCATCGGTGAGTTCTCATTGAGCAAGGTGAGTCTTGATGACCGCGACCTGCCTCGCCCGATGAAGGACGGCAACCGTGTGAAAGCCTATTATGCCTACGATGTGGTGAGCGGCGCTGTGGTAGGATATGCCTACAACCGGTACAAGACTACCGAGTTGTTTTTGGACTGTATGCGAAACATGTTCCAGACCCTGGACCGGAACGGCATGTATATCCCCGCCGAGCTGGAAGTGGAACACCACCTGGTAAGTGATTTTGCCGACGGCTTGATGCAAGCCGGTACCGTTTTCCCCTTGATCCGCTGGTGTAACCCCGGGAACTCTCGTGAAAAACGTGCCGAGCATAAGAACCGCGAAAAGAAGTACGGCGTGGAGAAACGCACGCAGGTAGGTATCGGTCGCTGGTGGGCCAAGCTGGAAGCCAACCGCCCGAAGGAAGAGAAGGTGTATGACGAAAAGAACAACACCTACAAGGTGAAGGCCTACAGCTATGAAGAACTGGTAGCCGATGATATACGCGCCATCCAGACCTTCAACGCGCAACCTCACCCCAACCAAAAGCGCTATCCGGGCATGAGCCGTTGGGACGTGCTTTGCGCCCACCAGAATCCGAACCTTGCACCTTGGGACAAGGCCGTTCTTTACCGGTTCATCGGGCAGCACACCGAAACAACCATCCGGCAGAACACCTACTGCACGGTGATGTACAACCAATACGGACTGCCCAGCCCGGAAATCATCGAAAAGCTGGAGCCGAGGAACTACAAGGTAGATGCCTATTATCTGCCCGATGCCGACGGAACCATCAACGAGGTATATATCTACCAGAACGGACGATATATCGCCACCTGCAAGCCCGTAGCCCGTTACAATGAGAATACAGCCGAGCAGACCGAGTACGACAAGGCAGCCTATACCGAACAGTCCAAGTATGTAGCTCAATTCGACAAGATGATGAAGGACGGCAAGATTAAGCGTGTGGGCATCCTTGCCAAAGAGGAAGCAAAGCTGATAACAGAGGTACAGGCGGAAGCCGTTCCCCTTCCTACCCAAGCCGAGGAAGAAGATTACTCAGCCTATATGGACATCAGTGCCTTCGAGCATGATGCAGTAGCCAAGATATAATTAACGACGTTAGAACGAATTTAAAACAGCATTCAAATGGAAATAACAAATGAAGTAAAGCAGCGTATTGTGGCAGCGATAGCCGCCGACCGTGAGAATTACCCCAGTGACAACCGTCATGCTACGGCACTGGGCATAGCCCCCAGTGTGTACAATACCATCAAGCGGGGCAATTATGAAAAGCAGGTCAGTGATGCCAACTGGGTAGGCATAGCCCGAAGACTGGGCGTACAACTGCGTACGGAAATGCCCTGGCAGGCAGCACAGACCCCGACCTATGTGTTTGTGAGCAAGCAGCTGGAAGTGTGCCAGGGAAGCGGGCTGAGCGCCATCCTGTGCGATATGCCCAATATCGGCAAGACCTTTACAGCGAAAGCTTACGTGAAGCAGCACAAGCACGCCGTATATGTGGACTGCAGCCAGGTGAAGACCAAGTTGAAGCTGATACGCTACATTGCCAAGGAATTCGGCGTGACCAGCAACGGACGCTACAGCGACGTGTATGAGGACTTGGTAGCCTACCTCCGCACGATAGATACGCCCCTGGTTATTCTGGACGAAGCCGGCGACCTGCAGTATGAAGCCTTCCTTGAACTGAAGGCCCTGTGGAACGCCACCGAGCGCTGCTGTGCGTGGTATATGATGGGTGCAGATGGGCTGAAGGAAAAGATCAACCGCGCCATCGAAGGCAAGAAGGTGGGTTATACCGAAATGTTGAGTCGCTACGGTGACTCCTACAGCAAGGTGACCCCAGACGATGCGCAGGAACGCGAAAAGTTTCTGAAGGCACAGGCTGCCATTGTAGCCAAAATCAATGCCCCGGACGGTGCCGACATTGCCAAGATCGTTCACAGCACCGGAGGCGGCTTGCGGCGCGTATATACCGAAATCGAAAAATTAAGGAGGATGCAAGCATGAAACTGAAAAGAGCCTACAGCCCCGGTGAGGTGCTGAACATGAAAATACCCCGGTATGAATTTACCGGGGATTGGCAAGCCTCGATAGGTAACCCTGCCAAAAGCGGCGTGTGGATTATCTGGGGTGCCAGCGGGAACGGAAAGAGCAGTTTTGTGATGCAGCTGGCCAAGTACCTGTGCGGCTTTGGACGCGTGATCTATGACAGCCTTGAGGAAAGCACCGGCCTTTCGTTCCAGATGAGTCTGAAACGACATAAGATGGATGAGGTGCGCAAGCGGTTGGTTATCCTTGACCGCGAGTCGATGGAGCAGCTGGAGGAACGTCTGCAGCGCCGGGGCAGTCCCGGCATTGTGATTATCGACAGCTTCCAATACAGCGGCTTGAACTACAAAACCTACAAGGAGTTCAAGGAACGTCATCCCAAGAAACTGTTTATCTTCATCAGCCATGCCGAGGGGCTTCATCCGGCAGGTAGAAGCGCCCGCAAGGTGGAATATGATGCCGATGTGAAAATCATGGTAAGCTGTTTCAAAGCCTGGTGCAAAAGCCGCTTTATGGAGCGGCCCGGTGAGCCCTACGTGATATGGGAAGAAGGTGCTGCCAAAACATTGAAGGACGATAATATGGAGGATTATTTGAATGATGGAATGGGAGAATAAGCTGTACCAGATACTCCTGAAAGAACAGGAAGCGGAGGCCGTGGTGGACGATTGGGTAGAACGTAACATACAAAGCGACCTCCGTCTGCGCAGGACCAAGACAAAGGGACACGTAGTGATAGAAACCAGGGATGTGATGTTTGCTCGGAATATTCAGGTATGGCATCCGTCCTGCCAAATAAACATTAAAGATTTGAAGTGATGGAAAAGAAAGAAGAAAAGAAAGTGTGCTGCATCTGCGGCAAAGAGTATGAGGGCTACGGATACAATCCGTTCCCGGTGAAAGAAGAAGGCTGCTGCTGCCAATCGTGCAACTACAGTGTGGTGGTTCCGGAACGGTGGGAACGACACAAGGCTTTTCAACGTGGTGAAGCGACCGGTGCCGGGAAAGTGTACATCAGCGGAGCCATCGCGCACTATGATATGAATGAGCGCAAGGAAGCCTTCAGCCGTGCCGAGGAGAAACTGATGGCACAAGGCTATGATCCTGTAAACCCTTTCAGGAACGGATTGCCGGATGAAGCTCATTGGAGAGCCCACATGCGGGCCGACATTGCCCTGTTGCTGGCTTGTGACTATATCTACATGCTGAAGGACTGGGAACTGAGCAAGGGAGCCAAACTGGAGCTTGACGTAGCCAGTTCGTGTGGCATTAAAGTATTGTTTGAATAACCTTTTAATAGTGAATGTATGGAAGAAAAACAGAAAGTTCAGGTCGTATTTGAATTTGACCGTTCCGAGTATGACGCGTATCTCTTTTTGATGAATCAAAAGAAGACGAAAGAGGTAGAGCAAATATGGAACACCATGAGCGGTGAGCCTGTGGTTGCGGATATTGATTTGTTTGAAGAGGACAGCCAGTCTGTAAAACTTATGATGATAAGTTTGGCAATTCTTTCAGTGGAGAAAAAAGTGAAAGGATGATATGGCACAGGAAGTAACCAATTTCGCCCGGTTCTATGCATTGTTCAACAAACTGCCTTATCAGGGCGATCGGGAGGAATTCAAAAAACAAATCGTGCTGCAGTACACGTGGAACCGGACAGACAGTCTGAAGGAAATGACGGCCAAGGAGTATGAAGTTTGTTGTACTGCTCTGGAGAAACTGAGCGGACAAGACGAATGGCGGCAGAAACTTCGCGAGGAACTGCGACGGAAACGCAGCGTCTGCCTGAAGCTGATGCAACAGTTGGGTATAGACACCACCGACTGGAACCGGGTGAACGAATTCTGCAACAACCCCCGGATAGCCGGCAAGCCCTTTGTTCAGGTTAGTACAGCCGAGCTGGAACAACTGGCCATCAAACTGCGAGCTATCCAACGAAAAGGAGGTTTAACCGATAAATAGAGCAATATGGATAAAAAAGCACATGAAGCGCTTGAGCGTATAAGAAAAGACGTGACCCTTACGACATCCGATATGGAGAACCAGGATGCAGCGGAGTTTTTCAACGAACTGGCCGACTGGGCGTATGCCAATGGGGAGGCCATGCTGATAGACGATGAACCGGAAAAGCAGGATGATTATGAGGATAGATGACCAAGACAAGCTGATAAAAGCGGGGTTCTGTATAATACGAAAGGATGATTATCCAGGCCCGAGGATAAAGATGTGTACCGGCATAAACGGTGGCTGGAAGACATACAAGAAGTTTGAAACCAAAGCAGAAAGAGACAGGACATTCGCTTTGCTGCTGAAGGATGACAAAGTAATAGCTGATTAACAACTAAAATGATTTAAAATGGAAAAGAACAATCAAAGTGTGGACATCAAGTCCCTGAGTAAAGAACAGCGAGCAGCCCTCATGGCCCAGCTGCAGCAAGAAGAGAAAGAAGACCGCATCGCCCGTCGTGAAACTTACGAGGCATTACGCGGTGAGTTTATGCACGAAGTAAAGACCAACGTTCTTGAGATGGTGAATACCGTGACCGGGTTCCGCGGATGGCTGGAAAAAGAAGCCGATGCCTTTACCAAGGTGATGAAGGAATACGGCCAGGTGAAAAGCGACGAACAGCGCAGCTATACCATTACGGACGGAGACTTCCGTCTGGAAGTGAAAAGCAACAAGGTGAAAGGCTTCGATGAACGAGCCGACATGGCAGCCGACCGTCTGATTGACTATTTGAAGCGCTACATGCAGAACAGCGAGAAAGGTTCTGATGATCCGATGTATCAGATGGCCATGACCCTGCTGGAGCGCAACAAGATGGGCGACCTGGACTACAAGAGCATTTCAAAGCTGTATGAACTGGAAGATAAGTTCGATGAAGAGTATGCAGACATCATGCGCCTGTTCAAGGAAGCTAATGTAGTGCAGCGCAATGCCACCAACTACTACTTCAGCCGCCGCAACCCTGAAAACGGCGTATGGACCCGCATTGAACCCAGTTTCTGCCGTTTGTAGCCGAAACCCGTTAACCCTATAAACAGAAAGCGCCGCAGTTGTTATAATTGCGGCGCTTTTGTTCTTAAAATAGATGGAAATCAGTTATTTTTGTAAGAGAAATAAAATGTATGGGCAAAGGACGGGATAAAGAACTGATCAAGCTGCGTGACGAGGCACTATGCCGTCGTTACTACTATTGGACAGAAATACAGCGGTTGCGGTTCGACGATGCTTTAAAAGTGTTGTCGGAGCGCGAATTCTTTATATCCGAGGAACGTATCATGACCATCATCCGCCGGAAATCACGTGAGGGAACAGACTACAATCTGAAGCCTGTTCCCAAGGTGAAAGCCCCCCGTCTGACTGCCGCCCAGCTGGAACTATTCCCCATAAGATGACGGCATGGCCGATTCATCGTGCAGTGTGAATGAGAACGTCATTTCATAGACCTTGATGTAATGCGGCATGGCATACGAACGGCTTTTCTCGCGTACCAGCGGCGAAGCGTTGTCCGTGCATTGCAGACACTGCAGCGACTTGTATAATTTCTTGGCCAGCTGCTGCCTTTCCCTCACCTTGTCATACGTGCCGGATGCGTAGCTTGTATCGTCGTAACAATCGATGGCCAGCCGGACGGTCAGTGCGGATTCGCTTTTCTGTGCCCCGTATCCGAGGTCGTGCCAGTCGGAGTTTGTATTTCCGATTAATACACAAGGGAAAGTGACCGGGTACTGGTCTTCTTCTGCTCCCATTTCCAATTGTCCGTAGTCCTCGTCGATGAGAGAGAGTTCCGGCATTTCCTGTGCAATCTGTTCCATGATTGCGATAAAAATTTCGTCCATATCGTTATTGGTTTAAAATGTTGGTAATTTCCTGGTCCACCTTTTCCCGGATACGCCGGTTCAATTCTTCGCTTTCGCCCATGAACTGGCGCTGCGGGATGCGGATGTGCAGTTTCTTTTTTTGGGTAAGCGCCATGTTCCTCCAGAACTGTGCCTGCGGATTCAGTTCCTTCGGCTTGGAACGTCGTTTGACGCGTTTCTTTTGCCCTGTGCCGGTTTTTTTTCTTTTTCCCGAAGCCTTGTAGAACTTGGCCCATGCAAAGCGCCTCATGCGGTCTGTGACGGTGACATCGATTTCCCCGCCCCAGTTGTTGATGGGTGCATAGACCACCTCGTTGAATACCCTTACCCGGTAGTCTGCAGGTGTATATCCGACCGATTTGAACAGATGTTTCCTGCCGGAGAGCAGCGTTCCATAATTGCTGGCGGCATCGGAACCTCCCGAGGACAGCCGTTTGGCTTTGGGCCAAGGGTGAAGACCGCCATTGACAAATCCACCCTGCCGGAAGTTATCCTGAAAATGGTCTTTGGCCATTCGTCCTACCATGACTGGCATTTTGCGGCGCATCATACTGTCCAGCCTGTCACGTTTCCGCTTTATCATTTCCGTAAAATCTTTTATGTCCATAATCATCAGTAATTCAAGAATAATTTATAACTTTGCAACCGAGGCTTCCAATATGCCTTTTATGCGTTATGAATATACCGGAACAAGTAAAGAACGAGGCCCGTGTACTTATTGAGCAATACGGTGACACCTTCGAATACCTTGGTATTTATGAAGGCCAGGAAGCCTATGTGTTCAAGTTTCCGGGGGACTCCTGTACCGGTTATCCTTTCGTCTATCTGTATGACGGTAAAGACGCAACCGAAATAACCGGTCCGTTATCCCTTGACGTTATCGATTCATGTATCGAAAATATCGAGGAAGGAGACATCGAATAGCTTATTGTCAATTCTCAGGACTCCCCTGCAGTTGTGGGAAGTCGCAGCTCCTATTTCACATAAATATTTTACGTCTTTCCATTCCATTCCTGAACCGGCAGAATTATCGCTTTGGGGTTCGATATACCTTAGTTCACCATCCGCAAACCGTTGCAGGATTGTAGCATGACCTCCTCCACTTTTCCAGCCGATGCACAATTCATACACGCCTTCTTCCTTACATACCTCATTGAAATACTCCATGTACCTTTTAGGGGTCATTTTCAGGTATCCTTTGTGCGCAAGCCAGCTGTTTATACTTATATGTTGCGCCGGAGTACCGTCGGTGTTTTTCCAGACTTCAAAAGCACGTCCATTACTCAGATATTCAAGTTTAGACCCTGCGACATTGCCTTTGGCGGTAATATCCCATCCACGTAATCGTAAAGCGTATGCCGGTGCGCAAGTCTGGCAGTTGATACTGTATGGAGTATCCCGTTTTTTATCGTAATCGCTGTTCTTCCGGTATCTGTTTCCCCTTTTATCGCGGTATATTCCTTTGGAATCCAAAATATACTCTTCCACATGTTTGGGATTTGCATTCTGTTTGTCCGCCTTATCCACATCCATAGGTTTTCCTTTTTTGATTTTAAGAGCCTTTTCCATTTCGAGGTTGTTCCGGGCAATGGCCATTTTTTCCTCCCCGGTAAGGTAGTCCGGCATTTCCGCAATCATCTCGTCAATACGGGCCATAAGTTTATCCACCGCTTTTTGGGCACCCTTGTGGGCTTCTGCCTGATATGGATGATTGTCGGAAAACAGTTTGCCGTCCGTTCCCGGATTGTTATCCAGTCCGGGCTGGGGCTTGTTCTTGTCGTCTTCGTCCGGAAGTGGTGTCGGCTCCTCGTCGGTGGCAGTGAGGTCGCACTTGCAGTTCCACCGGTCGCCCGGTCGGTGGATGTTCCAGAACGTGTCATCAATCGGCCGGATGGTATTCCAGAACGGGCGGTGGTCAGCCCCCGGATGAATGGAGGTGGACGGTAGCCATTTGAGGTTGGGCAGAATATCGCGTTCGCGCAGGAACTGTTGCCAGTCAGCCGCCTGATGCGCCCGGATGACCGCCGTATCATACTCCGTCCGCAGCCAGTGACGAACCTGATGGGAAGCAATGGGCAAGACTTCCTGTACCCATTTGTCGAACGGTTTTAAAATGCCGTTTGAATCCAATAAAAGTCGTGCCATGTCATTCTGCATACGATGTACCTTGAATGCCGAGAATACGGCATTGTTCCGGAGTATGGCATTTCTGAAATCCTCGTCCGGAGTAATGGCCTTGGATTTGCTGAACCCTTCCTTTGCCGCCTTGTCCATCTTTGCCCATATTTCATTGAACAGGTTGATTTCGATTTCGGTTGCCGGATGAAAGTCCCTGCTGTATATGTTCAGCAAGGCACGCCGCAGCACCTCTTCGGAGAAGTCAAACTCCATGGAGATGCTGCCATTATCAGCCGTATACAGTCTGTCGACTACCAGTCTAAAGCTGCCCCGTCTGCCGGGGCTTTCACGAAAAAACCTTTGAGCCAGTTCCGGAAGTTTCTTTTCTGTTTCGGTGTCGGTTCATCATCCCGTCCCTTATTCGCTGGCTCCGGCTCCTTCTTCGGGCTTGGAATCTGGTCGGCTTGTTCAGCCGTCTTTTGTTCCGCCTTCAGCTGCTCGTAATTGGCCGGTTTGTCGATACCGAATTCCTCATAGAGATAGTCGTCGTCGATGGGGATGTTGAAGTTCTTCTTCAGCTGCGTGAGGATGGATATTTTGGTACCGGCATCCGTTTCCTTCGGTTCGGGGAAACAGAACGTACCCCCTTCGGTGTTGATGCCCATGCGCAGCAGAATGTCCGTCATGTCGTAATTCAGCACGTTGAGCACGTACTTCCGGTCGGCCTCCAGTACCTTGTCCTCTACTTTCTTATGAACCGTACCCAAAGCCTGCGTGCCTTTTTCGGACGATTCGGTGGTCAGCGTATTGCCCAGTATCAGTTTGGAAATTTCGTTGTTGCACCGCTCGCAGAGGCGTTCATAGACATCGGCAGACCCTGTTTTGTTTCCGGCTTCCGTGAGTTTGAGTTCCGTGTCCTTGGCATGGAAGAACTGCGCCAGACTTCCGGCATTGGCCGCATCCTCCATGGCCCGCTGGCGTGACTCGTCGTCGTCGGAATCATAGATATATTCCTGGATAGGCATGCCGAATACCTCGGAGAACTGTGCCCAGTCGCCCGTAGTGTTACGTTTGTAGATGACCCAAGGTGCAGCCTTGGCCAACAGCCCCAAATCGGACGGTGAACCCACAAACAGCAGGTCGGTATATTCATTCCAGGAATGGCCGGTAATGTCCGTCTGGTGGCGCAGGATGAGTTCCCTGACCGGATCCACATGCTTGCGTGGTACCAGGTCATAATCCACCCACTCCTGCAGCTTGTAGAACTGGCAGAGCGAGAAGCCCCAGAATTTCGCATCAAGGATGTCACCCACCAGCCGGTTGAACCAGGGCGACTGTATCTGTTCGTTGATTTTATCGTCGGGCTTCCCGTCCACCCGGAATTCCATGTTGGAGCACAGCACGGCATTCTTTCGCTTTTCGAGCACACAGGAAAGGTGGGTATCCATCAGAATGTCCTCGTAGAGGTCATAAAGTTTGTAACGTCGCGAGAAATCGACATTCTCGGCCACCCTTACGGCTGCCATGTAGTCGGAAATGTCCAGCCCGAAGCGTTTGGGCTGTGTGAGCACAATCACATTCGGTCTCTTTTGTCCCGGCAACGTGAAGTTTCCCCCTACGGTGATGATGCCGGCTTTGTTGTTTTTTCTGTTTTTCTTTTTCATGATGCTTGCTTTTTACCAGTGGTTCGTTCGTTTGCGGTTGCTTTGAATGCGGAAATCCGACCTGCCCGCCCTTTGTTCCTCGGGCAGCAGCGGAGCCCCTTCGATTGAAATGTCCTCGTCGGCCACCGCCTTCATCCATTCCACCGCCCGTTCGTAACGATCCTTGCGTACCTGGGAAAGTTTCTGCGGGTTGTGGATGCAGAAGATGTGATAGACCGCCATGTCGATGACCATCATCAGCACGAGCTGGTTACGGTTCTCGCCGGTGGCTGCAAAAATCTTGTTGCAGTCGTAGCGTTTGCCCAGATAACACCGCATTTCGGCAATGGCCCTGTCCTCGCAAACCTCAATGACCGTTTCGTCTTCGCGAACCAGTGCGTCGAGGATGTCTCGGTGGATGCTCGCATCGTAATCGGTAAGTTCAACAAATTTGCTCATAGTCCTATTGTTTTAGAGTTGTCATAATCTTTTCTTATTCCGTTTTCTTACATCCTTCCGTGATCGGAATACGGGCGGTTCAATGCGCCTGATCAGTTCGTCAATGATACGGTTCGCCCCTTCGACCGCATCCGGTCCGTCGGCCGGATAGCGCATGGTCAGGGTGAACAACTTGAATTGATCCTCCAGTTCCTTCATGTGCGGATTGTCCCGTTCAGCCTCGTTGAGGATGAGGTTCCCCTCGCGGTTGAGCGGTTCAAGGTTGGCCTCGATGCGCGTAGCCTTGTCCGTCTTCTTCTCCTCGTCGCCCCGGATGAACAGCGCAATCTTCTGTTCGCGGCGTACTTTTGCCACCAGCGGTTTGAACACCTGTTGGAAGAAAGGGTCCTGCAGCTTGTTGTTCTCCATGTAGCAATAGACATTGGTCTTGCCCCCGACAAATTCAAGCATCCGGACATACCAGTCAATGAACTCCGCATTGAGCGCCTGTGCCAGGAAAGTCTTGATGACGTAAAGCCTGCCACCCAATTTGCCACAGAGCGAAACCGTCTTGAAGGATTTGCCTTTCTTACCCTTGCTTTCGCCCGGTGCCGGGTCGCCATACACCACGAGGAACTTGAATTTGGAGAGTGCCGGAACCTTGCCGTATGCAATGTTTTCGAATACCTCTCCCACGGAAATCGGGTTGTTGAAATATTCTCCCTGTGCCGCCTTTTTGGATATTTTGGACAGTGTGCGGTCGATGTCCTCTTCCGAGTTCTTTTCCGGCCATGTGGAAAAACCGTTTTTGTCGCGGATGTTCACGATGTCCCAGGAGTCGGCCATTTCGCCCGCCCTCACCACGCAGCAGTCCTTGGCGATGATGTTTCCGCAGAAGATGACCAGTGTAGGTTCGGAAATGGACCTTGTGGGATACAGCGCATTTTCCCACCAGTCCCAGCGCTTCTGGATGATGTCCGGGTTCTTGGTATCCTCGTCCGTATCAAAGTCATCGACCAGCAGTACGTCGGGACGTATGGCCTCGTTTCGCGAACCACGCGGAGATTGTCCGGCACCCAGTGCGCGGAAAGAGACCTTCCCTTTGGTGGTGAATTCATCCTCGGTCCATGAGCCCGGCAGTTCCTGTTTGCCGTAGTATGCCATGATGCGTCCGTTGGCTTCGAGATTGGCCCGGTAGGGATCGAGCAGGCGCACCGCATTGTCCTTGCTGTTGGAGGTCAGAATCACATTCTTTTTGCGTCCGGTAAGCGTGAGATTCATGACGATGAACATGGTGACGGTGGATTTGGCCAGCTCACGGCTCCAAGAAAGCACCTCAAACCATTCATCGTGTGCAATGATCCGCCGGATAGCCTTTTTCTGGAAGTCGGCAAATTCATATTTGACATAATTCGGAAAAAAGAACTTGATCCATTCTATGGGATGTTTCTCAAGATATTCCCGGTGTTTTTCCCGTTCGGCTGCCGTCATGTTCCTATCGACCGGTGTAGCCCTTGCGATGTCTTCTTTGTACTTCTCCCAATCGAGGAGAGCGAGTCTGTCAGTCTGTTTCATTGTCTATCCCTTTATAATTTGTCTTTAATGTACGCATCGGCCAGGCGTGTAATTTCCTTTGCCTTTTCGAGGTCGGCCGCCCGTACCCAGTCGATGAGCCCGGTGAGGACACTGATGATGTCGGCAATGCCCACTTCCTGCTCCATGTTGCGTATGGCCGCCGACAGTTTCCCGAGGATGTCAGCCTCCTTGGATGAGGGGAACCGTTCCCCTTCGGGCCGTTCGGCGATGGCCTTGTTTATTTCGGCCACCTGCCGGTAGAGGTTAGCCACCTGTTCCTGCCTTGTGAGCGTAAGCCCCACCTTCTGTTCCTCCCACTTCCCGGCCCGTACCCAGTTGGACACGGACACCCGTGACACGCCCACCCGGTCGGCGATTTCCTGCTGTGTGAGGTTTTCCTTGAGGTACAAAGTTTTTGCCCATTCCTTTTTCTGGGCATTCGTCAAATCTGCCATAAATCGTCCTTTTTAGTTGTAAATCACGTTACAAAATTGCATGAAAAAGCGGGGTTTGTAAAAGCGCGTACGCATGATGACGGGTTACAGCGTTATGATAACGCCAGAAAACGTTATGATGCGGACGCGGTTTCTTGGTGCCATGGGAATGTTCTATTTTCGCACCATCGAAAGGCGGGGAAACCGCTGGTAAAGACATGACGATGAGCAGATTTTTCAATATTACAACGAGTGACGACGGCACCAGTACGATATTCCTGTACGGGGACATCGGAGACTATACGGAGGTGCAAAGCGGGCGCATAGCCCAGGAACTGATGGAAGCCGAACGCGTGAGCCGACGCATCCATGTGCGTATCAACAGCAACGGCGGGGAAGTGTACAGCGGCATTGCGATATTCAACGCCCTGCGCCATAGCCAGGCCGACATCCGCATTTATGTGGATGGCATAGCCGCCAGCATGGCCAGTGTGATAGCCCTTTGCGGCAAGCCCGTAGAAATGAGCAAATATGCCCGTCTGATGCTGCACAGTGTGAGCGGCGGGTGTTACGGCAACAAGCAGGACCTGCAGCGTTGCATGGAAGAGATAGAAAGCCTGGAAGGCAGCTTGAGTGAAATCTATGCCGAGCGGCTGGGCATGAGCAAGGAAGAAGTGAAACAGACCTATTTTGACGGCGAGGACCATTGGCTGACCGCCAAGGAAGCCCTGGACCTTGGTTTCATAGACGACATCTATGATGCAGACCCCGTGCCGGCAGACAGTACACCGGCGCAGATATATACTTTATTCAATAACCGGCTCGTTGAGCCACAAAAAAACAGAGAAGACATGAATCTGGAAGACGTAAAGAAACGCCCGCGCTTCAAGGACTGCGCGAGTGATGCGGATGTGTTCCGCCTGATGGACCAACTGGAGGAAGAGGCAGGCAAGGTACCTATCCTTACGAAAGAGAACACCGACCTGAAGGCCAAGGTGAAGACCTACGAAGACAAGGCTGAAGCCGAAGACCTTGCCGCCCGCAAGCAGCTGCTTGACGCAGCCGAGCAGGACGGTCGCATTGATGCGACTACCCGCCCCATCTACGAAAACCTTTTGGCCAATGACCGCGAGAACGGCGAAAAGGCCCTGGCCCAACTGCCGGTAAAGCGCCGTGTGATGGAAGACCTGCATCTGGAACCGAATGGTGAAGAAAGCCCCTGGAACAGGCGTATGCGAGAAATTAAGGACAAACGTAAAAAGTGATTGAACTATGGCAATAATTGTAAGAAACACGAATTACAGCGGCGAGGTACTGGAACAGTTGCTGACGCTTGCCGCTACGAGCAATGAGATTGTGGAAAAGGGGCTGATCATGGTGATTCCCGGTGTGGAGAAGAAAATCAGCCTGCCGCGCCTGAAGACCGGCAAGATGCTCCAGAAGCGCAAGGAGAACCCCGGCGTGGAGGATTCGAAGGGCAACTTCAACTACGACGAAAAGAGTCTTGACCCGGTGGACTTCATGGCCTTTACGGTGTTTAACCCCCGCACGTTCGAGAACATCTGGCGCAAATGGCAGCCGAAGGGCAACCTGGTATTCTCGGAACTTCCGCCCGAAGCGCAGAACGCCCTGCTTGCCGAGTTGGCCAAGCGGGTACAGTTTGAACTGGGTGACCACTATGTGAACGGTGAATATGGGGATGATGACGACCACTTGTTTAACGGCATCCTGACCCAGATGGCCAAGGATACTGAGGTGATTGTGGTGGACAGCGCAGAATCGACCATGCTGGGCAGACTGAAAGCCATGCGTGCGAAGATTCCCGTGGCCATCCGCAACAACCCGGACCTCCGCATTCTGATGAGCGTGAACGACTTTGACAAGTATGATGACGAGCTGACCCAGCGCGAGTCCAAGAACACGAGCGAAACCGATGTGAATGCCCGTCGCTACAAGGGCATTACCATTGAGACGCTTGCGGCCTGGCCCGATGATCTGATTGTGTGCACCCTCTGTTCGCCCGATGCCGGCGGCAACCTGTTTGCGGCTGTGAACCTGCAGGACGATGAAGACGTGATTCAGATTGACAAGATCTCGAACGCGAGCGAACTGTACTTCTTCAAGATGCTGATGAAGGCTGACACGAACATTGCCTTCGGTGAAGAAGTGGTGGTGCTGGACAAGCGAAGCAACCCCGTGTTCAAGGCGAGCGAGAAGAAGATTTCAGTTGACCCTGCCAGTGTGACCCTTGAGGCAACCGGTGGCAGTGAAGAAGTGACCGTGACCGCCAGCGGAGAATATGAGATAGGCAGTGCCCCTGCCGGCTTCAAGGTGGAAGCGACGGATAAAGGCGTGAAGATTTCGGCCGGTGCAAACAGTGGCAGTCAGAAAACCGGTACACTGACCCTTACGCTCAATGCCGACCGCAGCAAGACGGCCAAGATTACCATTACCCAAAACCAGAAAGGATAAGATGGTATGGCAAAATTGAAGTATCTGGTAATTCACTGTACGGCAACCCCGGAGGGGCGTGAGGTATCATCGGCGGACATCCGGAAGTGGCACACTTCGCCCGTAAGCCAGGGTGGCAGAGGTTGGAAACAGGTGGGCTACACCGACCTGTTCCACCTGCAGGGCGGTGTGGAACGCTTGGTGAACAACAACGAGGATGCGCAGGTGGATCCCTGGGAAGTGACCAACGGAGCCAAGGGGTACAACAGCGTGAGCCGCCACATTGTGTATGCCGGCGGTGTGGCCAAGGACGGCAAGACCCCGAAGGACACCCGCACCGGCTGCCAGAAAAAGGCACTGGAGAAGTATGTGAAGGACTTCCATCGCAGATTCCCGGATGTGCGCATTGTGGGACACAACGAGCTGGCGGCCAAAGCCTGCCCCAGTTTCGATGTACAGAAATGGCTGAAAGAAATAGGTATTAACCAATAATAAAAGAAGCAATCAATGAAACGAATTATGCTGTTTATGATGCTGATGCTGGGAACAGTATCGGCTGTGATGGCCCAAGGGGCCGATGTTCCGGCAACGGACTATGACGCAATGATTGGCACCTTTGCCGGTTTCGTCGGCGGTGTGGTGGTGCTTACTGAAGGGTTGAAAGGTTTGTTCCCCAACATGAAAGGCTGGGTGACGCAGCTGGTGAGCTGGTGTGTGGGCTTGGTGTGCGCGATGCTACTGTGGTGGCTTGATGCCGGATTTGTGAGTGATGTGAGCTGGGACATTGCCTTGCTCTATGGTTTTGGTGCCTCACTTGTAGCCAATGGGGTAGCCGACACGGGACTGGTGCAATGGGTTATCGGACTATTCCGAAAGAAACGCGAGGAAGCAGAATAAAAGGTTGACTGACTAAAAAACGGGTGGTATGGACTTTAGCGAGATCATGAACATTATTCTTAGCGGCGGCCTTGTGGGCACTGCAGCAGCCATCGGTTCCCTGCGTGCTACGGTGAGGAAAGCGAAAGCGGAAGCGATGAAAGCCGAAGCCGACGCAGAGGGTGTGCGTGTGGATAACGCAGAACATGCCACCCGCGTTTTGGTGAGCAATATTGTGGTACCCTTAAAAGAAGAACTGAATGCAACAAGAAAAGACCTGCAGGCCAACAAGCGCGAAATGGCGCGACTGCGCAAGGCCATTGACACTGCCAACAGTTGCCGCCATCATGATGACTGTCCTGTGCTTGGCGGGCTGCGCAAGCAGCAGGAAGAGCACGACGGTGGAGAAGATACAGACGGAATCGGCAAGCACCGACAGCGCGAGCGGAAGCCGACGGGCGGGACTGGTGATGGCGGGTATACCGGCGAGTTCGGTGAAGCTGTCTATACCTGCGGACAGCCTCCGTAAACTTCCTGAAGGTGCCGTGTACCGTGGCAAGAGCGGACAGGCGAATCTGACCGTAGGCAGCGACGACAGCGGGAACATCGTGGCCGAAGCCTCGTGTGACAGTCTGCAACAGCTGGTGCTATGGTATGAAGAAGAGCTGGCGCGCATCCGTAGCGAAACCAAGAGCGAAATTTCAAATGACGTTCAAACAGTAGAAAAACGCCCTCCGAACCGGATGCGGACGTTTATCACAGGTGTATTGGCCGGCTTATTGGCCGGTGTGTTATTAACCATCAAACTTTATAAACGATGAACAAGAATTTCATGTACGGCATAGGAGCCGTAAAGTATAAGGATTTCACAATCGGGTATATTGAAAAGAACTCGTTTGACCTGGGCGGCAAGAAACCCGAGGCCGCGAAGATCGAGGCCGAACAGGTGCAGGGTGCCCCGGTGCTGGTCATCCCACAGAGTAACGGCGGCATCGCCCCGACGTTCAATGTGATCCAGATGAACTATTCGAACCTGCACAAACTGCTTGGCGGCAGCCTGCATTATAAGAAAGAAGACTCGGAAAAGAAAACTCCGATCGGCTGGACAGCCCCGTCGGAGGTGCTTGTCATGCAGGGACCATGGGAACTCTCCCTCGTGTCCGGACAGAGCGTACTGATTCCCAACGCCACGCTGCTTTCCAATCCTGCAGGCAAGCTGACCCTTACAGAAACCTCCAAGATAGAGGTTACGCTCGAAGTGGCGATGCCGGAGGACGGTTCGCAGCCTTACGGCGTGTTCGATACGGAAGCAATACCGGACGAGTGGGGGCAGTACAAGCTGCCGCCGGCGGAAGCCGCGGCTGCAGCATCGCTCCAAAGTGAGGAGGGCTAACGTATGGCTGACCGTTTGGAACAACTGATAGAGATGGAGTGTGCGGACGCGCTGCTTGACAGCGGCGTGTCCGTACCTCTTAAAAGGTGGAAGCTTCCGTGGCTGAAACGCCCGGTGGAGGTGCGTGTGACGATGAAGCGTCCGAGGCTGCGGGGTCAGATTCTGCTGGCGCGGGAATACCTGAAGACGGGTGTCAAACCCGATTGGCAACCGAAGGACAAGACCGAGGAACTGGCCTTTGTGGCGGAGCATGGTAAGGCTGTGAGCCGCCTGCTGGCCTATATGGTATGCCGGGGATACGTGTCGCGGCACGTGGGCATCGGGGTGACAGCGTGGGTACTGCGGAACTTTGTGGAGTGGCGTTATCTGACGGCCATGTTCCGAACATTCGAGCGTCTGATGGGCACGAAGGATTTTATGCGTATTATCAGCTCGACAGCGCGGGCGAACCCGATGACTCCGAGACTGAGCCAGGCAAGGAAGGGGAGTTAAGAACCCGGTATGAAGGTTCCCATAGCCCTTTCGGCTTCGTGTGGCAGATTGCATCGGCGACCGGCTGGAGCGTGGATTACATCCTTGATGGGGTGAATTACCAGACGCTGATCATGATGCTGAGCGACGCGCCGCGGTATGTGCGGAAAAAGCAAGGCGGCGGAAACGGTGCTCCCAGACCGGAACACAGCGCCGAGGATGAAGCGAACGATATAGTAGGATTTTTTCAAAGCAAACTGGAATGAGCAAACCTGTAGAAGTTGAATTTTTGATGAAGGACAAACTCACGCCCGGCATGAACAAGGCCGAACGTGAGGCGCTGGAACTGCGTAATACCGTCAGGCTGCTGGAGGCTGAACTGGAAAGGCTGCGCCTTGCCGGGGAGACGGCTGCCCCCAATCTGGACCAGAGTGCCAATATCGCGCAGATCCATGCACTGGAGAAGCAGCTTGAGGAATTGCGCGGCAAACTGAAACTGCTGCAGGAGGAATCGGAATCCGTGCAGGTCACCCCTGCAGACATGCCCAATGCACAGCGCCAGTTCAACGGGCTTCACAACAGCATCCAGCAGATGGCCCGTGAAATGCCTTCTTTGGCCATGGGACCGCAGATGTTCTTTCTGGCCATATCCAACAACCTGCCGATTTTTACGGACGAACTGGCCCGTGCCCGTAAGGAATATGATGAGCTGCAGAAGTCAGGCAAGAAAGGCACACCGGTATGGAAACAGGTCCTGTCCTCGCTCTTTTCCTGGCAGACGGCCATGACCACCGGCATCATGCTGCTGGTAATGTACGGTGATGAAATCTGGGATTGGACGAAAAACCTGTTCAGTGCCAAAAAAGGCGTGGATGAATTCAACGTATCAGTCAAGGAAATGACCGAGATAGAGAAGGACGGCCGTGCCCAGATGGTGCGTACCCGCTTCGAACTGAAATCGGTCATCGATGAAATAAAGAACTTCACCGGCAGCAAGGAACAGGAAAAGGCGAAGGTAGAGGAACTGAACCGCAAGTACGGGGAATCTTTCGGGTATTATAAAACACTTTCCGAATGGTATGATACCCTTATCCAAAAGAGCGAGGACTATGTACAGGTCCTGCTGCACCAGGCCAATGTCCAGAACCTTGTAAAAAAAGCTGCAGAAGCCGATGAAGAGGTGAATAAAATCAAGGCGCAGAAACCGGAAGAGGCGGAAAGCGCCATGGGTTTTTTCGGGAAATGGGGACAATATATCATACAGTCAAGCATGGCAGAATCCGGGCAGTTCTATGATGCACAGGCTGCCATTAAGAAACATGATCAGGAAGCTTATGACATACTGTTGAAAAATGCCGAAAACAAACGCGACGGTTATCTGAAAAAAGCGGAGGAAGAGGTAAAGAAAGCGGCAGAAGCAGCCAAAAAAGGAAATATCGGCGGACATACCGACCCCGAACAGTCCGGGAAGAATCCGGAAGCGGAAGCCAAGCAACGGCTTGCCACAGAGCGCAGGCTGGCGCAGGATCTTGCCGCCCTGCAGGCCGAGAACCGGAAGGAAGAGATAGACCGTATGCAAGCCGGTACCGAGAAGAAACTGGCACAAATCGAATATGACTATAACGCCCGGAAAGAAGAGATAAACCGGCAGGAAGCCGACTGGAAGCGTGAGAACAAGGAAGCCGGTCTTTCCACCGGAGATAACGGACTTACCCGGGAGCAACAGGATGAACTTGAAAAAGCCCGTGCCTCAAACACCGAGTCAAGGAAAAAAGCGGAGGCGGACGTGTACAGGGAAGAGGCGGAAGCCATGCGTGACTATCTGAAGGAATACGGGACCTTCCAGCAGCAGAAACTGGCCATCGCTGAAGAATATGCCGAGAAAATCCGCAAGGCACAGTCCCAGGGAGAAAGGCTGACTTTGGAGAAGCAGCGTGATGCGGCTGTGCACAAAGTGGACATGGAAGCCCTTACCCAGAAGATAGACTGGGGAGCAGCGTTCGGGGATTTGACCGGTCTGCTTGCAGACCAGATGAAGAACCTGCTTGGCGAGCTTAAACAGTATGTCAAGACGGATGAGTTCAAAAAAACGGGAGCCGCAGACCAGCAGGTCGTTTACGATGCCATCGAACGGATTCAAAGCATGCTCCCCGGTGGCAACGGGACATTGGATTTTGCCCGGCTGCAAACGCAGATGCACGCTTTGGGGGATGCCGTAACACGCGTGCAAAATGCGGAACTGCAGCAGGAAGCGGCATTCATTCGGTTAAAAGCAGCGCAGACCGATTACAACAAGGCTCTTGAAAGCGGTAACCAGGCAGAAATAGAACGTACTAAAATCGCTCTTCAAATGGCCCAATCGTCCAGCATTTCAGCTGACGAAGAATACCTGAACGCCACCTCTGAAATGAAGGCGCTTGCCGGGGAGGTGAAAAGTGCCTCCCGGGACACGGTTGACGGGTTGAACATGGTATCCGACGGGTTGCACGGCTTTGCGAGCGGAACCTTGCAGGGATCATTTGAAGGAATCCAGAACATGCTTACCGGTCTTTCAAAACTGAATATCGGAGGCAAGGTCGGCGATGCCATCAGCCGGATGTCCGAAACCCTGTCAAGTGCCGGAGTCATCGGACAAATCATATCGGCCATTCTCTCCATACTGGATTTGCTGAAAGACGGTATTGGCCCGATTATCTCATCATTGATAGATACCATTTTCAATGCGATAACCGGAATACTCGACAATATCCTCAGCGGAGACCTGTTCAAACAGATAGGCGGTTCCCTTGTGAATGGTATCGGAGGACTGCTGAACACGGTGTCTTTCGGAGGTTTCAACAAACTGTTCGGCATCGGCGGGAACGCCAGGGAAGTGCAGGCGGCTATAGACCGTCTTACGGACCGGAACGAGAAACTGCAGACTTCCATCGAAGACCTGACCGATACCATTAAGGCAAGCAAGGGGACAAAATCGGTGGAAGCTTACCGGGATGCTTACAAATACCAAAAAGAAACGAATGCAAACTATCTGCAGATAGCAAAGGAACAGGCACGCTACAGCGGAAGTCACCACAGCTGGAACTACTACTGGGGCGGTTTCAACCAGGCACAGATAGACAAACTGAGCGGACAGATCGGCCGCCAGTGGGACGGGAACCTGTGGAGCCTGAGCCCGGAGGAAATGAAGGCACTGCGCAGCAACGTGGATATGTGGACGCAAATCCAGAATACCGGTAAGGGAGGCTATGGCGGGCGACTGACCGAGAAACTGGATGACTACATAGACCAGGCCGGCAAGCTGGAGAAACTGACCGACCAGCTGTATGAAGGGCTGACGGGCATTTCGTTCGACGGTATGTACAGCAGCTTCATCGACAACCTGATGAACATGAAGTACGGTGCCAAGGATGCGGCGGAGGATATATCCGAGTACTTCATGCGGGCGATGCTGAGCAACAAGATCGGTGAGATGTACAGCGACAAACTGAAAGGCTGGTGGGAGAAGTTCGGCAAGGCCATGGAGGACAACGAACTGACCGAGGCGGAACGGAACGCGCTGATGGAAGAGTACATGCAGTATATGGATGAAGCCCTTGCCCTGCGTGACAACCTGGCGGCAGCCACCGGTTATGACAAGACGCAGCAGGGCGGTACGAGCCAAAGTGCGAAAGCGGGCGGCTTTACGGCCATGACGCAGGACCAGGGCACGAAGCTGGAGGGCATGTTCACCGGCGGGCTGCAGCACTGGAGCAGCATGGACGACCGGCTGGAAAGCGTGGTGGAGAAGATGGACACGGCTGAAGGGCATCTGGCCCGGATAGCCGAGAACACCGGTGTGAGCGCCGGACACCTGGGCGAACTGAAGGAAGTGATAAAGAAAATGATACGTGACGGACTAAAAGTGAAGTGATATGGGCAATATACTGAGCGGACTGGTGCTGGTGAACGGCACGGACATCTGGACGGAATACGGCGTGTTCCTGGTGGAAGACCGGCGCGGGGGCATGGAGAACCTGACGGCCATCCTGACCCCGAGCAAGGCCAAGAAGGATACGGCTGTGGACATACGGGAAGAGCACGGGGAAAAATACAGCCCCGTGCTGACCCCACGGAATGAAGCGCGTGACGTGACGCTGCATTTTGCGCTTTACAACAAGACCCAGGCAGGCTGGATGAAGCAGTACTTTGCCTTTGTGAATTTCCTGAAGCAAGGGAAGGACGGCTGGCTGGAGATCCGTTTCCCCCAGCTGGATCTGCAGCTGCGGGTGAAGTATGCCGACTGTACGAAGTTCACCCCGCTGACCTATCTGTGGACGGAAGGTGTGCATGCCGGAAAGTTCCGGGTAAAGTTCCGGGAACCGAAACCGATTATATAACCATTCAAACGCTATTAGAATATGCTTCTAACGATATATGATAAAGCCGGAACCAAGCGTGCGGATGTGGCCGTGAACGACAGCTCGACGCAAAGCAAGGAAGTGCAGGGAGACAATGTGCTTTCCCTGTCGTTCAGCTATTATGCCTTCCTGCCCCTGGACGTGAACGACTACACGGACTATCTGGGCGAACGGTACTGGCTGACAGAACGCTACACGCCGAAGCAGGTGAGCGATGGTGAATGGGAGTATAACCTGAAGCTGTACGGTATCGAGAGCCTAATCAAGCGGTTCCTGGTGCTGGAGACGACGGACGGGGACACCAACCCCCTGTTTACCCTGACGGCCACGCCCCGCGAGCATGTGGCGATGGTGGTGAAGGCTATCAATAACGGCATGGGCCACATTACTGACTGGAAGACGGGTACGGTGGAAGGTACGGAGCTGATCACGATAGACTACGAGGGGATGTACTGCGACGAAGCGCTGAAAGCCATCGCGGAAAAGGCAGGCGGCAAGGTGGAATGGTGGGTTGAGGGGCAGACTGTGAACGTGTGCCGCTGCGAACACGGGGAAGAAATCACCCTTGGCTATGGCAAGGGGCTGACCTCCCTGGAAAGAGATACGAGCAACACGGCCAAATTCTATACGCGCCTGTTCCCGGTAGGCTCGACCCGCAACATCGATGCGGAGAAATACGGCAGCCCGCGTCTGATGCTTCCCGGCGGCAGGAAGTACATCGAGCAGGGCGTGGAGGAATATGGCATCTATGACCATTACGAGCAGGATGCTTTCAGCGGCATCTTCCCCCGTCGGGTCGGTACGGTGAGCTCGGTTCGCAGCGAGGAGGTGGCAGACGATGAAGGAAACAAATTCACCGTCTATTATTTCCGGGACGGGGAACTGGACTTTGACCCTAACCTGTACGAGCTGGCCGGAGAAACCAAACGTGTGTCGTTCCAGACGGGCGACCTTGCCGGACTGGGAGAAAGCGATGACCACTACTTTGAGGTGAACTACGACAGCGCGGCACGTGAATTCGAACTGATCACCATCTGGCCCTACGATGACGACACCCAGCTGCCGGGCGGCAAGCTGGTGCCCCGAGCAGGCGACACCTATATCCTGTGGAATATCCGGATGCCGGATGAGTATTACCGGCTGGCCGAAGAGGAGTTTGCGGTTGCGGTGGACGAGTACAACCGGGACCACTGGCTGGACATTGCCGCCTACAAAGCCCCGACAGACCCGGTATACATCGAGGAGCACGGCATAGACCTGTTTGTGGGCAGACGGGTGAAGCTGGAGAGCCGGAAGTATTTCCCGGAAAAAGGCTACCGTCAGAGCCGTATCACCAAGATCAGCCGCAAGGTGAACGAACCCGGGCAGATGGACATCGAGATAAGCGATGCGCTGCAGGTGGGCAAGTTCGACAAGGTGACGGACAGCATCGGTGCGCTGAAAAGCTATACGAAATCAAAGACGGAAGGCGCTGCCCTTCCGGACATCATACGAAGCTGGGACAAGACGCTGCCCACGGACAACAACCTGTTTTCCGCCCGGCGCAGCCAGAAAGAGTTCCTGAGCAAGAACCAGCCGGACACAGCCAAAGAGTCCATCCGCTTCCTGAAGGGTGTGAGCTTTGGCGAGGCTGCTGGCGGCAAGCCCTGCGGCATCGTGGATGGTGAGGGCAATGCCGAATACTTGACTGCCGTGATCCGCGAACTGCTGCGTAGCACGGAGTTTGTGGACGGGCTGACCGGTGAGGGCTGGCAACTCTGGATTGACCAGCTGACCGGATTGACGAACCTGACGGTGGACAAAGTGACTGCCCGGCAAAGCCTGGTGGCACTGGAACTGCTGATAGAGAAGGCCCGCAGCGTGTGTGGGCAGCTGGTGGTGTCGGCAGCCAACGGCAAAATCAAGGACGTGGTGAAGCAGGGCGACAACTACCGCATCGTGTTTGAGCAGGAATCGGGTTTTGTGGCCCATGACCTGATGCGCTGTGCCGTTACAGGCGGAACCCGGCTAAAATCCTACTGGGTGGAGGTGGCCTCGGTGATAGCCAACGGGGTACTGGTCCCGGTAAGCGAGTTTGGCGGGGTGAAGCCGGAGGCAGGCGATGAGTGCGTGCTGATGGGCAACACCGAAACCCCGCTCCGGCAGAACCTTATATCCATTGCGGCCACGGAGGACGGACAGCCCCGTATCGACATTCTGGACGGTGTGAAGGCCAAGAACTTCAACGGCTGCCTTCGTTGCCGGCTGGGTAAGCTGGACGGCATCAGGAGCAGCGCTTTCCCGGCAGACAAACAGCCGAAAGGAAACGGCCTGTATGCCGACAACGTGTGGCTGAAGGGTACGTTCGTGTTGATGACGGGCGAGGACATCCTGACGCGGTTTGAGATAACCGAGGGGAAAATCCATTCAGCCGTGGAAAGCTTGCGCAAGGAAATACGCGAAGAACAGAGTTATCTGGACAACAGCAGTTTTGCCGACGGCATGGACAAATGGAAGACGGGCAGCAAGGCTACGCTGTTCACCCTGGGCGGACGCTGGATCTGGGCGAACGGCGGTCCTTACGGTACGAAGCCGGACGGCCATGCCGAGATACGGACCGACGGCAAGGTGCCTTATGCCTATATCCGGAACAGCTATATCATGCAGAAACTGGAGGACTTCCGGCTGGTACCGGAGTACCGGCAGACGAACAGCCAGGGCGAACGGGTGCCCGGCGTGGTGTATCTGTCGTTCAGCTACCGGGTTATCAAGGCCGGAAGGTTGAAAATAGAATTTGTGAACGCTGATAAGACCGGGTTTGAGAACTTCAACATGTTCGGCCATGAAGAGGACCTGCCCGTGGGCGGTGAGAAGATGTTCACGTTGGACGGACTTTGGAACGGCACTGGCGACTTCAAGCTGTCGTTTACGGGCGTGATTTACATTTCGCTGCTGGTGTTCAGCACCAACAAGGCGGACGCACTGGCCTATAAGTACCGTACACTGTTCGAACAGAGCGACCGGCTGGTAAAGATTTCAGCGGCGGTCTTCGACAAGGACGGTAATGCGCTGAAAGAGACCGGGCTTGTCATAAAGCCTGAAGGTTCCGGTCTGTATGCGCAGGACAATACAGGAAAGATTGCCCTTATCGGGGTGAGCGTGGAGGAAGAGGACGAGTACGGAAATACCGTGAGCAAAATCAAGCTGACAGCCGACCATATACAGCTGGAGGGACTGGTAACGGCCAACGGCAACTTCAAGATACTGGAAGACGGCAGCATTGAAACGACCAACGGTAAGTTTACCGGAGAGATAGACAGCAGCAAAGGGAAAATCGGCGGCTTTGAGATAGGGAACGGCCGTATCGGTTCTGTGGCCGACTCTCACGGGAGCGGTGGCGGTCTTGCCATTTATGATGATTTTTTCCGTGTCGGCGGCAGCAAAGGATATGTGATGTTCGGTGATGATGTGATACCGTCTTCTGCAGGAGGAGCTTTTACCGCTGTCGGTCGTATCGTGAACTCAGCCCCCAATATATACGGGAATTACGGCTTCGACCAAGCGAACTATGGATTGTTTATAGATGTTATCGGCGGTACGAAGAACTACGGTATCAGCAGCAATGCGGCATTACTTGCCCCGGCGTTTATCAATACGAAAGCCAAGCTGCTTACCTTCGGAAGTGGAAACTACACGGTGGATTTCTCACAACACAATATCATTTTGATGTATTACAATGAACCCAACTACAGTAAGGTAGAGGTTACGCTGCCGTCGGAAAGTTCTGTGGCATACAAGTTCGGCATGAGTTACTTGCCTACCGATTTTGCAGCCATTGTCACGTTCAGGGTCAGACCCGGTTCAAAGAATATCATACTAAAAGGTATCTATAACCACAATGAAGATTTGCAAAACTACGAGATGGCATCCGGGGACTCCGTAACGGTACTTATTACAAAAGCGGACGGATTCCGTTACCAGATATTGAATCATTCATCCTAAAAAACAGATATATATGAAAAAGTTAGATTTCAGGAATTTCAGCGTTCCCACCGGAATAACCCGTCAGACGAGGGAGGTTTTCGATGCACGTGAGCAGATAGCCGATTTGCTGTATACGCGTGTCAGTGGCATCAAGGCCCATCGGCTTGCGTTCAAGATTTTCGAGAGTACCGGCGAGACCGAGTTCAGCGATGAGGAAACCGGGATGATACACATGGCGGTGGAACGCTATTGTCTTCCCAATGTGATAGATGCCCTGAACGAAATCCTGGGCGGGTCAGAAACCGATAAAAACGAATGAGTATGGCAGAAATGACACAAGAAGAACTGGTTCAGGAAGTGCTGGACCGTGTACTCCAGAGTTCTACCGGCGTGGAGGACTTGGAGACCGTCACCTCGCTGAGCGGTGTGAAATCACTGCCCGGGGAGAAGGACGGCAAGATGGTGAACGTCCCCCTGGAACTGATAGGGAAGCCTGCGAGCGATGCCGCCGCCCGTGCCGAGGCTGCCGCCAAGAAAGCGGAAGGAGCCGTAGCCGGACTGGAGGAAAAGACCCAGGCCGCCACGGAAGCGGCCACCAAGGCCAACGAAGCGGCAGCCAAGGCAGAAAACGCCGCTGCCAAGGTGGAACAGACTACGGCAGCAGCCATCGGCGGGGCTACCGCACGCTTTTCCTCATGGATGGAAACAGGCAACGTTTTACCTGACAAGAGTACCAAACCGGGCGGCAGCGTAGTGTATGTAGCGGATGCCGGGAAGTTCGCCTACCACATGGACTCCACCCTGTACGGGGACTGGGATGTGGCGGGTGTGCCTCCTGCCGGCATATTCATGAATGCGGACCGGACAGCCATCCTGCCGGACAAGCTCTACCTGCTGGGTGATGCCGTATATACCGGAACAGGCGGCAGCCTGAGACTGCTGGCCTACCGGCATGAGGTGATGAGCGGGGAAGCTTACGAGGCGCTGCAGGACAAGGATGCGAATACGCTGTATCTGATTTATGAGGAGGATTGACGATGATAACCATAGGCGGTAAGGAAATAACGGCTGCGTATGTGGGGAAACGTGCCCTGTCGGCAGTCTATGCCGGGGCAAGACTGGTGTGGTCTGCGATAAGCAGCTGTTTCGGACTTGGATACTGGAAAGGCGACGAGCCGTGGAACGGATCGGACGCATGGAACGGTAGCAGTAAAACTGATAAATGAATGATTATTATAAAAGGACAGTATTATGGCAAAAAGGAAAATAAGCGGAATCATCAACGCGACTGAACATCCGATGAATCTTGAAACACCATGGAATCAGAAACAGCCGGACGGCACCTATCATGCCTATGCAGGCGATGACATCGAAGCGTTCCTGAAGAAGGAACTGTCAAACCGTACCCCTACCGAGGAACTGGTGAGCGGCGAGACGAAACCTCCTACATCCGGAACGGTGTTCGATGCGATGGTGGGTACGGTGACGGACGTGGATGTGCAGGACAGCGAGGACGGCACCCAGTACGTGATGACCGTCAAGCAGAAGGACAACCAGGGCGGCGAGAGCTCGAAGGAAGTGCGCTTTTCCAAGTACACGGACGATGACAAGGTGGTGGTGAACATCGACCTGACGGACAGCGGCGGTGCGGGACTTCCCGCCTCGCAGTATCTGGCACTGGGCAGCGGCTTTGTGGTGAAATACTCCGTAGGTGTGGGCACTGCCGGTGGCGGTACGGTGGACGGCTACAGCGACCTGAAAGCCCGCGTGATCGTGAAACGCGGTTCGACCGTCATCAGTGAGTTCCGGGATGCGGAGTTTGTGGGCGTTACAGCCGGACAGAGCTATACCTTTGACGCTTCGCCCTACCTGAAGGATGCCACTGCCTATACCGTACAGGTGGAAGCGCAGGCAACTTACCAGGACGGCACGCTGATGAAGACGGCCACGGCCAAGGTGACCATGGTGGCCATGGAGCTGGAGACCACCTACTCGGCGGGCAACGGGCTGGCCGACGGGGGATATAAAAATGACGTGAACATCCCCTTTACTGCCAAGGGCACGAGCGGTGAGAAGAACATCTACTACCGCGTGAACGGCGGACAGGCCTTTACCCTCGGTCTTTCGGCCGGCAGCGGTGTGCAGCAGAAGAACGTGACCATCCCCCTGACACAGATGCAGGAGGGTACGAACGTGGTGGAAGCCTACGCGCAGCATGAGAACTCCGGTGTGGTGAGCCGGGTGCATTACATTACGCTGCTGAAGGCAGGCGGAGGTGTGACAGCGTATGCCGGCCTGATGTTCAGCCACCGGGCAGCGGGGTTCCAGCGTGACTGGAAACACCCGGTGCTGGAGGCAGAGCAGTTCACGGCATGGAACTTCACGTATGCCGGCTATGACCGCGATGCGTATACGGCCCGTGTGAAAGTGACCGACCGGGGCAGCGTGGTGAAGGAAGACCTGCTGCAACGCGGTGAGACCGGCAGCTACGGACGGACGAACGTGAACGTGGAACCGTTGGACTACCGTGTGTCATGCGGCGATGCCGTGCTTGAGGTGCAGGTGAACACCACATCGCACCCGGACATTGAAGCCACGCTGGCACCGGATGCCGTGTGTACGTTTGACGCCTTCGGGCGAAGCAACACGGAAAACAACCCGGCAAGCTGGGTGAGCGGTGACAAGCGTATGGAGTTCCGGGACGTGCTGTGGAGCGTGAACGAATATGGTGCCGGTAGCGGCTGGCACAAGGACCGCCTGCTGCTGGCCGGTGGTGCAGGTATGACCCTGACCGCTGACGGCGGTTACCGCCCCTTCAACGAGGCGGACAAGCCCGAGGGATTTGCCATCCGTGACGTGGGCATGACGCTGGAGATAGAATACAGCACGGCCAACGTGACGGATACGGATGCCGAGCTGATCACCTGCCTGGGGCAGCTGGACAACGGCAACCGGTACGGGCTGATTGTGACTCCGGAAGAGGCCAAGTTCCTGACCGGTGTGGTGACCGAGGCGATGGATGCCGGACAGGTGCTGCGCTATGAAGACTCGGTGGGTACCAAGTTCCAGCCGGGTACGAATATCCGCATTACCTACGTGTTCTATCCGAACGTGCAGACCAACGAACAGCGCACGCTGATCGGTTTCTATGTGAACGGTGAAGAGTCGGCTGCTTCCAAGTGGCTCGACAAGGTGAATTTTGACATTCAGAGCCAGTTGGAATTTAAGTCGGCAGGTGCCGACTTGAACGTGAAGAGCGTGCGTATCTATAACAAGGCGCTGACCTCGGACGAGGTGCTGAACAACTACATCGTGGACCGCAACCACCTGGAGGATGCCGACGGGGAACCGGGCGTGCGCTCACTGGATGAGGACAACCGCGTGCTGAATGAAGGAGATACGGTGAGCATGGAGAAGCTGATGGGGCTGATGAAGAAGCGCCGGAACTCGATCCTGGTACTGATAGGCACGGGCAGCGTGGGCAGTGAGGTTCCGAGCGAGAGCGACACGCTGAACGTGGTGGATGCACTGGCCCAGCTGAACGACAAGAAGGCCAACAAACTGGTAAGGGAGGTCCGTTTCTATAACGGAGAGGACAGGACGCTTGACTTTATCCTTACCAACGTATATGTCCGTATTCAGGGTACTTCTTCCGTGAACTATGCCAGAAAGAACTTCCGTTTCTACTTCCAGAAGACGGCAAGCGGCTGGACGGTTACATTGAGCTACGGGGAGATTGACGGAAACGGCAGGCAGAAGAATCCGGTGGTAACTACCGGCAAAAAAAATCTCTTCAAGTTACGCAGGAACTCCGTAGGCGCGAAGCTGGCATGTTCCAAATGCGACTTCTCGGACTCGTCCATGACCACCAATACCGGAGGTGCGAAGCTTATCAATGACGGGCTGAAAGAAATGGGGCTGCTTACTCCTGCCCAGCGTTACGCCAAAGACCATGGGCTGGAGGATGATTACCGTTCGGCCATCGACGGCCTGCCGTGCGACCTGTTCGTAGCGAAGAGTGTCGACGAAGACCTGACCTATTACGGCCAGTACAACATGAACAACGAGAAGAGCGACAGCTACCCCATCTTCGGGCAGGATGAGACCATCGGCGGCGAGAAATGGGGCGAGGGCGACACGCTGAACTACCTGGAAGCCGACGAGGAAGGACACAAGCAGTACCTGCCTGTCTGCTTTGAAACGCTGAATAACTCGAATCCGCTGTGCCTGTTCCACTGGTTGCCGAGTACCGAACCGGAGCATAAGGATTTCATGGACTATAACTTTGACGGAGGACTGGAATTTAATCATCCGAAAGATACCTTCTGGACGGACGGAGGCGGTGACGCGGAGGAAGAACCGAACCTGAAAGACCACCTGGGTACGGATGACAAGTACGACCGTATGTACAAAGCCACCGACCGCATGATGAGCTTTGTCTACCGGTGTGTGAAGGAAACGACTGCGGGCAAGAATATGGTTTACAGTACGGAATCCCATTCGTTCGAGGGGGTGGACTATGAGGACGACGGCGACAAGTTCCCTACCGCCAAGTGGCAGAGCGATACGTTCAGGAAAGAGGCCGGGAAGTATTTCGACCTTCCCCACCTGATTGCCTACTATCTGTACGTGCAGTTCAACCTTGGCGTGGACCAGCTTGCGAAGAACATGCTTATCCGCACATGGGACGGTGTGAAATGGTCGATTGACTATTATGACGGCGACTGCCAGTTGGGTTCTGACAACAAGTCGTTCCTGACCGGGAAGTATGACGACAACCGCCAGACGAAGCGCGACGGGGCTTATGTGATGCAGGGTCATAACTCGTGGCTGTGGAACCTCATCGTGGCCAATTGCTGGGACATGATTGTGGAGATTATGGTGAGCGGATGGAACGGGGGCGCAAGCTTCATGAGTGCCTTCAGTATCCAGAAAGCCATTGACCATTTCGATACCGAACAGATGAAGAAGTGGTGCTCACGCCTCTATAACAAGTCCGGTATCTTCAAATACATCTACCCGTTCCTGAACGAAATGCCGGTAGGTGCTGACGGTGCCAAACAGACGTATCCGCAAATCTACGGTCTGAAGGGTTCGTTGAAAGCACACCGGAACTACTTCATCCAACGTCGCTACGATTTAAAACAGGTGGAATACGGCTATGTATCCACGCTTGGCGCCCAGTTCTACCAGTCCACGTCCTCGCTGGACAAGGCCTACACGCTGAAACCGATGCAGTACCGTCTGACCATTCCGTACCGTGTGCAGCTTTCCACCAGCAATGGCGTGCAGGCCGACAGCGGCGTGGTGGATGCGGACGTGCTCCACTCGTTGCAGCTGACCCGTGCCTTCGGTGAGAACGACCCGCTGAAGATTATCGGTGCAGCCAAAATCAAGGAGCTGGTTTGGCATGAGGATGCGTTCGCAATCGGCTTCAACTTCGGTCTGCTGACCTCACTGGTAAAACTCGACATGAGCGTGGAGAAAGCCAGCGGTTACCGGAATGGCTCGTTCATGGCTTCGACGAACGGCATGCTGCTTCTGGAAGAAGTGAACTTGCGGAACAACCGGCTGGCCCGGAACGGGGACAACGGCAATGTGGCTACTTTGGACTTGAGCTGGCAGGGCCGCCTGAAGAAACTGGACGTGAGGGGTACGGGGCTGACCCGTGTGAAACTGGCCACCGGTGCGCCCGTTGTGCAGTTATGCCTGCCGGACACGATTGAGGAACTGTTCCTGGAATATCTGACCAAGCTGTCCGACAGCGGCCTGATACTGGAAGGCATCAATAATGTGCGGGGCTACCGCTACACCAACTGCCCCGGCATCGACGGGTTCGCTATGCTGGAACGCCTGCACCAGGCCAGACTGAACGGCAGCGGCAAGCTGGAGCGCTTCGTGCTGGAGATAGACCGGGAAGACGACGGAACCCTGCTGAAGAAGTATTACGACTACGGAACGTATACGCAGACGGGTGCTGTGGATGACCGGCATTCGGGACTGAGGGGCAAGCTGACCCTGACGAAGTATCTGGCTGATGAGGAACTGGAGAAGTATGCCGCCCGTTATCCAGAACTGACCATCAAGCAGCCGCCCTATACGATGATCGAGTTTGACGACAGCGTGGCCGACGATGCCAATATTTCAAACCTGGACAACAAGACGGGATACAAGTTCGGGAATGCGTACAAAATGAGCGGGCATGTGAATGCTATCCTGTCCAAGCGCCACCGCGTATTGGCCAAAGTGACCAGGATGCCTACGAGCCGGAAGGTGGAGATGGCCGGGCAGCAGGTGGAGGTGAACAACCCGGACGGCGAAATGACCTATTTCCCCCTGCATGACGAAAGCTCGAACTTCTATGCCGATGCGGAGGACATGAACGACTGTACGGTGGCGAAGCTGGACGGCAGCGAGGGAGACTGGATGATGTATGAGCCGTTTTACTGGAGCAAAGGCATCAACGATTATTTGAACAACAAGAAGTACGCCTGCTACAGCAGCTACCCGGAGGACGAAATGCCCCCTGTCCCGGAGGCGACAGTACTGACGCTGGATGCCATTAAGGAAACGCAGGGCGGCTGGCTGGGTGAACGCAAGATTATGAGCGGAAAACCTACGTTGATGGAATCCTATACGACTGACAAGGCTTATTCGGTATGTAAGGTGGACGTATCCGGCTACAGACGTGTTCGATTCCCGAGCGTTCCAGGAACGGGACTTATAGGCAGCGTATTTGTGGATGATGCAGGAAATATCCTGAAGAGCCTTGTGGTGCCGACCATCGGCTTGAAATTTGAAGCCGGCATGTATCTGATAGCAGACGTTCCGGAACGTGCGACCGCTCTGCATTTCTCCATTCTGAACACGGCTGAGTTTGACTGCGTGGTACTGAGCAACAGCGACAAGATAGAGGACATGGAACCGGATTGGGTGGCCAATGAGGAGCATCTGTGTGCCGTAGTGGGCAGTTCAGTAGTGGGAAGCAAACTGCGTGCCTGCATCACCGGAGCTTCGACCACGGCAAGCATGACCTGGACGGACTTCCACTATTACAGCCAGCAGCGTGGCATGCAGCAGATAGATGCCCTGATGCACAGCCGCATCGCGAACCTGAGCTATGCAAAGTACGGGCGTAGGGACATGCAGGAACAATGCGGTGCCGGTCAGCATAACAATAACCGGACAACGGGTGGAACGGCCGACCATGGAATGACAGACACCATCGGCTATGACGAAGCGTATGTCATCAACAACAAAATCACGAATTCGCTGATTGACGGCCTGGTGCATCAGTATGCCTGGTATAAGAGCCGGGACGAATACGGACAGGCGACCGTGGTGCAGGTGAACAATATCTGCTGCCTGGGCTACGAGGACATCTACGGCAACAAGTATGACATGATGGACGGCGTGGATCTGCCGAATGACAGCGGCAACCAGGGCAAATGGCGCATCTGGATGCCTGACGGCAGTATCCGTATGGTACAGGGCAAGAAGGACAGCGGTCAGTGGATTACAGGCGTGGCGCACGGCAAGTATATGGACATGGTTCCGGTAGGTAATTTGAACGGATCATCTTCCACCTACTATACCGACATGTACTGGATAAGCACCGCTACAGTCCGTGTGGTCTATCGCGGGTGCAACTATGCGAGTGCGAATGGCGGTGTGTCGCATGCGTATGCGTATCACGATGCTTCGAGTACGGGTGCGAATGTCGGCTCGCGTCTGGCCTTCCGCGGCAAAATCGTCCGGGCGCAAAGCGTGGCAGCGTACAAGGCGATACGCGAGGTGGCGTAAGCGCAAAGCGCCAAAGCGTGGAGCGAAGCGACTAAAACGAAAGAACGGGATTCGGATGGTTTCCGAATTCCATTTAAAAGGTATTCAAATGCCGGCGAAGCCGGTCGAAAAAATAGAATTTTGAGGTATATGAAAAAGATTATCGCATTTTTAAAAATGAGTAACCGTTACAAGCATCTTATCGGTGGTTTGATGGTAGGTCTATTGGGATTTACTCCTTGGACGGCCTTTTATGCTGCGGCCATTGCAGCTTCCTGTCTGGAACTGAAAGATACTCTTCGGGGAAGTCCTTGGGACTGGATTGATTGGGGGCTCACCGTCGCGGGTGGCAGTATATCCGTTTTATTTTGGATGATAGTGTAATTCGTTTATCTGTTTTGCCTGTTAAATCAGTAACTTTGCAAGCGGTAGAGTTCCCCAATAGTCCGTGTGGTCTATCGCGGGTACAACAATGCGAATGCGAATGGCGGTGTGTCGAATGCGAATGCGAATAACGATGCTTCGAGTACGGGTGCGAATGTCGGCTCGCGTCTGGAAATCTAACAAATCGGCGTACAGCAGCGGGGACGTGTCCCCGAAGCGGTGCCGAGGGGAGCAAGCCACAGCAACAGCACCAGAAAAGGTGGAAAGCTGAAAAATCACGCGTCGGGTGGAGTTTGGTAGGCTGTTATCAGTTCGAAGAAGTCAGACCCGGGGAAAGGAAGGCCCTCATCTTCCATGTTTATTAACCAATAGCTTATGCGCAGGGAAGGATATATTATCGAGGAAATCATCGAATACTCCAATATGTCGGAGGCATTCGATTCGGTACTTCGCGGAACCGATCGTAAGAGGTCAAGGCAGGGACGATTCCTGCTTGCCCATAGGGAGAAGATTATCACCGAACTGACGGCTTCCATTGCGGACGGCTCATTCCGGCTGGGCGGCTACCATGAGAGGGAAATTGAAGAATACGGTAAAAAACGTATTTTGCAGATCCTGTCCATGAAAGACCGCATCGCTGTGTTTGCCATCATGAATGTGGTGGACCGCCACCTGCAAAAACGTTATATCCGGACAACCGGTGCAAGCATCAAAAGGCGCGGTACTCATGACCTGATGAACTGCATACGTACCGATTTGCAAAAAAATCCGGAAGGCACGCTTTACGCATACAAATTTGACATCCGGAGGTTTTATGACAATGCGCGGCAGGACTTTGTTATGTGGTGCTTCCGGAGGGTGTTCAAGGACAAAAGGCTGTTGGTCTTGTTGGAGCGGTTTGTTAAGCTGCTGCCGGAAGGTATCAGTTTCGGACTGCGCAGTTCACAAGGGGCAGGAAATCTGCTTCTGTCTGTATTTTTAGACCACTATCTGAAGGATAAGTACGGGGTTCGTTATTACTATCGCTATTGCGATGACGGACTGGTACTCGGTAAAACGAAAGCGGAATTGTGGAAGATTCGTGATGCTGTTCACGGGCAAATGGGAAAAATAGACTTGGAAATAAAGCCGAATGAACGGGTGTTCCCTGTGGAAGAAGGCATTGATTTCCTTGGCTATGTTATCCGTCCCGACTATGTAAGATTGCGGAAACGCATCAAACAGAAGTTTGCCCGGAAAATGCACGAGGTAAAATCGAGAAAAAGACGGCGGGAACTGATTGCCAGTTTCTACGGCATGACGAAGCACGCCGACTGTAATAAGTTGTTTAAAAAATTAACAGGCAAAGAAATGAGAAGTTTTAAAGACTTGAATGTCGCTTACAAGCCGGAAGACGGTAAAAAGCGATTCCCCGGAGTGGTGGTAAGCATCCGGGAACTGGTAAACTTACCCATTGTAGTGAAGGACTTTGAGACCGGTATCAAAACCGAGCAGGGAGAAGACCGCTGTATTGTGGCCATCGAAGTGAACGGCGAGGCAAAGAAGTTCTTCACCAACAGCGAGGAAATGAAGAATATTCTCGCACAAGTAAAGGAAATGCCGGATGGTTTCCCGTTTGAAACGACCATCAAGACAGAGACATTCGGCAAAGGTAGAACCAAATACGTGTTTACATGAGAAGAGTTGAAGGAAGTTCCGGGGTTTCGCTGATGGAATGCACGAACCCGGTTAAAGACAAATGGCGCATCCGATGGGATGTGCAGGAAAAAGAGAACGGCTCTGCCTCCTACATGGAAGAGGAGTTCGGGCATAAGCCTACTGATGAGGAAATCCACACATTGGTTATGTCCTGGTATAACAGCCAGACTGATGCGGCTATCCTATCCGGATTCGCCTATAATGGTGCCCATGTATGGCTTTCTGTGGAGAACCAGTACAACTATAAGGCAGCATACGATTTGGCCGTTCAGACGGGCGGAGAAACCCTGCCAGTGACGTTTAAGTTTGGTTCGGATGAACAACCGGAATACCATACTTTTACTCAGTTAGAAGAACTGAAAGATTTCTATACAAAAGCAGTAGGATTCATTCAGACAGTTCTGGCTGAAGGCTGGGAAAAAAAGGACAAGTTCAATTTGGAATTATATCGGATTGAGTGATTGACAATCCCTTCGGGGGAGGGATAAAAAAGCCCCCGGCCTGTTAATATAGACGCCAATCATTTATTAACACAAAACGCCACGAGAGTGCGCGACCGGGGGCAATGCCCTCTGCCGCACTCTCGTGGCGTTTTTACGCATTAAATAAATGATTGGCATTGCAAAAGTACAAAAATGATTGGATATGACATTGTTTGAAGCACTTAAATTTAACAGAGAACCGCTTGAAATGCTTATAAGTTTGGGCGGCAAGCAGGATGACCTTCGATTCATAGACTTATATACGGAGTATGAGGTCATGAAAAAACAAGGTGAAAAGACCACTTATGCAGTGGCGTTTTTGGCAAATAAATATTCGGTAAGCGAACGTAAGGTGTATGATGTTATCAAACGGTTTGGAAAGCACTGCACGCTCGGTGCAGTGTGATTGATGTGCCGGGGATGCCTTGTGTTGTCCGGTAGAGCTACCTTTGTACAACCAAAAATAAAGCTCATGAATAAGTATTACCAGACATTAGACAAGATACTCCAAACGGGCAAAATCCAGACCAATAGGAAAGGGCGTATCAAGTATCTATTAAACGAAAGGCTCATGCTAACCCCCGCTGATTTACTTGACATATTTGAAAGCCACGGGATAGCCAGGAAAAAGCTGAAAGAGGAATTGAAACTGTTTATGCAAGGAGTCCGGGATGTGGAAAAATACAAAGAGGCAGGGATTACCTGGTGGGATTATTGCGGCCATACCCTTGTAAACAGCTATCCAACTTACTTTGAAAAGCTTCCCCCCCTCATAACCAGGATTAACCGGGAAAAGCGCAACAGCAAGAATTATGTCCTGTTTCTTGGAGAAACCGGGGTGGAAAGCAACCAGGCACCCTGCCTGAGTCTTGTGCAGTTCCAAATTGATGAGGGAGAATTGGTGCTATCTGCATATCAGCGTAGTTCTGATGCGAACCTTGGGCTTCCGGCTGATATTTATCATCTTTATCTGATGGCAAGGCAGGTGGAGCTTCCCCTGAAGTCCATAACCCTTGACCTTGGAAATGTGCATATATATGAAAATAACATTGACCGGACTCTGGAACTGTTATCCGGAGTTGAAAACATTAAATTTGACTTGAACGTATGAAGAATATGAATTTATCTGCACCACTGCCATTTGTAGGCCAAAAAAGAATGTTTGCTAAAGAGTTTATTAAAGTTTTGGAACAGTTCCCTGAAGATACCGTGTTTGTGGACTTGTTTGGCGGTTCCGGACTTCTTTCGCATATAGCCAAAAGAAGCAAGCCCGATGCTACTGTTGTCTACAATGACTTCGACAACTACCGGTTCAGACTGAAAAATATCCCACAGACAAATAAACTGCTTGCCGATATTAGGGAGCTGGTGGGTAATTCGATACCCAAACATAAACCAATTAAAGGGGAACTTAGAGAACGCATTTTTAAACGTATCGAGGAAGAAGAACTAAATGTTGGGTACGTGGATTTTATAACCTTATCATCCTCACTTATGTTCTCCATGAAGTATAAATTGTCTGTAGCCGAAATGCGCAAGGAAGTCCTTTATAACAACATTCGCAAGACCGGTTATCCGGAGTCTTCTGACTACTTAAAAGGGCTTGAAATTGTATCATGCGACTACAAAGCAGTATTCAACCAATATAAGGATGTTCCCGGAGTCGTCTTTTTAATTGATCCGCCTTATCTTTCCACTGATGTTGGTACGTACAATATGTATTGGCGCTTGTCTGATTATTTGGATGTTTTAAAGATACTCGAAAAGCATTCCTTCGTTTATTTCACATCCAATAAATCCTCCATACTTGAACTGTGTGAATGGATTGGAGCAAACAAAACCATTGGCAATCCTTTTGAGGGTTGTACAAAAAAGGAATTCAATGCCCACATGAATTATTCTGCCGAATATACAGACATGATGCTGTATAAGAAACAGGAAAAATTAGTTCATAAAACAGCTGCTTAGCACTGAACAAAGATACAATTTTTCAAGTAGAAGGCCAAACTTTTGAGCCTTATTTTAATGCCGTTATAAAGCCATTTTTTATGAAATTATAAAGCCGAAACAGAGGTCATTACAAAACTTTTGTTTCGGCTTTTTGAGTGTTGCGCGCTTTCCTTTTTTGAACGCTTCGTTTTGTCCTTTTCCCTGAAAATCGAACGCTTCGTTTCGGATTCTGCGGAAATTTGGATTTGCGGATTATAGTAGTGCTGGAAGTAAAATAAGTGGCTTTTTAATACAAAAATTAGAACCATATTCTCACATTTCACGTATGCGAAGAATATGGTTCTTGTTAGATAGCTACATTGTGTTCAGTATTACACTGTAAGAATGTCTTTACTTGTTGCTCAATGCATTATCAATCAGTGTGATTAAATTTTGATAATGACCTTTGGCTGTGCCGCTTGTCATACTGGCTGCACTGGTGGCCAGACGTTTCAATTCTGTGAGTTGTCCATGTGCGATGGCCGGAGCTTCTGAGTAGGCCGGACGCTTTCCTGATGCATTCTTATCAGCATTTCCTTTCTTATCCAGCAGATTGATCAGATTTTCTACATATGCTTTCTGCATGTTTCGTTTGTATATATCCGATTGTCCCAGATTGCTCCAGATAACTTTCTTCAGGTCGTTAAACATCTGAGCAGATGTATATGCTTTTTTGCCATTCAGAATTTCGTTTTCACTCATCTTGTCGAGTGTGTTCTTGTTGATGAGTCGTGCCAGGACACCCGACTGAAGTGAACAGATTACGTTCACTGGGAGTATTTTAGCTTTTTCCATCAACTGACGATCAATAAGCCATTCAGGAGTTGTGAACAATTGTTCATTCAGAAAAGCAATAGCCCGTTTCTGGATATTGGCAGGAACAAATTCACGTGCTATTTCATCTGTCTGTTCTACAGTGATAGAATTGCTGTAAATTCCTGCTACGTTTTTAGTTACGTGGCCTAAATAACGGTTGAATTGAGAAACTACTCCGCTATATATTTCTCCAGCTCCCGCATATGATTTGTTAGGTTCGTACGACCATGTTAGAATTTGAGGTACGATTCGCTTCAGATTTTTGATTCCATATAGGCTGGCCAGCATAGAGTCGTCACCGAGGTCTTCACTCTGATTGCGTGGATCATTAGGGTCAGATTCCGTACCGAAGGTGTAACGCACGTCTGTTTTCAGCTTTTCGATAATAGACTGGTTAGAAAATGCAACTTCATCTTCCGGTGTCTGGAATTGTGGCAACCATCGGTAGCCCCATTCTATCGACCATTTGTCGTATATACCGATGCGAGGGAAGATTCCGGCACGTGTAATACCGTCTTCAGGTTGTGCTACATAGTTAAAGCGGGCGTAATCCATGATGGATGGTGTGTGACCATTGGCTTCTACCCATGCTTTGTCACGTAGTTTTTCAACTGGTACGGTGTGTGAAGATCCGAAGTTGTGTCGGAGTCCTAATGTATGTCCTACTTCATGAGAAGATACAAACCGGATAAGTTGTCCCATCAGTTCATCGTCGAGTTGCATTTTGCGTGCTGCTTCATCGATTGTACCTGCCTGAATCATATACCAGTCGCGCAATAGGCTCATGACGTTATGATACCAGTTGATATGAGTTTCCAGAATTTCTCCTGTACGAGGGTCGTTGATGTGCGGACCACTTGCATTAGGAATATCTGAAGGTTTGTAGACTATGGCTGAGTGACGTGCATCTTCCAGGCTCCATGAAGGATCATCAGTAGGAGCTTCCAGTGCATAAATGGCATTCTTGAATCCAGCCTTTTCGAAGGCAACCTGCCAGTCGTTTACTCCTTGTATCAGATACGGAACCCATTTCTTGGGAGTTGCCGGATCGATGTAAATGATAATTGGCTTTTTAGGTTCTACAAGCTCTCCACGCAGATAGGCTGCTTCGTCCTTAGGCTCCAGACGCCATCGCGTAATAAGTTTCTTGTATTCGATACCTTGTGGGTTGCTGTCGAAATCGGTATAACCAACGGTGAAGTAGCCTACACGCGGATCGAACAGTCTGGCTTTCATCGGTACTTCGGGAAGCAGAACCATTGAACTGTTCAGTTCGTAAGTCAGTGGTATACGCGGACTTCCGGTTTCCGGAAATCCTACATTGCTCATACCTTTTTTACTTTGGTAAGTGACCGTAGTAGAAATCTCAATATTCTTTGGAAATGCTTTCAGAGTATCGATGTAAGTTCCTTCACCTACCATGTTCAATAATCCGATATATTCCTTGCTGTCAGCATCGAAAGAGAATAAAGGATTTTCTTTTTGCAGGAAAACACTTACATTGATTACATAATTTCTGGTAAGTGAATCTTTCTTTATTGTTTCTATTCCGAAGTTGGCTACGATAGGCTGTGTATTTGAATTGCGTACAGACTGGAACATTCCGTCCTTGTTTTCCGAGCGTTCACGATAAGAATATTCACGTACAAGGATGCGCTTGTTGTCTTTGTTCTCGAAACGGATTACTTTGCTTCCCAGAATATCTCCCGGATAACCTACGCGAGATTTCTGGCGAGAAGTAGGAGCCTTGCTGATTCGGTTTACAATCAGGATATCACGATTCAGCATAGAATCTGGTATCTCAAAGAAGTAATTATTGTCAACCTTGTGTACTGTCAGAAAACCGAATGAACTTTTGGCTTTTGGTGTAATGACTTGCGCGTAAGGCTTTAGTCCGTTTATATTTTGCTTGACAGGAGCTGCTTTAACTTCTGTTTGTGCTTTCTTTTTCTTCCTCTCAAAGATTTTAGCTTCTACATGGGTTGTTGCTCCCAGCAGCAGAAGAGTTGCAAGAGAAAGAATGTGAAATTTGTATGATTTCATGTCTATTGCTGGTTATAAAGTTTTTTTTCTGCAATGATGCGATAAACTTCCGGATGCAGGAAATATCGTATATCTCTACCTTCGCTGATTGCTTGCCGGATAAAAGTTGAACTGATCTCCAGCTGGGGAGTATCCACAACTTTTACATGAGGTGGAAGCGGGCCTGTCTGTATCTTGTAGCCTGGACGTGGATATACAATAATACTATGTTTGCGGATAATCTCTTCGGGTGACTTCCATCGGTCGAATGCTGCCCAGTTGTCCGCTCCGATAATAAGTGTAAACTCTCTGTCCGGATAGGCTTCTGCCAGCCGGTTCAGTGTATCAACTGTATAGGAAGGGCGGGGAAGGGTGAATTCAAAGTCGGAAGCACAAAAACGAGGATAGCCGGAAACTGCAGCTTTTACCATTTCCAGCCGTATCTTATCGTCGAGTAACTCCACATTTTGTTTAAATGGATTTTGAGGAGATACCAGAAACCATATTTCATCCAGCCCACCATACTCACACAGATAGTTTGCCAGAGCTAGATGACCGATGTGAATCGGATTGAATGTTCCTCCGAATATTCCTGTCTTTACAGGCATTTTTTCCATTTTAGATAGTTTACGACCTGCCAGCCGGCAACGATAAGCATTGCTGCTGCAATAATATACTCTTTCATGGCAACTGCAACTACGGCTACTGCCAGTGCAACGAGTCCGATGATGATACTGACTATCATCATGCTTCTTAATAGTTTCTTAGGATCTTTGGCCATAAATGGATAAGTTATTTTTTCAAGAAATCACTGATGACTTTCAAGGCATCGGCTTTTGCTGTATCCAAGTCATCGTTTATTATTACTACATCGAATTTGTCGGCGTAACTTAATTCGAATTCAGCTTTGGCTATTCGGCTTTCAATCACTTCGGGAGCATCTGTTCCTCGTCCGTTCAGACGCTTGCGCAACTCTTCTACCGAAGGTGGCTGGATGAATACCGACAGCGCGCGTTCGCCGTAGAATTTCTTGATATTGCATCCACCTACAACATCTACATCGAATATAACATTCTGACCGGCCTCCAGTTGTTTTTCTACCTGTGCTTTCAGTGTGCCGTAGAAACGGTCGGTATATACTTCTTCGTATTCTAAAAACTCGTTGTTGGCTATGCGTTGTTTGAATTCTTCAGGCGTAAGAAAAAAATATTCCACTCCGTTTTGTTCTGTTCCGCGGGGTGGGCGACTGGTAGCTGAAATAGAAAAAGCCAGATTCAGGTTTTGTGTAAGCAGGTAGTTGATGATAGTTGATTTACCTGAACCTGATGGCGCAGAAAAAATAATCAGTTTTCCCATAACTTTGAGTAAAAACACGAAGAGCGAAACAAGAAGAAACCTCTTGATGAGTGATTTCCTCTTCTTTCGCCCTTCAGCTTGTTAATATTACATTACATTTAAAACTTGTTCTTTGATTTGTTCCAGTTCATCTTTCATCTGGACTACGATGTTTTGCATTTCGGCATGATTTGACTTGCTGCCTGTTGTATTGATTTCACGACCCATTTCCTGAGCGATGAATCCCAGCTTCTTACCTTGCCCGTGTCCACCAGCCATTGTTTCGCGGAAATATTTCAAGTGGTTGGCAAGACGTTGCTTTTCTTCGTTGATATCCAGTTTTTCGATATAGTATATCAGTTCCTGTTCCAGACGGTTTTTGTCATAGTCTACACTGATGGTCTTTTCCAAGGCATCGGTGATACGCTCGCGTATTTTTGCCACACGCTCTTTTTCGAAAGGTTCGATTGATTTGAGCAGGCGTTCTATATTGTCTACCTTTTCGGTAAATTTCTTTTCCAGTGCAGCTCCTTCCTGTTTCCGGAAATCAACCAAATGCTGCAATGCTTCTTCTATAGCTTTGCTTGCAACTTCCCATTCTTCGTCTGACAGCTCTTGAATATCTACGCGAGTCAGTACGTCCGGCATGCGGAGCAAAGTTGCAAACCAGTCTTCGGGAACAGGAATGTGACAGTTGTCCGAGATTGTCTTTATCTGATTATAGTAATTCTCTACCAGTGCAGCATTGATGGGAGTAGCCGTTTCGGCCGCATCTTTCTCAATCCATATGCTGAAGTCCACTTTTCCTCGTTCCAACGTTTTGGTAATAAGGTTGCGGATTTCCATTTCTTTTTCACGATACAGTGGGGCAATGCGTGTAGACAAGTCCATTGCCTTACTGTTCAATGATTTTATTTCTACGTTGATTTTTTTATCTCCGAATGTGGCAGTTGCTTTGCCGTATCCGGTCATTGATTGTATCATAATATTCTGTTTTTTTATCGTGCAAAGGTAGGAAAAAGCTGTGAATCCGGAAAGTAGAGAGAAGCTTTTTCTCTGACAGACTGAAGACTTCGCAGAGCTGCGTAAAAAAGATGCTGATATTTTGTCTAAAAACATGCTGATGTTTTAAAAAGATATGCTGATATTTTGCTGCATACTGAATTTAGCTGTCAGCTTCTGATTTACCCCCTGATTACGTTGGCAGGTTAAATATAAAACTGAAGTTTCCCACCCCCTCATATCAGCTATTTGAGTAATAGCTCCCTTCGGTGGGTGGTCTAAAAACCAAATGTTTTCCGAACGATTTAACGCACGCCTAAAAAATGTTTAGTCCAAATCGGGCATGGCATAATCGTCCGAATCGCACAGAAAATGTGCCCAGACCTTTGTGGAGAAGTCTGCCATTTGCCGTGCGGCTACAGTTGATAGGCATGTCAACAGATCCACTCCTGCTTCACGCGACAAAACTTCCAACAGATGCCTGACTTCTTCCAAAGTTCTGCTCCACAGGGTGAGCACTTGCAGCCGGTCACGCTCCGAGCGGAATAGTGCTCCCAGGGTTTCGTATTCTGAAAAGCGTTTGGCCAAGGAGAGCATCTGATACATCATGAAACACAAGGTGGTTTCTGCAATCTGAGCGTTGTAGCTCCGACTCTGACATTTTCCCAGTCCAAGATAACCGCGGCATTCCTTGAATATGACCTCTATGCCCCAGCGTCTTTCGTAAAGTTCAAAGGCTCTGACGAAGTTCATGGAAGTATCTGTAGTAAGCAACACTTTCCAATGGGTGCTTCGCCCGTATTTGATGATGAAGATGCGTATGGGCTGTTCGCCCGGTTTTGCATGAAGCTGAATGTATTTTCACTTGTACTTTCGGCAATAGCATGAAGTTGTACGTTCATACCTTACAATCTGTTCATGGATGTTTTGGGGACGTTTGGACTTGCTTGTCTGATAACGCAACTTGGGGTTCATCTTGGCCAAACCAATATAGTGCACTGAACCACCGCATAGCTCGCGGACTGCCTGTATGAGCGATTCGCATGTAAACCAACTGTCAGCAAGCACATACTTGAAGTTGATACCATGCCCCACGGCATGACAGAGCATGCGTCTGACCATTTCGAGCCTGCTCTCATCACATTCCGCCTTGCGTGCATAGTCCGGATTTTTTGCGTTCCGCTTTTCCTTGAACTGCTCCTTCCGCTGTTTTAAGGTCAAGCCGTAATCCTTCTTCTTTCCTTTTTCACGATGAAGGGAGAAGTCTATGGGATAGCAGCTTTTCCCGTCAGAGAGAGCCGGTGTCAGGCATTTCATTCCATAAATGAAATTGTGGGTGACATGGTCGAACACCTTGCTGACTCCTTCGATTCGAATGCCGCTCTTCTGAAAGGTTGTATCATCAAGGATGGCACAAGTGTCATGCTCGTCGGTATCCACCTGATGCTCCCGGAGAATGGCATGGAAGCGAAGGGTAATTTTGGTAAGAAGCATTCGCCAGTCGATGCGGGCGTTCAAAAGTGCGCGATACAGCGTGTTCTTTGACACGGCGCAAAGTCCATGAAAATGATTGGAAGTGGCACTTGCAATCGTCTTTCCCCACAGGCGCATGATGAGGAGCGAGATGAAGAGGGAGGCCAAGGTATAGCCTTGAGCCTTCTCGAATTTGAGATTCCGAACGATTTTACCGATTCCCAATGCCTTCATGACGGCTAAAAGTTGCTCTTGGGCTTGTTCTTTAACGGATAAAACCTTGGTAAGTTCGTTCAAATTACCTATTTTTGCATCTATAACAGTATTCTTGTTTTCCATTGTAAATCAGTCGATTGAGCACCTCTAATTTACGAAGAAAATTTGAATTATTGTTACTTCCCACCCTCTTTATTGGGGGTGGGAAACTTTAGTAAATGTTGTAGAACTTGCATAAAATGTGCTGGTGAAAATTTGAGAATAGGGCGTTTTGCTAACAGGTCCTAAAAAACACTGGTTTATTGAGAAGTGAGTGCAAATAAAAGTGTATATTTGCACTCTATATAATAAGGAATTAATTTATGTCGTGCATTTTACATATTGAAACTTCAACGGAGGTATGTTCTGTTTCTGTAAGTCAGGATGGAACTTCTATCTTTTCGAAAGAGGACTTTAAGGGTCCGTCACATGCTGTCGTATTAGGTGTTTTTGTGGATGAGGCTTTATCTTTTATAGACAATCATGCCATACCATTGGATGCTGTAGCCGTAAGTTGTGGTCCGGGTTCGTATACAGGGCTTCGTATTGGTGTGTCTATGGCAAAAGGAATTTGTTACGGACGTAATATTCCGCTGATTGGAATTCCTACTCCGGAAGTAATGGCTGTTCCTGTTCTATTGTTCGAAGATTTGCCGGAAGATGCATTGTTGTGTCCGATGATAGATGCCCGCCGTATGGAAGTATATGCAGCTATATATGATCGTGCTTTGAATGTAAAGCGTGAAATTGGAGCTGATATTATTGATGAAAATTCCTATGCCGGGTTTTTGGCAGAACATCCGGTTTATTTCTTTGGAAACGGAGCTGCCAAGTGTCGTGAAAAAATAACTCATCCTAATGCACATTTTATCGAAAATATTCATCCGCTGGCTAAATGGATGTTCCCTCTTGCCGAAAAAGCAATGGCAAAGGAAGACTTCAAGGATGTGGCTTATTTTGAACCTTTCTATTTGAAAGAGTTTGTCGCTTCTACTCCGAAGAAATTTTTGTAAGAATCTAAAAACGAAGAATTTGCGATAATATATATGGAATATAATACCCAGCAACGAAAATTACCACTTCCTGAGTATGGAAGAAGTGTGCAAAACATGGTAGACCATGCCCTGACAATTGAAGATCGTGAAGAGCGGCAGCGATGTGCCAATACCATTGTTAATATAATGGGAGGTATGTTTCCGCATTTGCGTGATGTAGAAGATTTCAAGCATAAGCTTTGGGATCATCTGGCCATTATGGCTGATTTCAAGTTGGATATTGATTATCCGGTGGATATTGTAAAAAAAGAAAGTCTGGAAGTAAAACCTGAACAGATTCCTTATTCTCAGAATAATATCCGTTATCGTCATTATGGACGCTTTGTTCAGGATATGATTAAAATTGCGATTGATTACGAGGAAGGCGAGGAAAAGAAGCAGCTGTTGAAACTGATTGCTAATCATATGAAAAAAGATTACCAGAATTGGAATAAGGATGGTGTGGAAGATCAGAAAATTCTGGATGACTTGTGTGAACTGTCAGGAGGTAAGATTAAGTTGTCGGCAGAAGATTTTCATTTGACAGAACAGCGTACGTTTACCCCTCGTCGTCGTCAGGTAAACAATAATCAGCAAAAAAGAAAATATTAATCTTAAATAACCGGTACTATGGCATCATTTGTAATAGAAGGCGGACACAAACTGCATGGGGAAATAGCTCCTCAGGGTGCAAAAAATGAAGTGTTGCAGGTGGTTTGTGCCACATTATTGACAGACGAAGAAGTAACAATCAGTAATATTCCGAATATTCTGGATGTGAATAATTTGATTCAGTTGCTTCGTGACATGGGAGTAAAGGTTTCTAAAAAGAGTGTAGATACATATTCGTTTAAGGCGGATGATGTAAATCTTGCTTATTTGGAAAGTGAAGAGTTCCTTACTCGTTGCTCGCGTTTGCGTGGCTCTGTCATGCTGGTAGGTCCTTTGGTTGCTCGTTTTGGACAAGCTATGATAGCCAAGCCGGGAGGAGATAAAATAGGTCGCCGCCGTTTGGATACTCACTTTCTGGGAATTCAGAAACTGGGAGCTTCGTTCAACTACGATGCAGTGAATGGCGTTTTTAAAATAACTGCCAGCCACTTGGAAGGAACGTATATGTTGCTTGATGAGGCTTCTGTAACAGGTACGGCAAATATTATTATGGCGGCTGTACTGGCTGAAGGAAAAACTACGATTTATAATGCTGCATGCGAACCTTATTTGCAGCAGTTATGTAAGATGCTGAATAGCATGGGAGCCAAGATTACAGGTATTGCTTCCAATTTGCTGACTATCGAAGGTGTGAAAAGTCTCAAAGGATGTACGCACCATGTATTGCCAGATATGATTGAAGTGGGAAGCTTTATCGGAATGGCAGCCATGACATCCAGTGAGGTCACTATCAAAAATGTATCTTACGAAAATCTGGGAATCATTCCTGATAGCTTCCGCCGCTTGGGTATCCGTCTGGAACAGCGAGGTGATGATATATTTGTACCTCAACAGGATCATTATGAGATTGAATCCTTTATCGACGGATCGATTATGACAATAGCTGATGCTCCCTGGCCGGGACTGACTCCCGACTTGTTGAGTGTGATGCTCGTGGTAGCTACTCAGGCTAAAGGAAGCGTATTGATTCATCAGAAAATGTTTGAAAGCCGTCTGTTCTTTGTCGATAAGTTGATTGACATGGGTGCACAGATCATTCTTTGTGACCCTCATCGTGCAGTTGTCATCGGACATGATCATAACTTCCGCTTAAGAGGAGGCAATATGACTTCGCCTGACATACGTGCAGGAATCGCATTGTTAATAGCTGCGCTGAGTGCAGAAGGCATCAGCCGTATTCATAATATAGAGCAGATAGACAGAGGCTATCAAAATATAGAACAGCGTTTGACAGCTTTAGGTGCTCGTATTACCCGAATAGAGTAAGTTTATGATTAAGAAAGAAGAAGTATATAAAATCGGGGTGATAAACAAACCTCACGGTATTAAAGGAGAAGTTTCTTTTACATTCAACGATGATATTTTCGATCGTGTAGAGTGCGATTATCTGGTATTGTTGCTGGATGGCATCTTGGTTCCGTTTTTTATAGAAGAATATCGTTTCCGTTCGGATGATGTAGCTTTGGTAAAATTTGAAGGAATTGAAACTGCCGAACGCGCACGGATGCTGACTAATGTGGAGGTTTATTTCCCTAAAAAATACATGGATGAGCAAGATGAAATTACTTCTTGGAATTTCTTTACGGGATTTCAGGTTGAGGATATTCATCATGGCTGTTTGGGGGAAGTTGTTGCCGTTGATGACTCTACGATGAATGTTTTGTTTGTCATAGAAAAAGACGGTGACGAACTTTTGCTTCCTGCCCACGAGGAATTTATTATCGATTTGGATAGAGAGAACAGAGTTCTGAAAGTAGATATACCGGACGGATTGTTGGAATAAACATAAGATAATGAGAAAGACAAGAAAAGGTCGTAAAGCTTTTTGGCATAATATTAAGTTTAAATATAAACTGACTATTATCAATGAAAATACCTTGGAAGAGGTAGTGGGCATTCATGTGTCTAAGTTGAACGGCTTGTCTGTGCTGTTGTCAGTATGTACAGTAATTTTTCTGATAGCAGCTGCCATTATTGCTTTTACTCCGCTGCGAAACTATCTTCCCGGATATATGAACAGTGAAGTCCGTTCTCAGATCGTTGCCAATGCCTTACGGGCAGATTCGCTACAGGCTGCTCTTGAACGCCAGAGCCGTTATGTGATGAATATTCAGGATATCTTGAGTGGACAAGTTAAGGCAGATACGGTTCAGTCTATTGATTCGCTGACCGATCTTCGTGCTGAAAAACTGATGGAGCGCTCTAAAGAAGAAGAGGAGTTCCGTAAGCAGTATGAAGAAAAAGAAAGATATAATCTGACAGCTGTAACTGATGTGCGCGATGCTGCGGGATTGATATTTTACCGCCCGTTGCGTGGTGTGATGTCTGCGGGATTTAGTCCGGAGAAGCGTCATTTCGGGATTGATTTGACAGCAAGTCCTAATGAAAGTATTCTTGCTACCCTCGATGGTACTGTTATCATGTCTGCTTATACGGCAGAGTGGGGGTATGTAATACAGATACAGCATCCGCAGAATTTTATTTCTGTATATAAACATTGTGGTTCACTGATGAAACACGAGGGTGAAAAAGTCAAAGGTGGAGAGGTGATTGCTTTAATAGGACAGTCGGAAACAGAAGATAATCAGCCTCATCTGCATTTTGAATTATGGCATAAGGGAAATCCTATTAATCCAGAAAAGTACGTGGTATTTTAATTATGAAGAAACAAATAGCAATATTAGGTTCTACTGGTTCTATCGGGACGCAGGCTTTACAAGTGATAGAGGAACATCCCGATTTATATGAAGCTTATGTGTTGACTGCTAATAATAAAGTCGATTTGCTTATCGGACAGGCACGGAAGTTTCGTCCTGAAGCTGTTGTTATTGCTAACGAAGACAAATATTTGCAGCTGAAGGAAGCATTGTCTGATTTGCCTATAAAAGTCTATGCCGGAGCAGATGCTATTTGCCAGGTTGTAGAGTCACAGCCGATAGATATTGTGTTGACGGCTATGATTGGATATGCCGGATTGCGTCCGACAATGAGCGCGATTCGTGCCGGAAAGATTATTGCACTTGCAAATAAGGAAACAATGGTTGTTGCTGGTGAGCTGATCAATGCTTTGGCAAACGAGTATCATACTCCTATATTACCTGTCGATTCAGAGCATTCGGCTATATTCCAATGTCTGGAAATGAATAATCCGTTGGAAAAGATTATTCTCACCGCTTCAGGAGGTCCGTTCCGTACGTTTACGATGGAGCAGTTGCAGACGGTCACAAAGGAACAGGCATTAAAGCATCCCAACTGGAGCATGGGAGCGAAAATCACAATCGACTCTGCTTCGATGATGAATAAGGGGTTTGAAGTAATAGAGGCAAAATGGTTGTTTGGTGTACGCCCAGAACAGATAGAAGTCGTTGTTCATCCTCAATCTGTGATACATTCGATGGTTGAGTTTGAAGATGGTGCAGTGAAAGCTCAATTGGGAGTTCCTGATATGCGCCTGCCTATACAATATGCATTTTCATATCCTCAGCGCATACGTTCGTCTTTCGACCGTTTGGACTTTATGAAATGTAACAGCTTGACTTTTGAGGCTCCGGATACCAAACGCTTCCGCAATTTAGCTTTAGCTTATGAAGCTTTGCATCAGGGTGGTAATATGCCTTGCATTGTCAATGCTGCAAATGAAGTTGTTGTTGCATCGTTCTTGAAAGACCAGATATCATTCTTAGGTATGAGTGATGTAATAGAAAAAACGATGCAGCGTGTTCCTTTCATTGCTGCACCTACTTACGAAGATTATGTTTCGACTGATGCAGAAACACGTCGTATTGCAGCTGAGATGGTAATAAATGGAATGAAGTAACAGAATATATTAACATTACAAAATAGAAAAGTAGACTTTAGATGGAAACATTTTTGATTCGTGCCCTTCAGCTTATTCTCAGCTTGTCGTTGCTGGTGATTATACATGAAGGAGGACACTTTTTCTTTGCGCGTCTTTTTAAAATACGAGTAGAGAAGTTTTATATCTTTTTTGATCCTTGGTTTTCACTGTTTAAGTTTAAGCCAAAGAACAGTGATACGGAATATGGAGTAGGATGGTTGCCGCTAGGGGGATATTGCAAGATCTCGGGTATGATTGATGAATCGATGGATACCGAGCAAATGAAACAGCCTGCTCAGCCTTGGGAGTTCCGCTCCAAACCGGCATGGCAGCGATTGCTGGTGATGGTGGGAGGTGTATTGATGAACTTCCTGCTGGCTTTGTTTATCTATTCGATGATTCTTTATACATGGGGAGATTCTTACATCGCCTTGAAAGACATGACCTATGGTATGAAGTTCAATGAAACAGCTCAGCAGATTGGATTCCGTGATGGAGATATTCTGAAGAGTGCAGACGATAAGGAACTGGTTCGCTTTGATATGGATATGCTTCGTGACATTGTAGAAGCTCGTGAGGTTACAGTACTTCGCAATGGTGAAGAGAAAAAAATTCTGATGCCTGAGTTGAGCTTGCTTGATGTTGCAAAAGAAGATCCGATGTTTGTGGCAACTTTCCGTCCGAATATAGTCGACTCTGTATTGGCTGGTGGAAGATTTGCTAAAGCGGGCATTCAGAAAGGTGATTCACTGCTTGCTTTTAATGGTACTCCATTGAATTCTTGGAATGAATTTATGGATGAAATGGGCAAGCTTCGTTCTAAGGCTGAATTAGAAAAGAAGACCTCTGCATCCTTCTCACTAGTCTATTCGCGTCAAGGTGTGAGAGATACGGTAACCGTTCAGACCAATGAACAGTTTATGGTAGATGCAGTAGGTGGACTGGTAAGCTATAAGGAAACCAATTTAAGTTACGGATTCTTCGAGTCATTCCCTGCCGGAGTAACTTTAGGAATAAACACCTTGAAAGGCTATGTAAACGATATGAAGTATGTCTTTACTAAAGAAGGTGCCAAGAGTGTAGGAGGATTCGGAACCATTGGAAGTATCTTCCCTAAGGTTTGGGATTGGCAGCGTTTCTGGGAAATGACAGCTTTCCTTTCTATTATTTTGGCGTTTATGAATATCCTGCCGATTCCGGCACTCGATGGCGGTCATGTATTGTTCTTGCTATACGAAATTATCGCTCGTCGTAAGCCAAGCGACAAATTTCTGGAGTATGCTCAGATGGTGGGAATGTTCTTGCTCTTTGCTTTACTGATTTGGGCAAACTTCAATGATGTACTGAGATTTTTATTCTAATTTATAAATAGGTAAAGGCACTGTTTATTCCGCTTTTTATCAAGAAAAACGGATATAATCAGTGCCTGAATTGTATATTGAAAGTTATGAGGAAATCAATTTTTAGTGTTTTGTTTTGGGGCGGTATGTGCCTATGTGCTACGGCGTTGTCCGCACAGGAAAGATTGCCTGAATATTTGCAGGCAGAGAAGTTTACCCAAAGTAAACTGAATACAATGCTTTTCTCGACTACGGTTGATCCGCATTGGTTTCAGCAGGGAAATAGTTTTTGGTTCGAATATAAAACCAGTGAAGGTACATTCTGGTTTGTTGTAGACCCGAATTCAAGAACAAAAAAGCAATTGTTCGATCGTGACGAACTAGCTTCTCAGTTGACAGAAATTGTACACGATCCGTTCGAAGCTCGTCATTTGCCGATTCGTAATCTGAAAGCGAAAGAAGACGGACGGACATTTACTTTCGAGGTTGAGTCTTCTCAAGAGGTAAAGCCAGCAAAAGGCGAAAAGAAGAAACCGGAGAAAAAAGTCTTTTATTTTTCGTATGACTATCCGACACGTAAACTCACTCAGCTGACAGAAGAGGCAAAAGAACCGAAAAAGCTTTCGTGGGCTTCTGTTTCTCCCGATGGAAAGACTGTTGTCTATGCTAAAGACTGCAATTTATTCCGTATGAGCATGGAAGATTACCGGAAGGCGCAGAAAGATGAAAAAGACAGCACAATTGTAGAAATTCAGTTGACAAAAGACGGAACAGAACATTTTGGCTATGGCATTCCGTACAGTATATTGAATACGGATACACTTTGTAACGGTAAACGTCGAGGTGTATGGGGATATTGGTCGCCCGATTCAAAGCATTTTGTAACTATTGTATCTGATGACCGTAAAGTCAAAGATCTTTGGGTTATCAATTCTGTTGCTCAGCCTCGTCCTACACTCGAGACTTATCGCTATCAGATGCCTGGAGAGATGGAAGCTCCCGAAGAGCATTTGTATGTATTTGATATGGTGAACAATACTCGTCAGGAAATAAAGGTGTCAGCCTGGAAAAACCAGAGCTTAGGCTTGGAAGCACGTCCGTATGAGCAAAAGCAGCGTGATGCAGAGTTTATTTCTCCTGTATGGCAGGGAGATAATACTCGTTTCTTCCTGACGCGGAGTAGCCGTGACTTGCATCGTATTGATGTCTGTACTTATACGATAGGGCAGGATTCTATTGTTCCAGTTGTAAAGGAACGTATGAATACTTATCAGGAAACTCGTCCGATTTATGTATTGAATGGTGGAAAGGAGTTTGTACAGTGGAGTGAACGCGACGGATGGGCTCATCTTTATTTATATGATGATCGGGGCAATTTGAAAAATCGTATAACGAAAGGTCCCTGGCATGTAGAGCGCGTTGTGAAGATAGATGAGGCTACCCGTACTATTTATTTTGTTGCTAACGGACGTGAAAACGGAGAAAATCCATATTACGAACATTTATATAAGGTGAATGCTGATGGAAGTAGCTTGAAACAACTGACCAAAGGTGATTTCTTCCATCAGGTAGAGGTTGATGATGATGCTCGCTTCATTGTTGATAATTATTCACGGGTCAATACTGTTCCATGCGCTGATTTGATAGACCGGAATGGAAATAAGGTAATGACAATTCAGGAAAGCGATTTCTCTCAATTGAAGGCAGCTGGTTATCAGTTCCCGGAACTCTTTACAGTGAAGGCTGCCGATGGTGTGACCGACTTGTATGGAGTAATGTATAAACCTTATGATTTTGATTCGACGAAAGTATATCCTATTATCGATTATGTTTATCCGGGACCTCAGGTAGAAGCTGTTTATTATCCGTTTACTCGTATGAGTGTACGTACTGACCGTCTGGCACAGGCTGGGTTTATTGTCATTTCTGTAGGACAGAGAGGTGGACATCCCAGTCGTTCGAAATGGTATCACAACTATGGATATGGAAATATGCGTGACTATCCACTAGCTGATCATAAGGCTGCTGTGGAACAACTTGCGGCACGCTATAAGTTTATTGACATTGACCGAGTAGGTATTCATGGACATTCAGGAGGAGGCTTCATGTCGACAGCGGCTATTTGTCAGTATCCCGACTTTTATAAGGCTGCTGTTTCGTGTGCGGGAAACCATGATAACCGTATTTATAACCGTTGGTGGAGTGAAACGCATCATGGGGTGAAAGAGGAAATTTCAGAAAAGGGTGATACTACATTTGCATATAAGATTGCTACTAATCCGGAAATCGTGAAGCAATTGAAGGGACATCTTATGTTGGTACACGGAGATATTGATAATAATGTTCATCCGGCAAATACGATTCGTGTCGTTGATGCTTTGATTCGTGCTAACAAACGTTTTGATATGCTCTTGCTTCCCGGACAGCGTCACGGATTTGGTGATATGAATGAATATTTTTATTGGCGTTTGGTAGACTTTTTCTCAGAACATTTAAAAGGAAAAAGTGAAACCTTAGTTGATATTCCGCAACGGTAGACTGAATATAAAATTTAAACGATAAACATGAATGTCAAAATAGAAGAAAGTTGGCGTAAGCGTTTGCAAGAAGAATTTGATAAGCCTTATTTTCGGCAGCTGACTGATTTTGTAAGGAGCGAGTATGCACATGAGCATGTATTGCCTCACGGTTCGCAGATTTTTCATATGTTCAATGTTTGTCCGTTTGAAAAAGTAAAAGTTGTAATCTTAGGGCAGGATCCTTATCCAACCCCTGGACAATATTATGGAGTTTGTTTTTCTGTACCGGAAGGGACGGCTATTCCAGCATCGCTAATGAATATCTTTAAAGAAATTCATCAGGATTTAGGAAAGCCGATACCTGAATCCGGAAATTTAGACAGGTGGGTAGAGCAGGGAGTTTTCTCTATGAATTCTGTACTTACTGTCAGAGCGCATCAAACAGGCTCTCACCGGAATAGAGGATGGGAAATCTTTACGGACGCAGTTATTAAAAAGTTAAGTGACGAACGTGAAAATTTGGTATTTATGTTGTGGGGAAGTTATGCAAAATCGAAAGCTTCTCTGATTGATGCTTCCAAGCATTGCATTTTGATGACAGTTCATCCATCTCCCCGGTCTGCTGATTATGGCTTCTTTGGCTGTAAACATTTTAGCAAGGCTAATGAATATTTGAAGAGTAAAGGGCTGAAAGAGATTGAATGGTGATGTTGCATTTTCTATCATTAAAGCTGAGTTGACTTCCCTGAAAAGTTACTAACTACGGAGATTATAATGAAAGAGCCATATCAAAAACTCCATTGCGGAGGAATGATATGGCTCTTTTTATGATAGAAAAGTAATTTTCTTGCAGTTAGATATTCATTCTCACAAAGTAGAATTTATTTCTGCTTTTTATATGAGGACTGTTAACCTTTACTCGTCTTTTATTACCCAGCGAGGATCGTGCGGGATGATAATACGCGGATTATAATGCATACCTTCTTTGTCTGGTATACGAATGTAATATACATTTTTTCCATGTACCGGAAGTGAACTGCTACGTATCCATGGATTCATATTCCTCAAAAGTGAATAAGTAATGCCTCTGCCTTTAGCAAACCGAGGTAAGTCATCTATACTTTCTTCTACTTTAATCTCGTGATATGGGATGATGGGATATAAATCACACGCACGCAGCCGGAAGCCGAATTTCTGCGGGTTGGAAAACATAATTTTTGCAGCAAGAATACGATAAACATAACGCGCTGTTTCTTCTACGAGCTGAAGATCGAGTGCATCTTCCTCATATTGGCGTTCCAGTTCGCGTGAGATACGCCCCTGTCCGGCATTATATGATGCAGCTACACTAACCCAATTGCCAAAGCGAGCGTAAGCCTGTTTCAGATATTTACATGCGGCACGCGTTGATTTCTCTACATGATAACGTTCGTCTACACTATGTCCTACTTCCAGACCAAATTCACGACCGGTTCCCGGCATAAACTGCCATAACCCTGCGGCTCCGGCTCCGGAACGTGCCAATGGATTATTGTTACTTTCTATAGACATCAAGTATTTAAAGTCATCTGGAATACCATTTTCTTGAAGGATAGATTCTACAATCGGGAAGTAGCGATTGGCTCTTTTAATCATCTGTATAGAAGTGCTGTGCATATACGTAAAAGCCAAAAGCTCGCGATCAATTCGCTCTCGTCTGTCAAATCGGGTCAGATCAATATTTTCTCCACAAAACATGATGCTTTGGGGTATATCCTGACAACTATATGTCAAGGCTGTGGTCGAAAAGAATCCTTGGGCAGCAATTGGCGTGATACCTATAGGTAAACAAGTTGCCAAAAGCATAATAATTATTGAGAAACGAACAGGAGTGTGTGTTGATATGGTTAGATTCATCATGTTATATAATTTCTTATGTTGCCCCAATAGACATCTTATTCTTCAAGGGAAAAGCTTTTCAAAATATTCTCAGGTGTATTATCTTGTTTGTCTGTATAGGTTATGGATACATAGAATCCGCTACTTCCGTCTTTTGTGAGCAGATACGAATATATACATTGTTCGGTTTCACAATTGCCTTTTAATTGTGCACCGTAAAATTGAGGTAATTCAAAAGTGGTTACAGGAGTCTGGTTTGTGACTTCATCGTCGGAAGCAATGTTTTTCAATTCCTGAGATAGTTCCGAACGTTTTATGCCTTCTCCTTCCAGTAATTGCACTGTAATGTAATAAGTAGGGGTACTGATGATATATCCCTCTTCTGAATCATCCTCTACATTAAAGCCTGCGGGAGCTTTAAAACTGATCCCGTAGGCCTTCCATGTTGTCGATTGTAATGTTTGCGCATTCATTCCGAATGCAGAAAAAGCTAGAACAGCCATAGCTGTGAAGATCCTTCTTTTCATACTTTTCTTTCTGATACTACTTTTTTAGCATAAACTTCTTCCTCCTTATTAACCATTACCAGTACCTGCCCTCCTGTTCCTGAATAAGGAGAAGTAACAGCTGATAATGTTTCATCCTTCAGCATAGCTGACACTCCGGCTGATTCTAACAAACCTTTTACTAATTCTGCTTCCCAGAGGCTGCCTCTGAAAACTTCAATTAATGATCCGTACGTTTTAGTTTCCATAGCTTGTTGTTTTGGTGGTTAATAAAAAGGATTGATACTCTCTGTATGTTTATCCAAAGATAAGAAAGTTTTCGTAATATCTTCATATAAAAAACAGAAAAAGAGTACAAGTCATAGAAATAATGATATTTTTGCATGAAATCATAATGTTGTATAGTCAAATAGTCATATGAATATAGAAGCTGTTTTACACGATGTACGTAAGGCCTCATCTCGGCTGGCTTTGTTGGATGAGAAGCAAATAAATGAAATACTGCTTGCTGTAGCAGATGCAGCAATGGAGCATTGTGAAGATATCTTAAAAGCGAATGTGGAAGATTTAGGTCGTATGGATGTTGCGAATCCGAAATATGACCGTCTGAAACTGACAAAAGAACGCCTGGAGACTATTGCTGCCGATATGCGAAATGTTGCAGCTTTACCATCTCCTTTGGGACGGATCTTGGAAGAAAGTGTTCGTCCTAGTGGATTACACTTAAAAAAGATAAGTGTTCCTTTCGGAGTTATCGGTATCATCTATGAAGCACGTCCTAACGTTAGCTTTGATGTATTTTCGCTTTGCTTTAAAAGTGGAAATGCTTGTGTGTTGAAAGGAGGAAGTGATGCCGATTGTTCGAATAGGGCGATTGTTAAGGTGATACATGAAGTGCTTGAACGGTTTGGTGTTGACACTCATATCGTCGAACTGCTTCCTGCTGGTCGTGAGGCTACAACCGAATTGCTTCATGCCGAAGGATTGGTCGATTTGATTATTCCTCGAGGAAGCAGTGGGCTTATTGAGTATGTACGTCGTGAGGCAACTGTTCCTGTAATAGAAACTGGAGCTGGAGTTTGTCATACTTATTTCGATGCTTCAGGTGATATAGTAAAAGGTACAGCAATTATTAATAATGCGAAAACCCGTCGGGTGAGTGTATGCAATGCACTCGACTGCTTGTTAATTCATGCTTCCCGCTTATCCGATTTGCCGGCTCTTTGTGCACCCCTGCAAAATAGCCATGTAATAATTTATGCAGATGAATTGGCTTATGAAGCTTTGTGTGGAAATTACCCTGCTGAACTGCTTTGCCGTGCTACCCCCGAAAGTTTTGGAAAAGAATTCTTGGATTATAAAATGGCTGTCCGTACAGTCGCTGATATAGATGAGGCCCTCTCGCATATTTATACATACAGTTCAAAGCATAGTGAATGTATTGTTGCAGAAGATCAGCAGGCTGCTTCTTATTTTGCCTGCATGGTAGATGCGGCCTGTGTATATACCAATGCACCAACCTCATTTACAGATGGTGCGCAGTTTGGATTAGGAGCAGAAATCGGTATAAGTACGCAAAAATTACATGCAAGAGGACCGATGGGATTGAGAGAAATAACTACCTATAAGTGGTTGATTGAAGGTAATGGACAGATACGTAAATAGAATATTTTTGCAATATTTCTGGCTGAAATACTATTTTGTTGTATTTTTATAGTATATTTGCCATGCTATTATTAATTTATATACAGTAAGTCGTATGAGAACTTATACTAATGTATTCGATCTGGGCGATTTGAAGACTGCCCTTTCTGAAGCTTTCGAAATAAAGAAAGACCGTTATAAATATGAATCACTGGGTAAACATCGTACTTGTTTGCTGATTTTCTTTAACAACAGTTTGCGTACTCGCCTTAGTACTCAAAAAGCAGCACGTAATTTAGGTATGGATGTAATTGTACTCGATGTGAACCAGGGAGCCTGGAAGCTTGAAACGGAACGTGGGGTAATAATGGATGGCGACAAGAGTGAACATCTGCTTGAAGCTATTCCTGTAATGGCATCTTATTGTGATATTATCGGTGTACGTTCATTTGCACGTTTCGAAAGCAGAGAAGACGATTATACTGAAAAAATATTGAATCAGTTTATCCAATATTCCGGTAAGCCGGTATTTTCGATGGAAGCCGCAACTGGACACCCGCTTCAGGCTTTTGCTGATTTGATAACTATTGAAGAATATAAAAAGAAGGAGCGTCCGAAAGTTGTTCTTACCTGGGCTCCTCATCCTCGTGCACTGCCTCAGGCCGTTCCTAATTCATTTGCCGATTTTATGAATGAAGCTGATGTGGATTTTGTAATTACCCATCCCGAAGGATATGAGCTTGACCCGAAGTTTGTGCGTGGAGCACATGTGGAATATGATCAGATGAAAGCATTCGAAGGAGCTGACTTTATTTATGCCAAGAACTGGGCATGTCCGGGAGTAACTAATCCTGCTGATTATGGTAAGATTTTGAGTAAGGATATGAGTTGGACAGTAGATACGGCTCATATGGCTGCTACAAATAATGCTTTCTTCATGCATTGCTTGCCTGTACGTCGTAATATGATCGTGACAGATGATGTGATAGAAGCTCCTACTTCATTGGTGATTCCAGAAGCTGCTAACCGTGAAATCTCAGCAACAGTTGTATTGAAGCGTATGCTTCAAGAACTGAAATAAGGTTGCATTTATAAAATGTTGTTCCGAAACTCGAGTTTTGTAAGGGTAAATTTCGGATAGCAAGAGACTATAAAATAAGCCTGTCATTCCACAAACGGATATGGCAGGCTTATTTCATTATGGATGAAGCTTCATGTATGGATTATACATTCATCTTCATGAGAAATAGAATATTCTCCTTGATTTATTATAATTCGATATCTTTACCAGATTCTTTCCAGTTATCAAACCCTTTATCCAGGTTGTAAACTTTAAATCCTTTTTGAGTCAGTAGACGTGCTGCATTGCGGCTTCTTCTTCCACTTTTACAATATACGGCAACCGGACGCTCTTTGTCGAGAAGTTCATCTGCTTCTGCCGAAAATTTATCATCCAATACATTAATGTTCAGACTTCCGGGAATATGCCCCTGACTGTATTCGGCCACGGTACGTACGTCTACTCTCTGTATGTTTTCATCTTGTATAAGTTTTTCGAAATCATCAGAAGACAGATTCTTGAATTTGTCTTGCGCCTTTGCACTGCATGCAAATAATCCGAACAGGCAGGCACATACAAAAAACATAAAGTAAATACTCTTTATCATAGTGCTTATTGTTTGTTCTTATTGATAATCAAATTCTCGATAAGTTTCTCCTTCTTTGTATGTATTGAGGTTGAAACGGATTTTATCTCCTTTCCGTAGTAACTGGAGATAATTTTTTAGTGGAACTGACAGATATACTTGTTTGGTAAAAGCTTCGTAATCATTGTTTCTATCGTGAAATAGACGTAGATTCAGTGTTTGTGTTCCACTTTGGTCCGAGGTAATTCCTTCATCAACGAAATGGTATAAATGACTCAGCTCCTTATATTGTACAAGCAGTATCATATTCAGATATTCTCCTGATAGCCATATGCTTTGTATATCTACAGAATCTGTTTTTATATTACCTTTAAAATCGGATGCTGGAAGTGGATTTACCGACAGTACAAGTTGGCATGAATATAATTGGGCAACATTTCCCTTGCCATTTTCTTGTGTGATAGGTTCGTAAATAGATATAGTACGGTAAAGCGTATCGGCAACTAACCCTCCAAGGTCGTCGCGTTGCAATACTGAGTATATAGTCCCGTCGTCGGCTACTAGTTGTGAAATTGTTCCATCATTGTTTGTCTGTGCACCGATAAATTCAGTTACCACACTGGGATATACATAGTCTTCTTCCTTGCATCCTTCACAAAGAAAGATGCAAAAAAGAAGAGCCATTACTATCACTTGTTTCATACTTTCAGAGCTTTCTGATGGTTGAGTGCCGGGTTGGCATACATAGTCAGCATGCAACGGCGCAGGAAGGCTTCATCCTTGTCAGGTAACTGAATCATATCCAATTTTTTCTGCAAGTAAGTTTCGAAGCGGACCTTATCCTCTTCCGTATATTGACCGGCAAAAGTATTTTTTCCTTCCAGCAAATCACAGGCCACATAATTTCCCGGGTATATCCGGTAATTACGGTGAATATGCAGGTCGATTAGTTCAGATATTTTTGAGAAGACTTCTGTTTTAGGCAATCCGCGTAAAGCTTCCAGCTCATCGTTGATACAAGGACCTGTCTGGAAGTGTACTTTACCTTTATAGCCGAATATACCGGTCTGCATATTGTTCAAGTCGTCTTGCTGACTTTTCTTGAAGCCTTCAATGTCTCGTTTCTGCTGCATTTCCTGGGCTTTCAGATAGTCACACGGATCGTATTCATAAGATAGACTGGTAGGAACGATATTCAGTTCTTTCAGTCTGTCTATGATATTTCCCTCACCTGCCATGGCAATCATTTTCAGTACGCTGTCTTGTGTGCGGTCGTTGGAATCTTTAGCTCTTCCTTCCCGCTGTGCAATCCATACGTTCTCCTTTTTTTCAGTCACAGCAAAATGAATATAGCGTGACATTCGGGCCGATGATTCCAGCATCTGACGCATCGATAAGGCACGTTGCACAATGAATGACTTATTTACGCGCACCAGCTTCTTGATCCATGGATAAATCAGCAGGTTGTCTCCGATAGCAATTTCCACTGTTGTAGGGAAATTATTATCTATTAGCCCGACAGACAAGAAACCAGGATCGAGTACGATATCACGATGGTTTGAAATGAACGTATAATTTCTGTGCTTGTCATCCAATGATGATGTATCCATGTCAAATCCGTCGCTGTGCTTATCTATGATTCCGTGAAGCAAGCTGTAGAAAAATGTCTTCTGTACATCCAGGTTAGTCTTGCACCGGTGCAGCTGTGCGGCAAGCATCTCGATAGGAATACCGGGAATGACATTGGTGAGCACTGCCTGGAACGAGGGGTCGGCTAGCAATTCCTCGAATACTAGTGGAAGTTCTTCGGGTGAATAGGGACGAATGTCGTCAAATTCGGCAGGTATGTTCATGTTTTCTTATTTTTTCAGTCACAATTCAAATATACGTAATTTCTCGTTATTTCTGAAACGAATCTTCGATAATATCTGTCATAACCTCTTTGATATCGATACCTGCTGCACGAACCTGCTGAGGGATGAAGCTGGTTGCTGTCATTCCAGGAGTTGTATTGATTTCCAGCATGTTGATTTTTTCTCCTTCCGTGATAATGTAATCCACGCGTACGATACCTTTGCAACCCAGAATATCGTAGACTGCCGAAGTCAGTTTTTGTACACGGTCAGTCAGTTCAGGACTAAGACGTGCCGGAGTTATTTCTGTAACTTCACCGTTGTATTTGGCATTGTAATCGAAAAACTCATTTTTGCTTACCACTTCAGTAATAGGGAATACTACCGATTTATCTTTTGTCTTATAACATCCGTTGGCAAGTTCGATACCGTCCATGAAAGCCTCTATCATGACGTCGTCCGATTCGGCAAAAGCCTTTTCCAAAGCAGGCTGTATCTGTTCGGCTGTTTTTACTTTGGTCACTCCAAAGCTGGAGCCACTTGCGTTAGGTTTGATGAAGCAAGGCAAACCAATTTTTTCGATAACATCTTCATTACTTATTCCATGATGTTTATTTACCAGCATAGATTCAGCTACGCGTACACCAAATCCTTTCAGATACTGATTGAGGGTAAATTTACTGAATGTCATGGCCGATACCAGTACGTCGCACGTAGAGTAGGGGATGCCTAGCAGTTCGAAATAACCTTGGAGGATACCGTTCTCTCCCGGAGTACCGTGGATAGTAATGTATGCAAAGTCAGGTTTTACCTTCTGACCGTCGTGACTGAAGCTGAAATCATTCCTGTCAATCTGTGCACGGCTTCCGTCGGGCAACAGTGCTTCCCATTTCTCTTTGGTAAGTTCTACTATATATAAGGTGTACTTATCTTTGTCGATAAAAGAGTATATGCCTTCTGCACTGCGCATGGAGACATCATGTTCCGAAGAGTCACCTCCGGCTACAATAGCGATAATGCGTTTCATAATTTGCTTGTTATTCTTCTCTGTTACTTATATAAGTTCTCCATTTATCCAGCAGACGAGTCATGTCTTCAGGAAGTTCGGAGGTGAAAAACATCTCTTTGCCTGTGCGTGGGTGAACAAATCCCAGTGTCTTGGCATGAAGTGCCTGACGAGGACAAATGTCGAAGCAGTTGTTTACGAATTGTTTGTATTTGCTGAAATGAGTGCCTTTCAGAATCTCATGGCCACCGTAACGTTCGTCGTTGAACAATACATGTCCGATGTGCTTCATGTGTACACGGATCTGGTGGGTACGTCCGGTTTCGAGTACACATTTCACAAGTGTGACATATCCCAGACGTTCCAGTACCTGATAGTGCGTAACTGCATGTTTTCCCTGAGTCGGATCGCTCATGACAGCCATTTGCATACGGTCTTTGGGGTTACGTCCGATGTTTCCGGTAATTGTACCTTCATCTTCTTCTACGATTCCCCATACCAGGGCATTATATTCACGTTTGGTCGTTTTATTGTAGAACTGCATGCCCAGACTGGTTTTGGCATCCGGAGTCTTGGCTACTACCAGAAGGCCCGAAGTATCTTTGTCGATACGGTGAACCAGTCCTACCTGCGGGTCGTTGGGGTCATAAGAGGGGACATCACGCAAATGCCAGGCAATGGCATTAACCAATGTACCGTGATAGTTTCCACACCCCGGATGAACAACCAGACCGGCAGGTTTATTGATAACCATCAGGTCATTGTCTTCGTATACAATGTCCAGCGGGATATCTTCCGGGATAATGTCGTTCTCGTAGCGCGGACGATCCATCATGACAGTCAGCACATCAAGCGGTTTTACCTTATAGCTGCTTTTTACCGGTTTTCCGTTTGCCATCACAAAGCCTGCATCTGCAGCTGTCTGAATGCGGTTGCGGGATGCATTGACAATGCGTTCGAACAAATATTTGTCGATACGTACCGGTGTCTGTCCTTTATCTACTACAACTCGGAAATGTTCGTATAATTCGGAGGTACGTTCTACCGGCTCTATATCGTCCAGTGAGTCGTCCAGTTCGTTTATATAGTCTTCTGCCATTTATTTCTTGAGCTTTTAAATCTTTACTTAGAACCAAGAATCATCTACGGTAGGAGCTTCGTCTTCAGAAGAGTTCATTTCTATCTGCATGTTCAGCGAATCCATACTTAATGAATCACGCATCTGAGTACTTCCGATACATAGTGTAAGCAGAGCTTCACTTGGCACTTTGTCGCCAGCTTTCAAGGCTCTTCCTCTATACTTGATACCATACACCCAGTCCTGCTCACCGGCAACCATTTCTGGTTCGGTCAGCTTGAAACCCATTGCTTTCAGCTTGGCAGCTGCCTGGCGCATGGAGCTGTTGTCTATTACGTCTGGTATCTTAATTTTGGGAACTTCGTTTGTGTTAGTTGTCAGATAGATGGTTCTTCCTTTCTTGACTCTCAGGCCACCGGCCGGAGCTTGGTCGAGTACAATTCCGGCAGGCAGTTCTTTTACATAATTGGAGTCGATAACGATTCCCTGCATGAACTGTTGGTTCAACAACAGCTGTGCCTGATCTAAATTCTTATTCTTTACATTAGGCACTACATACGATTCTCCGTGGTGTGTATAAAGATCAAGTCCCCAGAGAGTTCCAAATACGGCAACTACAATGACGATAATCATTGCAATGATATTGAGCCAGAAAAAACGGTTATTTTTGAATGAAAAGAAGTTTTTCAGTGTTACCATAACTTTTTATCTATATAATTTCTGCAAAGATACAATTTTTTCTTTTCCTAGTTGCGTTGAGAAAAGAAAAGCCGCAAAACGCTATCTCAGCATTTTGCGGCCTTCTTAATTCTTTCTGTCTAACGTACTTATGCTTTAACGCCGTTGTATTCGTCTGATACAGTCAATTTTTTACGACCTTTAGCACGACGTGCAGCCAATACTCGGCGACCGTTTGCAGTAGCCATTCTTTCGCGGAAACCGTGTTTGTTTCTTCTCTTTCTGTTAGAGGGTTGGTAAGTTCTTTTCATTTTCGTATATACTATTTATGTTATTATTCTATGCGTTCGGGCTGCAAAATTAGTGACTTTTTTTAAATAAACCAATAGCTAAGTCATTTTTAGACAAATCTTTTTGTGTTTTTTCATGATTTAGATTAATTTTGTGGCGGATTTATTACGCAACAATCAATAATAACATATAATAAAAGGATTTAGTTATGATTAATGCTCAAGACATTAAGATCGGAACAGCTATCCGTATGGATGGAAAGTTGTATTTCTGTATCGACTTTTTGCATGTAAAACCGGGTAAAGGAAACACTTTCATGCGTACAAAACTGAAAGATGTTGTAGACGGTTATGTATTGGAACGCCGTTTCAACATTGGTGAAAAACTGGAAGATGTACGTGTAGAACGTCGTCCGTACCAGTTCTTGTATAAAGAAGGTGAAGATTATATCTTCATGAATCAGGAAACTTACGAACAAGTGCCTATCGCTCACGATTTGATTGAAGGTGTTGACTTCTTGAAAGAAGAAATGGTTGTAGACGTTGTTTCTGATGCTTCTACTGAAACTATCTTGTTCGCTGAGTTGCCGGTTAAGGTTCAGTTGAAGGTTACTTATACAGAACCGGGACTGAAAGGTGATACTGCTACAAATGCTACTAAACCTGCAACTGTTGAAACTGGTGCTACTGTACGTGTGCCTTTGTTCATCAATCAGGACGAAATCATCGAAGTTGATACTCGCGATGGTTCTTACGTAGGTCGTGTAAAAGCATAATCTATCGGAGTTATATATAATAAGGTATATAAACTCAAAAGCCATTCCTGCATGTTGCGGGAATGGCTTTTCGTTTGTCATTAGTTGTCAGAACAGAACAAGCCCTACAGATAGTGCTGTAAACTCGGGACCGTATGCCGTATCGAGTACCTTGCACGGGCTGTATTTTACATAGAATCCTACACTCTTGTAGCCGATAGAGGCTTGAAGATCAACGGTCACCGGAGTCTGGTGGATATTGTTGTCTGTCAGTTTGTATTCTTGGCCGTCCAGTTTGTACCGTGTCTTCAGACTGGCATGCGTATTGAAATTAACGATTGCGCCCAGGCTGAAACTGAACTTGTTTCTTGTTTCATGAGTAAACATGACTGGTACTGCCCAGCTGAATACCTTAATACGTGAAAACTGAATATCAGCTCCCTCGGGATAGCTGTCGATATACATATCTGTTCCAGCATCTTTTACGAAGCGATGTTTGCCGGTCATCCGGTAATTGCGCCAGCTGCATGCCAGTCCGATGGAAAGAGAGGTTTCCGTATTCCAGGGATAATAAGCCCAGCCGAATGTTGGAGTTGTAATTTCCCACGATGAGCCCATGCTTACATCCATGTTGTCGGGGGCTCCTTGCACGGTAGAAAGTCCTATTTTGAAGTCTTTGACTACAAATTCGTTTCTTTTATGTCTTTGTTCCGGTGTCCGTTTCCTGAATGGAATATTAAAATCCCAGTTGCCACTACGTTCTTTGGTGACCGAAACATCCGAAGGCGATATTTCTACTTCGCGGACATAACGGAAACTTGGATTGTCTTTCTTTCCGTCGATTTCTACCATAAGACGGTTGTCCGATTCTGTAATTGTTACCCGTTCTGGATTTTCTACACTCATTACATTCTCAACCTTTAATGAATCTTTACTTTCGGCGTATCCGCTTGCTGCAACCAGCAGTGTCGCTACAAGCAAAATCATTTTTTTCATATCTTTATAGTGTTTTGTTTTTATCTTATTTGAACATCTGTTTCAACTCTTCCAGTGTTACCTGTCCTTCCATATATACAACAGTTACTTCCGGCTTCTTGTTGCTGTTAGGAACTACCGAAGTGTTCCGGTAAAACAAGTAGCGGTAACTTTCGTTTTTGGGTGGAAAGCAGAAAAAACCGTAATATAGCCGTGTGCCAACTTTCCCTACCTCCTTATCGACAGCTGTTTCTGCATCCTGACTGACGAGTGCCTCTATTTCTTTGGATAGTGTCGGAGCGTCGGTTACTGTCAGGCTGCGGAAAAGGGTCAGATGATATTTTTTCAGTTCCTTCCCTTTGATAAGAACTTCTACCGCCCGCTTATCCTGCTTGAAACGGCTGTCGAACAAGGCTTCCACATGCATGCCTTTCTGTGCCCATAGAGGTAGCACAGCCAGCATGGTTATTCCTAGTATAATCCATCGTCTTATCATATATTTCATTCTTTTTGATTGTCAACTGATACGGATTCGCCTGCCTCGAGTGTCTGGAATATATCAGACAGTTGCTCTTGTACTGTTTCCTGCGGTGAAGCATGCTTTACTTTTTCTATTGATTTCATTGCTTCCGAAAGAACGATTTCCTTGTTTGTGCAACGTTCGCCATTGATATAAGCTACACATACGTTCGTTCTTTCCGACAGTTGCCAGGCAGCTGTCAGTGCGATAATGCCGGTTATTGCTGCGGCTGCTGCATAATACCTCAGTCGCACGCTATGTGTACGATGCTTGTGGTATATGGCACGTCCGGTAGCGGTGTATCCCATTACGGCACGAAGTTCGTCGAACTCCTTGCCTTGTGCGGCAGGAGTGGCCAGAAAGCGTGCCAGCGCTTCTTCTTCGGTCTCGGTAGTTTCTGCTTCGAAGTAGCGTTCTGCCAACTCTTTCCACTGTTGAAAAGTCCGTTCGTATTCTTTCATCGTTCCATTTGTTTTAGGTAACATTCTCTGATTTCTTTTCTTGCTCTCGAAAGTTGCATGCGTACTGCCGGTTCCTGCATGCCCAGTATATCGGCTATCTCATTGTATTTTTTCCCTTCGTATTCTTTCATGTGCAGAATCTGTTGCTGGAGTGGAGTCAGTCTGAGTTCGATAATGCGTTCCACTATACGGAAACGCTCTTCTTTCTCCATACTCTCAGCCGTAGAATCGGAAATAGATTCATCCCGGTTCTCGTCCAGCTCTACGGTAGGCAGGTGATTCCGTCTGCGTAATGTGTCGATACACAGGTTTTTTACCGTTACTACCGTAAGCGCTTCAGCTTCTTCTCGTGAACCGATCTGGTCAGCATGTTTCCACAGGCGGAAGAAAGCCTCCTGAAGAGCATCGTCAGCATCTTCCTTATTCGGCAGGAAGCGCATGGCTAGCCTGAGAAAACCTTTTCTCAGTTCAGTGAAAGTCGATGTCAGTGTTTCTTTACTCATGCTTTTATATCGGGTCGTACGAATTGTTTTCAAAAAGTTAAACGTAAAGCTATATCTTTTGTAACAGAAAGAATGAAAAAAATCTTTTTTTTGTGTATCCGAGTTAGGAAAATCCTTGTCGTAAAGCGAGATATTTGTTACAAAAAAACTCATGACGAGGCTTTGTCAATTATTTGCTGAATTTATCGGGAAAACATCTCGATGTTTTTTTATTTTTTGTACAAAAGATAAATGAAATATGCTGATGTTTTTTGGGGATGTTCTTGTAATGAATGGGAAATGTTGAATAAACTTCTATAAATTAAAATATACTTTAAAGAAAGACGTATATTTGTAACAGAAACCGAAAATACAGATTATGAGATATTCTTTTATCGTTCCCGTTTACAACCGTCCGGATGAGGTGGATGAATTGCTGCAAAGTCTTACGAAGCAAACCCTTGGTGATTTTGAAGTATTGGTTATAGAAGATGGTTCGTCTGTACCCTGTGAAGATGTGGTAGAGAAATACCGTACACTGCTGGATGTACATTATTATAATAAGCCGAATTCAGGACCGGGGCAGACGCGTAACTTTGGAGCAGAACGCAGTCGGGGAGAATATCTGTTGATTCTGGATTCGGATTGTGTATTACCTCCGGGGTATCTTGCTGCTGTCGACGAAGAGTTGAAGCGTGAGCCTGCCGACGCTTTTGGAGGACCAGACCGTGCACACGATTCTTTCTCGGCTACACAGAAAGCGATAAATTATGCCATGACCTCTTTCTTTACTACAGGAGGTATTCGTGGCGGGAAAAAGAAAATGGATAAGTTTTATCCCAGAAGTTTCAATATGGGAGTACGTGCCGATGTATATCGCAAGTTGGGAGGTTTTTCGAAAATGCGTTTCGGCGAAGACATCGATTTCAGTATCCGGATATTCAAGGCCGGATGTCGTTGCCGCCTGTTTCCTGAAGCATGGGTGTGGCATAAACGCCGCACTGATCTGAAGAAGTTCTTCAAGCAGGTACATAATTCGGGTATCGCACGTATCAATTTATATAAAAAATATCCAGAATCGCTGAAACTGGTGCACATGCTTCCTGCTGCATTTACGGTAGGGGTAGTGCTGGTGCTGCTTGCTTCGCTGATATGTCCGTGGGCACTCTTGTTGCTTGCACTGTTCGCTCTGATTATATTTGTTGATTCTTCCATACAAAATAAAAGTTTGTATATCGGTATATTATCTGTCGTTGCTGCGTTTATACAGTTGACAGGTTATGGAACCGGTTTCTTGTCGGCATGGTGGAAACGCTGTGTGCGGGGTAAAGGAGCCTTTTCCGCCTTCGAGAAGAACTTTTATGAGTAAATGGGTAATAATAAACTGACAATCAACCAATGGGCGGAGGAGGACCGCCCGCGTGAAAAAATGATGCAGCACGGCGCTGCTGCTTTGTCGAATGCCGAACTGCTGGCTATTCTGATAGGTTCAGGAAATACGGAAGATTCTGCGGTGGAGCTGATGCGAAAGGTGCTCGGCGACTATCGTAACAGTCTGAGTGAACTGGGGAAGACAACTATCGATGAACTTTGCCGCTATAAGGGAATAGGTCCGGCAAAGGCAATTACTATTCTAGCTGCTTCGGAAATAGGCAGACGGCGGCTGGAGGAGGAGCCGTTGGAAAGAAAACAAATCAGATGCTCCAAAGATATATATGAGGTGTTTTATCCGTTGATGTGCGACCTTCCGGTGGAGGAGTGCTGGGTGCTGTTGCTCAATCAGTCATCGAAAATCATAGACCGTATTTGTATCAGTCGTGGCGGACTTGCTTCCACACAGGTGGATGTCCGTTGTATTTTGCGTGAGGCTCTGCTCAAACGGGCGGTATCCATGGTACTTTGCCATAATCACCCTTCTGGAAACACATCGCCCAGCCGCGATGACGACCGTCTGACAGAAGCGTTGAGGCGGGCAGCCGAGGTGATGAATATCCGCTTGCTCGATCATCTGGTAATAACCGATGGCGGCTATTATAGCTATTGCGATGAGGGAAGGATATGAGTGTATTTTCGTTATTCCATTTTTTTATTACATTTGCACATGTAACTAAAAGCGTGCTTTATGGATAACGAAACTAAACTGAAAGTAGAAGAAAGTATTGTAGAAATGCTGAAAACCGTATACGATCCGGAGATTCCAGTCAACGTATACGATTTGGGACTGATATATAAAATAGACTTGCAGGATGATGGTGAGGTTGTGATTGACATGACACTGACTGCTCCCAACTGTCCGGCTGCCGACTTTATTATGGAGGATATCCGCCAGAAAATAGAATCGGTAGAAGGTGTGAAAGCTGCTCAAATTAATCTGGTGTTCGAACCTGAATGGGATAAGGACATGATGACCGAGGAGGCAAAACTGGAACTGGGTTTTCTTTGATAAACATAAACTGAGTCTATGAATACGAAACGTATGCTTCTGATTGCGGGAACGGCCGGGTTGTTTGCCGGAAGTTTGTCTGCTCAGGTAGCAACAGTCGAGGGCAGGCTGTCGGGAATAGACAGTGATACATTGCTTGTAGATTATTTCCCCATATCCGATTTGAAGCGTGAGAACCTGAAAACGGATGCAGTAGCCATACGACAGAGGCACTTTACGTATAAAGTGGAGACAGGTAATATGCCTGCTGAAATGTATTTTTACGCCAAGCCTAAAAGTGGTGAGGCTTCTTCGTTGCGCAAAACAGTCAGCGTAGTCGCTTTTCCGGGTGAAACCGTTCAGCTGACAGGTTCCATAGACGATTATCAGGCAGAAGGGAATGTATTCCATAAGAATTATGCCGAAGCTGCAGAAGGGTGGAAGTCTGCTCAACAGCGGATGGAAGCTACGACAGAAGTTATCATGAAGATGCAGCAGGAAGGACAGTTGAATCCTCAGCGTATTGACTCGCTGCGTCAGATTTATCAACCGATAGCCGATGAAATAAGCAATTGTAAGGAACACTACATCCGTAAGTATCCCGATAGTGATGTTTCCGTGTATCTGCTTGCTGGTCTGAGGGGTGCTCGCGCCAAGGTTTTGCTGCCTCTTGTGGGCGAAAAGGCAAAGACGGGGCCGATGTCTTCGCTTTATCTTGCCATGCAGGATGCTTTGAAGGAGGCAGAAGCACGTAAGGCTGCTTCTCAAAATATCAAAGAAGGAAAAGAAGCTCCCGAGTTTGTGCTGAAAGATATCAATGGGAAGGATTTTGCTCTTTCGTCGCTGCGAGGCAAATATGTGGTGCTGGACTTTTGGGGAAGCTGGTGCGGCTGGTGCATTAAGGGGCTGCCTGATATGAAGAAGGCTTACGAAAAGTATAAAGACCGGATGGAGATTGTAGGCATAGACTGCGGTGATACGGAAAAGAAATGGAAGGCTGCTGTTGCCGAGCATGAAATTCCCTGGCTGCATGTACGCAATGCGGGACAGGAAGATTTGACCGTAGTGTACGCCGTTAAAGGATTTCCTACAAAAATTGTGATAGATCCTCAGGGTAAAATAGCCCGGGTTGTGGTAGGTGAAGATCCTGCTTTCTATACGTATCTGGATTCATTGTTCAAACTCTAAATATAGCAAAATGAAGAATGTGTATTTCCTTTCCGATGCCCATCTGGGCTCACGTGCGATAGCGCATAGTCGTACGCAGGAACGTCGGCTGGTTAGCTTTCTCGACAGTATCAAGAACCGGGCGGCTGCTGTTTATCTGCTGGGCGACATGTTTGACTTCTGGTACGAATTCAAGCTTGTTGTTCCGAAAGGATATACCCGTTTTCTGGGAAAAATATCCGAGTTGACCGATATGGGAGTAGAGGTGCATTTCTTTATCGGTAATCATGATATCTGGTGTGGTGACTATCTGGAAAAGGAGTGTGGCGTTACGATTCATCGTGAACCGCTGACTTGCGAGATTTATGGCAAGGAATTTTTCCTGGCTCATGGCGACGGTCTGGGTGATGGTGACCGTAAGTTTAAACTACTTCGTACAATGTTTCATAGTAAAACGTTGCAACGTATGTTTTCAATGCTGCATCCTCGCTGGAGTATTGACTTTGGTCTGGAGTGGGCAAAACATAGTCGCCTGAAACGAAAAGATGGAAAAGAACCGGAATATATGGGTGAAGATAAAGAACCTTTAGTGTTATTTACCAAGGAGTATCTGAAGACACATCCGGATATTAATTACTTTATCTACGGACATCGTCATATCGTACTCGACCTGATGCTGAGCCGTTCATCACGAATGATGATTCTGGGTGACTGGATTAATGAATTTTCGTATGCAGTATTCGATGGCGAGTCAATGTTCTTGGAACAGTATATCGAGGGAGAAACTTCTGTACGATAAGAGTGTATTTATACATAACAAAAGCCTGCCGGACATTGTCCGGCAGGCTTCTATTTTTATATAGGGTAAGGTTGCTTTATCGAGCTACCTCTCCACTTTCATGTTTAGCCAGCAAGCCTTCTACTTCAGATACTTTTACGATGTTATAGTCGCCGGCAATTGTATTTTTCAGAACAGAAGCTGCGGTTGAGAAGTCTACACGTTTCTGTTCATCCTCGTAAGCATGTTGTGCATACAGCATAGCACCGCAGAATGCATCACCCACACCAACGCAGTCGATAACGTTGTCGATATCGAATACTCGTGTATATTTCATGCTGCCATTAGAGTAAAGCACTCCGGCAAAGGTATGATGTTCCGAGCTCATCACGTTACGCAGGGCAATATATATGTATTTGCAATTTGGAATTTGCTGACTGATTGCCTTACAAAACTCTTCGTAAGCTTTTACATCGTATGTTTCGCCACTTTTTGTTGCCTTAAATCCTGGGGCAGGAATTCCAGTCAGCAAAGCATATTCTCCTTCACTACCAAACATGATATCACTGCTCACCATCAGTGGACGAAGCACTTCTTGTGCACTCTTACCATAATTCCAAAGGTTCTTTCGGTAGTTTATGTCGTATGAAATGGTCAGTCCCATTTCCTTGGCAACGGTAATAGCTTCTTTGCATACCTCTGCAAGTCCCGGAGTCAGTGCTGCATCTATGCCCGACCAGTGGAAAATTGCAGCGCCGGCAAATGCTGCATGCCAGTCTATCATTCCAGATTTCAGTTCGGAGAAAGCAGAACCCTCACGGTCGTAAATGACTTTTGAGTTACGCATGGCAGCGGCTTTTTCCATGTAATAAGTTCCCAGACGGTGTCCGCCGATCAGGATATGTCGTGTTCCGATATTGTGTGAACGCAATTCGGCCAGACATGTTTCTCCTAGAGCGTTATCTGGAAGGCGGGTAATATATTCTACATCTCCTCCAAAGTTGGCGATGGAGATGGCTACATTGGCTTCGCTACCGCCGTAGTTGACCAGGAACTCACGGCTTTGTTGCATACGTAAGTTATCCGGGGTAGTAAGGCGAAGCATGATTTCACCAAAGGTTACGATTTTCTTTTTCATAATAGAGGCGTGTTTCTTGTTGTTTTGATGGCATAAAAAAAGAAGACATTCCATATAAGTCTTTCTTTTTTGCTCGCTGCAAAGATAAGAAAACTTATGAGGAATATCCTCTTTTTTAAGCTATTTAAGGTATGCTGTTCCTTATTTGTTCATGCTGTTCAGTATGTCCATAGTGTCTGTTGCAATCATCAGCTCTTCGTCTGTCGGGATAACTACAACTTTTACTTTAGAATCGTCGGTAGAAATGATCGCTTCTTTGCTGCGAACTTTGTTCTTTTCCGGATCGATCTTGACGCCCAGGTAGCCCAGTGTCTTACAAACGCCGGCACGAGCTGTAGCCTGATTTTCACCAACACCACCAGTAAACAAGATTACATCTACACCGTCCATTGCAGCTGCGTATGCACCGATGTATTTAGTGATGCGGTAGAAATACATGTTTTCTGTAAGGATGGCACGTTCTTCTCCTCTGGCTACTGCATCTTCCAGTTCACGCATATCACTTGATTTTTCGAACATTCCCAATACACCGCTCTTCTTGTTCAGCAGAGTAGACATTTCATCAGGTGTAAGGCCTTCTTTTTTCATGATATAAGTGATAGCACCACCGTCGATATCACCGCAACGTGTACCCATCATCAGACCTTCCAGCGGAGTCAGTCCCATAGTAGTATCGATACATTTACCGTCTTTTACCGCAGCGATAGAACCACCGTTTCCGATGTGGCAAGTGATGATCTTGGAACCTTCTTGTGGAATACCCAGATATTCGCATACACGTTTTGATACATAGCGATGAGATGTTCCGTGGAAACCATAACGGCGGATACCATATTTTTCGAAATATTTGTAAGGTATCGGATACAGATATGCGTAGTCGGGCATAGTCTGGTGGAAAGCAGTATCGAATACAGCTACCTGTGGTACTTCAGGCAACAGTTTCTGTACAGCATAGATACCTTTCAGGTTTGCTGGATTGTGCAACGGACCCAGGTCGCAGCATTCTTCTACAGCTGCAATAACAGCGTCGTCAATCAATACAGAACCGCTGAATTTTGTTCCTCCGTGCAATACACGATGACCTACTGCTTTGATTTCGTGCAAGTTATTTACTGCGCCGTATTCTGCGTTAGTCAGTGTGTCGAAAATAAACTGTACACCTGTAGTATGTTCAGGTACGTCCTTTTCAAGGATTTTCTTTTCTCCGTTAGGCAAAGTCAACTTCAGGAAAGAGCCTGGCAGACCGATTTTTTCGATACCTCCTTGTGCGAGGACTTCTTTGGTAGTCATTTCGAACAATTTGTACTTGATTGATGAACTACCGCAGTTGAGTACTAATACTTTCATATATGAATTTTATTGTTTTATTAATGTGAAATAAAAACAGTTGTCATTCAGAACGAGATTGCATTGAATGACGTCTGAATGACAATGCTGTATAAATTAAGTTCCTAATTATTGAGCTTTTGCTGCAATAGCCTGGTTGGCTGTGATAGCGATCATCTTGTAAATGTCGTCGATAGAGCATCCGCGTGACAAATCGTTTACAGGGCGTGCGATACCTTGCAGGATAGGTCCTACGGCAGTAGCGTGTCCTAAACGTTCAACCAGTTTATAAGAAATGTTACCTACTTCCAGACATGGAACAACCAATACGTTAGCTTTTCCTGCGATTTCAGAACCTGGAGCTTTGCTTGCACCTACTCTTGGAACCAGGGCAGCATCTGCTTGCAGTTCACCGTCGATCTTCAATGCTGGATTCATTTCTTTAGCAATCTTCAATGCTTCTACTACTTTGTCTACAACTTCATGTTTAGCAGAACCTTTAGTTGAGAAGCTCAGCATAGCTACGCGTGGATCAAGTCCGGCAACTGCTTTAGCTGTCTGTGCTGTACAGATTGCGATTTGAGCCAATTGGTTTGCATCTGGAACAGGAGTTACGGCTACGTCACCCATTACCAATACACCATTGTCACCACATTCTGGAGCATGAGTCAAAAGCAGCATGGCACCAGATACGCAAGTAATGCCCGGAGCTGTTTTGATAATTTGCAATGCAGGGCGCAGAACGTCGCCGGTAGTATTGCGTGCACCAGCCAACTGACCGTCAGCATCGCCCGCTTTGATAATCAAACAGCCCAAGTATAATGGATTGAGAACCAGTTTACGGGCTTCTTCGATAGTCATTCCTTTTTTCTTGCGAAGTTCGCATAACAAATGTGCGTATTCTTCTTGTTTCGGATGGTTTTCCGGATCGATGATTGTTGCTTTATGGATATTTCCTAAGCCCCATTCTTTTGCCAGACCCATGATTTCATCGGGATTTCCCAACAGAATCAGCTCAGCTACACCATCTGTCAATATCTGATTGGCAGCTTTTAAAGTACGTTCTTCAGTTCCTTCCGGAAGCACAATGCGCTGTTTGTTTGCTTTAGCGCGTTCAACGATTTGACTAATTAAATCCATGACTTAATGAATATATTTATTATATGTGATTCTTTTATCGTGCGCGATAACAAGAAGTATATATCGCACTGCAAAAATACGCATTTTTGTAATATCTAGTTTGCAAAAGCGAGTTTTTTTTCTCCTAAAGTATGCAAAAAACTTATGTTTAATAGCAGAAGAAATAAAAAAGGCCACTTTCGATACAGCGTTTTCTCCTATTGTGTAACTTTACGTCCGTTTTTCAAGATAATATTAATAGGTATGATTCGTCAATGTTCTATCCTTTTTGGATGTTTGGCGTTAGGTGAACTGATAGTTTATCTGACGGGAATTAAGCTGCCGTCGAGTATTATTGGCATGCTTTTACTTACGTTATTTTTACAGTTAGGTTGGATAAAACTGCACTGGGTGCAGGGATTGTCCGATTTCTTAGTAGCTAATCTGGGCTTTTTCTTCGTTCCTTCGGGGGTGGCGCTGATGTTATATTTTGACATTATTGCTGCCGAGTTCTGGCCTATTGTCATTGCTACTTTAGTAAGTACGGTATTAGTGTTAGTTGTTACAGGTTGGGTTCATCAATTGGTTCGTAAGTATGGAATATTTAGAAAGTAAATTCTTTTTGCTCGCCATTACGTTTGGATTCTTTTTTCTTTCCAAACAGTTGCAGAAAAAAACAGGTTTGATTATTCTTAATCCGATATTGATAGCGATTGCCTTGCTGATTTGTTTTCTGAAACTGACAAATGTTTCGTATGAAAAATATTATGAAGCAGGTTCCTTGATTGAGTTCTGGTTGAAGCCGGCAGTTGTAGCACTGGGGGTTCCCTTGTATCTACAATTACGCATGATAAAAAAACAATTAATGCCGATAATTGTTTCTCAATTAGCAGGCTGTCTTGTCGGACTAGTATCGGTTACTATTATAGCAAAACTGCTGGGAGCTTCTCCAGAGGTTATCATGTCGTTAGCTCCAAAGTCGGTGACGACTCCGATTGCGATGGAAGTTTCGGATGCAGTAGGCGGAATACCTTCTCTTACTGCAGCGGTAGTGATTGTTGTAGGGCTATTTGGTGCTATTTGTGGTTTTAAGGTACTTCAGGTAGGACATGTTGGAAGTCCTATAGCGCAAGGGCTTTCGATGGGAACAGCTTCGCATGCGGTAGGAACATCGCGTGCTATGGAGGTCAGTGGAAAGTATGGAGCTTATGCCAGTCTGGGATTGACTCTGAACGGTATTTTGACTGCTTTGCTTACTCCGACTATCCTTCATCTGCTGGGGCTCTATTAAATTATAAAATCCAATGCGAGCATGTTTCGTGGAAGCGTGCCGATGTTTTTTAATATCGGTGCGTTTCTTTTTAAGCATGGTTACGCCTGAAAAATAAAAGAAATATAATATGATACCATTTAGACCCATAGAACTGGAAGATAAGGAAACTGTGCAGCGTTATACTTTAACAAGCAAGCGCCGTAACTGCGATTTGTCGTTTTCTAATCTGTATAGCTGGAGGTTCTTGTACCAGACGGAAATTGCTGAAATGGACGGCTTTCTGTTGTTCCGTTTTTATGCAGATAATGAACTGGCATATATGATGCCGGTGGGTGAAGGCGATGTACATCGAATTGTTGACGTGCTGATAGAGGATGCGCGCAGCAAAGGTGTTCCTTTCCGTTTGTTGGGTGTATGTAGCTATATGCGTGCAGAACTGGAAGCTGCTTTTCCGGGGCGTTTTACGTTTACAGCCGATCGTGATTATTTTGATTATGTATATCTTCGTTCTGATCTGGCAACGCTTCGTGGAAAAAAGTACCAGCCTAAACGGAATCATATCAATCGGTTTAAAGCAGCTTATCCTAATTATGAATATAAGGAGTTGACAGCCGAACTCGTCCCTGAGTGTCTGCGTCTGGAAAGCATGTGGTGTAAAGCAAACGACTGTGCAGAGAATGAAGCTCTGATAGCAGAACGGCGTTCGATGACTGATGCGTTGAAGCATATTAACGAACTGGATTTGCGAGGAGGAGTATTGCATGTTAACGGAGAGATTGTAGCATTTACCTTCGGAGCTCCTATAAACAATGAAACTTTCGATACTTGTGTAGAGAAAGCAAATACAGATATAGAAGGAGCCTATGCTATGATTAACAATGAGTTTGCTAATCGTATTCCGGAACAGTACATTTATATCAACCGTGAGGAAGACCTGGGGCTGGAAGGACTGCGTAAGGCTAAATTGTCTTATTATCCAGAAACTCTTCTTGAAAAATATATCGTGGAATTACAATGAGCGTAAAAGAACAAGTCAGGCAACTTTGGGAAACTTGCTTCAATGATGATGAAGCATTTGTAGACCTTTATTTCCGTTTACGTTATACCGACCAGATTAATAAAGCGATAATAGAAGATGGTAAGGTGATTTCTGCGCTTCAGATGATATCTTATCCGATGACATTTTGTGGCCGGACGGTAGCTGCTTCATATATATCGGGCGCTTGTACTCATCCTGATTATCGGGCAAGAGGGGCTATGCGTCGCCTGCTTGAGGAAACACATCGTTCCATGTTCGATGAGGGAATCGTGTTTTCAACACTAATTCCTGCCGAAGATTGGTTGAAAGGATATTATGCTCGCTCAGGCTACGCGACTTGTTTCCGTTATGGTGTGCTGAAAAAAGTTATCAACAGTTATGAACAACCTGTTAATAACTCTGTATCATATCTGAAAATGAGTAAGATAGATCTGTTGAAAAACCCTGAAGAAACAATTTATCCATACTTTAATGAACAAATGAACAGGCGGTCGTGCTGCATACAGCACACCTTTGATGATTTCCATGTTGTACTGTCTGATCTGGCTTTGAGCAAAGGTGATGTATGGACAATTTATAAAGGTGATGTCTTGTCCGGACTTATCTTTTGCCTGATGCAGGAAAAGACACTTTCTGTCAAAGAAATACTTCTGTCTGACGAGGCGGACCTGACAGTTGCATTACATCAACTCGCTGCTTTTTATCAAGCTGAAACCATGACATGCATACTTCCTTTTGCTGACGAGATGCATGAATTAGGCATGGCACGCTTAATAAATGTTCCTGCTTGCCTTGAGTTGTATGCTGCTGTTTATCAAGGGGAGGAACTCTGTATTCATCTGCAAGGAGACGAGGTTATCGGAGAAAACAATGGATATTACACGGTTTCTCCGGGGAAGATGATACAAGGTTATCAGATGGGAAAAGAGTATGTTTGTGTCACAATAAGCGAGCTGACTGCTCTTGTACTGAAAGACCTTCATCCCTATATGAGCCTGATGTTGGATTAATCCTTAAAGCTCATCTTCACTCGTAAGCATTCTTTCCAGTTCCTCAGCCGTCAGTTTTAGGTAGAACTCACCCTGATAGGCTATGGAAATACCTCCGGTTTCCTCGGAAACGATAATTGCCATGGCATCTGTTTCCTGAGAAACTCCCAGTGCGGCACGGTGTCTTAGCCCCAACTCTTTCGGAATGTTCAGGTTATGTGATACCGGAAGAATACATCCGGCAGCCTTTATACGTTTGTTGCTGATAATCATAGCTCCATCGTGTAGCGGACTGTTTTTGAAGAAAATATTTTCTATCAGTCGCTGATTGATGTTCGCATCGATGATATCTCCTGTACGTGCGATGTCATCCAGTGGAAAATTCTTTTCGATGACAATCAGTGCGCCCACTTTTCCTTTACTCATGTTGAGGCAAGCCATGACAATAGGCATGATGGCCTCTTTGCTGTTGTCGTTCTTCTGACTTCCCTTAAAAAAGCGAAGCAGACTGCTTGTGCGGTGGCGTGAACCAAGCGAGAGCAGGAAGTGACGTATTTCATCCTGAAAGATTACAATCAGTGCAATGACTCCCACGCTTACCAGCTTATCGAATATCGAACCGAGCAGACGCATTTGCAGCACTTGCGATACGATAACCCAAATGACGATAAACACGAGAATTCCCGTAAATACATTGATTGATCCCGACGATTTCATCAGCTTGTAGGTTTTGTATAATAGAAACGCTACCAGCAGAATGTCGATAATATCTTTGACGCTAAGTATGGAAATATCGAAAGGCATAATTTTATATTTACAAACTTACAGGAGTTAACTTTTTCATGGCGGCAACTATTTTGACTGCTTCGGATGCGGCACGCACATCGTGTACACGCAGGATGTCGGCTCCTTTCATCAAGGCTATTGTGTTGACGACGCTTGTTCCGTTCAAGGCATCTTCCGGTCCTCCTCCCAGCAGGCGGTAAATCATCGACTTGCGTGAAACTCCTACCAGTACAGGCAGTTCGAATATCTGGAATTCTTCCATTTTGTCCAGTAGCTCGTAGTTGTGTTCCAGCGTCTTTCCGAATCCGAATCCCGGATCGATGATGATATCCTTGGCTCCCAGGTCACGCAGCTTCTGTACCTTTTCAGAAAAGTAATATAATACTTCTTTCAATACATTGTCATAGTGTGGAGCCTGCTGCATGTTTTGCGGAGTTCCCTGCATGTGCATCATGATGTAGGGGACACCGAGCCGGGCTACGGTTGCAAACATGTTTTCATCCATATTGCCCGCTGCTATATCGTTGATGATAGCTGCGCCGTACTCTTCTACACACATACGTGCAACATCTGCCCGGAACGTATCTACCGAAACAATGGCATCGGGACATTCGCGGAATACAATCTCCAGTCCGTGACGCAGACGAGACATTTCCTCCTCCGCACTGATATGTTCTGCATTGGAGCGTGATGAATAAGCTCCTACATCGATAATGCTTCCCCCTTCCGACACGATTTGAAGTGTACGTTCTGCAATTTCCGTTTCTGTCTGTTTCCGGCTTCCGGCATAAAAAGAATCGGGAGTAACATTCAGGATACCCATTACCTGCGGGTAGGATAAGTCCATTAACTGTCCCTTTACATTGATAAGTTTCGTGATACTGTTTTCCATGTCCGATGAATACGTCTTTAAGCGCTGCAAATGTACACACAATAATTTGTTTTTTCGCAGTCGCGGGAAATTAAATTACGTTATCTTTGTGCCGGAATATTTTGTTACAGAAAATATGGAAATAGCAGAATTATATAAATGTTTTATGGAATGCGGTAAGGTGACCACCGATAGCCGCAACTGTCCTGAGGGTTCTATGTTCATCGCCCTGAAAGGAGAAACTTTTAATGGCAATGCTTTTGCCGCACAGGCTTTGAAGCAGGGTTGCCGCTATGCTGTAATCGACGAATCTGAATATGCGGGTGAGGGTACAATTCTCGTAGACAACTGTTTGCAGGCTTTGCAACAACTGGCTAATTATCACCGCCGGCAGCTGAAAACGCCGGTTATCGGCATTACAGGTACGAATGGAAAGACCACAACCAAAGAACTCATTTCTACGGTGCTGAGCCGGAAGTTCAATACATTATATACAGAAGGTAATTTCAATAATCACATCGGAGTACCGCTCACGTTGCTTCGTCTGACAAAAGAACACGAAATGGCGGTTGTCGAAATGGGTGCGAACCATCCGGGAGAAATAAAGACACTGGTACATATTGCCGAACCGGATTATGGAATTATAACAAATGTAGGCAAGGCTCACCTGCAAGGTTTCGGATCTTTCGAGGGAGTTATCCGCACGAAAGGAGAGTTGTACGATTTTCTGCGGGCTAAAGGTGGGGCTACTATCTTTATCCAGAATGAAAATCCTTACCTGAATGGCATTGCCGAAGGGTTGACTTGTGTGCGTTACGGGCAGACTGCCGGTTTGTATGTCAGTGGAGAACTGATAAGCTGTTCACCTTTCCTGTCTTTCCGATGGACAGCAGAAGGAGTATCGCACGAGGTGAATACACATCTTATCGGCTCGTATAATTTGGATAATATGCTGGCAGCAGCAGCTATCGGACGTTACTTTGGAGTGTCTGATGATGATATCAGCAGTGCGCTGGCGTCGTATCTGCCTCACAATAACCGGTCGCAACTGAAAGAAACAGCCGATAATAAACTGATTGTGGATGCATATAATGCCAACCCGACCAGTATGATGGCTGCCTTGAAGAATTTCCGTCAGATAGAAGCTCCGCATAAGATGGTGATTCTTGGCGATATGAAGGAATTGGGTGAAGCAAGTCGGGAAGAACATCAGAAGGTGGTAGATTATCTGAAGGAATGTGGTTTTGACCGTGTTGTACTGGTTGGTCCCGAATTTGCAGCAGCCACTCATTCCTATCAGACTTTTCAGCATGTAGATGAAGTGCTGGCTGATATCCGGATGCATAAGCCTCAGGGATATTATATCCTGATAAAAGGTTCAAACAGCATGAAGTTAAGTCTGCTGCTCGAGTATTTGTAATGCGCTGTTAATCAATTGATAAATTCTTGTTTCCGATAAAAGAATGATATTCTCGTAAGAAACGTATTATATTCTTGCTGACGTTTTAAAAAAATATCCTGATGTTTTCGGAAAAACATCAGGATATTTTTTTAAAATCTGTACAAGCTTCGACAATCTTTGTACGAAAAAATAGGGCATTTTCGCTAGTTTGTGAAGCCTTTTTCTGAAGCTTTCAGTATGTATTCCTGAACTATAAACGGCTGTCTGCTCCCCACATCATTTTTTCCCGAAGCGTATTGAAGAAAGAGTGATGACAGCGTTTTACGATGCGTACGAAATAATCGGCACGGCGTACCGTCAGGCGGATTCCTTCGCGGCATGTTTCACTGCGTCCGTCTACGGCTACCAGAAAGTTGTGGCTTCGGCTTTCTACGTCGAGTGTGATTTCCCAGTCGTCGCGAATGACAATCGGGCGTACGTTCAGGCTGTGTGGAGCCACGGGAGTCAGACTGATAGTTCCGCTTTGCGGCACAAGAATCGGACCTCCTACACTGAGTGAATAACCTGTCGAGCCGGTGGGGGTTGCGATAATCAGGCCGTCTGCCTGATACGAACAGAGTGGCTCACTGTTTATGTAAGCCCGTATGGTAATCATCGACGAGCTGTCACGTTTCAGAATAGCTATTTCGTTCAGTCCGTAGGGATAGCCTTTCAGCACGTATCCTTCGGATGTCAGATGCAATACCCTGCGAGGTTCGGCAAGGTATTTCCCTTCGTAGATTTCATCGAAAGCCTCCTCCATCTGGTCGGGTGATATATCGGCAAGGAATCCCAGACGTCCGGTATTGATGCCCAGGATAGGAATTTCTTTTTTTCCTACACGGCTTGCTGCACGCAGAAAGGTTCCGTCGCCACCGATACTGAGTGCCATGTCTGCATTAAAGTCGTAACCTTTGAATATCTCCAGTCCGTCGAGGTTTGCTTTTGTATGCTGTTTTAAAAAGTCGTAAAACTCGTTGCTGATACAGATTTCGGCTCCTTTGTCACGCAATATCTCCAGCAAATGGGTGACATGTGCCGACTTATGTTCCTGATAAGTGTTTCCAAAAAGGGCGAATCTGAGGTTGCGTTGCATATCTTGTAGCTTTTTTTATCAATCTTTTGTCACGTAAAGTTAACAGGTTTCTCGCAAAACCTGTTAACTTTGCAGGTTGTAGACGCAAAGATATAAAATAAATTCAATATGACTAAGCTAAGTGTGAATATAAACAAGGTAGCAACCTTGCGTAATGCTCGCGGGGGAAATAACCCGGATGTAGAAAAAGTGGCGTTGGATTGCGAGGCTTTCGGGGCCGAAGGGATTACGGTTCATCCTCGTCCCGATGAACGGCATATCCGCTATGCGGACGTGTTGGCTCTTCGTCCCATACTTCGTACGGAGTTTAATATCGAAGGATATCCTTCGAAAGAATTTATTGACCTGGTATTGAAGGTAAAACCGCATCAGGTAACGCTTGTTCCCGACGCTCCCGACCAGATTACTTCTAATTCGGGATGGGATACTAAAAATAATCTTTCCTTCCTGACCGAGCTGATGGATACTTTCGGAGAAGCAGGTATACGTACTTCTATTTTCGTAGGAACTGATACGGAAATGATAGAGTATGCGGCAAAAGCCGGAGCCGACCGTGTGGAACTTTATACAGAGCCTTATGCATCACAGTATGGAAAGAATCGCGAAGCTGCCATTGCTCCTTTCGTTGAGGCTGCAAAGGTAACCCGCAAGTTGGGAATGGGACTGAATGCCGGTCATGATCTCAGCCTTGAGAATCTTGCTTACTTTCATGAAAATATTCCATGGGTGGACGAAGTTTCCATCGGTCACGCATTGATTTGTGACGCACTCTATCTAGGACTTAAGAAAACTATTGAAGAATATAAAAATTGCCTTCGTTAAATTATGATTACAATGACACTGCTGGCAGCTGCACAGACCGTTGCCGACACCATGACGGGAAATAATCCCGTATTGACTCCTGTTGTATCGGGAGAATCGGAAATGAACCTTTGGGACATGGCTTGCAAAGGTGGTTGGATTATGATTGTACTGGCTCTGATGTCTGTCATAGCCTTTTATATCTTTTTTGAACGTGCGGTAGCTATCCGCAAGGCGGGTAAAGAAGACCCGTTGTTTATGGATCGTATCCGCGACTATATCAAGACTGGAGAAATCAAATCGGCAATCAATTACTGCCGTATAACCAATACTCCTTCTTCGCGTATGATTGAAAAAGGTATCATGCGTATGGGACGTCCGGTTGCCGATGTACAGGCTGCTATCGAGAATACCGGAAACATTGAAGTTGCAAAACTGGAAAACGGACTTTCTATTATGGCTACTATTTCCAGCGGTGCGCCGATGCTTGGTTTCCTGGGTACGGTAACTGGTATGGTTCGTGCTTTCTGGAATATGGCTAATGCCGGAAACAATATTGATATTACTCTGCTTTCGAGCGGTATCTATGAAGCGATGATTACCACTGTAGGCGGTCTGGTTGTGGGTATTGCTACCATGTTTGCTTACAATCATCTGGTATATCGCGTAGACAAGGTTGTAAGTCAGATGGAAGCTCGTACCATTGCTTTCATGGACTTGATGAACGAACCAAACGAAAAATAAGAAGCCTATGTCACTGAAAAGAAGACAGAAAATATCTCCGGCCTTCAGTATGTCGTCGATGACCGACCTCATCTTTTTGCTGCTGATATTTTTTATGATTACCTCTACGATGGTATCGCCGAATGCAATCAAGGTCTTGCTTCCGCAGGGTTCTGAGCAGACTTCGGCTAAGCCTATGGCGCGGGTAATTATCGATAAGGATTTGAATTATTACGGGGCGTTTGGTAATGAGGATGAAATGCCGCTTGCACTCGACGAAGTTCCTTCGTTCTTGCAAGAGTGTGCTGCGAAGGAACCGGAAATGTATGTGGCGCTTTACGCTGACGAGTCGATTCCGTATCGCGAAATTGTCCGTATCCTGAATATTGCCAACGAAAATCATTTTAGAATGGTTCTGGCTACTCGCCGCCCTGACAAACAGAATTAAAAAAGAATACAGTGAAGAAAAGTAAAGTAACCGGAATAATAGGAACGGTAGTGCTGCATATCTTTGTGGTACTATTGCTGCTCTTTTGCTCACTTACTCGTCCTGAGATACAAGAAGAAGGAGGTGTGCCGGTTATGCTTGGTAATACACAAATGGCTCAGGGAGATGCCGATCCGTATACAATGACGGAGGTTGATGTATTGCCGCAGCCGGAAACTTCTGTACCCGAACCGGAAGTAACTCCGGAACCGGAGGTGAAACAGCCTATGATTACGCAGGATGATGAACCTTCTATTCAGGTAAAAAAGGAAAAGCCGAAAGAAGAAAAACCTAAAAAAGAAGTTACTCCTAAAAAGAAGCAGGAAACAAAACCTGTTGTAACCAAACCCAAGGAAAAAACTGAAGCCGAAAAGCGTGCTGAAGAAGAACGTGCTGCTGCTCAGGCTGCTGCCAACAAGATTGCCGGGGCATTTGGTAAAGGATCTAAAATGGGTAGTAAAGGTTCGGCTACTTCCGGACAAGGCATAGAAGGTAGTCCGGATGGAAATGGAAATACAGGAAAAATCTCAGGAGTAGGAGGATATGGAACATTCGACTTGAACGGACGTTCTTTGGGACCTGGAGGATTGCCTGTTCCTGTATACAATGTACAGGATGAAGGAAGAGTTGTGGTTACTATCGTTGTAAATCCTGCCGGAAGAGTTATCAGCACGAGTATAAACAAACGGACCAATACGGTAAATCCTGCTTTGCGTCGTGCAGCAGAAGAGGCAGCTCGTCGAGCTCGGTTCAATTCGGTAGACGGTGTAAACAATCAGAGTGGTACGATAACCTATTACTTTAAGTTGAAATAAGACTATAAGCATATTTAAATTCATCATATTATGAAAACTATTTGTATCTTTTTGGCAGAAGGTTTCGAAGAAATGGAAGCCATGTTTCCACTCGATGTAATGCGTCGTGGGGGACTGAATGTAAAAACTGTGTCGGTAACAGGTGAAAAGACCGTTGTCAGCTCACATCAGGTTCCTATCGTTGCGGATATGCTGTTCGAGGATTTGAAGGAAGAAGATGTGGAAATGGTTGTTCTTCCGGGTGGACTTCCGGGAGCGACAAATCTGGATGCTCATGCAGGACTCGACAAGCTGATTATGAGTTTTGCTGCGGCAGGTAAACCTCTTGCTGCTATTTGTGCAGCTCCTATGGTATATGGCAAGCGTGGTTTGCTGAAAGGCAAGAAGGCTACTTGCTATCCGGGCTTCGACAAATATCTGGAAGGTGCAGAATATACAGGCAATATGGTTGAAGTTGTCGATAACTTTATCTTGGGTAAAGGTCCGGGTGCTGCTCCGGCTTTTGCTTTTGCTATTCTGGAAAAATATGCAGGAGCAGAAAAAGCTTTGGAAGTTAAAAAAGGAATGTTGCTTGCCTGATGAAGAAATATATCATTGTCGTAGCAGGAGGTAAAGGTTTACGCATGGGGGGAGATATACCCAAGCAGTTTATCCCGGTAAAGGGAAAGCCTGTACTGATGCGTACGCTGGAGGCTTTTTATGCTTACGATAAATGTATAAATATCATATTGGTACTTCCGGTAGACCAGCAGGACTACTGGAAGCGCCTTTGTGCGGAATATGGATTTACGCTTCCCCATCGTATCGCCAACGGCGGAGAAACTCGTTTTCATTCTGTAAAGAACGGACTGGCCTTGGTGGATGATAGGAATAGTGTAGTAGGAGTGCACGATGGTGTACGTCCTTTTGTTTCTCAGGAAGTGATAGCCGCCTGTTATGCTGCTGCTGAAGAAAGGCAAGCTGTAATTCCGGTTATTGATGTAGTGGAAACAGTCCGTCGGATAGAGGCAGACGAAAAGAGTGTGACTGTACCACGCGACTGTTATAAACTGGTGCAGACTCCTCAGGTTTTTACTGCATCGTTACTGAAACAGGCTTACGGACAAACATATACTTCCGCTTTTACAGATGATGCTTCGGTAGTGGAGGCTTTGGGGCATCCTGTCTTCTTAATACCGGGAAATCGTGAAAATATAAAGCTTACTACTCCATTCGACTTGAAAGTTGCAGAAGTTCTGGTTTAAATAAATGTTCGATTTATCTACGCGTGACATAAAATATTTGCAAGGGGTGGGCCCGCAGCGTGCGGCCATACTGAACAAGGAACTGAATATCTATTCCTTTCGGGACTTGTTGTGTTATTTCCCTTATAAGTATGTCGACCGTAGTCGTCTGTATTATATCCATGAAATAGATGGAAATATGCCTTACATACAGTTAAAAGGTAAGGTACTCAGCTTTGAAACAATGGGTGAAGGTCGCCAGCGGCGTCTGGTCGGACATTTTTCCGACGGAACGGGTATTGTCGATCTGGTATGGTTTCAGGGACTGAAATTCATCATGGGGAAATATAAGGCAAATGAAGAATATATTGTCTTTGGCAAGCCGACCATATTCAATGGACGAATAAATATAGCTCATCCGGATATTGATCCGGCACAGGAGCTTACTCTTTCTACAATGGGGCTTCAGCCTTATTATAATACGACCGAAAAGATGAAGCGCAGCAATCTCAATTCTCATGCGCTGGAAAAACTGATGAAAAATCTTTTCGGGGCGCTTCAGAAGGAGATTATTGAAGAAACCTTGAGTCCGCAACTAGTGGATCATTATCGGCTGATGCCGCTTACTGATGCGCTGTATAACATTCATTTCCCTCAGAACCCTGATTTGCTCCGCAGAGCACAATACCGTTTGAAGTTCGAGGAACTGTTTTATGTCCAGCTTAATATTCTTCGTTATACCAAAGAACGGAGAAATAAGTTCCGCGGACTGGTATTTGGCAAAGTAGGAGAGATATTCAATACTTTCTATTCGCAGAATCTTCCTTTCCAGCTTACTGGAGCACAGAAGCGGGTGATAAAGGAGATGCGCCGTGATATGGGAAGTGGAAGACAAATGAACCGCTTGCTGCAAGGAGATGTGGGCAGCGGAAAAACACTTGTTGCCCTGATGACTATGCTGATTGCGCTGGACAACGGCTATCAGGCTTGCATGATGGCTCCTACAGAAATTTTGGCTACTCAGCATTATGAAACGATATGTCGTTTTCTGGCGGGTATGAATGTACGGGTGGAGCTGCTTACCGGAACAGTAAAAGGAAAGCGCCGGGAAACAATTCTGAAAGATCTGGTGACGGGAGATGTACATATCCTTATCGGTACTCATGCGGTAATAGAAGATACTGTCAACTTTTCGTCTTTGGGATTGGTGGTGATAGACGAACAACATCGTTTCGGAGTAGCCCAGCGTGCCAAGCTGTGGGCAAAAAATACCTGTCCGCCTCATGTCTTGGTTATGACGGCAACTCCTATCCCGCGTACACTTGCCATGACATTGTATGGCGATCTTGATGTTTCGGTTATCGACGAACTTCCTCCGGGGCGAAAACCCATTCAGACTGTTCATCAGTTTGACAATCGTCGTGCTTCGATGTATGCTTTCATACGGAAGCAGATACAGGAAGGCCGGCAGGCATATATTGTTTATCCGCTGATTCAGGAAAGCGAGAAGATGGATATCAAGAACCTGGAAGACGGGTATATGCATATCTGTGAAGAGTTTCCGGAGTATAAGGTGAGCAAGGTACATGGTAAAATGAAACCTGCAGAGAAAGATGAGGAGATGCAGCGTTTCTTGGCCAATGAAACTCAGATAATGGTAGCTACTACGGTGATTGAGGTGGGGGTGAACGTGCCCAATGCCTCGGTTATGGTGATAGAGAATGCGGAGCGTTTCGGCTTGTCGCAGTTGCATCAGTTGCGCGGACGTGTAGGACGAGGAGCGGACCAGTCATATTGTATTCTGGTTACCGGATATAAGCTGACGGAAGAAACGCGTAAACGTATCGAAATCATGGTGCAAACGAATGATGGATTTGAGATTGCAGAGGCCGATTTGAAGTTGCGCGGTCCGGGTGATTTGGAAGGAACGCAACAGAGTGGTGTAGCCTTCGATTTGAAAATTGCCGATATTGCCCGCGACGGACAGCTCTTACAGTTTGTACGTGAAATAGCCGAGCATCTGCTTGATGCCGATCCGAATGGAGAACGTCCGGAAAATGCGATTATATGGCAGCAGTTGAAGGAGCTTCGGAAAAAGAATGTGAACTGGTCGGTTATTTCGTAATCCTGTAAAAAAGGAAAATGTAAAGTACATGGTCCTTTAATTTTTTGTAAGTTTGTTATCGTCTGATAATCAGATTTAGGATAACTCAAAGAAATCTAAGATCATGGTACTGGAAGAAGAGAAAGAACGCAAGGTGGAGTGCTGGTTGAAACGCAAGCACGTTAATGTGGAAGAGATTGCAGGTTTCACGTTTATGCAATACTATAAGCCTCGTCCCAGCAAGTGCAAACCTTATTGGCGTTGTCTGGATGGATTGGGTGTGTTTATCTTTACTTTGAAGTCGGGTTTTGTACGTGGAGCACAATTGCAAGGTATGTGGTTGAATAGGGGATCTCGCCTGAACCCGGCCTGGATTGTGCAATATCTGTTGGCACGGCAAATTCCTTTTACCAATTATGAAACTTCCCTCAAGCAGGTGGATAGCTTGGCCGTAGTTCATGTTTATAATGAGTTTCCGAAGTGTATGCGTTCGCGTCGTAGGTGGGGAATTTTTGAGTTGTTGTTTGGGGCGTTTGTTTTCTTCTGGTCATGTTTGGTGATTTTTGGAACTCCTCATGTGTGGCTGGCGGGACTTTTAGTGTTATTGATTGGAATAGGGCATGTAGGACTTTCATTATTTACACTTTATCAGGGTATTTCTTGTCAGTATGCATTGACGCTGGAACCGCGAGAAATGGTCTTGCAGCGGCCTGATGAAGATGAAACTGTAAAATTTGCTTATTCGGACCTTCGGAAGGTTAATTTCACGTCAGCACCTTTTGTGAGTCATGAATTTATCTCCTTCATAGAGTTTCTAGATACCGATTTTGCTTATCACTGCTATCCGATAGAAAGGGTTCCAGTGGAAAAGTTCGATGAGATCGTTTCTATATTGAGACAACTGGGAATTGATGCGACCAACTCTTTTAAGTGATTCCGGCAGACGGCAGAGAGGATTATAATTTCAGCACCACCCGGTCGCCGGCACGCTGAGCCATGATACTTTGTGTTTCGTGCAGCTCCTTATAACGCTGCATGATTTCCATATAGCGTTGCGGATCATTGGCTATTTCCGGATTGGCAAGTGCTTGAAGCGTATGTTTCATTTCCTCGTCTACAATGGATAGCTTAAAATCGAGCAGCAAACGTGGAACCAGCTCATGCAAGCGCTCTTCATCGCTGATGATTTTTTGTCCTTTTGAGTGATACTTGCTCAGTTGATAGCGGTCGCTGGCAAGATCGACAGCTACTTTACTTATTTCTGGAACCGGATGTGCGATAAAGTAACGTTCTGCGGTAAAGTTCTCGTCATGAATGTGCATTTCCGCTTCTTTCAACATTTGGCGGTGAAGTGCGACATGAAATTGCAATTCATCTTCTTTCAGCCCTTCGGATATATATTCGGTCACGGTGAGAGGCAGTTGTTCTCCATTTTCATTTTCCATGTAACACATTACTTTCTCTCCGTACCGTACAATCATACGCATTAAGTCTTCCTCCTTGGCATAGAACACCTTCTGCTCATTGCCTTCTGTCGGAATGTATGACGTATATGTATCAACTGGAATTTCATTCCCCAGCGATGTAGGTACGACAGCCCCTTCTCCTGTTTCAACAGGAGGAAAATCGGGGATGATTCCATTATTTCCGGAATCTTCGACGGGAGGAGGGGGGAGTGGAATATCATTCGATGCTGTGAATGGTATATCATTACCAGCTGTTGCATTGCCTTCAGAAACAGCAGGAGTGGAAGAAGCCGGTGTACCAGTATTCGGAGTAGTGGCAGCCAACTGACGTTCCCGGTATTGTCTGCGTTGTTCTTCCTTAAATTTATTTTCTCTGGCCTGCTCTATCAGTTTGGCAGTAGCTTCTACCAGTATCTTTTCTTCCATTTGCAGTAACTGACTGCACTCACGAATGTACACCGATCGTACAATGGCGTCGGGAATAACCGAAATACTTTTTACGATACTGGAAATCAGTGAAGCACGCTTGATGGGATCTTTACCCGCTTCTTCCATAAGGAGGTTGGTCTTAAAGCGGATAAAATCAACTTCATGGTCATTGATATATGCCTGATAGTCGGTGGCATTATGCTTGCGGGCAAAACTATCCGGATCATCACCGTCGGGCAGGAGGCAGACCTTGATGTTCATTCCTTCTTCCAACAGCATGTCGATACCGCGGATACTAGCCTTAATACCCGCTCCGTCACCGTCGTAAAGTACGGTGATGTTATTTGTAAAACGATGAATAAGCCGGATTTGCTCGGAGGTTAATGCTGTTCCCGATGACGCTACTACGTTTTCTATACCACTTTGGTGCATAGAAATCACATCGGTATATCCTTCTACTAGAAAACAGCGGTCTTGCCGCACAATAGCTTGTTTGGCAAAGTAAATACCATACAGCTCACGGCTCTTGTGATAGATTTCCGATTCGGGAGAATTGACGTACTTCATCTGTACGTTTTTGGTGGCGGAGCTTAATACACGTCCGCCGAAAGCTACAATTTTTCCCGACAAGGTATGAACAGGAAAAATGACACGTCCCCAGAACCGGTCGTGCAAAGAACCGTTATCTTTACGGTAACAGAGTCCCGTTTTTACCAGAAATTCTTCCTTATATCCTTTCTGGATGGCAGCCTTTGCCAGTGCATCGGGGCTGTCGGTACTATATCCTAACTGAAACTTCTTGATAATATCGTCACGGAATCCGCGTCCGCGCAAATAGGTCATACCGATACGCTGTCCGTCGATGTGATTATAAAGAACATCCTGGAAATATTCCGAAGCAAACTGGTTGACAACAAACAGACTTTCGCGCAAGCTTTGTGCCTGCTTTTCTTCATTAGTCAGTTCGCGTTCCTTGACTTCGATGTTGTATTTTCGGGCAAGCCACTTCAGTGCTTCGTAATAAGAAAGCTGTTCGTGTTCCATAATGAAATGAACAACATTTCCTCCTTTCCCACAGCTGAAGCATTTGCAGAGTCCCTTACTGGGAGAAACACTGAAAGATGGAGTCTTTTCGTTGTGGAAAGGGCACAGTCCGATATAGTTTACCCCCCTGCGTCGGAGAGTAACAAATTCGGATACTACGTCTACAATCTGTGCAGCATCGAGGATACGGTCTATGGTGGCTTGGTCTATCATTTCGAGAGGCGAAAATAATAAAAATAAGTAGAATGTGCAACGACTTTCTTTCTGCTGCTTTTCAGGATGGAAGTTACATCAGAACATAAATGCAATGGAAGCACCGAATGTCAGGTTATGCATGGGCATTCCGATTGCCTTCTTCGTCTGTCCAGGAGTTCTTTAAATCGTATGTCAGACGGGGAGAGGCAAAGTCGTAGTCACAATATAGCCGGAGAGCTGCATCTTCCTTGTAGCGGTAGGTAAACGAAACTCCCGTACCGACTTTATATGTAGCACTTTTACGTATGTTCAGAAAATCGTCATCTACAAAAGAACTGTTCAGCAATTCATCGCGGCTGATTCCATCTTGATTCATGTAATAGTCGATGTCTTCTTTATAAAATTGGTTGTAAACTTCTTCACTAACAATCCCACGGTCGAATATTTGTGGATTGATGCGACAGATTGAATTCAACTTGAAATTAGCATTTATTCTGCGTCCTACCAGCAGCTTGCTTCCTATCTGAAAATGCCGGCTGAAAGGATATGAAAAATAAAGTCCCAGGTCGACATCGAACATACCCAGATGATCCGATTCCAGACCATCGAGCAGAAATAGATTGACTGGAGCGTCTTCTTTTAAATCGCTGTCCATATCGAAGTTTCTCATATTCTCTGCCGGGATATCAGCAATGACAGGTAGAGTTGCCACCTTCAAACGTCCTCCTGCTCCGATAAAAGCATTGAAAAAATAAGCTCCCTCTACGCTGACAACTGTTGCTGTTCCAACCTTTAAGCGCATACCTAGCGGGGAGCCACCTTCAGAATCATATATTTCTGCTGTTCGTAAAGCTGAAGGACCGGATGCTATTCCCATGTTAAAGCTTAAGAACGAAGGCGTGTCATACCGGTCGTAAGCAGTATTTGTTTTCCATGTATCTGCATTATCGCGTCTGAAAATCAGATCAGAGAAAAAATATCCCAAGTCTGTAGAAATCATGCCTATTCCGGCTCCTACAAGTACATCGCCGATCCAGTGCCGGTTATTGAGCTGACGTGTAACTCCCGTAATTCCGGCCAGTGTATATCCTCCGATGCTGTACCAGGGACTTTTCATGCCATATTCCTTGTGAAGAATGGTGGCACACATGAAGGCAGTGGCCGTATGTCCTGAAGAAAATGAGTTGTTGGATGTATTGTCCGGACGGGTTTCTCGGGTGGTGTATTTTAAAGAGTTGACAAATCCTGCCATCAATGCAGCCGAAAAGACATTGCTCACTGCCAGTTCTTTCCATGAACTGCGACTTTGAACACCAGCCAGTTTCATTCCCCAAGTAGCAGTCAGAGGAACATATTGTGTATAGTCGTCATATCGATGATGAAAAGCTGGCTTAAACCGGTTGCGGAGCGTCCGGAAATCAGTATTGCGTTCTTTTACGATCAGCCCGGCTGTGATAAAGGGGATTCCCATATATGAAAAGTTCCTTTTAAAACTTTCCTTGGCGGTCGGAGGCTTTGTTTCTTGCGAACCGGTTATTTGTGAAATAGAGTCAGGGAAATTATAAAAAGCTTCTTCACAGAAGTTATGGGCATGCAACGGTATATAACAGAACGATAGACTGAAAAAGATCAAGACGTTTTTGAATTTCATAGTTTAGTTTCCGGTTATAAGCTGTTAAAAACTGTATAACGGAGTGATTGTAAGGCTGGTTCATCGGATTTTGTTAAAAAAGATTTTTAATAAACAAGTTTTCATGGGTTTGGTTACTATAAAAAACAAAGAAGGAGACTGGTATACAGTCTCCTTCTTCTTAAATCAGGTATATATCTGATTATTTAATGTTCGGGTTCAGTTTGTTCCATTCAGAAACAGGAGGAAGAACGCCCATTGCGATTACTTCGTCACGCAGTGCGCACAAGTGTTCGTAGCTCTTATCCAAAGCAGCTTGTTCTTCTGCAGTACCGTTCAAAGCAGCGCAGTGGCAACCGTCAGCAGTGATAGAAGTTTCCCATGCCATCATGATGTGATCGTACTTATCGTTTGATACGTAAGTACCAGCCGGCCAACGGAATGCTTTACCACCCATAGCAGCACCAATCATTTCGATAGAAACGTATGATGGGCTCTGGAATGAAGAACGGCCACGCAAGTTGATGATGTTTGCACCACCTTTAGTAACTTTCTGCTGGATTTCAGCCCATTGTTCTTTAGTCAGAGCGTCTGTACCGATGATGTCAGTCAGAGCTTTGCCGTTAACTTTTGCTGTAGAAGCAAATACAGCCATCTGTTCTCCGTGACCACCATAAGTACGGCAGTTTTCAACAGCATCCATAGCTACTCCGAAGTGTTTAGCCAATTCGCTGCGCAGACGAGTAGAGTCAAGAGCTGCCAAAGTAGTAACCTGACTTGGTTTCAAACCAGAGTACAGCAATGTAATCAAACCTGTGATATCAGCAGGGTTGAAGATAACAACGATGTGTTTTACATCCGGGCAGTACTGTTTTACGTTCTTACCGAATTCTTCTGCGATAGCAGCGTTACCTTTCAACAGGTCTTCACGAGTCATACCTGCTTTACGAGCAGCACCACCTGAGTTTACGATATATTTTGCACCAGTCAGCGCTTCTTTGATATCAGAAGTGAAAGTTACGTTTACGCCTTCGAAACCGCAGTGGTACAATTCTTCAGCTACGCCTTCCAATCCCGGAGCATACGGGTCATACAAACAGATGTTCGGAGTCAGACCCATCATGATAGCAGTCTGAGCCATGTTAGAACCGATCATACCGGCAGCACCAACAATGGTAAGTTTTTCGTTAGTTACAAATTCCATAATTCTTATTATTTAAGTTATGTTATAAAAGTGTATTTCTTCTTTCTTGCGCTACAAAGATAAAAAAGTTCTTTGGTATAAACGAGTCTTTCTTGGCGTAAAAGTGGGCAAATCTGCGGGCTTTCGAATTAATTACGGAAAAATTTCACTATTTTTAAATCTGGATATGGCGTTTTGCTATCAGGAGTTATCAATTGCCCGATTATGCTTGTCGGATATGTTTTTATTTGCTTCTCGATTTCTTTATTTCAGAAATAAGATTTATATTTGTAAATATGAAAGTAATAGTTCGTTAAAAATTCGCCAAGCCTAAGCGGCTCTGGCAGTAAATAAAATGAGTTCTTTGAAAAGTTTGTCAATAACTTGCATGTCTGGGTTAATCCCGAACACGCAAATAAATCGTTCAAGCATATAAGCATTGTGTATGAATGACTTGCAAGAGGATATGGAATAGGCTATTCCGAGCCTCTTACATGCCGCTTTGGCCAAGTTGACAGCTGCGAGCGATGCATTGAAGTGAAAATCCAACTTCCTGAAGTCGGTTGACTGGCAGTTGGTGATTCCTGCATGCTGCTTGCCATCTCTAAAGCAAAATTCCAGTTGGAACCTGGTTCTGTAATAATCCAGCACCTCACGTCCATCCATGGAATCGTCTGTAGAGAAGTAAAGCTGCCACTTGTCTGTCCTCCCGTCCATCGGATACCAGACGGCTAAGGAAACATACCTTTTGAGAGCTTTTGCATATACCCTCAATCCGTATAGCTTTCCTTTGTTCACCTCGTATTCCTTGCACCGGGTCAAATCCAGATTGGCAAAGTCAATCCTGCCGTCAAACCACTTGGGATGACCACGTTTTCCTGTTTTCTGCTCCAATGTCGGATAGTACAGGATTACGTCATTCCGAAAGCGGCTGATGACATGGAAATCGTTCTCACACATAGGTGTTATGAATGTTTCCTTGGAAAAGAATGCGTCTGCAACCACCGTTCTGGACAGGCTCTGTAGCTTGTCTTTTCTACTGATAAGATAGCTGCTGTACCAGTCAACGAGGCTCTTGTCCATATTATCCAAGGTCTTACAATCCGGCGTCTGAATGGAACCTAAAGTCATGCATTCATGATTGTCGATGTCAATGACACCGATGCCCATGATTTCCAGTCCACGCTTGTATTCTCCTGCACAACCGGACCAGAAGTAACCTATCCAAGGTGTCTTCTTGCCTGATTTGGGAATATAGGAAGGATCGATGGCGATGGCTTTTCTTTTGCCTGTGAGATGCTTGCTGATGATAGAGCCGTTGAACGCAAACCAGTCGAAAGTTTCATGCTCAAAAAGGTTACGATAAGTCTGTTCTGAGAAACAGCCATATCTGCCCAATTGGAGGAAGTTTATACGATCCGGGATGGCCATGAATAATTTCATGGTGTCCATGAACGTTTTTTCAAAAGGTTTTTGTATATTCGCTACTGATTTGAGAGCCGACAGGCACTCGGATTGGTATTGCATAAGGAGTGTTTCTTTAGTCATAATCAGAAGAGTTGAGAGACTTCTAATTTACTAAAAAACCAGCGAATTATGCAATACTTTTTCACCTTTATTATCAGCAGGTTAGCACATTTTTTTCAGCACATTTCTTCATGCTTAACCATTCGTTTTAGACAACATTTCAATGACCTCTTTAGTGTTTCCGAACCCGACTTTTGCCGGTTTTATTGTTTAACTTTTAATTTTTCGGTAAAAATTT
>NZ_DS981508.1 GCF_000154845.1 Phocaeicola coprocola DSM 17136 | reverse complement strand
GGCAGAAACATAATCCTTGACAGGTACTCGTTGCTTGCTGACAACACCAGCTACTCTAAGGAGTTTGCTGATGTCTTAAAAAAATATTTGGATACCTACCCGATAACGGCCCGCTCGCCGGGGCTATACTTTAAGGTAGATGGCAATAACCTGGAGCGTGCTTACAAGGATCATCTGAGCGGTTTCCGTAATTGGGAACAAGCCAGTCATGCAGAGGACTGGGTGCTGCATCCTAAGAACATAGGCAAACGGCTGGGCATTGACGAGACCATGCTCCACAAGGACCTGATGACATTCTTGACCAACAAAGAAGGGCATGGCAAACGTCACACCTTAATAGCAGCTGTAAAAGGCACTAAGGCATCAGACATTATCAATGTTCTTATGCAGATACCGCAGGAACAGCGAGAGCAGGTCGAGGAAGTTACCATGGACTTCTCTGACAGCATGTTTGCTGTCGTCACAGAAGCCTTTCCCAATGCAGCCATAGTCATTGACTGCTTCCATATCGTCAAACGTTGTATCGAAGCAGTGGAGGAACTCCGCCTCAAAGCTAAACGAGAAGCACAGAAAGCACAAAACAAGGAGAAGGCCATGTTCAAAAAGAAACTTGAACAGCTGGTAAAGAGCCGTAAATACTACCGCAAGAAACATCCAAAGAAATACAAAGGCAAGAAGCGGGGACGCAAGCCACAGAGGTTGAACAAACGCTTCAGGCCAACCATGCTTGCCAATGGCGAAACTGTCATAGAACTACTGACAAGAAGCAAGCATCTGCTGAGTGTGAGTGGTGAAAAATGGACTGACAGGCAGAAAACACGTGCAAAGATACTTTTCAGGATGTTCCCAAAGATAAAGGATGCATATACTTTGATTTGTAGCCTAAGAAGCGTGTTTAGCAACAAGTCTATCGACCGGGGTACTGCTAAGGTTAAACTGCATGAGTGGTATCAGAAGGTTTCAGTTTGTACGTTGCGTGAAGTAAAGGCTGCAAGGGATGCCATCAAGTACAAGGAAGAAGAAGTACTAAATTACTTCATAAACAGATCAACCAATGCTCATGCTGAATCTCTTAACTCTAAGTTGAAAGGCTTTAGAGCACAACTACGCGGTGTGCAGGATTTACCTTTCTTTATGTTCAGAGCATCCATAATCTTTGGATAACATGATTATATTGCCACGGACTTATGCAACTGTGCCGATTTTTTAGGCTAATTCTCTTATCAGGTGAGGTAATGGTAATATTAACATCGTTACTATTTTCAATTAATGAAATGCACTCTTTACAGAAATCTGATATTGAATGTTCTTCTATATTTGTATCTTCATAGAAACAACTTTCTGTAAAATCTGTAATAAATAAAAACAACAGCCATAGTTTATCTGAATCCAGTTGGTAAATATTTATAGTAGATTTGATTTTTTCATTTTGGCTATATTCTTGATAGGCTTTTTGAAATGTTTCATTTAGAGTTTCGTATCTTGCTTTAAAAATGCTTTTAGCATGAATTGAAGCATTCAATTTGGAATATTCATCATTAAATTTTGGTAAGTGGCAATATCCCATAGCAACGAAAGTGATATATTCAAGATTTTCTTCTGTTAGTTCCATTGTTAATAATTATAGGTTTATATGCAAAAGTAAAAAAGAAAATCCCACTCACAATAACTGCAAGTGGGATAATCATTTTAAAGTAAATTCTTCATTGCATCGTCCATTTGTTCATTATCAAAGCTATCAAGGTATATTTGGGTGGTTGCTAAATCAGAATGCCCTAACGCTTCACTTATCAATGCTATGTTTACTCCAGATTTTTTAAGAACACTGGCAAATGAGTGGCGAGCAACATAGGTTGTAACGTTAGCTTCAACCCCAAGTTGTGCTGCAAGCAGTTTTAGGTTTTTATTGACTTTGCCAAGTAGCTTGTGTATTCTGTTCTGTTTCTGTAAGGCGGTTTTGTGAACCTTACTATCCAAAATCGGAAATAAATATCCTCTGCCTGTTTTTGAATATTTCTCTATTATCCGCATGGCTTCCTGTGGTATTCCTATCTTTATTTGTTTTCCTGTTTTCTGACGGATATAATGCAGTCTACCACTTTGAATATTCTCATGTGTTAAATTAGCTATATCTGTAAAATTGATTCCACCACATAGATAGCTGAAAATAAAACATTAGTGTCCCGTTAAAATCGGGACGAATTAAATATTAATCAAACAACCCCGGGAAAAGGGGATTTAATTGCTCTTTGACATCATTGAAATTAGTCTTATTGAACAACTCTTGTAAAGGTGTTTTATCCGTTAATGAAATGCTCAAAATCTGTAGGACCTCATAGGTCGAACGGCTTAAGTGCAAATCATGTTGGATAATAGCTACCAAACAATAAGTGATAATAGCCACACTTATCTGAATACGGACTGCGTTTTCTGTGGTGCCCCAGAACCTTTTGATTTTAAGGTGCTGCTTCAACCATTTGAAGAACAGTTCTACAAGCCATCTCTTTTTATAGAGATTAGCTACATCAAGTGCAGATATATGTTTGGCATTTGTCAGGAAGGTAAATTCACGATCATCTTCTTCATCATAGAACCTGATAATCCTGAATGATTCCGGATACTTCTTTTCAGAGGTATATCCTGATAATTTCACTTCAGCATCAGATAGTATATTCTTTGGTAGTCTGCGTTTCCATTTGCAGAACTTAAATTTAAGATTCGACTTGGCTCTTACGACAAAGAAAGAGCCAGTAAGATGAATCCGATATAGTTCCTTAAACGAATCATACGCTCTATCAAAAATATAGTATGCATTTGGTTCATAATGAATTGCAGACATTGCTGTTGAGTCATGTTTTGAAGCTGTGGTTACTGTAAAAAAAGCCGGAACCTGAGCCTCAATGTCATAAAGGACATGTGCCTTGACTCCACCTTTTTTACTTCGAAATTTAGCCCAAGGAAATGTTGCCAAACATAACGGAATGGTGGTTGAATCAAAAGCGTACTTCTTTCCTTCGATATCCAGAATATGAGTAGCTCGTTTATCACTGGCTTCTTTCATCATGAAGAATGCAAAATCTTCAAAGATTCTGTAATCCCTATTTTGGTTAGCTGATGCAAGTGTGGTTTTGGCCAAGGGTTCACGACCCAATCCCAAATGATAACACTTGGCTTGATGTGCTTCCAATGCAACAATCAGGTCGCGTAGGCTCTCACGATTGCTTAGCTGTCCGAACATCATAGCAAGAAGCTGGTTCCAGCAAGTGAAATGTTTGACGTAACGATTTCCATCGTATTTGTCCACGATTCTTCTGAATTTATTGTTGTTCAAAAACTCTACCAATTGAGCGAAAACATATTTGTCTTGATTCATTTGAAGCCATTTGATTTGGTTTCAAAGGTACAATTTCAAATCGTCGCGCTTTACAAATAGAGTATAATAAGCTATATTTCAGTTATTTCAAAGAACTATTTATCCACTTTTACGGGACAGTAATGAAAATAAAAATATCTTTACTCAACTCAATATACTGCCGCTTCCCCATAGGTTGAACTTCTGTTTTAAACTTCAGTACGTCAGTTTTAGCAATAGCTCTTTTTTGAGTTGTAGTATTGAACTTGTTGATTTTATATTCATTAAAAGGATAATCAGAAACTCGAGCACATTTGGCATTGATAGCTTTATTGTATGTACTCCGTAAGGTACGAAACATCAAACTGATAGTTGTATCTTTATTACCTTTAGAGCGTAACCACTTTTCATATTTAGTTAGCCATATAGTATCAATATCACTAAATGGAATATTAAGTTTTCCTTTAGTAAAAGTTTTAATAGAGTTTAAAGATGCCTTATATATAAGACGGTTTCCGCATTTATCTTCACAAGCATATTGCTCTATTAAATTACAATAAAACTCCTCTACTGTTTTCAATGTAAACGTGACACAGTCTTTATTCAATAAGGTTGCAACGGTATAATCTTTCTGCTCACAAATTAGCTGTAACATGCGCTGCTGAAATTCCATCTGCTTATTGAGAATAATTTTCTGAATATATTCCTTATTGGGACAACATGCTTTAAGTGTATTTTTCTTAAAGTCCCAATATTTAGGATTTACTGATATTCCTAAACTTTGGTATTTCTTTTTACCGTCTTTACAAATGCGAAGCATTAAAGGGTGTTCGCCATTAGATAAAATCTTAGATGTGTAACATACGACATTTACAGTTGCATTCATCGTTTTTTGGTTTAACTCTCGGTTTAACTCACATGGTTAAACTATAGGTAAAACCAGCTTATTTCAAACGAGTAGGAGGAAAACGAAGTAGTTTTCTTCCTACTTTCGTTTTCCGACCTCTCACACCACCGTACGTGCCGTTCGGCATACGGCGGTTCTTTACTATGGATGCCTTTCGTATTCTTCGAAAGACACTTCCACGACATCTTCTTCAACCATCCATTTGTAGGTCTGCGCTCCTTTATACCCTTCGGATTCCGTCCTATCTCTTTAAAGGTAGCCCAATACTTCTGTTTTGGTTTTATGCATTCGTTCCAACAAACGGTAGTTTTCAGTTATGCCGTTTAAATAAAGTTTGGTCCTTCCCTATAGGCATACATGCCTTGGGTACTACGACCTCTGCTGACTTCTCACGGCAAGCTTTACTCCATCATGGTACTTCGAATCATTCATCCTCACCATATGTCCGTGAGACCTCCTCGGATAAGGGTATTAACTTTCAATCTTATGTCTGCTCCATTTACACTAACCGTCCCGAATAGCTATAGGGCTTTAGTTTGTTTCGCAACCTTACCCACGGTCATATGCCTTATATGAAGTTTCTGTTCGTCAGACCAGATGTTTGCCGCCAGCTTCTTTCAGATTCCAACTCGCGATGGACACCCTTGCTTTTGGCTGTATGATTCCCGCTATTAGGGCTCATTGGGGACTTGCACCCGTTAGCTAATACTCATGCCGAGCATACAAACAAAAAATCAGAAGCTTATATCAAATAAACTCCTGATTATCAACGAGAGCGGTAAGCGGGACTCGAACCCGTGACCCTTAGCTTGGGAAGCTAATGTCCTTTAATCCGTAGGATTAAAGGCAACCAACTGAGCTACTTCCGTTTATATCTTATTAGAAGAAGTCCTTTCAAGTTGCGGTTTACATGTTGGTTTACACGTAAACAAGATAGATTCAACAATAAATTAATAATCTCTTTGCAGCTTCAAACTGCACCACAAAGTTAGTCAATATTACGCTGTTATGCAATGATTCTTTCTTATAGTTTTGCTTTTGACTATCAGTTTTTTATCTATCTAATGATATAGTATATAATAGTATAGAGTAGCTTTTCTGCTAACTCAAAAAACATTCATATACTGTATTCCATTATATAATAGAATAGCGGTAGCTAAATCAGCAACGGGTATGTAAAGCCGTTTTTCTCAAAAATCTGTCTGCTGGAAATACGCTTCAATTACTTGGTATTCTCTGTAACTCTGAATAGAGTTGTATAACACATAGTTTATGGTTAATAGATATTTGTTCAGAACTGAAAAAGCCAACTTATCCGTAATTGGGTAGGTTGGCTTTTTGCGTATAGGTTTACGAAGAATACTATTGCAATCTCTTAATTGTTTTTGTTATAGACAAATACGTTGAGAACTCCATCAGGAGAATCTACTGGATAATATGCAATATATTCATATTCACCTAAGCACTGCCATAAGAAATTAAATTCATGCGGAAGTTCGGGAAACTTTTCAATCAGATTCTCTTTAGTTATCTCTTCATTTACATAAATATCACAGCGGTTTATTATATAGAAATATTGCTCCTCCGTGAATGGATGAAATTCTGTAACATAAGCACCGCCATCCAATCCCGAAGAACTATATGATGGTCTGAACTTTATACTTTGCTCCACTTCATTTATCCTAAGTTCTGTTTCAATATAGTCCGTATTAGTTGATAAATCTCCTAAATAGATGCCATAAGCATAATACACATTGGGGTCTTCTTCATTGTCATCACTGCAAGAAGTGAAATTCACGCACAAGGCTAATAAAACCATTCCAACTAATCTAAATATTTTCATTTCTATTTGATTTTTAAATAATTATTCTGATTGTACTAATTCAACTTTATCTCCTTTTAGTTGATAGGTATTATTGATAGTATTGTTCCATCCATTAGAGCCGTAAACAGTAATGGTCTTGTTCTTTGAATCAAACTCACATTGTCCGTTTTCTAATTCTGTAAATGGTGCTTCTGCTTTCCGTATAAAGTAACCGTATGGGCTAATATCGTACACATCATAGGCATTTGATTCTCTTGAACCACTTTTATAGCGGTTGATAATAAACTCATCTTCTCCATCAAAATCAACATCAGAAAAGAAGAAAGGAGAATCATCCGAAAGGTATTCTTCGCTCTCTAATTTGGCTGTATAGTCCAATTCTATAACAGTGTTGTGCGGATATGTGTTACCCTTATCATACAGAATCTTATCAGTCCATTTCTCCGCAAAGTAGTAGTATTGTACTCCTTGTTTCTCTAAACAGAATAGAGCATTACCTACCTCACCATATTGCAACCACATAACCTTTACTGTATATCCGTTTATAGGCTGTTTGTATTTTATGTATATATGTGGCTGATTAAAGCACTCAAATTCTTGCGGAACAGATGTCTTGTCTGTTTTGCAAGCCGCTAAACTAAGTAGCCCAATAATGATAAATAGCAATCTTCTCATTATCTTTCATTCATAATATCAACAATCTGCCTAAAAACATCACCTGCCATCAGTCCACCGCTTGCAGGTAATTCTGTCTTATTAATGGTAACGATAACACTGTATTTCGGATTATCGGCAGGGAAGTAACCGCAAAATTCTACCGCATATTCACCGTTCGGAAGTTGAATTGTTCCCGTTGCTCCAGCTACTTTAACTTTATCTGATTGGGCAGGTTTAGCTAATCCATTAGAAACAGAGTATTCCAATGCTTCTTTTATGGCAGTCTTACTTTTAGCTATGTAATTAAAGAAAGTCAAGTTCTGTAATGGAGTGGTGAGAATGCCATATCCCAAAGGATTATAAACAAGACTTGTGTCTTTCACTTGATAACCATACTTTGCAAGTGCTTCCGAAAAGGCTTGTTCATTCTCAAATACTTTTTTTACTATTTTGTAATTGGCGATATTGGATGCTACTCCAAAGCCTTGTTCCACTGTGATTTTTCCATATCCACCCCTATGCCAATTATGGTCGCACAATGTATCTTTACCAATAGCTAAGACACCATCTGCAACATCTATCGAATCGGATAGTTTGACTGCCTTTGTTTCCAATACTGCCAAAAGTGAAGCGATACGCACTAATCCCGATTCTTGCAGAATAGAATCAGAACCAACAGAAACTTTAATTTCTCCCGTCCGTACTTCCATTATAATAACTTGCCCTACCGTAGCATTAAGTTCGGATAGCTTGTTTTGCAGGATAGAATCAACACTTACTTGTAAAGTGCTGTCTATGGTAGAAACTTGTTCCGCTTTTTGTTTGGTGCAGGCTATAAATGTAGCTATGCTAATTAAAAGGATAACAGTATTTTTCATGGTAGTTTATGTAAATGGAAATATCATTCATTACTCTTATAAAAGCAATATGCCATTATTACAATATTTATAATATTGTATAAAATAGTTAGGATAACAGCGACACTATCCCACATGCTTTCCCAATGATTAGCCATAAGTGCAAGAAATCCAGTGACAAATAGAATTGTACATGCCCCGTCCATATCACGCCCATTTTTTATTCTACTCTTATTCAGCTATAATCGCGGAAATACAAGCTATTCCAGAGTATGTGTATATTCTATAATTACTAATTTCCACTAATGTACAAGATGACATATCAACCCATGAACATACAATATTCCAAGCAATAAGCCCGACTATAAAATAAATGATAGCTGCAATAATCAGACATACAATATATTTGAGAATATCCATAATTATCAAGATGTTATTTGCTATTAATCCGCTTATAAACAAGTATAACGGTTTGTCCTCTAAAAGTTCCTCCTATGGTAATTCTACTTAATACACCATTCACTCTATTAGAAACGATTACCACTCCACTTTCACCAAAGCCTTTGTATTCGTAACCATCTTTAGATATTAGAGTAACGGTCTCATTTTTATAAGTTACAGTAGCTTTAGATTCACTAATAAGATGGGCTGTAATATTTGAAGCACTTACAGTCGTCACTTTCTCATTGTCAATAACTGCATAATCAAACTTGTATTCATCAGCATATAGATTGATACTGAATGCGATTAATATGAATGCTAAGAATTTGAATTTCATACATACTTCTATTTAATGTGAACACATAGATACTAAAACCAATAATCCAACAATAGTAGCAATTATTGACATACATCCAGTTTTATTCAGTTCCTTGTCTTTGAATCCATTCTCCAAGCCGTTTTTAATAAAAATACATGCAAAGAATCCTCCTGCGATAATACCCAAAAGTACCCATAAGGACATTCCAAAATTAGAAGTTCCACCGTTATCCCATCTACCACGATTACCAATGTCTGCAAATAGATAAGTAGTATTGAGGAATAGCACGATAAAAAACAACACGCATTTATTTAACTGCTTCATACTTAGCTACTTTAATTATATATTATTGAGGTTTGAATCATATTGGGCTGTTATCTAAGCTATCTTTTGTGGAATC
>NZ_DS981509.1 GCF_000154845.1 Phocaeicola coprocola DSM 17136 | reverse complement strand
GTCTGCAACCCGACTCCACGAAGCTGGATTCGCTAGTAATCGCGCATCAGCCACGGCGCGGTGAATACGTTCCCGGGCCTTGTACACACCGCCCGTCAAGCCATGAAAGCCGGGGGTACCTGAAGTGCGTAACCGCAAGGAGCGCCCTAGGGTAAAACCGGTAATTGGGGCTAAGTCGTAACAAGGTAGCCGTACCGGAAGGTGCGGCTGGAACACCTCCTTTCTGGAGCGTGACCTGAATAAGGGTTTTGTCCCTTGTGCTGCATGGGAGTTTGTTTAACGATATAGAAGAGAGAAAGATGAAGCCGAGTCGGTAACAGACTAGGTTGAACTGAATCACAAAAGCTAGTCCTATAGCTCAGTTGGTTAGAGCGCTACACTGATAATGTAGAGGTCGGCAGTTCAACTCTGCCTGGGACTACCCGAAAGGAAGGAAGAAAAAAACTTCCTTAAAAATTTGCGGGAACGAAGGAAAACGCTTACCTTTGCAGCCGCAAAAAAACGGGGGATTAGCTCAGCTGGCTAGAGCACCTGCTTTGCACGCAGGGGGTCAACGGTTCGAATCCGTTATTCTCCACCATAAAGATAGGTCTATGACATGATGTAACAAGCAAAAAGTAATTTTAGTACGAAAGCTAAAAGTATATATCATCCCGCACTATAATATATAGTGTGCACGTGATAAGGAAAGTAGGAAAGGGCGCATGGCGGATGCCTTGGCTCTCGGAGGCGATGAAGGACGTGATAAGCTGCGATAAGTCACGGGGAGGTGCAAATAACCCTTGATCCGTGAATCTCCGAATGGGACAACCCGTTACCTTGAAGAGGTAACATCCATCAATGATGGAGGCTAACGCAGGGAACTGAAACATCTTAGTACCTGCAGGAAAAGAAAATAACAATGATTCCCCCAGTAGTGGCGAGCGAACGGGGAAGAGCCCAAACCGTTCATGTTACGGCATGGACGGGGTTGTAGGACCGCGTTGTTGCAAGAAATTTTGCGAGAAGAACGATTTGGAAAGTTCGGCCGAAGACGGTGACAGCCCGGTATTCTAAGCAAGACGAAGCATAGCGGTATCCTGAGTAGCGCGGAACACGAGGAATTCTGCGTGAATCTGCCGGGACCATCCGGTAAGGCTAAATACTCCCGAGAGACCGATAGTGGACCAGTACCGTGAGGGAAAGGTGAAAAGCACTTCGAACAGAAGAGTGAAATAGTACCTGAAACCGTGCGCCTACAAGCGGTCGGAGCACGAAAGTGTGACGGCGTGCCTTTTGCATAATGAACCTACGAGTTGCCGTCTTTGGCAAGGTTAAGGGACATGAGTCCCGCAGCCGAAGCGAAAGCGAGTCTGAACAGGGCGTCAAGTCAGCGGCGGCAGACGCGAAACCAAGTGATCTACCCTTGGCCAGGATGAAGTCTGGGTAACACCAGATGGAGGTCCGCACCAATAAGCGTTGAAAAGCTTCTGGATGAGCTGAGGGTAGGGGTGAAAGGCTAATCAAACTTGGAGATAGCTCGTACTCCCCGAAATGCATTTAGGTGCAGCCTTGCGGGTTACTGATGTGAGGTAGAGCGACTGATTGGATGCGAGGGCTTCACCGCCTATCAAGTCCTGACAAACTCCGAATGCGCATCAGTTCTACCGCAGGAGTGAGGGCATGGGTGCTAAGGTCCGTGCCCGAGAGGAGAAGAATCCGGACCACCGGCTAAGGTCCCGAAATGACAGCTAAGTTAAACTAACGAAGTCTGATTGCTAAGACAGCTAGGATGTTGGCTTGGAAGCAGCCATTCATTTAAAGAGTGCGTAACAGCTCACTAGTCGAGGAATCGGGCGTGGATAATAATCGGGTATGAAGTTGTCTACCGAAGCCGTGGGATCAGCAATGATCGGTAGGGGAGCATTCCATTCCGCGTCGAAGGCGTGGCGTGAGCCATTCTGGAGCGTATGGAAAAGCAAATGTAGGTATAAGTAACGATAAAGGGGGTGAGAAACCCCCTCGCCGAAAGACTAAGGTTTCCTGATCAACGCTAATCGGATCAGGGTCAGTCGGGTCCTAAGGCTCAGCCGAACGGCGAGGTCGATGGCAGAAACGGTTAATATTCCGTTACTACCTTTGAGGGTGACGTGGGGAAGCAGTAGTGACACTGCCGCGGGCTGACGGAATAGCCCGTTAAAGAGTGTAGGCGTTGATTTCCGCAGGCAAATCCACGGAAAGAGCCGAACTTGACAGTATGGAGCGTCCTTCGGGACAATCCAACAGCGCAGGTAATCAGACTGCCGAGAAAATCCGCTAAACATAACTTCAGAGGTACCCGTACCGCAAACGGACACACGTAGTCGGGTTGAATATACTAAGGCGCTTGGGTGAATCACGGTTAAGGAACTAGGCAAACTGACCCTGTAACTTCGGGATAAAGGGTCCCTCCTCGCAAGAGAGGGCGCAGAGAATAGGTCCAGGCAACTGTTTAACAAAAACACAGGGCTGTGCGAATATGAAAGTAGAAGTATACAGCCTGACACCTGCCCGGTGCTGGAAGGTTAAGAGGAGATGTCATCGCAAGAGAAGCATTGAATTGAAGCCCCAGTAAACGGCGGCCGTAACTATAACGGTCCTAAGGTAGCGAAATTCCTTGTCGGGTAAGTTCCGACCTGCACGAATGGTGTAATGATCCGGACGCTGTCTCAACCGTGAGCCCAGTGAAATTGTAGTATCGGTGAAGATGCCGATTACCCGCGATGGGACGAAAAGACCCCGTGAACCTTTACTATAGCTTAGCATTGAATTTGGGCACGCGATGTGTAGGATAGGTCGGAGGCTTTGAAGCGGGCACGCCAGTGTTTGTGGAGCCGCTGTTGAAATACGACCCTTTGTTTGTTTGAATTCTAACTCTTGGTAAGAGGACATTGCTTGGTGGGTAGTTTGACTGGGGTGGTCGCCTCCAAAAGCGTAACGGAGGCTTCTAAAGGTGCCCTCAGGACGATCGGTAACCGTCCGCAGAGTGTAATGGCAGAAGGGCGCTTGACTGGGAGACAGACAAGTCGAGCAGGTAGGAAACTAGAGCATAGTGATCCGGTGTTTCCGTATGGAAGGGACATCGCTCAAAGGATAAAAGGTACTCCGGGGATAACAGGCTGATCCCTCCCAAGAGCTCATATCGACGGAGTGGTTTGGCACCTCGATGTCGGCTCGTCACATCCTGGGGCTGGAGAAGGTCCCAAGGGTTGGGCTGTTCGCCCATTAAAGTGGCACGCGAGCTGGGTTCAGAACGTCGTGAGACAGTTCGGTCTCTATCTATCGTGGGCGTATGAAATTTGCGTGGCTCTGACACTAGTACGAGAGGACCGTGTTGGACCGACCTCTGGTTTACCGGTTGTGCCGCCAGGTGCATCGCCGGGTATCTAAGTCGGGATCGGATAAGTGCTGAAAGCATCTAAGTACGAAGCCGGCCACAAGATTAGATTTCTCAGGGTCGTCAAAGACGATGACGTTGATAGGATGCAGGTGTAAAGGTAGAGATACCAAAGCCGAGCATTACTAATTGCCCGTATGCTTTCCTTGTCAGGAAGGATGGGTGATATATACTTTCAGCTTCTTGAGAAGTGCTTGAATTACCTGCTTGTTAGTCATGAATACATAAAGGATATTCAGGTGACTATTGCACGAAGGTTCCACCTCTTCCCATTCCGAACAGAGAAGTTAAGCTTCGTCACGCCGATGGTACTGCGCAAGTGGGAGAGTAGGTAGTCGCCGTCTTAGGAGAAGCCCTGCAGCATCACAAGTGCCGCGGGGCTTTCTTTTTTTGCATGAGGGCAGAAAAAACGCCGCCGGCTCCGGGAGTACGGCGGCGGAAACGTTTCAATGTACCAGGGTGTTCATACCTTCCACGATCCTGCCGCAGGAGAAGACGCACCTGATGCTGATGTCCTTGTCTATGATGAGGATGTCCGCATCCTTGCCCTTCTGGAGAGTGCCCTTCGACGAGTCGATGCCGATAAGCTTTGACAATCCTTTTTCTAATTTTATGTTGAAGAACATGTTGCTTATTCGATATATTACATTCTTATTATTCTTTATTTAAAATCTTTGCTTATTGGTGGAAATATTTCTTTCGAAATAGTAGGTGATTAAGGCTTATTTAGTATATTTGACTCAGAAATTGTAATAATTACAATTGATAAAATTGTAAGTCTTATAACTAAGTTAAAGTTTAATAATCATTATGGAAAACAAGATTCAGGAGCTCACTGATAAGATTTATCGTGAAGGGGTGGAAAAGGGTAATGAAGAAGCACAACGACTTATCGATGAAGCTCAGAAAAAGGCTCAAAAGTTGATTGCAGATGCCCAGAAAGAGGCGGAAGGAATTATAGCCAATGCCCGTAAATCGGCAGATGAATTAACTGAAAATACGAAATCTGAGTTGAAGTTGTTTGCTGGACAGGCCCTGAATGCTCTGAAAACCGAAATTACTAACCTACTGACAAATGAAACAGTTTCGGATGCTGTAAAAGGATTTATCGCTGACAAGGATTTTTTCAACAAGTTTATTGTAACATTGGCTACTCAATGGTCGGCAAACGAATCGATTGTTATTTCTGTGAAGGATGCAGAGTCTCTGAAAAAATATTTTGCCTCAAATACGAAAAATCTTTTAGATAAAGGTGTAAAGATAGAGGAAGTAAACGGAGCTAAGGCTCTTTTCTCTGTTTCACCTGCTGATGGTTCGTATAAAGTGAATTTTGGTGAAGAGGAATTTGAAAACTATTTCAAGGAATTCCTTCGTCCTCAGCTAGTCAAAATGTTGTTTTAACCAGAAACTATGAGTACGTATTATTGTCTGGTGGCCGGTTTGCCGGATATATCTTTGGATGACGGCAAATTAAGCTATTCTGTGTCTGATTTTAAGGCTGAATTGTATCCGGATTTATCTGCTCAAGATCGAAAATTAATAGATTTATTTTATCTGAAGTTTGATAATACGGTTATCTTGAAGTTACTGAAAAATAAAGATGCAGTAATAGAAGATAAGGGTAATTTTTCAGCAGAAGAGTTACTTCAGTTGATTGAAGCTGTACGTGAAGGAGATACTCCGGATAAAAAATATCCTTCTTACCTGGTTAACTTTGTTTCTCAATATTTGCAACTTTCACAAGATGAATTATATCGTGCCGATGATCTGTTGGCAGCATTGTATTATTCTTATGGAATGTCATCCAATAATGCTTTTATTGCTTCTTGGTTTGAATTTAATCTGAATTTAAATAATATTCTTGCGGCTTTGGCGGCGCGTAAGTATAAAATGGAAGTTTCTAGTGTGATTGTTGGAGCAACGAGTATCTGTGAGCAGTTGCGTACCTCAAATGCACGTGATTTTGGATTGAACGAAACACTTGAATATTTTGAAGCATTACAACGTATTGCTGATATTGAAGAACTGGTGGAACGTGAGAAGAAGGTAGATATGCTGAAATGGAAATGGTTGGAAGATGAATCCTTCTCCCACTATTTTACTATCGAGCGTATTTTTGTATTTTTAATGCAGCTGGAAATGATTGAACGTTGGATTTCATTGGATAAGGAAAAAGGTAATGAACTTTTCCGAAAGATGATTCAAGACCTGAAAAATGAAGTTCAAATACCAGAAGAATTTAGAAAATAATAAAAAAGATAAGAATGGCAACAAAAGGAACTGTTTTGGGCGTTATCGCCAATATGGTTACGCTGACTGTTGACGGTCCTGTAGCACAAAATGAAATCTGCTACATCACTACGGGAGGGGATCGTTTGATGGCCGAAGTTATCAAAGTAGTAGGCAAGAATGTATATGTGCAGGTGTTTGAAAGTACACGTGGACTGAAAGTTGGTGCTGAAGCAGAATTTACAGGTCATATGTTGGAAGTAACCTTAGGCCCAGGTATGCTGTCGAAAAACTATGATGGTTTGCAGAATGACCTGGACAAGATGGAAGGGGTGTTCTTGAAGCGTGGTCAGTATACTTACCCGCTTGACAAGGAAAGAAAATGGCACTTTAAACCAATTGTAAAGGTTGGAGATGAAGTTGGTCCTTCTGCATGGTTGGGAGAGGTTGAAGAAAATCATCAGCCGCTGAAGATTATGGTACCTTTCCAGCTGACAGGTACATATAAAGTTAAATCAGTTGTACCTGAAGGAGATTATACTATAGAGGATACTGTAGTTGTTTTGTCAGATAAAGGAGGAGAGGATATTAAAGTTAATATGATTCAGAAGTGGCCGGTGAAAAAGGCTATGACGAATTATGTAGAGAAACCTCGTCCTTATAAATTATTGGAAACAGGAGTACGAGTTATTGATACAATGAATCCGATTGTAGAAGGTGGTACAGGATTTATTCCTGGTCCGTTCGGAACGGGTAAGACCGTACTTCAGCATGCTATTTCTAAACAGGCAGAAGCAGATATCGTTATTATTGCAGCCTGTGGTGAGCGTGCAAATGAGGTCGTTGAAATCTTTACAGAGTTCCCGGAACTGGTGGACCCTCATACAGGACGTAAATTGATGGAGCGTACCATTATTGTAGCCAATACTTCAAACATGCCGGTTGCAGCACGTGAAGCATCTGTATATACAGCAATGACAATGGCTGAATTTTATCGTGCTATGGGACTGAAGGTATTGCTGATGGCAGACTCTACTTCTCGTTGGGCACAAGCTTTGCGTGAAATGTCTAACCGTATGGAGGAACTTCCTGGTCCTGATGCATTCCCGATGGATATTTCAGCTATTATTTCTAACTTCTATGGACGCGCTGGTTTCGTACATTTGTATAATGGAGCAACAGGTTCTATTACCTTTATCGGAACAGTATCTCCGGCTGGAGGTAACTTAAAAGAACCGGTTACAGAAAATACAAAGAAAGTAGCTCGATGCTTTTATGCTCTAGAACAGGAACGTGCAGACCGTAAACGTTATCCGGCTGTGAATCCGATTGATTCTTATTCTAAATATCTGGAATATCCGGAATTTGAAGACTACATAACAGAACGTATCAATAACCAGTGGACAGGAAAAGTCAATGAATTGAAGACGAGATTGTTACGTGGTAAGGAAATTGCAGAACAGATCAATATCTTGGGTGATGACGGTGTACCAGTTGAATATCATGTGATATTCTGGAAATCGGAATTGATAGACTTTGTGATTTTACAGCAAGATGCTTTTGATGAAGTCGACTCAGTTACTCCGATGGAGCGTCAGGAAGATATCGTAAATATGGTTATTGATATTTGTCATACAAACTTCAAGTTTGAAACCTTTGTGGAAGTTATGGATTACTTCAAGAAAATGATTAATATTTGTAAGCAGATGAACTACTCTAAGTATAAATCTGAACAGTATGAAGATTTCCGTAAGCAGCTTGCTACACTGGTTGCCGAAAGAAGCGTGAAGTAATAAAATACTTATAAAGTAATCGGAAGAAAATGGCAACAAAAGCTTTTCAAAAAATATATACTAAGATTAGCCAGATAACTAAAGCTACTTGCTCGTTGAAAGCAGCAGAAGTAGGTTACGATGAATTGGCTATGGTAAACGGCAAACTTGCACAGGTCGTGAAGATTGCCGGAGATGAAGTGACACTTCAGGTATTTGAAGGTACGGAAGGTATTCCTACTAATGCTGAAGTTGTATTCTTGGGAAAATCTCCTACACTGAAGGTTAGCGAACAACTTGCTGGTCGCTTCTTTAATGCCTTTGGTGATCCTATTGACGGAGGACCTGAAATAGAAGGGGTAGAAGTGGAAATTGGTGGTCCGTCTGTAAACCCTGTTCGTCGTAAGCAGCCGTCTGAACTTATTGCTACAGGTATTGCAGGTATTGACTTGAATAATACATTGGTTTCTGGACAGAAAATCCCGTTTTTTGCTGATCCTGACCAGCCTTTCAACCAGGTAATGGCGAATGTTGCGTTACGTGCGGAAACAGACAAGATTATCTTGGGTGGTATGGGTATGACAAATGATGACTACTTGTATTTTAAGAATGTGTTCTCGAATGCAGGTGCATTGGATCGTATCATCAGTTTTGTAAATACTACAGAAAACCCTCCGGTAGAACGTTTGCTTATTCCTGATATGGCACTGACTGCTGCTGAATATTTTGCAGTGGAACATAATCAGAAGGTTCTGGTTCTGTTGACTGATATGACTTCTTACGCAGATGCTCTTGCCATCGTATCTAACCGTATGGACCAGATTCCGTCTAAAGATTCTATGCCTGGATCTCTGTATTCAGATTTGGCTAAGATTTATGAAAAAGCGGTACAGTTCCCAAGTGGTGGTTCTATTACGATTATTGCCGTAACTACTTTGTCGGGTGGTGATATTACTCATGCAGTGCCCGATAATACGGGTTATATTACTGAGGGACAGTTGTTCTTACGTCGTGATAGCGATATTGGTAAAGTTATTGTAGACCCGTTCCGTTCTTTGTCACGTTTGAAACAGCTTGTTAGTGGTAAGAAGACTCGTAAAGACCATCCTCAGGTGATGAATGCAGCTGTCCGTTTGTATGCTGATGCTGCTAATGCCAAAACGAAGATGGAAAATGGTTTCGATCTGACTAATTACGATGAACGTGCATTAGCTTTTGCGAAAGATTACGCAAATCAGTTATTGGCTATTGATGTAAACTTGAATACCACAGAAATGCTTGATGTAACATGGGGATTATTCAGTAAATACTTTAAACCTGAAGAAGTAAACATCAAGAAAGAGTTTGTAGACCAGTACTGGAGAAAGTAATTTATTAATTCACAGAGAAATGGCTATAAAGTTTCAATATAATAAAACTTCGTTGCAACAGCTTGAGAAACAGCTCAAGATTCGTGTGCGCACCTTGCCTATTATAAAAAATAAGGAGAGTGCGTTGCGACTGGAAGTGAAGCGCTGTAAAACTGAAGCTGTGGGACTGGAAGGAAGTCTGGAAAAACAAATTCAGGCTTATGAAGCCATGTTCGCACTCTGGAATGAATTTGATGCTTCATTGATTAAAGTGAAGGATGTTCATTTGGGCGTACGTAAAATAGCTGGTGTACGTGTACCACTCTTAGAAGATGTTGATTTCGATGTTCGTCCGTTTAGCTTGTTTTGTAGTCCTAAATGGTATGCAGATGGAATACATCTATTAAAGAATTTAGCTCGTACCGCTATTGAAAGAGAATTTACGCTCGCTAAATTGAGCTTGTTGGAACATGCGCGTAAAAAGACCACTCAAAAGGTTAATCTTTTTGAGAAGGTGCAGATACCCGGTTATCAGGATGCTTTGAGAAAGATTAAGCGCTTTATGGAAGATGAAGAAAACTTGTCTAAATCTTCACAGAAAATCCTGAAATCGATTCAAGAAAAAAGAAAGGAGGCTGAAGTATGATTGCTAAGATGAAGAAACTTACGTTTCTAGTTTATCATAAAGAATATGATGCCTTTTTAAAGAGTATACGTGATTTAGGGGTAGTTCATGTAGCCACCAAGGCACAGGGAAGTGCTGAGGATGCAGGTTTACAAGAAAGTATTCGCTTATCTACACGCTATGCAGCAGCTATCAAATTGCTGCAAGGTATGAATGTTCAGCCTGTAGACAATCATGCGGGAAATGCTGATAGAGGAATGGATGTCCTGACAGAAATGGAAGATTTACAGCAGCAAATACAACAAGTTGCTCATAAACTCCAATCTGTTGAGAAGGAAGTTGCTCAATTGGAACCATGGGGAGATTTTGATCCTCATAGCTTGGAGCGCCTGCATGATGCGGGATATCAGATTGATTTTTATATTTGTTCTGATAAACAGTTTAAGGATGAATGGGCAGACTTGTATAATGCAACAGTCATAAATCGCGTTGGATCGAAGTTGTATTTTGTAACAGTTATTCCAAATCATGTTTGTGCTGATTTGGAAGTGGAATCTGCAAAATTACCTGAAATTTCTTTGTCAGATCTTCAGGTTAAGAGAGAAGGTTTGATAAAGCAGAATGAAACATTGCAGAAACAGATGGAGGATCTGGCTGCTTCAGCAATCCCTGATTTACAGGCTGCTCAAGCAAAAGTTCATTCTCAAATAGAATTTTCTAAGGTAGTGCTGAATACAAATTCGTTGGCAGATAATAAATTGATGTTGCTGCAAGGCTGGACACCGGTAGAACGTATAGATGAGATTAAACATTTTCTGGAAACAGAGGAGGTTTATTATGAAATATCCGATCCGTCTCCGGAAGACGATGTACCTATATTGTTGAACAATAAAGGTTTCTTCCGATTGTTTGAGCCGATTATGCGCCTGTATATGTTGCCGAAATATAATGAATTGGACTTGACTCCGTTCTTTGCTCCATTCTTTATGTTATTTTTCGGACTATGTTTGGGTGACTCCGGATATGGATTGTTTATGCTTCTTGCTGTTACGGTATATCGTCTGGTAGCGAAAAACATAGCTGCATCGATGAAGTCTATTCTTACGTTGGTACAGTTATTGGGAGCTTCTACGATGGTGTGTGGTTTGTTGACTGGTACTTGTTTTGGCTTTAATTTGTATGACATTCAAGTTCCTTTCTTCCAAAGCTTGAAAGAGGCTATATCTTTAGATAATCAGCAGATGTTCAACCTGTCTCTGATTTTAGGTGGAGTACAGATTATCTTTGGTATGATTCTCAAAGCTGTAAACCAGACCATTCAATTTGGCTTCAAATATGCAGTAGCAACAATCGGATGGATACTTGTTTTAGTCAGTTCAGCTATAGCATTCGCCGCTCCGGGTGTAATGCCAATGGGTGGAGCCGTTCATCTGGTATTTCTTGTAGCTGGTTTGTTGATGGCTTATTTATACAATAGTCCTGATAAAAATATCTTTGTAAATATAGGATTAGGACTTTGGGATAGTTATAATATGGCTACAGGATTACTGGGAGATATCCTTTCATATGTACGTTTGTTTGCGTTAGGATTATCAGGAGGTATATTGGCTAGTGTGTTTAATAGTCTGGCTGTAGGTATGAGTCCTGATAATGTGATTGCCGGTCCGATAGTTATGGTTTTGATTTTTGTAATCGGACATGCTATCAATATGTTTATGAACGTGCTGGGAGCTATGGTGCATCCTATGCGTTTGACCTTCGTAGAGTTCTTTAAGAATTCGGGATATGAAGGTGGAGGAAAGGAATATAAACCTTTTAAAAACTAATAAAATTAAAGTAAAAACTAAAAATTAAATCTTATAAAATTATGGAAATGAATCTTTTGATTGCCTACATTGGCATCGCAATTATGGTTGGTTTATCTGGAATTGGTAGTGCTTATGGTGTAACAATCGCAGGTAATGCATCAATTGGTGCTTTGAAGAAAAACGATGGTGCTTTCGGTAACTTCTTGGTTCTTACAGCGCTTCCTGGTACTCAGGGTTTGTACGGTTTTGCAGGTTACTTTATGTTCCAGAGTATTTTTAATGTACTGACTCCTGAAATTTCAGCAATTCAAGCTTGTGCTGTGTTAGGTTCAGGAATTGGTTTGGGACTGGTTGCATTATTCTCTGCTATTCGTCAGGGACAAGTTTGTGCAAACGGTATTGCAGCTATCGGACAAGGACATAATGTATTTGGTAATACTTTGATTTTAGCTGTATTCCCTGAATTGTATGCAATCGTTGCTCTTGCTGCAACATTCTTGATGGGATCTGCACTTGCTGCATAATTGTGCGAATGAAAACGGCTTAATATCAGATTATTTTAAGAGAAATTCCTGATATTTTCATAAGATACCTTGGTGTTACTGAATAATACCAAGGTATTTTTTTGTCTGTAGGATATGAAAAAGGAATAAAAAACTTTTATTTCTTCGCCCAATTAAATGTTTTTTGTAAATTCGTGCCTGATTTAGAAAATATTAAAGATGATGATGAAACAGCTATTAACACCTGATTACATTTTCGAATCGAGTTGGGAGGTGTGCAATAAAGTAGGAGGTATTTATACCGTACTTTCTACGAGGGCAAAAACCCTTCAGGGTGTATTTCCCGACCGGATTTTCTTTATTGGTCCGGATGTTTGGCTAGGGAAAGAGAATCCTTTGTTTACCGAAGATGTAAAAATGTTACAAGCATGGCGTAAGCATGCTTTAGAAAAAGATGACTTAAAAATACGTATAGGACGTTGGAATATACCGGGAAATCCTATTGCTATTTTAGTCGATTTTACTCCGTTTTATACTCAAAAGAATGATATTTATACTCAGGCATGGATTGATTTTCAAGTAGATTCGCTTCACGCTTATGGAGACTATGATGAAGCTTCCATGTTTTCTTACGCTGCAGGGAAAGTTGTAGAAAGCTATTATCGTTATAATTTGACTGCTAGTGATAAGGTCGTTTATCAAGCACATGAGTGGATGACTGGATTGGGAGCTTTGTATATACAGAAAGCCGTTCCTGAAATAGCAACAATTTTTACTACTCATGCAACTTCTATCGGACGTTCGATTGCCGGAAATAATAAACCTCTTTACGATTATTTATTTGCTTATAATGGCGATCAGATGGCTCAGGAGCTTAATATGGAGTCAAAACATTCTATTGAAAAGCAGACTGCACATCATGTGGACTGTTTTACAACAGTAAGTGAAATTACGAATCATGAATGTTGTGAATTATTGAATAAATCTGCGGATGTAGTTCTGATGAATGGCTTTGAAGATGATTTTGTTCCTAAAGGTGCAGCATTTACTCGGAAACGTAAACATGCACGTGCTGTATTATTGAATATGGCAAATAAATTAATGGGCACTCAACTTGATGATGATACGATGATTATCGGAACAAGTGGACGATATGAGTTTAAGAATAAAGGAATAAACGTTTATCTGGAGGCTCTTAACAGATTAACTCGTGATAAGAATCTGAAAAAAGACGTACTGGCTTTCATCAATGTCCCTGGATGGGTAGGTGAGGTTCGTGAGGATTTACGCGAACGTTTGGATAGTGGTAAAGATTATGATACTCCATTAGAATGTCCTTTCATTACTCATTGGTTACATAATATGAGTCATGATCAAGTTCTGGATATGTTGAAGTATCTTAATATGTCAAATTCTGTTGATACAAAGGTGAAGGTTGTATTTGTGCCTTGCTATTTGGATGGAAAAGATGGCATATTAAATGAACTTTATTATGATTTGTTGATAGGAACTGATTTAAGTGTATATCCATCATACTACGAACCATGGGGATACACTCCATTGGAGAGTATTGCATTTAAAGTACCTACGATTACGACAGATTTGGCTGGGTTTGGATTGTGGGTTAACTCTTTGACAGGTAAGAATGCCACTTTACAGGATGGAGTAAAGGTTATCCATCGTACAGATTATAATTATTCGGAAGTTGCAGATACTATAAAAGATACAATTTCTGAATTCTCATCATTGACAAGTACAGAAATCAATAAAATACGGAAGAATGCGGCAAATATTGCTGAAAAGGCACTGTGGAAACATTTTATACAGTACTATTATGAAGCTTACGACATTGCTTTGCGTAATGCCGCCAAGCGTCTTTCTTTAAATTAACTTGAATTCTTATACTAATTTTAAACAATATGAAAGTCAAAACGAATTATGCTAACGCTCCGGTGTGGAGAGAAGTAAATGTAAAATCTCGTATTCCCGAGCCATTGAAAATGCTGGGAAAAATGGCTCGTAATATTTGGTGGGCATGGAATGATGAGGCAACTGAAATGTTCAGAGAACTGGATCCTGAATTATGGCAGGTTGTTGGACAGAACCCGGTCGCTTTACTGGAACGTTTAAGCTACGAAAAATTGGAGGCTTTGTCTGCAGATAGCAATGTCCTGAAGAAAATTAATGATATTTATAGTAAGTTTGAAGCATACATGAACGAGAAGCCAGATTCTTCTCGTCCTTCTGTAGCTTATTTCTGTATGGAATATGGTCTGACTCACGTATTGAAGATCTATTCTGGAGGTTTGGGTATCTTGGCTGGTGATTATCTGAAAGAAGCATCAGATAGTAACGTAGACATGTGCGGTATCGGATTCTTGTATCGTTATGGCTATTTTAGCCAGAGTTTGTCTATGGATGGTCAGCAGATCGCTAATTATGAAGCACAAAACTTTGGTAGCTTGCCATTGGAACGTGTAACAGATGAAGATGGTCATCCTATGGTACTTGATCTTCCATACCTGAACTATTATGTACACGCTTATGTATGGAGAGTAAATGTCGGTCGTGTTCCTTTGTATTTGTTGGATACAGATAATGAAATGAATAGTGAATTTGACCGTCCTATTACTTATCAGCTTTATGGTGGGGACTGGGAAAACCGTTTGAAGCAAGAAATCTTGTTAGGTATCGGTGGCGTTTTGCTGTTGAAGAAGCTGGATATCAAAAAGGATGTATATCATTGCAATGAAGGACATGCTGCTTTGTGTAATGTTCAGCGTTTGTGTGATTATGTAGAAGGCGGAATGTCATTCAATGAAGCACTGGAAGTTGTTCGTGCATCTTCTTTGTATACAGTTCATACTCCGGTTCCTGCAGGTCACGACTATTTCGATGAAGGTCTGTTTGGTAAATATATGGGAGGTTACCCTCAACGTATGGGTATCTCTTGGGATGACTTGATGGACTTGGGACGTATTAATCCGGGTGATCACAATGAACGCTTCTGCATGTCTACATTTGCATGTAATACTTGCCAGGAAGTAAACGGTGTAAGCTGGTTGCACGGAAAAGTTTCTCAGGAAATGTTCTCTGGTATTTGGAAAGGCTATTTCCCAGAAGAAAATCATGTTGGTTATGTAACTAATGGTGTTCACTTCCCAACTTGGTGCGCTTCTGAATGGAAACAGTTGTATGCTAAATATTTTGATAAAAACTTCTTGAAGGATCAGTCAAATCCGCAAATCTGGGAGAAAATCTACAGTGTACCTGATGAAGAGGTTTGGAAAACTCGTATAGCACTGAAGAATAAACTGATCAATTATATTCGTAATCAGTTCCGTGATACATGGTTGAAGAACCAGGGTGATCCTTCTCGTGTTGTATCATTGATGGATAAGATTAATCCGAATGCATTGTTGATCGGTTTTGCTCGTCGTTTCGCAACTTATAAACGTGCACATTTGCTGTTTACTGATTTGGATCGTTTGTCTAAGATTGTCAATAATCCTGACTATCCAGTACAGTTCCTGTTTGCAGGAAAAGCTCACCCGCACGATGGCGCAGGACAAGGATTGATTAAGAAAATTGTAGAAATTTCTCAGCGTCCTGAATTCTTGGGTAAGATTATCTTCCTCGAAAATTATGATATGAAGCTGGCACGTCGCCTTGTTTCTGGTGTTGATATTTGGATGAATACTCCGACTCGTCCATTGGAAGCATCTGGTACTTCTGGTGAAAAGGCTTTGATGAATGGTGTAGTAAACTTCTCTGTTCTTGATGGATGGTGGCTTGAAGGCTATCGTGAAGGTGCTGGTTGGGCTTTGACTGAAAAACGTACTTATCAGAATCAGGAATATCAAGATAAGTTGGATGCTGCAACTATCTATAGTATCCTTGAAACAGAAATCCTGCCATTGTATTATGCTCGTAACAAGAAGGGATATTCTGAAGGTTGGGTTAAGACTATCAAGAACTCTATCGCACAGATTGCTCCTCACTATACAATGAAGCGTCAGTTGGATGACTATTTCAGCAAGTTCTATGGTAAAGAAGCTAAGCGTTTCCATGCTTTAGCTGAAAATAACTATGCTAAGGTTAAGGAAATAGCTAAATGGAAAGAAGAAGTAGCTGAAAAATGGGATTCTATCCAGATCGTATCAATGGATAAGTGTGCAGAACTTCGTCAAGGCAATGTAGAAAGCGGTAAAGATTACACTATTACATGCGTAGTTGACGAAAAGGGACTGAACGATGCTATCGGCATTGAAATGGTAGTAACTTATACAAATGTAGAAGGAAAAGAATACATTTATTGCGTTGCTCCTATGGAAATGGTTAAACGTGAAGGTGATTTATATACGTTCCAGGTAACTCATAGCTTGTCTAATGCAGGAAGCTTTAAAGTTGCTTACCGTATGTTCCCTAAACATCCAGAATTGCCATATCGTCAGGACTTCTGCTATGTTCGTTGGTTCAATGAATAAAATGACTTATTTTATTTCTTAATATGAGAGGCTGTGGAATTTTTCACAGCCTCTTAATTTTTATTAATACATGCAGTATTCTCGTGTTTTTTAATTTCTAATAATAGAAACAAAAAGATTTATCTATGAAGAAATTGAAAAAATATTGGATAGCTGCATTCTTTGTTTTTGCCGGATTGCTACAATCCTGTGATGACGATGAAGGATATTCCATTGGTGATATAGCTAATGACTGGGTAACTATACGGGTTGAAGGAGAAGGAGTATACAGTTTCACAGGTGACACTTGGGGAACAATGTATCCTGCTGCTAATGCTGTCTGGAACTATTCTCTTGTAGAAGGACAGCGTGCTTTTCTTGTTTTTAATCCGTTGTTCGATAACTATTATGGTTATGATGTCGGTATAAAACCTGAACGGATATATCCATTTCTAACAAAATCTGTTGAGGAATTAACAGATGAGAATGAAGAAGAATTTGCAGATCATCCGGCTTATTTGGAAAATATGTGGATTGCAGGAGGTTATCTGAATGTTATTTTTAACCAAAAGTTACCTACTACTCATAAACATCGAGTTAGTTTGGTAAAGAAAGCAGGAGAGCCGGATATTGCAGATGACGGATACATACATTTAGAATATCGCTATAATACCTATGGTGATACATTAGATGTTTTCAATCCTAGTGTTGGAGTTGTATGCTATAACTTGAATACTCTTCCGCTTGAAGAGGCAAAAGGCATTAAATTGAAGATTAATGAGGCATATTACGGAGAGAGAATTCTAAGTTTTGAAAATATGAATGAGCCGACTCCTGACGATGCAAAAGAATTGCATTCTATAGCCAGATTGGAAGTAGAGTAAATTATATCTCTTATAGAGGAAGCATGTTTTTATTCTGTTTTTTTATGGGATGAAGACATGCTTTTTTATTTGTCGATATTTTCAGATTTAGGTAAATGATTTACTTGCATATATCTCTTAAAGTCTTATTTTTGCCGTAAAAACTAATTATTTATGAAAATATTAATAGTAGAAGACGATAACGATTTAAGAGAAATAACAACTCATTCTCTTGAGAAAGAAAGATATGTGGTATCCCAAGCTCCTGATTACCGTACTGCATTACAGAAAATTGAGGATTATGACTACGATTGTATTTTGCTTGATATAATGCTTCCGGATGGAAACGGACTTGATTTGTTGGCAGAACTTCATGCACTAGGAAAACATACAAACGTTATCATTCTTTCAGCTAAAGCCTCTTTAGAGGATAAGGTAAATGGTCTGGATTTAGGTGCAGATGATTATTTGCCCAAACCATTCCATCTGGCAGAACTTCATGCACGTATTAAGAGTTTGCTCCGTCGTAAGTTACGTGAAGGGGAACGCAAATTACAAGTAGGAAATGTTGAACTTTTCCCTGATGATTTTCGTGTTATGGTTCAAGGAAAAGAAATTGAACTAAACCGGAAAGAGTATGATATATTGAATTATTTTATGTCGCGTCCTGGCAGGTTGGTAAATAAAAATACGCTGGCCGAATCTGTGTGGGGAGATCATATCGATCAGGTTGATAATTTTGATTTTATATATGCTCAGATAAAAAATCTTCGTAAACGTTTGAAAGATGCAGGAGCTACTCCCGAGTTGAAATCAGTTTATGGTTTTGGATATAAATTTGTTGTAGAATGAAACTCTTTCATTTAGTTCTGTGGCGTATCTCTTTAGCATTGATCGTTGTTCTGACGGTATGGGCTGGATTTTTTTATATGGCAGTCGTAGAGGAAGTGAACGATGAGGTAGATGATACGCTTGAAGATTATTCGGAAGGACTTATAATTCGTGCTCTGTCTGGAGAGGATATGCCAACAGCCAGTAACGGTTCGAATAATCAATATTATTTATATGAAGTGAGCGAATCATATGCAGCTTCTCATCCTCAGATTACGTATCGTGATGAGATGGTATTTATCACAGAAAAGAGTGAAACAGAGCCGGCTCGCGTTTTGATAACAATTTTCCGAACGGAAGATGAACGCTATATGGAGTTGGTCGTTTATACGCCAACTATTGAAAAGCTTGATTTGCTTAGAGCTATCTTAGGCTGGATTATCTTTTTATATGTTTTGTTGTTGCTGATTATTCTATCAATTAATATATGGGTATTCCGTAAAAATATGAAGCCATTGTACGTATTGCTCAAATGGCTGGATACTAGTCAGCTGGGAAAGAAAAATGAGCCATTGGAGAATACTACTAAAATTACGGAGTTTCGTAAGCTGAATGCGGCAACCATGGCATTTGCCGAGCGAGGTGAGAAACTTTTTGAGCAGCAAAAGACATTTATAGGTAACGCTTCCCACGAGATGCAGACTCCTCTTGCCATTTGTCGTAATCGATTGGAAATGCTGATGGAGGATGAGACTTTGACTGAACATCAACTGAATGAATTGATAAAGACTCATCAGACACTGGAAAATCTGACTCGTATGAATCGTTCTTTGTTACTGCTGTGTAAAATAGAGAACGGGCAGTTTGTAGATACACGTTCTGTTTGTCTGAATGATATTCTTGCTCATTATTTGGACGACTATAAGGAGGTATATGCTTATCGTAACATTACGGTTACAGTAACAACAGACTCTTCATTTTGTGTTGAGATGAATGATTCATTGGTTTCTGTATTAGTGACAAATCTGCTGAAAAATTCTTTTGTACATAATATAGATGGTGGGTTTATATATATAAAAATCACTGCAAATACTTTTGAAATAAGCAATACTGGAGAAAAGCCATTGGATAGGGAGCGTATTTTTGAGCGCTTTTATCAAGGTCAGAAAAAAGAAGGATCAACAGGGCTTGGACTGGCTTTAGTGGATTCTATCTGTAAAGCGAATCATTTGAAGATTGATTATACTTATGTAGAAAACAGACATATCTTTACGATAAGTAAGCAGAATTCAGAATAAAAAGAGAAATATCCTTTTTGATTTCAATTTCTTTTCAGATTCCTTTTGCATCTTTGCAATACGATAATGAGAATTTGATAAAATAACACTAAAAAGCAGATCGATATGAAAAAGTTAGTTTTTTTACTTGTATGTCTTTTTTCTATACAGACAATGTTGTGGGCAGACAACGATAAGCCAATTCATGTAGGACAATTACCGACGAAAGCACAGACTTTAATAACCACTTATTTTAAAAACCATAAAATCGCTTTGGCTAAGATGGAGTCAGGTCTTTTAAATAAAAGTTATGACGTAATTTTTACTAATGGAGAAAAATTGGAGTTTAACAAGTCAGGTGATTGGACCGAAGTTAAATGTACGAAATCAGAAGTTCCTTCTGCCATTGTTCCAGAACCTATCCGGACTTTCTTGAAAAATAACTATCCGGATGGAAAAATAATACAGATAGAGCGAAAAGATAAAGGATATGAAGTGAAGCTTTCTACTCGCTGGGAAATAACCTTTGACAGTAAATATCAAGTTGTAGATATAGACGATTAATTTCTAAAGAAAATGCCCCCAAAAGTTTAACTTTTGGGGGCATTTTTAATATGTTCCGATTCCAGAGTTTTTGGGGCTGATATTTTATTAGAATTTATAGCTTAAGGAAATTGTTAGATTTCTATTTCTTAAAGTAGGTGTTTCATAAATGCTTGTATTATTTTTATCTGTATCGGAGGTATATTCGTCTATTAATCCCCAGTCATATCCTAAAGATACAGAATATCTTTTTTGTAGTTCTGCTCCTATTCTGAATCCTAATCCAAAGTCGAAGCGTTTTAGTCCATTACTGCCGAATACATTCTCTGTATAGTCTTCTTTTACGATATTGGGGTCACTGCCTCCATCTGCTGTAGCTGATATTTGTTCTATCTTGTGTTTGCCGAATAGGCCAATACTGAAGTATGGACCGGCTTCGGCGAATACTGAAACTTTTCTCGTGATGGAATGTCTATAGCCGAAATGAATAGGGATATCCAAATAATAAGGATTTGTTTTTATACTTCCCAAAATTCTATGATCTTGAGAACAGCCTTTTAAAGACAAAATTGTTCCTGCATTTATATATGTCTTTTCATTCATTGCGAAAATGGGAATCTCAAATCTTGCTCCGATATGAAATCCTGTACGAGAACCTAAACCTCCAAGATCAGAAACATTCAATCCCAATGTAGTTTCCCATCTAAACGGGGCACCGATACTTTGTGCTTTCATTTCCCACACCGTGGCAAATAAAGCTATGAATAAAAACAACCTTTTCATAACATGAGGAGTTTTAAGATTTTATATGAACAATTGCGTGGATGCTGTTACTACAAATATATAAAAATCTTATGGAATCTCTATATTTACTGTTAGATAAAGTATGTCGTTTTTTCTGGTTTTAGTGATGAAAAAAGGGCTGTATCATTCGATACAGCCCTGAACGTTTCTATATAACAATACTTCGGTAAATTTTTACCGAAAGATTAAAAGTTAAACAACAGAACCGGCAAAAGCTGGTTCGGAAACACTAAAGAGGTCATTGAAATGTTGTCAAAAACGAATGGTTAAGCATGAAGAAATGTGCTGAAAAAAGAGAGCTAACCTGCTGATAATAAAGGAGGAAAGTATTGCATAATTCGTTATTTCTTAGTAAATTAGAAGTCTCTGAACTCTTCTGATTATGACTAAAGAAACACTCCTTATGCAATACCAATCCGAGTGCCTGTCGGCTCTCAAATCAGTAGCGAATATACACAAACCTTTTGAAAAAGCATTCATGGACACCATGAAATTATTCATGGCCATCCCGGATCGTATAAATTTCCTTCAATTGGGCAGATATGGCTGTTTCTCAGAACAGACTTATCGCAACCTTTTTGAGCATGAAACTTTCGACTGGTTTGCGTTCAACGGATCTATCATCAGCAAGTATCTCACAGGCAAAAGAAAAGCCATCGCCATCGATCCTTCCTATATTCCCAAATCAGGCAAGAAGACACCTTGGATAGGTTACTTCTGGTCCGGTTGTGCAGGAGAATACAAGCGTGGACTGGAAATCATGGGCATCGGTGTCATTGACATCGACAACCATGAATGCATGACTTTAGGTTCCATTCAGACGCCGGATTGTAAGACCTTGGATAATATGGACAAGAACCTTGTTGACTGGTACAGCTGCTATCTTATCAGCAGAAAAGACAAGCTGCAAAGCATATCCAAAACGGTGGTTGCAGACGCATTCTTTTCCAAGGAAACTTTCGTAACGCCTATGTGTGAGAACAGTTTCCATGTTATCAGCCGCTTTAGGAATGATGTTGTCCTGTACTATCCGACATTGGAAAAGAAAACAGGAAAACGTGGTCATCCCAAGTGGTTTGACGGCAGGATTGACTTTGCCAATCTGGATTTGACCCGGTGCAAGGAATACGAGGTGAACAAAGGAAAGCTATACGGATTGAGGGTTTATGCTAAAGCTTTCAAAAGGTATGTTTCCTTAGCCGTCTGGTATCCGATGGACGGAAGAACAGACAAGTGGCAACTTTATTTCTCTACAGACGATTCCATGGATGGACGCGAGGTGCTGGATTATTACAGAACCAGGTTCCAGTTGGAATTTTGCTTTAGAGATGGCAAGCAGCATGCAGGAATCACCAGCTGCCAGTCTACCGACTTCAGGAAATTGGATTTTCACTTCAATGCATCGCTTGCTGCTGTCAACTTGGCCAAAGCGGCATGTAAGAGGCTCGGAATAACCTATTCCATATCCTCCTGCAAGTCTTTCATACACAATGCTTATATGCTTGAACGATTTATTTGCGTGTTTGGGATTAGCCCAGACCCGCAAGTTATTGACAAACTTTTCAAAGAACTCATTTTATTTACTGCCAGAGCCGCTTAGGCTTGGCGAATTTTTAACGAACTATTGACCTTAATAAATATTATGAAAAACCTCTTGTTGATGTTTACAAAATTAGCAGGTTCGCATGAAAATGATGTGAACATTTTGATTCAATAGGTGAAAAAAATGTGCAATCTTGTGTTTTTATATATGAAAAATTGACAAAAGATGCATTCTTTGGTATGCAGGAGGGAATATTGTTCATTTTTCATAGATTCATGCCTGAAAATGTCAGGATTAACAGAATTGTTTGTATCTTTGCCCCAAATTTATAATAAAAAAAGTATGAGTTATAATTTACTGAAAGGAAAAAGAGGTATTGTTTTTGGTGCTCTGAATGAACAGTCTATTGCATGGAAAGTTGCAGAAAAAGCTGTTGAAGAAGGAGCAGTGATCACTTTGTCCAATACTCCTGTTGCTGTCCGTATGGGAGAAGTTTCTGCATTGGCAGAAAAGCTGAATTGCGAAGTGATTCCGGCAGACGCTACAAGCGTAGAAGATTTGGAAAACGTTTTCAAGCGTTCAATGGAGGTATTGGGAGGTAAAATCGACTTTGTACTGCACTCTATAGGTATGTCACCTAACGTACGTAAGAAACGTACTTACGATGACCTTGACTATGATATGTTGAACAAAACGCTGGATATTTCAGCCGTTTCATTCCATAAGATGATTCAGTCGGCTAAAAAACTGAATGCTATCAACGAATACGGTTCTATCGTTGCACTGAGCTATGTAGCTGCACAGCGTACATTCTACGGTTACAATGATATGGCAGATGCGAAAGCTTTGCTTGAATCTATCGCACGTAGCTTCGGTTACATTTACGGACGCGAACATCACGTACGTATCAATACCATTTCACAGTCGCCTACCATGACTACTGCCGGATCGGGAGTAAAAGGTATGGATAAACTGTTCGACTTCGCCAACCGCATGTCGCCTCTGGGCAATGCTTCGGCTGACGAATGTGCTGACTACTGTATCGTAATGTTCTCTGACCTTACTCGTAAAGTCACTATGCAGAACCTGTTCCACGATGGAGGTTTCTCTAGCATAGGTATGAGTCTTCGTGCTATGGCTACTTACGAAAAGGGTCTGGATGAATACAAAGACGAAAACGGAAATATTATCTACGGATAATATCTGACGGATAAACTGTTTACATGAGAAAATTTATATTCATATTACTAAGCATCGTCGTACTTGTTTCCTGTCATACAGGAGAGCAAGACGGCGATGTTTTGCTTAATAAGAATATAAAGGTTTTCCGTTACGACCGTCTGCAATTTGAGGCCACGGCAATGAACAGCTTCTCGGCATTGCAGAAAATGAGCCTCGACTGTCCGCGTGCTACCAAGATTCTGATAGAAGATGTGCTCATGCTGGGTACAGTAGACGAGCCGGCTATCAACGAACGCTTGTGTGAGTATTACTCGGACACAATTTTGCTCCGGCTGATGCAGGATGCGACCGAGAAGTTCAAAGATATGACTTCCCTTGAAAAGGGATTTACCGAAGGTTTTCACCGTTTGCGGGAAGAGATACCTTCATTTCCCATACCGGCAGTCTACTCGCAAATCTCAGCACTCAACCAGTCGGTAGTGGTGGGCGACAGCTTGCTGGGCTTCAGTATTGACAAGTACATGGGCGAAGACTATCCGCTTTATCGCCGGTATTATTACGACTATCAGCGCCGCTCGATGAATCCGGACCGGATACTTCCCGACTGTTTTACCTTCTATCTGCTTAGCTTATATCCGTTTGAATGGCATCCGGGACACCGTTCGCTATACGATGTCATCATGCACCAGGGAAAAATACACTGGGTAGTGCGTAAGGTACTTAAGATGAAATCGAACGGAGCAATGCTGGGATATAGCAGCGAGGAAGAAGACTGGTGCAAGGAACATGAGAAGGAGATGTGGAAATGGATGAAAGAAAGGGGACATCTCGCGAGTACAGACCCGATGCTGATTCGTGCATATACACATTCCGATCCGAGCATGGTACTCAACGGTGAGAAGATTCCGCCGGTAATAGGCTTATGGCTGGGAATGCAGCTTGTAGAAAAATACATGAAGCAACACTCTGACGTGAGTATTGCCACACTGCTGGAACGTACTGATTTCGGCAATCTGACTTTAGACTGAGCTACAAAAATATAGATTATAGACAATCATGGATACAGCATTATACTTGCTGCCGGTGACTCTTGGTGATACTCCGGTAGAAAAAGTCCTTCCTTCGTACAATAGAGAAATCATTCTGCAGATTCGTCATTTTATCGTAGAGGATGTGCGCTCGGCACGCCGATTCCTGAAAAAAGTGGATCGGGATATCAATATCGACGAACTGACGTTTTATCCGTTGAACAAACATACGTCACCCGAAGCTATCTCGGGTTATCTGAAACCGTTGCAGGAAGGAAACTCCATGGGAGTAATCTCGGAAGCAGGTTGTCCGGCCGTTGCCGATCCGGGAGCAGACGTTGTAGCTATCGCACAGCGCAAGAATCTGAAGGTGGTTCCTTTGGTGGGACCGTCGTCTATTATCCTGTCGGTCATGGGTTCGGGCTTCAACGGACAAAGTTTCGCTTTCCACGGTTATCTGCCTATCGAACCGGGAGAACGTCAGAAAAGATTGAAGGAACTGGAACAGCGGGTATACAGTGAGCATCAGACACAGCTTTTCATCGAAACACCTTACCGTAACAACAAGATGCTGGAGGATATCTTGAAAGCCTGCCGTCCGCAAACCAAACTTTGTGTGGCTGCCAATATTACCTGTGAGGGGGAATATATCAAAACCAAGACTGTTCAGGAATGGAAAGGTCATTTGCCCGACCTTTCAAAGATACCGTGCATATTTTTGATTTATAAATAAAAATATTATTCGGAAGCACCGAATGCCTTCCACATTTCTGCTGCCATCTGAAGTGTATCCAGTTCCGAAAGCAGGGAAGGACTGTATCTGCGTGCAGCGGTTTCGCTTATTTCGTCGAAAGAAAAGAATCTGCCTCCGGTTATTTTCTGCAGGTCTGTTTCGTTCTGGAGAGGGAGAATGTACAACGATACGCGTTGCTGGTTGTCGGCATCGCATGATGTAGTTGTATATTTCAATATAAGCCGTGGGGTAGTATTTTTCGAAGCACATATCTTTTTGGCGATGCGTGCGGCGTATTCGCTGCTCTTTTCGATTGGTCCCTCAAAAGGACTTTCTACAGCAATATCCCACATGGGAGCGTTTTCGTATTTTTCGTCAGGACATCCGGTACGTTGTTTCAGGTAGATTTTTCCGTCGTGTACTACTGCAATGCGCACCAGACTATAACGGAAGTTTTCCTGAAGTGCGAGATGGATTCCTACTACATTGATGACCAGGCACAGCACATAGATAATAACCGGTATGCCGTACATCAGGAAGAAAGAACCCTCTTCCAAAAACAGATGTTCGATATGGTCTACAAAAAGCAGGATAGTAAGATGCAGTGATGAAAGTATTACAATGGTTTTTGCTTCCAGAACAAAAGAGAAACAGTTTCTCAGATGCAGCCGTTCTTGCAGTTCCTTGTAGATTTCGGGAGCTGTGATATGGATGAATGCCACAATGAGCAGCAACAGCTCCAGTATGGGAGTAATGCTTCCGTATGGAATAAATTTGTAGCCTGTAAACAGGCGAAGTACGAAGCAGGAACCTATGCCTATACTACCTAGCAGAAGGAAAAAATTCAGATCCTTCAGGCGTACAATGCCGTATAACAGCAGACCGAGGCAGACTATAAAACCTATTCCCAGCACTATTGTATTTTGGAAAAAATGCAAACATATCAGTGTTGCTATGATAGGCAACAGTCCGAGCGATACTATCTTGTTTCTGTATTTTAATATAAGTTTCATCATCTGCCGTGGTCTTTTTTATAGGTGTAACAAGGTTCTTTTCCGAATTGTTCACTTATAGCGGATGTGTTTTTCGGCATGATAGGAAGAACGTACCAGCGGACCGCTTTCTACTGTGGCAAATCCTTTCTTTTCTCCGGTTTCCTTGTAGCGGGCAAATTGTTCGGGTGTGACATACTCATGAACGGGATAATGTTTCCGGCTCGGCTGGAGATATTGTCCAATGGTGAGAATGCGGCAGCCGTTTGCCAGCAGGTCGTCCATGGTCTGTTCTACTTCTTCAGGAGTTTCTCCCAGTCCTACCATGATGCCCGACTTGGCCGTTATTCCACTCTCGGCTATCTGGCGGATAACCTCCAGACTTCGGTCGTAGGTTGCCACGCTTCTTACCAGCGGGCTGATGCGGCGTACGGTTTCCATGTTGTGTGAAATAATATCGGGACGGGCGTCGGTTACCATGCGGATCAGTTCTTCCCTGCCTTGAAAGTCGGGGATGAGTGTTTCCAGTGTTGTATTCGGATTGACTTCTTTTATCGCTTTGATTGTGGCAGCCCAGTGAGCTGCTCCCAGATCAGGCAGATCGTCGCGGTCTACCGAGGTGACAACGGCATGATCCAGTTTCATCAGACGGACCGATTCGGCTACCCGTTCAGGCTCCTGAGCGTCGAGCGGAAGCGGTTTCCCGCTGAGGGTGTTACAGAATTTGCATGAGCGGGTACAGATAGCACCACCTATCATGAAAGTAGCCGTTCCTTTTCCCCAGCATTCGCCCAGATTCGGACAACGGCCGCTGCTGCATATCGTATGCAGTTTATGCGTATCGACAATGCGTTTTGTATCGGTATAGCGTGCATTGGTTCCGATAGTTATTTTCAGCCATCCAGGCTTTTTTACGTGTTCCATAGTATATTGGTCTAAGAATGAGAAATGAGGAATTAAAAACCGCCGCCTTGTATCGGCAGTAGAATTTTTAATTCCTCATAACTCTCAATGTATGATTATAATGTTTATTTCAGCTTTTCGATAAAGAAGTTGGCTACACGGTTCATCAGATGATTGCGTGTGTTGCCGCCGAAGATGCTGTGATTGCGGTTGGTATATACCTGCATGTCGAACTGTATGCCTGCCTGTACCAGTGCTTCACTGTATTCGGCGCAGTTCTGATAGTGCACGTTGTCGTCGGCTGTTCCGTGTATCAGAAGCAGGTCGCCATGCAGTTTCGGAGCGCGGAGGATAGCCGAACCGGCATTGTAACCGTCGCCGTTTTCCTTCGGTGTACGCATGAAGCGTTCAGTATATACTGTATCGTAGAAGCGCCAGTCGCTTGGAGCTGCAATCGCCACACCAGCCTTGAATACAGGTGTACCTTCACTCATCGACATCAGTGTATTGTAACCTCCGAAGCTCCATCCCCAGATACCGATGCGGTTTCCGTCGATGTAAGGCAGTGAGGACAGATATTTGGCAGCTTCTACCTGGTCGTGCGATTCTTTTACTCCCAGGAAGCAGTATGTACATTTTTCAAAGTCCACACCGCGTCCGCCTGTACCACGTCCGTCGACACATACCATGACAAAACCTTTGTCGCACATGTAAGCTTCGAACATGCCTCCATCACTGAAGCTTCCGATGCCCCATCTGTCGAGTACCTGCTGCGAACCCGGTCCGCTGTACTGGTGCATGATGACCGGATATTTCTTGCTTGGATCGAAGTTGGCAGGTTTCATCATCCAGCCGTTCAGCTCTACACCTTCGGTTGTACGGAAACTGAAAAACTCTTTTTTCGGCATGTTCAGTGTAGCAACTTCCGATTTCAGTTTCGAGTTGTCCAATAGTGTAGTCAGCTCCTTACCCTTGTTATTGTTTATCGTTATCAGTGTAGGAGTGTCGATATTAGAGAAGTTATTGATATAATACGACAGGTTGGTACTGAATATTGCCGAGTTGGTTCCCGTGCGGGTAGAAAGTTTGATAGTCTTTCCTTTGGCATCGGTCTTGTATACAGCCGTACGCAACGGACTTTCCTCGTTGCTGGTATAGTAGAACGTATTGGTTGGCTTATCCCATCCCAGAAAATCCTTCACTTCGAACTTACCTTTGGTAACTTGTTTGATCAGGTTTCCTCCGATAGTATACAAGTACAAGTGATTGTATCCGTCGCGTTCACTCATCATTACGATATTTTCCGGATAGAAAACAATGTCAGAATAAGCCTGTTCCTTGATGTACTGTTCGGCTTCGTCGCGTATAGTAAGCTTGCACAGTGCGCTTCTCGGATTGGCCATATAGATGTCGAACCGGTTCTGGTGGCGGTTCAGTGTCATGATGGCAAGTTTTTCAGGATCGGAAGTAAACTTGATACGTGGAATGTATCCGTCTTCGTCGAGCGGCAAATCCATTTTACGTGTAACGTGGCTCTTGATATCGTATGTGTGCACACTGACTTTCGAATTCATTTCGCCGGCTTTCGGGTACTTGTATTCGTAAGCTCCCGGATAAGTGGCATACTGGCTCTTTTCGGGGGCCATACCTTTGTACCATGGGAAGCTGAACATGGGAACCTGACTCTCGTCGAAACGGATATAGGCAATCATTTTGCTGTCGGCACTGAAATCGAAAGCGCGGTTGAAAGAGAACTCCTCTTCATATACCCAGTCGGGGATACCGTTCAGCACCTTATTGTATTCACCGTCCTTTGTAACCTGCGATTCGCTGTTGCCGAAAAGCAGCTTCACAAGGAAAATATTGTTGTTGCGTACGAAAGCAACCTGGAAGCCGTCGGGTGAAAACAGTGGAACCTGCTGAGGACCGTTTTTAGAAAGCGGTTCCATCTTGTTGTTTTTCACGTTGTATATGTAATACTCGGCAGTGAACGAATGACGGTAGATGGGTTTCGTGTCTGTCTGAATCAGAATCAGCTTTTCGTCGGGCGACATGATATAATCGTCGAACGACTTCACGGGGCAATCTCTTGCCGTAGTAACATCGAATATCGCTTCTACTTCCTTGCCCGTTTTGAACGAGTATTTCACGATACGTTTTTTGTCAGAACTCATCTGCGTGTAATGTTCTCCGTCCAGCATTGGTTTGATGCCGTAGATGCTTTGTGCACGGTAGGTTCCTTGTGCCACATCTTGCAGGCTGACCTTACGCTGTGCCTGTGCTCCGATAACGAAAGCCAGCAGGCAGAATAATGCAATCAGTTTTTTCATTGTGTAGATATGCTTGTTTTTATTATTATTCATACTTACCTGAAGCAAAGGTATAAAAAAATGCAATCCCCCTTTCGTGCGTTACATCGAAAAATGCCGATTGCAGATGTTTTCTCGTTTACTTCACACTTTTTAATAGCTTTGCCGAGGTTTTCGGTAAGGTTTAGGCAGGTAGTATATCATACGTCAGGAAAATACAGTAAGTTTTTATATGAAGTTTTAAAAAAACGTCGGGCAGTTTTCCATACCTTATCTTGATATTTTGCCGGACTTGTCCGGAAGAAAGCTTTCGTGATGCAATGGGAAAATTCGTTTTTCAGGATTTTTTTTAGTTATAAACTTTCTTATATCTTTGCCGTATCTAAAACGATATGAATTTGTATGGGGAAAAGTTTATTTCTAACGGTGATATATGCTGTGTGCAGCCTGTGTTACATGGCAGCGCAAGGACTTGTCAATGTGAAGCACTATTCGGTGAAGGACGGTATGTCGCAGAATACGGTGCAGGGAGTATTGCAGGACAATGAGGGTTACATCTGGATGGCTACCTGGAACGGACTGGAAAAGTTTGATGGTTATTCCTTTAAAAACTATAAGACATATCCTACAGACAAGGTCAAGCTTCAGTATAACCGTCTGGTGAATCTGCTACTCGGAGGTAATCAGATGCTGGTGTGCCAGAGTTACGACAGAAGGGTGTATCTGTTCGATATACGCCGGGAGTGTTTTGAAGATGTATTTGCCTATCATCCGGAAGTAAAGTTGTGTACCGCTGCCTCGAAAATTATCACCCTTCCAAACGGAATGGTCTGGATTGTAGGTACGAATGGCGATTTGTGGCGCATCGATTGTTTCAGGTATAAAGACAAGGGAGGGCTGGTATACTTGCCTGCCCATTCGGATGCGGAACGCAGACGATACGTGTTCACAATCTCACTCGATATGCAGGGCAATGAGTGGGTGCTGACAGACAAAGGATATTTTGTATATGGCAATAACGCACTGAAAGGAAATGATGCTTATCGATATACCGCTAGTGTCGGCAAGCGATTTTTCGTGGCAGATAGTAGAAACAAGCTGATGGAATACCTTCCGGAAAAGGGACTGTCTGACGTACGTCTATCTCGTCCGGCAGAAAATATCCGGCAGATTTTTCCTCTTTCCGACGGATTGTTGGGTATATTGATGAAGAGAAGCTTTGCGGTTTATAATCCGGCAGACGGAAAGTCGGTTTCATTGTTACTCGACGAAACTCAGGAGGATTTTCAGCCGGTTTATATTTTTCAGGATTCGAAAAAGAATATATGGGTACAGAACAAGCTCAAGCATATAGTCAGGCTGGATCCGGAGTGCCGGCAAGCTGAGTTTCTGGACTATCCCCGCCGGCAGGCAAGTGAAGATGAAGCCTGTTTTATCCATGAAGATGAGTATGGTCATATATGGGCGTATTCTAATAATGGCTTTTTCTCGTATTACAATCCTAAAAAGCATGTGTTTCAACAGAGCTATATGTTGAACGATGCTACCAAAACGATGTACGAAGGTATCAACCGGGTTTATTACATAGACAATCATAAAAATGTATGGATGGCTCAGGAAGGCGGAATTGACCGTATTGCTTTTCTGAATACAAATTTTGAATATCTCAGCACGTCCAGTGCATTGGTCAGGGGCTTGTACATCGATTCGCGCGGAAGAATCTGGGTGGCATCGAAGGACGGAATGGTGAAGGTGTACGATAAAGATTTCGGATATTGCGGAAACCTGAGTCCTGACGGCAGAATCGTAAAAGACGGTTCGGTGGTGTTTGGAGCTAACATTTATTCTTTCTTTGAAGATAGCCGTGGAAATTTCTGGATAGGAAGCCGCGGTAACGGATTGTTTGTTGGCAAACCTCGTGGAGAAGGGTACGTCTTTAAACACTATCAGATTGAGGAAAACAATCCGGACGGGATAAACTGTAATTCGGTTTATTCTATAGCACAAGACCGTTTCGGGCATATTTGGGTAGGAACATATGAGGGTGGCTTGAATCTTGCCGTAGGTGAGCCGGAGAATCTACACTTTATAAATGTTACCAACAAGCTGAAAAAAAATTATCCCACCGGAAAATGTATGCGTGTGCGCAGCGTCTGTCCGTTGTCGAATGATGTGATACTTGTGGGTACGACCGACGGATTGATTTCGTTCTCCTCGCAGTTTGACAATCCTGAGGATATTCATTTTTACTTGAATTATTGTGAACCGAACCGTGAGAACAGTTTGAGTGATAACGATGTGATGCATATACTGGAAACTTCCGACGGAGAAGTATACATTACTACCTTCAGTGGAGGAATCAGTCAGGTGGAACTGGGAGGACTGTTGTCCGACAAGATTGATTTTTTCCATTACAATAAGAAAAACGGTCTGCCTTCGGACATAGCCTTTGCCATGGTAGAGGATAACAAACGCAGACTGTGGATTATGTTCGAGAATATTATCTGTAAGTTCTCTCCGGAAAAGCCTGATTTCGAAGTGTATGACCACTTTAATGTCAACTCCAATTTAATTCTTTCCGAAGTACCTCCGGTGGTAGACCGTTCGGGTAACATGTATGTAGGCTGCAATGAAGGAGCGTTACGCATCGATCTGGAACAGTTGAAAAAGACTGCTTATGCACCGAACATAGCCTTTACAAGTTTCAACATTCAGAAACGAGGAGGAATCTCAGTCAGAAACTCACTGGTAAACGATACGTTGACACTGGAACCCGATGAACGTAACATTACGGTTTCGTTTGCTGCACTCGATTTTACCAAGCCTGCTTATCTGGAATATGCTTATCGGATAAAGAATTTGAGTGATGAATGGACGTATATCGGAAAGAACCGTTCGGTAAGCCTTGTAAATCTGTCGGCAGGAGATTTTGATCTGGAAGTGAAATCGAATAACAGCGACGGAGTGTGGTCGGACAATATCAAGGTATTGCATATTCATGTGAAACCTACTTTCTGGGAAACAGGTTGGGCATGGGTCTTGTACGTTATCTTGTTCCTGCTGGCTCTGGCCCTGGTTTCGGGTATTGTAGTGTATATATGGGGGTTGCGTAAAAAAATCGGTTTCGAGAAACAGCTTACAAATATGAAACTCCGTTTCTTTACCGATATATCGCACGAACTCCGTACTCCGCTTACGCTTATCGAAGGTCCGATTGAAGAAGTACTTGAACAGGAAAAGCTTTCACCCGAAGGACTGGAGAACATGCAGGTGGCCAAGCGTAATACAGAACGTATGCTTCAGCTCATCAATCAGCTGCTCGACTTCCGTAAGATTCAGAACAATAAGATGAAGCTTTATATAGAGCAGGTCGACATCGTATCTTTGGCCCACAAGGCATACTCCGATTTCGTAGGCATGGCACATCAGTCGGAGATAGATTTCCGTTTTGTCGCACCTCAGGAAGAAATCAAGATTTATACAGATGTAGATAAGGTAGAGAAGGTGGTGTTCAATCTGCTTTCGAATGCTTTCAAATATACTCCCAAGGGAAAATCTATTTCGCTTATCGTCGAGATGCAGGCGGATAATGTACTGATCCGGGTAAAAGATGAGGGAAAAGGCATCGATATCGGAAAGCTGAGCAAGCTGTTCGACCGTTTTGAAACACTTGGAAGCGAACGCTCGGCGGTTTCTACAGGAATAGGACTTTCGCTGGTACACAATCTGGTAGAGATGATGCACGGCAAGATTGAAGTTGATACGGCGTTGGGACAAGGAAGTACTTTTACTGTTTCATTGCCTTTGAGGGCTGAGGCTTATCGCAATGACCAGAATGTAGAGTTTATATTGGATGACGGCAGCCGGGATGTTTCTTCCGAAGTTCAGATGCCCGAAGAACTGGAAGATCAGAAGGATATAACGATATTGGTTGTAGAAGATAATGATGAGCTGCGTCACTTCATTGTTCATATCCTTCAGAAAGAATATCGTGTACTGGAGGCTCCGAACGGACGAATCGGACTGGAAAAAGTTCTGGCAGAAATGCCCGATGTAGTGGTTAGTGATGTCATGATGCCTGAAATGGATGGTATTGAACTGCTGAATGCTGTTAAGACAAACCATAATGTCTGTCATATTCCGGTTATTATCTTGTCGGCAAAGGCTTCGCTGGACGATCGTATAAAGGGACTGGAGTATGGTGCCGACGGATATATTACGAAGCCGTTCAGTTCTGCTTATTTACGTGCACGTCTGAAATCGGTATTGTTGCAGCGCACTCACCTGAAAGACTTCCTGCTGGCAGGACGTAGTCTGGACGAGGTGACCGTAACGGCAACTGAAGAAAAGCAGGAACACCGGCTGGAGGATCTGTCGCCTTCACTTCCGCAAATCACTCATTTTGATGAAGAGTTTATCAAGAATATCATACAGAGTGTAGAAGATAACCTGAATAATCCGGACTTTAAGATAGAGGATCTTGCCGACTCGATGGGAATGGGACGTTCGATGTTCTATCGGAAGATAAAATCGATTCTGAGTGTTTCACCGATTGACTTTGTGAAAGATATGCGTGTGAAACGTTCGGTGCAGTTACTGGAGTCGGGAGAATATACGGTATCGGAAGTTGCCTATATGTGTGGATTTTCTTCTCCCCAGTATTTCAGTCGTGTATTCAAGGCTGCAATGGGATGTACGCCTACGGAATATAAGGAAAACCATTCCACGAAATAATTACATTTCGTGGAATGGTTCTCCGTTTACAGTTACATTTTCGAAACGGATATTTTCAGCTCCTGTTACTTTGTTGATTTCCGGCTTTTCTACTCCTTCGAATGAGCAGTCTTTCAGGTAGATGTTGCGTATCTGAGATTTATCGTCAAATCCGTCAAGATGAAGCACATACTGGCTTTTCTTACTGGTTATATTTTCCAGGTGGATATTCTCGAAGAGAGGCAGATACGGACCTTCGTCTACATGCCAGTATTTTTGCTCTATTCCCAGAATAGATTGTTTACATTCGCCTACGGTGATATTCCGTACAAAGACGTTTGCTACGTTTCCACCACGCATAGGGTTGGACTTGATACGGATAATACGGTCCAGTTCGGGGCTGTCCATCCGGCAGTTCTCTACCCATACATTATGGCATCCTCCGGTTATTTCGCTTCCTATGGCTACTCCTGCATGTCCGTCCTTCATGCGGCATTCACGTACGATGATGTTTTTGCAGGGAATGTTCCAGTAACGACCGTCTTCATCGCGTCCCGATTTTATGGCTATGCAGTCGTCGCCCGTGTCAAAGTCGCAGTCTTCTATCAGCACGTTTTCGCACGATTCCGGATCGCATCCGTCATTGTTCGGACCGTGGCTTTGCATTTTCACACCTTTTATGGTTACGTTTTCCGACAGCAGCGGATGGATAAGCCAGAACGGAGAACGGTTGATGGTGAATCCTTCCAGCAGAATGTTCTTGCATTTATATAAATTGATGAACTGCGGGCGGATGCCGTTCGCTTTTTCAAAGACGCGTTCTTTTACGGGGATAGAATCTGCTTTCATCTGGTACAGCAGGGTCTTTTCGTTGACCGTTTCTCCGTTTTCTGCCTTAATGCCACGGATGCGCTGTTCTGCAAACCAGTTGTCTGTACTAGCCTGTCCGTCTAGCTTCCCCTTTCCGGTAATGGCAATATTGTTTTCTCCGTATGCATAAATCAGCGGAGATATGTTATGGCAGTCGATGCCTTCTATACGTGTAAGTACGGTTTCGAACAGATTGTAGTCGGTTGTAAATTTCAGAATGGTACTGTCCGACAGGTGAAGGTTGACGTTCGATTTCAGGCGGATAGGAGCCGTGAGAAACTCGCCGTCGGGAACGAGTACGGTTCCTCCTCCTTGTGAAGAGCAGGCTTCGATGGCCCGATTAATCGCATCGGTGTATAGTGAATCTTTTCCGTTGTAATAATCGGTTATCACATACGTCTTGTCGGGAAAAGTTGGAGGAGAAATCTGGTTGTACACCTTTTCCATCTCCTTCCATGAACACGGTTCTGATGTCTGGCAGGATATACATGCAGCGGCTGTCAGCAGTAAACCGCTTAAAATTGAAGTTTTCAGGATATGCATAAGATACAATTTTGAGTGTTGTTTACAAAAATAGCCCGTATACCAGAAAGCCTTGTATAGTATTTATGCAATTCGTTGTACAATTTCTCTGCGAGGTATATTTATGTACGATTGACTAATGTTTGTACATCATAAATCAATTTGTGCAACTCCGTATACTCGCTTTTCCCTAAATTTGCTTCCGAAACAAGTCCTAAATTACTTAACATTTAATATTATGAACAGAAATTTTAAAAGAATCCTCTTCAGTGCATGTCTGCTTGCTGCTTTGGGAGGAACAGCATGTTCGGATGATACACCAGAACAGCCAGCTGGTGGAGGTACAGAGAGTGGAGAAACCGAGGAACCAGGAGGTGAAGATAATCCTGATGGACCTTTGCAGATGGATCCGGTAGAGTTTGCTGCATTTCCGGGTGCAGAAGGGTATGGAAAGAATACCGTAGGCGGACGAGGAGGAAAGGTTTATCACGTGACCAGTCTGGACGACGATGCCAACAATCCGGCAGAGGGAACATTACGCTGGGTATTGAAACAGAAAGGTGCAAAGACTGTTGTGTTTGATGTCGCAGGAACCATTCATCTGAAAGCCGACTTAAAAACCAATAACGATAATCTGACTATTGCCGGACAGACTTCTCCGGGAGGTATTTGTCTTGCCGATTATGCTTTTGTCATCAATTCGAATGAAGTTATCATCCGTTTCCTTCGTTTCCGTCCCGGAGATGACAGTGGAAAAGAACCCGACGGACTGGGAGGTATGGATAAAAAGAATATTATCATAGACCATTGTTCAGTGAGCTGGAGTGTGGATGAATGTTTCTCGGTGTACGGTATGGAGAACTCTACCGTGCAGTGGTGCATCGCAGCTCAGGCACTTCGTGTATCGGTTCATGGCAAGGGTACACATTGCTACGGAGGAAACTGGGGTGGAAACAAAGCTTCCTATCACCATAACCTGATAGCACATTGCGAAAGCCGTGTTCCTCGTCTGGGCCCGCGCCCCAGCACACAGCTTAATGAGTATGTCGATATCCGGAATAATGTATTTTATAACTGGGCAGGAGAGGGCTGTTACGGAGCCGAAAATCAGAATATAAATATTGTAGACAATTATTATAAACCGGGACCGGCTACTAATTCGGGTAAGGAAACAGACCGTATCCGTTACCGTATAGCCAAGATTGGTGTTCGTACTCTCGATTATGTGACTGAAGACGATGGTTCTTACAACGACTGGTATCCTTCCTTGCATAAATGGGGAACTTTCTATGTAACGGGAAACGTGGTGGAAGGACACGATGATGTTACGGCAGACAACTGGACAAAAGGTATTTACGCACAGCAGGAAAACGGCAGTAAGGTAGATAATCTGTGGACTGAAGAAACCATGAAGGCTATCCGTAAGGAGTCGCCGGTAGTCGATCCGGTAATGACAACCGAGCATTCGGCACAGGAAGCTTATCAGGCGGTATTGAACTATGCTGGAGCCTGCAATTATCGGGATGCAATCGACGAGCTTGTCCTTTCGGATGTCAAAGAAGGAAAAGCTACGTGTACGGCTTCAGGAAATAAGCCTGGATACATCAACGAACCTGAAGATGTATTGCAGGCATTGTCCGAACTGGGTGACAATCCTTATCCGGAACTTGCGAAAGATACCTCGCGTGATGTGACCGATACAGACGGCGACGGTATGCCTGATGCTTTTGAAACGGCATACGGGCTCGATGCCAATAATCCGGATGACGGTAATGCGAATACACTCGATCCGGCTGGAAAATATACAAATCTTGAAATGTATCTGCATAGTCTGGTGCAGGATATTATAAAGAAACAACAGCAGTAATTTCTGGAAATAGTTGTTGATTAAGGCATGGCGTTATTGGTTGCTGTACGATTTATCGTCCGGCTGCTGATGGCGCCATTGCTTTGTCTTGAAAAATAGTCCGTATGTCATGCAATATTTATTCATATCGCCGGTTTGCCTAAATAGTATACATTGTTTACTTAAATAATGCACGTCTTTTCTTCAGGGGTATCTTATTTTTGCGTTATCGAAAACAGCAGGAATAAAATCTGATAGTTATGAAGCATCCGTTATTTTTATTAATCTTATTATTGTTTTTCCCAACTGGAACGATGATTGCAGCTGACGGTGGAACTGCTCTTCCGGCTTTTCCGGGAGCTGAAGGATTCGGAAGATACACTGTCGGAGGAAGAGGGGGTAAGGTATATCATGTTACCACACTCGAAGATGGAGAGCAGGAAGGAACTCTCCGATATGCTGTAAATAAGAAAGGGGCACGTACCGTGGTGTTCGATGTTTCGGGTAACATTTTTCTGAACCGTCCCTTGCAAATAGTGAACGATAGCCTGACCATTGCCGGACAGACAGCTCCGGGACGTGGAGTATGTATTGCACGTTATCCGGTAACTATCAAGGCAGACGATGTTATAATCCGTTATGTACGCTTTCGGGTTGGCAACGAAAACAAGGGAGAACCCGACGGACTTGGAGCTACCGATCATCGCAATATCATAGTAGACCATTGCTCCATCAGCTGGTCGGTAGACGAAACTTGCTCTGTATATGGAAATGAGAATACTACCGTACAATGGTGTATCATCTCAGAAAGTCTGAATAACGGAGGGCATGCCAAGGGAGCGCACGGATATGGCGGTATAGTAGGAGGAGATCATGCCTCGTTCCATCATAATCTCATGGCACATCATGTGAGTAGAGTTCCGCGTATGGGACCTCGTCCGGGAACACAGACCAGAGAGTATGTGGATATTCGTAACAATGTGTACTACAACTGGGCTGGCAATGGCTGCTATGGAGGCGAAGGAATGAAAGTCAATATCGTGAATAATTATTATAAACCCGGTCCTGCTACACCTCATAATAAGGTGCGTTATCGGATTGCTTCTGTCGGTGTGCGTTCTAAAAAATATTGTTATAACAAGAAAGGGGAGCCCAACATCTGGCATCCCATGCTGCATGTGTGGGGAAAGTTTTATGTGGACGGTAATGTAGTAGAAGGCTTTCCCGAAGTTTCAGCCGATAACTGGACGAAAGGTATATACGAACAGCTTGATACGGCAAGTGCCGACGGATACTTTTCTTCCGTCACACGCGATACGATACGGCTGAAAGCTCCATTGGAAGCAGGTATTGTTACCACACATACAGCTGCCGAAGCCTTCGAGAAAGTGCTGGCTTCAGCCGGATGTTCCAAATGGAGAGATGAAATCGATGAGCGGATTGTAAGAGAAACTCGTACCGGTACGGCGACTTATATGGGAAGCATTGATAAAAAGGCTGCCAGTTCGCCTGGCATAATCGACTTGCCCGAGGATGTCATGCCTGAAGGAGCTTCATCACCATGGGTGGACCTTTCCGACGGAAATACCGATTTGCAGGCTCTTCTGGATACTGATGGTGACGGTATGCCCGATGTGTGGGAAAGAAAACACGGATTGGATTCCGAGAATCCGGCAGATGGATCAGCAGTAACGTTAAGTCGTGAAGGATATACCAATCTGGAAGTCTATCTGAATGAAGGTTTATAATCGGATATAAGATATGAAACAATAGATGTGAATATATATAAGGTGGGCGCTTTTTATTTGTTGGGGTGTATATGATGAATATCGTTTAATTTAATTGAAAATCAACACAGTACACAATCTCTATATAATTTGGAAGGCAAACTGATATGCTTATGAAAATGTAATGACAGAAAGGTTTAAGCACCCCGTTGATAGTGTCGGATACGACAGAAAATTTTGTACCACAGCCCGTTAAAGGATGCCTTCATAATCCTTTGCGCTTCTTGGAATTTCTTTGGAAATACAGGAGCGCGAAGGATTTTTTTTGAAAAATACGGGCAGAAGTTCTGTAAAGCATCAGCATTTTTTGGGGAAAACATGAGCATCTTTTAGAAGAAACATCAGCATGTTTTGGGATAAGGTTTCAATGTCTTTTATGGTAACTTACTTAGTCTTTCAGATAATTTAATTAAAATCTGTGCAGCATTTAAGTGAAAATTTCTTTTCTTTATAGAACAATGTTATGTGAAACCAAACTATATGCGATATGAAGAAAGTACATTTGATGAGCTGGCTGATACTGTTTTTCAGTTTGTTTCCATCTGTATTGCAGGCACAGAGTTATAATGAACTTTGGAAAGAAGTAGAAGCAGCCCAAAAGAAGGACTTGCCGAAAACGGTTATTGGTGTAGTTGATAAAATATACACTAAAGCGAAAAGTGAAAAGAACATCCCTCAGATGATGAAGGCCTATATTGTGCGTGCTGAATCACGCATCCAGCTTACTCCGGACAGTGCACAGGCAGAGTACGATGGTATCCGGAAATGGGCAGAAAGCGAAACAGATAGGGTGGGGTGTGCCGCACTGAATCATGTAATGGGTAGCCTGATACTGGATAATCAGCAGTTGGGCACGGAAGATGATGCGATACGGTATTTCCGTCTTTCGCTGAAAGACAGAGAGGTACTGGGTAAGGCTTCTGCCAAGGATTTCCGTCCGATGACAACTTCCGGCGAGCTGAGTGAAAAGTATCTGGATGATAATATGTTCGACTTGCTTTCCCGGCAGGCAATTGAACGTTTGTCTGTTTATCGTTTTAATTCCGACAGACTGAAATGTGTGTCGGAAGCATTGTCACTGTACGACGGACTGATTGCTTTCTACGGTGAAAGCAACCGTCAGGCAGCTTTACTGACTAAGGAAGCCCGTTTGTTGTACTGCTGGGAAGGGGCGGGAAGTAGCATCGTACGTGAAGCGCTGACACCGGAGCAGGTAGCGGAGGAATTGCGTAAGCTGGCAGAAGAATACAAGGATCTGCCTGTCTGTGCCGATGTATATGTAAAGCTGGCCTATGTCTATCGTATGAACAATGAACTGCTTAAGTCGGTTGAGGCGGCACGAGAAGGAATTGAAAAATATCCTAAGCACGAATGGGTGTCTCAGTTGCGTTCATACATTGATTTTGCTTCCAGTCCGTATCTTTCAATGAATATTCCTTTTGTATATCCCAACTATGAGGCGGATATGAACCTGACGTATGCCAATCTGAAAGGAGTGTCTTTCGAATTGTATCGTCTGAATATATCTCCTGCTTCTTCATTGATTCGCGGCAATCTGAAGGAAGAAACGTTGATACAGAATTACGGTACAAAAGTGGCTTCATGTTACTACGCTTTGCCTTCTACCCCCGATTACGAAAAGCGTGATACGGTATTGCATTATACATTGCCCGAAGCGGGAATTTACATGTTAAAGCAAATTCCTCAAGGGAGTGCGAAAGGTATTGATTATTCGTTGTTGTTTGTTTCTCCTTATCAGTGCATCAGTATTCCTGTGTCAGAGGGACGCAAGGAGCTTGTTGCTGTAGATAAACTGACGGGCAGACCAGTTCCGGGTGCAGAAGTGGTTACGTATCGGTCGAACGGAAATGAATACAATGTGCTTCAGGTATATAAGACCGATGGTAAAGGCAGTGTTACGGTAGATGTTCCCCGTTCGGGCAGGATTTATTACAATGTCCGTATGGCAGGAAATGATTTCACTGCTATTTCAAGTATAGGAGGAAATGCTTCGTTTGTCAGAGAAACAGTGCAGGGATGGAAGAAGAAGGTAAATCTGTTTACCGACCGTTCGTTGTATCGTCCGGGACAGAAAGTATATGTTTCCGGTATGGTTTACGAACAGAACGGTGATTCTCTTCGTGTGATAAAGGGCGAAAAAAGTTCTCTGAAACTGTATTCTTCCGAGCGTAATGTAGCCGAATATACCGTATCGACAGACGACTTTGGCGTATTGTCGGGTGAATTTGTGCTGCCACAGAACCTGCTTCCCGGTACTTATTATGTGTCGATGGATGGAGCTTCTGCCATTATCAAGGTAGAGGAATACAAGCGTCCTACTTTTGATGTGGTCTTTACTCCGTACGAAGACACATATAATATGGGCGATTCCATTGTGGTGAAAGGAGAAGCAAAGACATTTGCCGGAGCACCAGTCCGTATGGCAAAGGTAAAATATACGATATCCCGTTCGGAATATATGTGGTTCCGTATGGGAGGTATGAATAAGGTAGAGTTGGATAACGGTGAGGTGCAGACGGATGCTGATGGAAATTTTAGTGTCCGTGTGGTGCTTACTGCCCCGGAAACAACCGGAAGGGATATGCTGGAGCACCGTTATTATGTATATGAAGTACAGGCAGAGGTAACCGATGGAGCGGCTGAAACACAGACAAACACCTTGTCACTTCCGGTGGGTAAGCAGTCGTTGGGCTTGCAGATACGCGGACTGTCGGGTATGGTCATGCGTGAGAAACAGGAAAAGGTGCAGTTTATGGCATTGAACCTGAATGGAACTCCTGTACAGACAGAGGTCGCTTACCGTGTGTTTGCATTGGATAAAGCGGGCAAGAAAGCCGGATTGCAACTGGAAGGCAAGGCGGAAGCTCAACGTTCGTTTGTTCCTTCCGAATTGCTTGCATTGCCTTCGGGCAGATATCGCATTGAAATTTCTGCAACGGATGCGCAGGGACGAGTATGTACGGCAGAGCAAGATTTTACATTGTTCTCGCGTCTGGATACACGACTCCCGTATCCTGCTGTCGACTGGTTCTATCAGGATGGAACCGAGTTTAACGAATCGGCTCCGGCAACCTTGTATGTGGGAACCAGTGAAAAGAATGTGTATCTGCTGGTCGATGTGTACAGTGGAAGCAAACGGATCGATTCTCAGCGATTGACACTGAATGATGAAATCAAGAAATTCAGTTATCCGTATCGGGAGGTGTATGGCGATGGTATTACCGTAAACTTTGCTTTCATGCGGAACGGCAGCCTGTATAGCAAGCAGGCGACAATCATCCGGCCGGAACCGGAAAAGAAACTGACATTGAAGTGGGAAACTTTCAGAGATAAGTTGCAGCCGGGCAATAAGGAAGAATGGAGCATGCATATTACAGATGCGGCCGGAAATCCGGTGAAAGCTAATGTGATGGCATCCCTTTACGATGCTTCGCTCGATAAGCTGTATCAGCACGACTGGCGTTTTAATCTGTGGTTCTCTCGCCCTGTTCCATGGATTTATGCAGGTATGTTGTCGGCAAACCAGGGAATCGGCATGTTTGCAGGTTTTCCATACGTAAGGACATACACCGGACTGAATCTGCTGAATGGTGAGTATAGTTCTTTGCTGGTCTTTTCCGGAAATGTTTATATGCGAGGCATCAATCTGGCTGGCACATCAACCCGTATTCTGGCGAAACACGATGCCGGAAATGCCGTAGAGGTGAAATATCAGCCTGTCATGACTGTTGAGGAATCGGCGGTAGTCGCCTCTCCGGATATTGTATCGTCTGGCTTTAAAAAAGAAAGCGGCAGTGCTGGTGTAGAAGAAGTCTTGCAGATTGTAGAAAATGATGCAGCTGTCGAAGGAACAGATGGTAAAGAAACGATGATTCCGGTGCGTGAGAACTTTGCCGAAACAGCCTTTTTCTATCCGAATTTGCGGACTGATTCACTGGGTAGGGTAAGTATCGTCTTTACCGTACCGGATGCATTGACCGAATGGAAGTTCACAGGACTGGCGCATACACAGGATGTCGATTACGGCATGCTGACGCAGACCGTGAAGACGAGCAAGCCATTTATGGTGCAACCTAATATGCCGCGCTTCGTCCGCAAAGGTGACCGAACCGTTATTGCTGCTTCGCTGGTCAATCTGTCGATGGACAAGATTGAAGGGAATGCCGGTATCAAATTATACGATCCGGTGACAGAAGAAGTGGTTTACGATTATCAGCAACCGTTCAGTGTGGCAGAAGGAACAACGGGGGTCGTACGGTTTGACTGCCAGATTCCTGATAAATATGATATGGTGGTATGCCGGATTACGGCCGAGGCTGGAGAATATAGCGACGGCGAACAGCATTACTTGCCGGTACTGACCGACAAGCAGTGGATGACGGAAACCATTCCTGTCCAATTGAGTGGAGAAAGCATGACGGAAGTCGGAACCGAAGACTTGTTCAACAAGCAGAGCAAAACGGCTACCGAACGACGGCTGACAGTGGAGCTGACTGCAAATCCCGACTGGTATGCTGTTCAGGCGTTGCCTGTTATTGGCAATCCGGCAGAAGAAGATGCATTGTCGTGGGCAACTGCCTATTATGCCAATTCACTTGCTGAGGCTATTGTGAAGGCAAATCCCCGCATCAAACAGGTGTTTGATACCTGGATTGCTCAGGGAGGAAGTAAAGAAACGCTTTTGAGTAATCTCGAACGCAATCAGGATTTGAAGAATCTGTTGCTGGAAGAAACTCCATGGCTTTCCGAAGCAATTGAGGAAGGCGAACAGAAACGGCGTATAGCCTTGTTGTTCGATCTGAATTCGATGGACAACCGCCTGCGTACTTCGGTAGAACGTTTGCAAGAACTGCAACTTTCCGATGGCTCATGGAGCTGGTATAAGGGTATGACAGGTAGCCGGTATATTACAACGCAGATTGTGGAGATGCTGGCACGTTTACAGCACATGAACGTGACGCTCGACGGAAAGGTCGCTCCGATGTATACACAGGCTTTGCGCTATTTGCAGAACGCAGTGAAAGAAGATTATGAAATGATGAAGAAGGCGGAAAAGGAAGGTGCGAAAAACCTTGTTCCCAACGGGCAGGTGGTACACTATCTGTATGTTTGTGCCCTCGACGGGCAGGCTGCTTCGTTGGCAGATAAACAGATAAACGCCTATATGACGGATAAGCTGGAAAACCGTTCGGCTGAGTATTCTATCGGTGAGAAGGCGATGATTGCTCTCATTATGCAGGCTGATGGCAGAAAGCGTCAGGCTCAGGAACTGGTTCAGTCTGTTAAGGAGTATACGGTAAGCACGCCGCAACTGGGAGTCTATTTCGATACACCGAAAGCACCTTATTCATGGAGCAATTACAGAATCCCTGCACAGGTGGCTGCTATGGAGGCTATCCGGCAGATTGCTCCCGATGCGGATATGCTGGCCGGTATGAAGCTTTGGCTGCTCAAACAGAAGCAGGTTCAGGTATGGGAAAGCGGTATTGCAACAGCAGATGCGGTGTATGCTTTCTTGAATGGCTCCGGTAAGCAGTTACAGGTGAATGGAAAGATGAAGGCAGTAGCCGGTAATATCGAGGTACGTACTCCGGACGATGCTTTAGGATATACCCGAAAGACGCTGACCGGAACGGATACTCGTGTGGAACGTGTTGTCGTTTCGAAGTCGGGAACCGGTATAGGCTGGGGAGCTGTATATGCGCAGTATCTGGAGGATATGGATAAGGTACTTCCGGCAAAAGGTAACGGCGTTTCAATAGTACGTGAGTATTGGCTCGACGGTAAGCAGGTTTCGCGGAAGACTGCCTTGCATGCTGGAGATAAACTGACTGTACGACTGACGGTAAAGGCCGATCGCGACATGGACTTTATCCGGATAAAGGATGAGCGTGCGGCATGTATGGAACCGGAAAACCAGTTGTCCGGCTATCATTGGAACAACGGTCTGGGATATTATCAGGTGAACCGGGATGCTTCGACCGAACTCTTTATCGACCGGATGCCGAAGGGTACATATACGCTGGAGTATGAAGTTTATTTAGACCGTGCGGGAAATTATCAGGCTGGTGTGGCAACCATCCAGTCGGTTTATGCTCCCGAGTTCAGCGGACACACAGGAGGACAATCTCTGACAGTAGAATAATTCATTAGAAAACAGTACAGGCTGATGTATTTTCCATACTGGAAAAATCTGCATCAGCCTGTATTTCTTTTTACCGCTGTATCGGCAAATTTATATTAATTCACCACCAACCTTTGTTCGTCTTTGATTTTCTCTTTATCTTTGTTCACTCTAAACAAGTAACACACTGAAAGATGAAACGCATTTTATTTCTATTCAATATATTGTTTGCCGTAGTTTTGGTTGCTCAGGCACAGCCGAAAATAACATTCGACAAGAATGTGCAGGAGTTGGGATATGTGCTTTGGCGCAATCCGGTGACCATTACTTATAATTTCACGAATACGGGTGACAAACCGCTGGTTATTTCGAAAGTAACTTCTTCCTGCGGCTGTACGGAGGTCGACTGGACTAAGTCTCCGATACCTGCCGGTGGAAAAGGTACGGTAACAGCCGTTTTCGACGCAGAGGCTATCGGACATTTCTATAAAGAAGTCGGTATTTACTGCAACGCTTCTTATCGTCCTATTTATCTGGAATTTAATGGTGAAGTAACAGCCGACGCCAGAAATTATTCGTTTACCCATCCTTTCGGGTTTGGTGCAATCCGTCTGGACAAAGATGAAATAGAATTTAAAGATGTCAATAAAGGCGACCATCCTGAATTTAGTATTCTGGTTGCCAATACATCCAATAAAGCTTATTCTCCGGTGCTGATGCATCTGCCTCCTTATCTGAGTGCAAAGGCAGTTCCCGAAGTGCTGGGAAGAGGTAAGAACGGTAAGATTATCGTTACGCTCGATACGGAAAAACTTCCAAAGTTCGGTATTACCCGTACATCGGTGTATCTGTCACGCTATCCGGGCGATAAAGTGGGAAGCGACAACGAAATACCTGTATCGACAGTCTTGTTGCCGGATTTCTCCGGACTGACCGAACAGCAGAAGAACAATCCTCCGCAGATTTCGCTTTCTACTACACAGTTGGAGTTCCCTCCGCTGAAACCGAAACAGAAAAAATCACAGAATGTCATCATTACCAATACGGGAAAGACCGATTTGGTTATTCAGGATATGCAGGTGTTCAACATCGCTCTAGCCGTCAATTTGAAGAAAACGGTATTGAAGCCGGGTGAATCTGCCAAGCTGAAGATTACCGTACTTGGTGAGAATCTTTCGCGTGTGAAAGGTACTCCCCGTGTACTGATGATTACCAACGACCCGAATAAACCGTCGGTTACCATTCGGGTAAAGGCAAAAATCGTACAGCCTTAAGATCTCTCGTAAGGCTATTATTATCAACTTAAAATACTAAGACTATGGAACACCCTGAGAACAGTGAGGAGTACAAGGGATTGACTGTTAACAAGGGTATCGAACAACCCTCCAGTATAAATCCTTATTTGAACCTGAGAAAGAAACCCAAGCGCCGTCAGTTTACCGTAGGCGAGTACGTGGAAGGTATCGTAAAAGGCGATGTAACCGTACTTAGTCAGGCTGTCACGCTGGTAGAGAGTGTGAAACCCGAGCATCAGGCAGTCGCACAGGAGGTTATCGAAAAATGTCTGCCGTATTCAGGCAATTCTATCCGTGTGGGTATCAGTGGTGTTCCCGGAGCGGGGAAGAGTACGTCGATTGATGTATTCGGCCTGCATGTACTGGAACGTGGAGGTAAGCTGGCTGTACTGGCTATCGACCCGAGCAGTGAGCGTTCGAAAGGAAGTATTTTGGGAGATAAAACCCGTATGGAAAAACTTTCCGTTCATCCAGATTCCTTTATCCGCCCCAGCCCTTCTGCCGGTTCGCTGGGTGGTGTAGCCCGTAAAACCCGTGAAACGATTATCTTGTGCGAAGCAGCAGGTTTCGATAAAATTTTTGTCGAAACAGTGGGAGTAGGACAGAGCGAAACAGCCGTTCATTCGATGGTGGATTTCTTCCTGCTGATACAGCTTGCCGGAACAGGAGATGAACTGCAAGGTATCAAGCGTGGTATAATGGAGATGGCAGACGGTATCATCATCAACAAGGCTGATGGTAATAACATCGAGAAGGCAAAGCTGGCTGCTGCTCATTTCCGCAATGCACTGCATCTGTTTCCGGCTCCTGAATCGGGATGGACACCACAGGTGCTGACATATTCAGGTTTTTATGGTATCGGAATCAAGGAGATCTGGGACATGGTGTACAGTTATATCGACTTTGTGAAGAAGAACGGATACTTTGATTACCGCCGCAACGAACAGGCTAAATACTGGATGTACGAAACGATAAACGAACATTTGCGTGATAGTTTCTACAACAATCCGGCTATCGCTTCGATGCTTACAGCTCAGGAACAGGAGGTATTGCAGGGAAAGGCTACTTCGTTCTCGGCTGCGAAAAAGTTGCTCGATACATATTTCGGTAATCTTTGATTGCTGGGCTTGCGACGGAGTACATAATTTCTCTGAAAATTTTTGTACGAACTTGCTGAACTTTCGTACAGAAAATAAAAAAACATCGAGATATTTTGGGCAGAAATTGCTGATATTATAGAAACTCTTTCTGAAGGTCTTTTTTAAAAGCCTTTGGGAAGAGTCTTTTTATTGTTATCAGTGTATGATAAATTTCATCAATAGGTTGATTCTCAGTCGTATTTAAGGCTTTAAAAACTCTGTTGTATCAATGAATAAACCAACTGCTATATTACAAGCGACTATGAGCTTTCGAAAATGTTTTGTCGGACAGCAATGTTTTATTATGCGTTGATCACAGCAAAATCTTCATGGATACTTGGGTTTTATTACAATTGACTTGGTAGGAAATTTACTTTTTTCAGAAAAAAACTACAGAATATTTGGTTTATAAAATAGACTACTTTACATTTGTAATGTGATAGAAAATAGGAATAAACGCGCGGATTTCTATTTTTTTTGCAGTGGTGGTTTATAAAATAAACTGTTTTATCTTTTAAAAATGTAAGGAGTATGGAAGAAAAGAAGATGTTTACAGAAAAAGAAAGTCTGGAACTGATTTCCCAGATGATTCAAATGACGAAAGAAAATTTGGAACGGGGTAGTGGCAATGTTTTTCTGATTTATGGATATGCTGCAGTAGCGCTTTCTGTAGTTGTATATGCAGCCGTGTATATCACAGGCAGACCGTTGTGGAACGCCTTGTGGTTTTTGATGTTTATTCCTGCCATTGTTATGAAAGTACTTCAGGTTCGTAAGAAACCTTCTGTGGTAACACATATGGATAAGATGCTTGCTCATACCTGGTGCATCGTAGGATCGTTGTTCGGACTGACTGTTGTGGCTATGCTACTGATAGGTATGGTGATTGGTTCGTGCAATTTTGGCTTGATGCTTCCGCTGTGTTTGCTATATGCGGGTATAGGAACTTCGATTACCGGTCTGATTGTTCGGGTTCCAGCCCTGGTGTATTCACCTCTTGTTGCCTTTTTGGTTGCTGTCTATATGCTGATGGTACTGACAAATGGCGGTAGAGTGGCTCCGGAATGGAATCTATATTTCGGTTTTCCTTTCTTGCTTATGATGGTGATACCAGGACATTTGTTGAATAAAAAAGCCGCTGCTTATGCTTGCTGAACTAGATCCGTTGATACACTCGCAACTGCGTCTGGCGATTATGTCTATCCTATTATCGGTAGATGAGGCCGACTTTGTGTACTTGAAAGAGAAGACTGAATCTACTGCCGGTAATCTCAGTGTGCAACTGGATAAACTGAGCAAGGCGGGATACATTCAGGTAGAGAAAGAGTTTGTCGGAAAAAAGACTCGTACATCGTGCCGGATTACAGAAACAGGCAGAAAAGCGATGGAAGAATATATAAAGGCACTGAAGACTTATCTGGATTTGTAGGATAAGAGAAACACGTTCGGAAAGAAGAAAAGGTAGAGGCCGGAATTCCAATTCAAGAAAGAAGAGCTATTGGTTTAGATAAGTGTCCGATAAACATATATGAATATGAGCTTATCAGCATTGTTCCTGTAGATAACCTGCATAGCTGAATTCTGTAGGATAATTGCTTGTTCATCAATACTCTATCTTTGGATTGAAGATTCTTGTCAGACTGCAATAATTGATTTGTACGCTAACCATCCTAATCTGTAATAAAAAAGGTTCTATCACCCCATAGCGGGAAAATGATAGAACCTTTTTGTATTTTATTCTTGTAATTTACAATCAGAAGCCAGCCAGGCTTACAATCTTGTCGACTGCTGCACTAAGTCCGTCAGGATTCTTACCGCCGGCAGTTGCAAAGTGAGGCTGACCACCACCACCACCTTGGATCAGTTTGGCAGCTTCGCGAACCAGTTGTCCGGCATTCAGTCCGGCCTTCACCTGATCGTCGCTCATGGTAACAGTAAGCAACGGCTTGTTTTCGAATACGCTACCAATTACTACGAACAAGTTTTCAGGGAACTGTCCTTTCAACTGGAAGGCAATATTCTTGACTGCGTCAGCTGGCATCGGAAGAACAGCCTGAATAACTTTCACACCGTTGATTTCTTTTGCACCTTCAATCAGCTTGTTCTTTACAGCAGCTTCTTTTTCCTTCATGAATTCTTCCATCTGTTTCTTCAGACCGGCATTTTCTTCGATGTATTTCGAGATAGCGGCTTTCAGGTCGGGAGCGTTGTTGAACAAAGCTTTCAGATCGTTGATAGCATCTTGTACAGTATCGAACATTTCTTCAACCTTCGCACCTGTAACAGCTTCGATACGGCGTATACCGGCAGCAACAGAGCTTTCTGAGATAATCTTCACCATACCGATCTTTCCAGTTGCCGATACGTGAGTACCACCACAGAATTCGATAGATGAACCGAACTGTACGACACGTACTTCATCGCCGTACTTTTCGCCGAACAAAGCGATTGCACCCAGTTCTTTTGCCTTTTCGATAGGCAGGTTACGGTATTCAGTCAAAGGAACGTTTTCGCGGATTTTAGCATTAACCAGATGTTCTACTTCGCGAATCTGTTCCGGAGTTACTTTCTGGAAGTGAGAGAAGTCGAAACGCAAAGAGTCAGGAGTAACAAGAGAACCCTTCTGTTCTACGTGAGCACCCAGTACCTGACGCAATGCTTCGTCCAGCAAGTGTGTACAAGAGTGGTTGGCTGCACAAGCTGCACGTTTGTCTGTATCTACACATGCCATCATCGGAGCTTCCAGATGTTCCGGAAGTTTCTTTGCTATATGGATAGGAAGATTGTTTTCCTTCTTGGTATCGATGATATCGATAGTTTCGAATTCGCTTACCAATACACCGGTATCACCTATCTGACCACCACTTTCTGCATAGAACGGAGTATCGCTCAATACAATCTGGTAAAGTGTCTGATTCTTCTGTTTAATCTGACGGTAACGCAGGATGCTTGTTTCGTATTCAGTATAGTCGTAACCTACGAAAGTTGTTTCTCCTTCTTTCAGTGTAACCCAGTCGCCTGTTTCTACGGCAGCAGCATTACGTGCGCGTTCTTTCTGTTTCTGCATTTCGGCTTCAAAGCCTTTTACGTCGGCAGTCAGACCATTTTCACGCAAGATAAGTTCAGTCAGGTCGAATGGGAACCCGAATGTATCATACAGTGTAAATGCGTCTACACCGCTGATTTCAGTCTTACCGGCAGCTTTAGTTTCAGCCATTGTCTTGTCGAGCAGACGGATACCTGTTTCCAGTGTACGGAGGAATGATTCTTCTTCTTCCTTCATAACTTTCTCGATCAATGCCTGCTGTGCTTTCAGTTCAGGATAAGCACCACCCATATTTTCAATCAGTACAGGAAGCAGCTTATACATGAATGCTTGTTTCTGTCCGAGGAAAGTGTAAGCGTAGCGAACGGCACGGCGCAGGATTCGGCGGATTACGTAACCAGCCTTTGCATTAGACGGCAACTGTCCGTCGGTGATAGAGAAGGCGATGGTACGGATATGGTCGGCTACTACGCGCATAGTTACGTCTACCTTTTCATCGTCGCCATACTTCTTGCCAGACAAATCGCCGATTGCCTTGATGATAGGCTGGAAAACGTCAGTATCGTAGTTGGATGTCTTGCCTTGCAAAGTACGTACCAGACGTTCGAATCCCATACCGGTATCGATAACTTTTGCTGGAAGCGGTTCCAGGGTTCCGTCAGCCTTACGGTTGTACTGCATGAACACCAGGTTCCAGATTTCGATAACCTGCGGATGATCTTTGTTAACCAATTCACGTCCCGGAACGGCAGCCTTTTCTTCAGCCGAACGCGAGTCGATATGAATTTCTGAACAAGGACCGCAAGGACCTGTATCACCCATTTCCCAGAAATTATCGTGTTTGTTACCGTTGATGATGTGATCTTCTGGGAAGAATTGTCCCCAGTAGCCTGCTGCTTCGTCATCGCGGGAAATACCTTCGCTCGGGCTTCCTTCGAATACGGTTACATACAGATCTTTCGGATCAAGTTTCAGTACGCTTACCAGGTATTCGTATGCCCAGCTGATAGCCTCTTTCTTGAAGTAGTCGCCGAAAGACCAGTTACCCAGCATTTCGAACATGGTATGATGGTATGTATCGTGACCTACTTCTTCCAGGTCGTTATGTTTTCCACTCACACGCAAGCACTTCTGTGAGTCGGTTACACGTTTGTATTTCGCAGGATGGTTACCCAGAATAATATCTTTAAACTGGTTCATACCTGCATTGGTGAACATCAATGTCGGGTCGTCTTTGATGACCATCGGTGCTGAAGGCACAATCTGATGTCCTTTCGACTCAAAGAATTTTACAAATGAGTCGCGAATTTCGTTTGCTGTCAACATAATGCTTATAATGTCTTGTAGTTAATATTCTCAAAATTGATTTGCAAAGATAATCGGTTTTATTATTTTTGTCCGTATGTTTGATGCAAAAACTTGACATGTTGCATCTTAAAATTTTTCAAAATTAGATTTGAATGCGTAAAGTCTATTATATTTATAATCCGAAAACGCGTACATACGACCGTATTTATCCCACTATGCGCCAGCGGGCGATGAGCTATTTGCGGCGTCTGTTTGTGGGTATGGGACTGGGTGCAGGATGTTTTATCATCCTGTTGCTGATTTTCGGTTCTCCTTCGGAAAAGGACCTGCGTGTGGAAAATTCGCGCTTACTTTCACAATATCATATTTTATCTACCCGTCTGGACGAGGCTCTTGGTGTGATGCAGCAGCTTCAGCAGCGTGATGATAATCTGTACCGGGTGATTATGCAGGCAGATCCCGTGGCGGATGCCTTGCGTTCGGCCAGTTACGGTAAAACGAACCGTTACGAGGATTTGATGGATATGGCAAATGCCAAGCTGGTAGTGAATACTACTCAGAAGATGGACTTGCTTTCACGTCAGATTTATATGCAGTCGAAATCGTTTGACGAGGTGGTAGAGTTGTGTAAGAAACAGGATGATATGCTGGCATGTATTCCTGCTATCCAGCCGGTGGCCAACAAGGATTTGAAGCAGACGGCTTCGGGATATGGAAATCGTATCGACCCTATTTATAAGACTGTTAAGTTTCATGCGGGCATGGACTTTTCGGCAAACGTGGGTACACCGGTGTATGCCACTGGAAACGGTACGGTACAGAAAGCAGGCTGGGAAGGATTGTATGGCAACTGTATTGTCATTAATCATGGTTTCGGTTATGTCACCCGATATGCTCACTTGAGTAAAATTGATGTGAAGGTAGGGCAGAAAGTAGTGCGTGGAGAAACTATTGGCAAGGTAGGAAGTACGGGAAAGAGTACCGGACCGCATTTACACTACGAAGTGCATCTGAAAGGGCAGATTATGAATCCGGTGAACTATTACTTCATGGATTTGGATGCGGATGATTACGACAAGATGATTCAGATTGCTGCCAACCACGGTAAGGTATTCGATTAATATTACATACAGACTAAACAGAAAGGACATGGCTTTGAAGAGCGATAAAAATTTGAAATTATATTATTCTATTCGTGAAGTGGCGGAAATGTTTGATGTAAACGAGTCGCTTTTGCGCTATTGGGAGAAGGAGTTTCCTATAATTGCTCCCAAGAAGGCGGGAGGAAATATCCGGCAGTATACGAAAGAGGATATTGAAAATATTCGCCTGGTATATCATCTTGTAAAAGAAAAGAAAATGACTCTTGCCGGAGCCAGACAGCGTTTGAAGCAGAATAAAGAAAGCATTCGTGATACGGCCGAAATCATCGACCGCTTGCGGCGTATCAAAGAAGATTTGCTCAGTATGCGTAAGGAGCTGGATTATCTCACCTGATGCTTGCAGGTGTGAATTGTTTGGCTGGTGACTTAATTCTAGGTCTTTTTAAGCGATCATCAGACTTTTTCCGGACGTCGTATATGCGAGGAAACAACGAAAAACAACAATAAAAATGGCATATGAAGTGATTATGGTTTATCATCTTCATATGCCATTGTATTTTTTAGGGATATTTGCTGAATATCTTTATTTCGTCTTAATGGTTGTAATCTGTTATTGTCATCATCAGAAAGATACGTCTTTTTAGTCGGCAATTGTATCTTCAAAGTTTTCGATACGGGTTACTTTCTTGATGTGATTTATCTTTTTGAGGTTTGTACAGATGGTATTTACATCATCTACATCGTGTACGTAAAGCTGAATGCGACCTTCGAAAATACCATCGTTCGATTCAATATTCAATTTATGAATATTTACATTCAACTGTTGAGATATAACTTGTGTAACCTGATTGAGGACTCCTATGCCGTCTATACCTTTAATGTATACATTGACCGGGAAGTTTAATGCTTTGCCTGTTTCCCATTCTACAGCAAGCAGTCGGTTACCGAAACTGGTCTTCAGCTGGGCTGCAATCGGGCACTGGCGTTTATGAATGACAATACGGTTGTTATCGTCAATGTAACCAAGTACATCATCCCCCGGAATCGGTTTACAGCAATCAGCCAGAATGTAATTCTTCTGAATGGCATCAGGAGTCAGCTTGATGATTTTCTTTTTGTCTATATTCAGTGCAGGCTGTTCAGCTTGTTTCTCTTCCTGCTTGTTTTTACTGGTTCCTCCGAATGCAAAGCTGATATATTTCTTCCAGTTGGTAGGCGATGGCTTTTCCTTCAGTTCGTTTTTGTCTGCTTCACCTAATGAGAATATTCCCTGACCGATATTTAAGGTCAGTTCATCGTAATTCTTTACGTGATGCAGGTTGCAGAGCTTCTTGATATTCTCATCATTTGACGGCAGGTTTTCCTGATGGAAGAAATCGGTAAGCATATCTTCACCTTTCTGCTGCATTTCTTTCTTTTCACGCTTCAGAATAGCTTGTATCTTAGCTTTGGCTTTTGCTGTGGTGGCAAAGTTTATCCACGAAGGCTGTACCTTTTGTGATTTGGAAGTAAGTATTTCTACCTGATCACCACTTTGTAGCTTGTGGCTTAGTGGAACCAGTTTATGGTTTACCTTAGCTCCGATACAGTGACTGCCCAGGAATGTATGGATAGAGAAAGCAAAATCGAGTGCCGTACAGTTTTGCGGCATAGTCTTGATTTCTCCTTTGGGGGTGAAGACAAAAATTTCGGATGCAAACAGGTTCAGTTTGATGGTATCGAGGAAATCGAGCGCATCAGGCTGTGGATCGTCCAGAATTTCCTTAATGGTCTTCAGCCACTTGCTCAGTTCGCCTTCATCTTCACTGCCTCCACCTTCCTTGTATTTCCAGTGAGCTGCAAATCCTTGCTCGGCAACGTCATTCATGCGTTCACTTCTGATTTGCACTTCAATCCATTGCCCTTTGTTACTCATCAGTGTCACGTGCAGTGCCTGATAGCCATTAGCTTTCGGATGGCTTACCCAGTCGCGCAGACGGTCGGGGTGGGGCTTGTATATTTTCGAGATAGCTACATAGATATCGAAGCAGTCGTTCAGTTCCTCTTCTTCGTTTCTTGGAGTAAAGATGATGCGCACAGCAAGGATATCGTAGATTTCTTCGAACGTGATATGCTTGGTCTGCATCTTGTTCCAGATGGAATAAGGAGATTTTACACGTGCCAGAATGCGATAAGGTATTTTCATCTTATCCAGTTGTGCACGTATAGGAGCTGTAAACTCGGTAAAGACGCTTTCGCGCTCTGCCTGAGTAGCTTGCAGCTTGTCTTGTATCTCTTTGTAAGTTTCCGGATGTTCGTATTTGAAACTCAGGTCTTCCAGTTCTGTTTTTATGCGGTTCAGACCTAGTCTGTTGGCAAGAGGAGCATAGATGTAAAGGGTTTCTCCCGCAATCTTATATTGTTTGCTGGGAAGCATGGAACCGAGGGTACGCATGTTGTGCAGACGGTCGGCTATTTTTATCAGAATGACTCGGATGTCGTCATTCATTGTAAGCAGGAGCTTTTTGAAATTTTCAGCCTGAGCCGAAGCGCGGTCGCCGAAAATGCCTCCGGATATTTTTGTCAGTCCGTCTACAATCTGTGCAATTTTAGGTCCGAACAGATTTTCTATATCTTCCACCGTATAGTCGGTATCCTCTACTACATCATGCAGCAAAGCCGAACAGATGGAGGTAGACCCCAGTCCGATTTCTACACACGCAATGCGTGCTACCGCAATAGGGTGCAGTATATAAGGTTCGCCCGAACGGCGTCGTACACCTTTATGTGCTTGCTTGGCAAAATTAAATGCTTTGGTGATTATTTCTACTTTTTTGCGGTGCTTGCTTTCCAGGTATCGATCTAAAAGTTCTTGAAAGGCATCATTTATTTGCTTTTCATCTGCTTGCTCTTGTGTAAGTTTTTCATCCGTCATTGTATTACTCCCTTAATCTATATTGCAAAAATAAAGAAAATAAAGAATTTAACAAGTAGAATGAAGTTTTTTCTTACAAAGCTATCACGGCTCTTTCATTTAAAACAACCTCTATAATCCTTGTTATTCTCCGAAAAACCATTATTTTTGCGCACAGCGATGCAGGAAGCACCGCTTCCGGTGTTTCTTTTTATCGTTCATATAAAATTATTTTTGTAGGCGGAAATCAAATGCGACAGAGGTCGTTTTTTGATTTCCGCCTTAATTTTCGCTATGCAAAAATAAGATTTATTTTGCTGATATGCAACATTTTGCATGTCTAATATATAAAAAAGAAACATGCATTCTGCCGTCGTGGCAGCATAATGAAACATCTGAAAGAATTTGTGAAATCAGTGCCGGATTACCGCAGGACAGACAAGGGAAACTACAAATACAAGCTGGAAGATATTCTTCTCCTTGTAATACTCGGACGGCTGGGCAAGTGTATGACAAGACCGGATATAATCAGATTCGGCGAGCGTAATCTGAAACGCTTCCGCTCTTTAGGAATTTTGTTGGACGGTGTGCCTTCTGAACCTACGCTCTGCCGTATATTCAAACATATTGATGATGAAGCCATGTCTGAGCGGATGTCTGAATTTACCTCCACCTTCCATGATGAGCTTGTCGGTTGTGCCGGAGACATCCTCTGTATTGACGGCAAGGCAATGAGAGGGACGGTACTTGAAAACGGACGCACCCCCGACATCGTATCCGCCTATTCCCTTGAAGGAGGTTTCACCCTTGCCACGGACATGTGTGAAGAAAAAAGCAACGAGATAACTTCCGTACCCAAACTGTTGGACAAGGTGGATGTGTCAGGATGCATAGTTACGGCAGACGCCATGTCCTTCCAGAAAGCCATCATAGATAAAATCCGGGAAAAAGGCGGTGATTTCCTTATCGAGCTGAAGGCAAACCAGAGAACTCTGCGATATGGGGTTGAGGACAATGTCGAACTTGCAGAGCCTGTGGATGTATATTCGGAAGGCCCTTTTCTTGAACATGGCAGAATAGAGACCAGAGTATGCCGTATCTTTCGTGGAAATGACCTGATTACGGACAGGAAAAAGTGGAATGGAAATCTGACGGTTGTCGAAATACGGACTGCAACGGAGAGAAAATCTGATGGTCAGAAATCTTCCGAGAGGAGGTTCTATGTCTCCAGTTTTCACGGAAGTGCCAGGCGGCTGAGTACAATAGCCAGAATGCATTGGGCAATAGAAAGCATGCACTGGGACCTTGACCGCAACCTGAGGCAGGACTTCATCAGGCGGAATAGTGCAAGGTCCGCCAGAAACCTTGACACGATACAGAGGATAGTACTGGCAATACTTTCTATATGGAAAGGTAAAAGGAAAAAGCTCTCCGACAAGGCTAAGGGAACGGCCGAACTTATTAGAGAACTTTCTTGGACTTTACCGCAATGATACATATGCTGGATCAAAAATGAGATAATTTGTAATTTCAGAGGATTCGTAACGTTTTGGGTATCAATCATAACAAAATCCCTACTTCCCATAAGAAGTGGGTGGGGGAATTATGTGCCTTTATCTAAGCTTAAATGAAAGAGCCGTGCAAAGCTATGGAAAAGGAAGATAGAAAAATGAAAAACCATCCTGACAAATCTTGGGATTGTCGGGATGGTTTTTATGATATTTCGGTGTAAAAATATGATACTTATCGGATGCGGAGTGATCTTCCGGCACGTATGTTACTGCCTTTGATTCCGTTCAATCTGCGTAACTGCGATACGCTTACTCCATATTTGGCTGCAATGCCTCCCAAGGTTTCTCCGTTTCTGATTCTGTGATAAACGGCTTTTCCTGATTTGGCAGACGATTTAACATCGGCTACTTCTACTTTGCTGCGTCGTGTCTGATAGACCTCCGGTTTATAGTTATAGATGCTGTCTTCGTTTTCGAGGAAACAGCTCATCATCTTGTTGGACAAGCGAAGCGCATAAGGCTTCTCATTTCCAGGAATGATGTCTTTTTTAAACTCCGGATTCAAGGCACGAAGTTCATCGATGTTTGAGTTGCATACGGCGGCTATCTGCTGGAGGTTGAGCGGACGAGATATGTGTATAGTATCTGTTCCTTCCGGCATTCTCATTTCCAGCGGGCTGATGTTATGCTCACAGTAATAGGTCATGATATAGTTTGCAGCGATAAATGCCGGCACATATCCACGAGTTTCCTGAGGCAGATAATTGTATAGCTTCCAGAAGTCCTTTTCTCCTCCCGAACGTCGGATAGCTTTGTTTATTGTGCCCGGACCGCAATTGTAAGCCGCAAGTACCAGATTCCAGTCGTGATAGATATCGTATAAGTCTTTCAGATAACGTGCTGCGGCACGAGTAGATTTGATCGGGTCACGACGTTCGTCTATCAGACTGGTTACTTGCAGTCCGTAAATTTTACCTGTAGCCAGCATGAACTGCCATAAGCCTACGGCTCCCTGACGGGAAGTTGCCATCGGGTTTAAGGCCGATTCGATTACAGGAAGATATTTTAACTCCAGCGGCAGGTCGTGCAAGTCGAGTGCCTCTTCGAAGATGGGCATGTAGAAATTATTAGCACTCAGCATGAATGCAATCTTCTGTCGCAAGCGGGTAGCATACATGTCGATAAATTTGCGCACCACTTCGTTATACGGCATTTCGATGATGGCCGGAATACGTTGCAGACGATCCATGTAGATAGAGTCGCTTACTTCCGGATTGGTAGAAGTCGCAGTACAGTTTTCTCCCAGATTGATATAATTTTTCGAAATCCAGTCCAGATATAAACTGTCTGTTTCAGAAAGCATACCTTCGGGCAAATCGGCAGCTGCCTCCACACCTGAACTGGAGCGGACGACAATACTCTTTTCCGTTTGTTGGGCAAAGAGGGGCGAAAAGCTAAGGAAGGCGAGTATGCCAATACATAGTTTTTTCATAATTTAAAATCTAATACTGCATTGCAAGCCTATTCCTTGAGGAAGCTTGCGGTATGCATCGTTAAATATTGCAGGTTCCAGTGTCATTCCCAGATCGTTCGATATATCGAAGTTCGATAGCTCAGCGTCGACATACGCGTCGATTACCGACAACAGATAAACTCCGATGAAAGCAATTATACTTAAATCTCGCTGACGACGGAAGACATCTTTTCGTTTACGGAACAACTCTTGATAATAATCGAGTCTGTTTTGTACATCTTCTTTGGTATATCCGGCTGGCAGGAAATCCATATAACTGTCGTTATTCGGATTGTCACTCATGATGTCCTGATATGCCTGTGTATAATCCTTATACATCTTGCTGTTCCAGGTCAATGCATAAGTACATCCCACGAAACCTCCATAAACGATAGGCAGTTTCCAATACTTCCGGTTGTATATCTGACCTGCTCCGGGTATGGCAAGCGACAGCCAGATAGAATTATTGGGAGTGGGAAGCCATTTCTTTTTCTCCTTTATGGTTACAGGTTTCCGGCTTTGCAAAGAGTCACTCTGACGCATAAGTCTGGCCGTATCTACCGGAGCTTCCAGTTCCTCGATGCGCTTTTGACGTATATTCAGCGTATCGGGTAAAGCAAGGCGGTCGGCCACGTTTTGCGCGCGTATCGAATCGGCATTCAGTAAGCCTTTCCGGTGCTTGAGTGCACGTTGTGCATATCCTTCCGTACTTCCTCCCCATGCGAAACAGAGCATCAGTACGATATACAATACATATGTAAACGATCGTTCTCTCAAAACTTGTCCTTTTTATTCTTTTGGTTTCAATGAGTCCAGTATCTCCATGATTCTTTCCAGATCAGCTTCGTTGCTGAACGGGATACTGATTTTACCTTTTCCTTTGTTGCTGCACGAAAGCTGCACCTTTGTACCGAAGAAGGTACATAGATGATTTTGCAACATCGTATATTCTTCAGACAGTTTGGCGCCTTTGGGAGCAATCTTCTTGCCTCCCGACTCTACGCTTTCGCCGGCTGAAAGGGCTTTTACTATTTCTTCTACCTTGCGGACCGAATACCCTTGGGTTATTATTTCGTTGAAAATACGTATCTGTGTCTTCGGGTCATCCAGCGCAAGCAAGGCACGTGCGTGCCCCATATCTATTTCTTTATTTTTCAGTGCAACCTGTATCGGAGCAGGAAGTTTAAGCAGTCGCAGGTAATTGGCGATGGTAGTACGCTTCTTGCCTACACGTTCGCTCAGACGTTCCTGAGTCAGTTCATATTGTTCGATCAGATGCTGGTAGGCGAGAGCTATTTCCAGCGAGTTCAAGTCCTCGCGCTGGATATTCTCTATCAGAGCCATTTCCATTACATTCTCATCGTCGGCAGTACGGATGTAAGCAGGAATAGTCTTCAGTCCTGCCTGTATAGAAGCACGGTAACGTCGTTCTCCTGCTATTATCTGATATGAATCCTCATTCAGCTTGCGTAAAGTGATAGGTTGTATGATGCCGATTTCAGCTATTGAGTCGGCAAGCTCTTGCAGGGCAATCGGATCGAACTCGCGGCGCGGCTGGTTCGGGTTTACCGAGATTTTACTCAGTTCCACTTCGTTGATGGAAGAAGAGCCCGAAGTCTTAACCTCGTCGTTTGTAGAAATCAGCGCGTCGAGTCCTCTGCCCAGTGCAAATTTTTTCTGTACGGCCATATTTGTTTATTCTTTCAGCTTTCTATGCTTCTTAATTTTTGTTTATAATTTCGTTTGCCAAAGCCAGGTGGTTTTTTGCTCCTGTAGAATCCGCATCGTACAAAATGGCAGGTATTCCGTGGCTGGGAGCCTCACTCAGTTTGACATTTCGCTGGATAATGGTTTTGAATACCAGTTCCTGGAAATGACGTTTCACTTCGTCGTATATCTGGTTTGCCAGACGCAGACGTGAGTCGAACATTGTAAGCAGGAAACCCTCTATTTCCAGCGAAGGGTTCAGTTTTGTCTTGATTATCTTGATGGTGTTCAGCAGCTTGCTGATACCTTCCAGTGCAAAATATTCGCATTGTACCGGAATGATGACTGAATCGGCAGCTGTCAGTGCGTTGATGGTAATCAGCCCCAGCGACGGTGAACAGTCTATCAGAATATAATCGTATTCACTTTTCATCGGCTCTAATGCCTTTTTCATAATCTTCTCACGGTTTTCCAGGTTCAGCATTTCGATTTCTGCTCCCACGAGGTCGATGTGAGAAGGAATAATATCCAATCCGTCAATATCGGTCGTGTAAATAGCTTCCCGTATATCGGTCTGATTGATAAGACATTCATAAATAGAACAATCTATTTCTTTTAAATCTACTCCCAGACCGGATGAAGCATTCGCCTGCGGGTCGGCATCGACTACCAGCACTTTCTTCTCGAGAGTTGCTAATGATGCAGCCAGATTAATGGTTGTAGTAGTCTTACCTACGCCACCTTTTTGGTTGGCTAAAGCAATAATTTTTCCCATATTAATCAGTTTATCTGATTGCGAAGTAACAAATAATCGTCGAAACTATGTATCAGCAAATGTCTACATTTCTTGAAAATGTTGATAACTTACGGCTTTTGTTAATAACTTCGGCGAGGCAAAGATAACGATTTATCTGTAATTATTCGTCGTGGTTTGGGAAGATTAATATTTGTTGTAACTTTACCGGCGATTATTAATGGAGAAATATATGACAAACGAAAGACCTCTTTTATTGCTGTCGAATGATGATGGCGTGAATGCCAAAGGAATACAAGAACTTATCGCTGCGTTACGCACTGTTGCCGACCTCATTGTTGTTGCGCCCGACGGGCCGCGTTCGGGTTCATCGGGAGCCATTACTTCCGAGCATCCGCTTCGCTGTACAAAGATGCGTCAGGAGCCGGGACTCATTGTATATAAGTGTTCGGGAAGTCCTGTCGACTGTGTCAAACTTGCTTTGCACGCTTTGGTTCCCCGTAAGCCCGATATGGTGATAGGAGGTATTAATCATGGCGACAACTCGTCGGTCAATGTACACTACTCTGGTACGATGGGAGTGGTGATAGAAGGATGCCTGAAAGGAATCCCTTCGGTAGGATTTTCGCTTTGTAATCATAGTGCGGATGCTGATTTTTCTGCAACGCTGCCTTATGTGCGCCGCATTGTAGAAGAAGTGCTTGCAAAGGAACTTCCCGTAGGTAAGTGTCTGAATGTGAATTTCCCTGATACAAACGAACTGAAAGGTGTGCGTATCTGCCGTCAGACTGATGGGGTATGGACCAATGAATTTGTTAAGGCAGATCATCCGCGTGGCGGATATTATTATTGGCTGACAGGTGAGTATCAGAATAACGAGCCTGATGCTGAAGATACCGATCACTGGGCGTTGGAACACGGTTACGTGGCCATTACTCCTACGCAAATTGATGTGACGGCATATTCGCTGATGGAAGACTTGAAACACTGGAACTGGAACGTATGAAATATTATCTGATAGTAGGAGAGGCATCGGGCGACTTGCATGCATCGAACCTGATGCGTGCCTTGCAGCACGAAGATCCGCAGGCCGAATTTCGTTTTTTCGGAGGCGATCTGATGAAGGCGGTGGGAGGTACTTGCGTAAAGCATTACCGTGAACTGGCATATATGGGTTTTATTCCTGTACTGCTTCACTTGCGTACTATTTTCCGTAACATGGACTACTGCAAGAAGGATGTTGAAGCGTGGCAGCCGGATGTGCTGATCCTCGTTGATTATCCGGGATTTAACTTGAAGATAGCCGAATATATCAAACAGCATACGCGGATACCTGTCTACTATTATATTTCGCCTAAGATTTGGGCTTGGAAGGAATATCGCATCAAAAATATCAAGCGCGATGTAGATGAACTGTTTTCTATTCTGCCTTTCGAAGTCGATTTTTTCAAGAAACACCAGTATCCGGTGCATTATGTGGGCAATCCTTGTGTCGACGCTGTGGATGATTTCCGGAAGAATGGTGAGGAAACTTTCAGTGAATTTATTGCTGCCAATGGGTTGGAAAACAGACCGGTCATAGCCTTACTTGCAGGAAGTCGCCGGCAGGAAATCAAAGATAATCTGTCGCGTATGATTGAGGCAGCACGCAGTTTTCCGCAGTATCAGTTTGTGGTGGCGGGAGCTCCTGGTATTGAGCCTGATTTCTACAAACAATATATCGACAGCAGTACGAAGATTGTGTTCGGGCAGACTTACCGTTTGTTGCAGCAGGCTGAGGCTGCACTGGTTACTTCGGGAACAGCTACGCTCGAAACAGCTTTGTTCCGTGTACCTCAGGTGGTATGTTACTATACGGCAGCAGGCAAGTTGGTTTCTTTCCTTCGCAGGCATATCTTGAAGGTGAAATACATTTCATTGGTAAATCTGATAGCCGACCGTGAAGTGGTAACTGAACTGGTTGCCGACGGTATGACGGTTGCCAATATAAAAAAGGAGTTGGCTAAGATTGTACCGGGAGGAAGCGGACGTCCACTTATGCATTCAGAATACGACCGGCTGATAGCAATTTTAGGAGAACCCGGAGCATCGGAACGTGCTGCATCTCAGATTACAGCTTTGTTAAAGTCGAATCACAAAGCCTGATACCATTGGTTTCTGTTTTTACATGGAGACTTTGTTGAAAGAAGAGCAAAAGTGTAGAAAAACTTCTTGATGTTTTTTTTATTTTTTGTACGAATTTCAGACATAATAAGCCCTTCATTTCTTCTATTTATCAATGCGTTGTGAATCAGTTTGTTGCATAGCAAGATGCATATCTGAAACGTATAGAAGAAATGAAGGGCGATTTTTATGCTCTTATGCAAGGATAAGTCCTACCAGATACAGGTATACTACAGCTGCTGGAACGGCCATCAAAGTACTGTCGAAGCGGTCGAGCATACCTCCGTGTCCAGGCAGGATATTGCTTGAATCTTTAATGCCGAGGGTACGTTTCATCAGCGATTCGGTCAGGTCACCCCATGTTCCAAATACTACTACAGTCAGTCCCAGTCCAATCCATACACCGGTGCTCAGGAATGTAAAGAAGTGTGCCAAAACGATGGCTGCAATGATGCTGAACACAGCTCCACCGATAGAACCTTCCCACGATTTCTTTGGGGAAATACGTTCGAACAGACGGTGTTTTCCAAACAGCATGCCGGTACAGTAAGCACCCGTATCGTTTACCCAGTTGAAGATAAAAATGGATAAGGGCAGTATAGGGTTATACTGAGATACGCTTTCTGTTGCGCTGCTGTGGTAAGCCAGTACGTTGAGCAAAGCGAATGATAAGGCAATATATATCTGGCTCATCATGGCATATGCCCAGTTATTGAGCGGATTAGGTTGCTTCTTGTACAATTCACTGATAAACAGATAAAGTATCAGGAAGAGATAAGGGATGAATATCTCATTCGCTCCCGGCACTACTCCGATATATCCGAAACAGAGGAATAAGAACAAACCAGCCAGAATGGATATAGGTTTGTTCATGTGCGTATGCTCCATTCGGTTGACAATGTTTCCGAATTCATTGATCGTAAGTGCACTGATCAATGCAAACAAAATTGTAAATGAAATGGGCCCTCCCAGAATACAGCCTACAAGTACGGCTACGAATATCACTCCTGTGATGGCTCGTTGAAGAAAATTGCTTTTCACGGCAGTAAGGTTTTAATGTTTATTATTAAAAATACTTTTGTCACTCAGTAAGCTCGTTTGGAGCCTTCTGAATGACAAAAGTTATGTTATCTGTTGTTTGTCAGATGATTGTCAGGCTTGCTTTTCCTCATCTTGTGTAGCAGAAGTTCCGGAGTTTTCAGTCTGTTCCTTAGTTTCCGGTTCAGATGCTGTTGCAGCTTCTTCTGTCTTTTCGGGAGCAGGAAGAGCTTTTTCTTCAGCAGCCATGATTTCTTCCGAACGAGATGCCCATGGACGCTTTCCGAATATCTTTTCTACATCTTCTGCAAAGATGACTTCACGGTCTATCAGAAGCTGTGCCAACTGGTTGTGACCTTCCTTGTGCTCTTGCAACAATGCCTTGGCACGAGCATATTGTTCGTTGATCATCTTCTGCACTTCCTGGTCAATCAGTTCAGCAGTATGTTCACTGTAAGGTTTGTTGAAGCTGTATTCGTCATTGCTGTAATAACATAAGTTAGGCAACTTGTCGCTCATACCTGCATATGCTATCATGCCGTAAGCTTGTTTGGTAACTCGCTCCAGGTCATTCATAGCACCGGTTGAGATGTGACCGATAAATACTTCTTCGGCAGCACGTCCTCCCAGCGTAGCACACATTTCGTCCAACATCTGTTCCTTGGTTGTAATCTGACGTTCTTCGGGCAGATACCATGCTGCTCCCAATGCACGTCCGCGAGGAACGATTGTAACCTTAATCAGCGGATTGGCATGTTCCAGGAACCATGAAATCGTAGCATGTCCTGCTTCGTGCAGCGCAATGGCACGTTTCTCTGCTGCTGTCATAACCTTGGTTTTCTTTTCCAGACCACCGACTATACGGTCGATTGCAGCCAGAAAGTCATCTTTTCCCACTGACGGTTTTGAGTGGCGGGCAGCTATCAGAGCAGCTTCATTACAAACATTGGCAATATCAGCTCCACTGAATCCCGGAGTCTGGCGAGCCAGCAAGTCAACGTCTACCGTATTATCCAGTTTCAATGGGCGGAGATGTACGCCAAATACTTCTTTACGTTCGTTCAAGTCGGGCAGATCTACATAAATCTGTCGGTCGAATCGTCCGGCACGAAGCAAGGCCTTATCCAAAATATCTACACGGTTGGTTGCAGCCAGGATAATAACTCCACTGTTTGAACCAAATCCGTCCATTTCTGTAAGCAGCTGGTTCAGGGTGTTCTCGCGTTCATCATTACCTCCCATGCTCGGGTTTTTTCCACGGGCACGACCTACGGCATCGATCTCATCGATAAAGATGATACAAGGTGACTTTTCTTTAGCCTGGCGGAATAGGTCGCGTACGCGTGAAGCTCCCACTCCGACAAACATTTCAACGAAGTCGGAACCTGATATAGAGAAGAAAGGTACGTCAGCTTCGCCTGCAACAGCTTTGGCAAGCAATGTCTTACCTGTTCCCGGAGGGCCTACTAACAGGGCTCCTTTAGGTATCTTTCCTCCCAGTTCCGTATACTTTTGAGGTTGTTTCAGAAATTCTACTATTTCCTCTACTTCCTGTTTAGCTGCTGCCTGACCAGCAACATCCTTGAAAGTGATGCGGTTTGCTCCTTTTTCGAAAAGCTGTGCTTTGCTTTTTCCTACACTGAACACACTTCCGGCTCCTCCCGGACCTCCGCCACCACTCATACGTCTCATGGCGAACATCCATATTCCTATTAATAATAAGAAAGGAGCAATGTTCCAGAAAATCATACCAAAATAATTGGTTTGCTTTTCGTAGCTGATAGAACCTGTAAAGTTTCCGCTGTCTTGTTCTTCGTCAAGGAATTTATCGAGTGCTTCCATTGAGCCTATCTTGACATTTACAGAAGGACTTCTTCCTACTTTATTAGCATCCTTTCCGAACACATCAACAATGTTTTCAGGCTTGATGAACATATCTACGGTGTTGTCATCGTAAGCAATGATTTTACTTGCATATCCTTTGCTTACCATTTCCTTGAATTCGGTATAGGTTATTTCCTTGCTAGCGCTTCCGTCTTCGCTCGAGAAATAAAGAAAACCAAAAACAAGTGCTATTATAACGTACAGCCAACTCAAGCTAGGTCGGGGTACATTAATCTTAGGTTTATTGTTGTTTAAATTTTCGCTCATACAATTTTTTTATGAAGTTAGTCAATATCGGGGAGAGATGTTAATTTGGCATCTGCCCACAGATGTTCCAGGTTGTAAAAATCTCTCACTTCAGGTAAAAAGACATGTACCAGTACATCTCCGTAGTCCATTGCAACCCATTGTGTATTACGCACACCATCCATTCCGTATACTTTATGACCGGTTGTCTTTCTGACGTATTCTTTTACTGAGTCAACGATTGCCAGAACCTGGCTGGGAGAGTTTCCCTGACAAATAACGAAGTATTTACAAATAGTATCTTCTATATTGGTTAAGTCAGCTATTACAATGTTTCTTCCTTTTTTCTCTTGAATGCCTTCTGTAATTTTCTTTACTAAGTCTTTTGTTTCGTCCATTATTATTGTTTCCGTTTTTATTTATTATTCATATATAAATTAATGTAGCAAATATACTTGCTTTTCTGTATATCACGAAGGAATGAGGCTTAATTCTCTTTTTCTTTTGTATTTTTTTGAAAAAAAAGCTCCAAAATATTGGTATATTATAAAAAAGTTGTACCTTTGCACCGTCAAAATCAAATGAGGCTGACAAAACAATAGATTTTGGGCTATGGTGTAATGGTAACACAACAGATTCTGGTCCTGTTTTTCTTGGTTCGAGTCCGAGTAGCCCAACATCTTACAAAAGCGGAAGTCTTCATGGAGAGGATACCGTAAATATAAGTTTGGGCTATGGTGTAATGGTAACACAACAGATTCTGGTCCTGTTTTTCTTGGTTCGAGTCCGAGTAGCCCAACAGATTAAAAGCATTTTGGAGAAAATCCAAGATGCTTTTTTCTTTTATATATTCTTTCGATACGTATTTGGAGCTCAAGATAAAAACGGGGTCAGTAGAAATTTCGTGGGGATTATTTTTTATACTCGTAAGGTATTGCTTACTTCGCATTATGAAAAACGATTATTTGAACATGCTAGCCAGCCTCGTGTTGCCGGCTCAGATATTAGATTACTTTCTTATCTCTGGAGTTGAACAAACCTCTCAAGAGATTCATATTAGTCTGGATGAAAAGATGAATTCCAAGTTAAGCAATGACGAACATTTTGAATCCAAAGGTTTTATGGAAGCTGTTAATGTGACAGACTTTCCCATACGGGACCATAAGGTAATCCTCAAGATCAGACGTCGTCGTTGGACGGACTTGCGCGCAGGTAAAAGTTTCAGTATTCCCATCGACCTCGATGTTGTAGCCAAGGGAACCAGATACTCCAAAGAATTTGGGGCTTTTTTAAAAGAAACGTATGGAGACATCCCCAGTGACCTGCCGTACGCTTGAGGAATTCTATCATATAGATGGTCATACATTTGAAAAACAGTACAAGGAGGTTCTCAGCGGATATCGTAATTGGGAACAGTTATCCCATGCCGGTGAATGGATGCTGTTTCCGGAAAATATGGGACCGTATCTGGCGATTGACGAGACCTCACTCTCCAACGGTGAACTTTACACCTTTGTAACCAACCGTGATGCCTGTACGAGAGAGTGCTCCCTGGTAGCTGTCGTGGCAGGAACTAAATCAGAGGATGTAATAGCTGTGCTGCAACGAATTGACGAGGAAAGCCGTTATGCCGTTAAAGAAGTGACACTTGACCTTTCAGACTCCATGCGCAAGATTGTACGGACTGCATTTCCTGAAGCCAGCCGTGTAATAGACCGTTTTCACATTCAGAAATTAGCTTGTGATGCCGTGCAGGAATTACGCATCAAACACCGTTGGGATGCCATACAGCAGGCCAATGAGGAAATGGAAGAAGCTAAGCGGAAGAACGAAGATTATGTCCCATACCGATATTCCAATGGCGACACCCGTAGGGAATTACTTATACGCTCCCGGTATCTGCTTTTCAAGTCAGCTGATAAATGGACGGAAAAACAGAAGCAAAGGGCAGCAATCCTATTTGAGGAATACCCTGACATCAAAAAGGCATACGGTTTGTGCCATTCCCTGCGGATGATTTTCTCTAAGAACACCATAAAGGACGCTGCACGTTTGGCTATGGCACGATGGTATAATAAAGTAGAAGAAGCAGGGATGCATTCTTTTAATGTCATTGCTGCTACTTTCGTATGCTCGGCATGAGTATTAGCTAACGGGTGCAAGTCCCCAATGAGCCCTAATAGCGGGAATCATACAGCCAAAAGCAAGGGTGTCCATCGCGAGTTGGAATCTGAAAGAAGCTGGCGGCAAACATCTGGTCTGACGAACAGAAACTTCATATAAGGCATATGACCGTGGGTAAGGTTGCGAAACAAACTAAAGCCCTATAGCTATTCGGGACGGTTAGTGTAAATGGAGCAGACATAAGATTGAAAGTTAATACCCTTATCCGAGGAGGTCTCACGGACATATGGTGAGGATGAATGATTCGAAGTACCATGATGGAGTAAAGCTTGCCGTGAGAAGTCAGCAGAGGTCGTAGTACCCAAGGCATGTATGCCTATAGGGAAGGACCAAACTTTATTTAAACGGCATAACTGAAAACTACCGTTTGTTGGAACGAATGCATAAAACCAAAACAGAAGTATTGGGCTACCTTTAAAGAGATAGGACGGAATCCGAAGGGTATAAAGGAGCGCAGACCTACAAATGGATGGTTGAAGAAGATGTCGTGGAAGTGTCTTTCGAAGAATACGAAAGGCATCCATAGTAAAGAACCGCCGTATGCCGAACGGCACGTACGGTGGTGTGAGAGGTCGGAAAACGAAAGTAGGAAGAAAACTACTTCGTTTTCCTCCTACTCGTTTATGAGCACTATGATGAAATACTGAATTTCTACAACCATCGTTCTTCAAATGCGATGGCAGAATCGTTCAATGCAAAAATTAAACTGTTCAGAGCAAATCTAAGAGGAGTAGCTGATAAGAAGTTCTTTTTATTCCGCATTGCGAAGCTATATGCGTATCCCCACTAAATTTCTACTGACCCTAAAAACGGATTAACGTAACAACTGGTTCACGCCTTACCCGATCATTCGCCTTATTCTCTGGAGAAATATGAGTGTCTTAAAGATATCATGCGATAACTTGCATGGTCTGAGTGGAAGAATAGAATATCCCTTAGGCTGAGAAGGTAGGGAGAAGATATCTTGATTGGTGGTAATGAATAATCTGTAAGAGTGTGTAAAGCTTCAGTTTACTAAATATAAAAAAAGAGGACAAAAGATTTTATCTGAAAATCTTTCGTCCTCTGGTTATGGATGATGTATTGATGTTTTTCTAAAATCAGTACGGTGTATATTATCTTGTATACTGACCGTACATTGCCATTGCACTTGCATTCAAGTTTTTCTTAATAGCTTTGAATAAATCTTTTACCTGTTTCATAATTGTTACCCTTTCTTTTGTTTTTGCGTTTACTAAGTTAATTTAGTATTGCTTTTCCCCTCTTTTTATGGGGTTAGTCTAGTTAATGTTATCCTTGTTTTATGTTTTACAACACAAAATTACAGGGTTTTGTTTATTCTTTATTCATCTAATAAGAAAAAAATGACTTCCGATGCCCTTTTCTTGATTTATATCAAAGAGTGCTTCAAGGAATAAGCAGCGAAGAGTCTCCGTAGCTCAGGAAACGGAAATCGTGTGCCAGTGCGTAATCATAGATTTTATGCCAGTCACCTTTTACGAAAGCCGAAACCAGCAAAAGCAGTGTACTTTGAGGCTGGTGGAAGTTTGTGACCATGCGCTTCACTATTTTGTATTCGTATCCGGGAGCGATAATAATCTGCGTACTTGTATGGAGTGCGTCAAGATTATGGCGGTTCATATAATCCAATATACATTGCAGTGACTCTATGGTACTGAGTGTAACATCCGATTCATAGGGTTGCCACTGTTTTACGTGCAATTCTTCCTGACTGGCATCAGGATTCTGGCTGATAGTTACTCCTATATAATATAAGCTTTCGAGTGTACGTACGGAAGTTGTACCAACAGCTACAGCTTCTCCTCGATGTGCAATCAGCTTTTCTATAGTGCTTTTGTTGACCGAAATGTATTCTGTATGCATTTCGTGACCTTCTATTTCTTCGCTTTTGACCGGTTTGAATGTTCCGGCTCCTACGTGCAGCGTGACTTCTTCCAAGTCTACACCTTTTTCTTTGAGCGATGCCAGTACGCGTTCTGTAAAATGCAGTCCGGCAGTAGGAGCAGCAACCGATCCTTTTATTTTAGAGTAAACAGTCTGATAAGTTTCCTTGTCGCTTTCCTGAGTTTCACGATCCAGATAAGGTGGAATAGGCAGTTCGCCGAATACTTCCAGTATATCGGCAAAGGTAACTTCCGGATTATCCCAGGTGAAATCTACCCAATGACTTGTACCGTGACATTCTCCGCGTGTAGCGGTCAGCGTGATTGTTTTTCCTTTTACCGTCATCTCTTTATGCAGCGGCCCTTCTTTCCATTTCTTCAGGTTACCGATCATACATAACCATGCGGCATGATGAGTCTGCTGGAAATTGAGTACATAATCGTTTGGCTGAATAGGTTCCAGACAAAATATTTCGATCAGTGCACCTGTTTCCTTTCTGAAGTGCAGGCGTGCCTGAATAACTTTTGTATTATTGAAAACCATCAGCATACCCGGTTCCATATAGTCGGGTAAAGAAGTAAATACAGTTTCGCTTACTTCCCCGTGGCGATATACAAGTAATTTCGACTGGTCGCGTACAGGAAGCGGGAATTTAGCAATACGTTCATCGGGTAGCGGATAGTTATAATCGCTGATTTTTATATGCTTAGTTTCTGTCATAGTGTTGAGTAGTATTTTTTAATGTCTGCAAAATTACTGAATTTCTTTCGGGTTTTTGTTCTCAGTCCTATAAGAATAACTTTTTTTATTCTTGTTTCTTTCGGAATACACTTTCGGATACATGAGCTGGCAGTTTTTTATCGGAAAAACTGCCTGAAGTCCGCTCTTGGGGAAGTAGGTTTCAGATATTTCCTATATAGATAAAGGAAAAACATTGCTTTAAAAAGTAGGTAAAAATATCATTACTCACTAGTAAAATCCTTACTTTTGCGTAATAAACCAAATAAGAAGAAAATATGAAAATAGGAGATAAAGTCCGCTTCCTTAGCGAAGTAGGAGGAGGAATAGTAAGAGGATTTCAGGGAAAAGATGTTGCGCTGGTAGAAGGTGAAGACGGTTTTGAGATACCTATGCTGATAAAGGAGTGTGTTGTCATTCAGACGGATGACTATAATATTCCGCTTAAGTCAGCAAAGAAACCCGAAGCACCGCAAGCAGCCGAAGAAGAAATAGAGGAAGAAAAGCCTGTAACATACCGTGCTCCGGAGATACGGGGAAATGATGTATTGAACGTATATCTGGCTTATGTGCCTCAGGATGTAAAGGCCATTTCATCGACTGCTTTTGATGCTTATCTGGTGAACGACAGCAACTATTTTGTCGATTATCTGTATTTGTCGGCAGAAGGAAAAAGCTGGACATTGCGCAGCAGAGGAACCATCAAGCCGAATATGAAGATGCATCTGGAGGAGTTCGAAAAGAGTGAATTGAACGGTATGGAACATGTAGCCGTGCAACTGCTTGCTTATAAAGACGACCGTACTTTCCTTCTGAAGAATGCCATCAATACGGAAGTGCGTATTGATACCGTAAAATTCTACAAGTTGCATACGTTCCAGCAGAGTGATTTCTTTGCCGAACCGGCTTTGATATACGATATTGTACGCGATGATGAAGAAGTAAAACAAGTATATGTTTCGGCCAACGATATCAAGGAAGCTCTGTTGCAGAAGAATGTGTCGGATGTTCCAGCCAAGCTGCAAAAGAAACAGCACAAGGTAAAAAATGATATTGTAGAAGTAGACTTGCACATTCATGAACTGCTGGACGATACTACAGGTATGGGAAATGCAGAAATGCTGAACTATCAGCTTGATGTATTCCGCAAGACACTGGAAGAATACAAAAATAAGAAAGGACAGAAAATCGTGTTTATCCACGGAAAAGGTGATGGAGTCTTGCGTCGTGCCATACTTGATGAACTCAAGCGCAAATATAAAAACTATCCCAGTCAGGACGCTTCGTTCCGCGAATACGGTTTCGGAGCTACCATGGTGACTATCCGATAACCGGGGTAACAGCAGGAAATCAGAATACCATTCCGGACATAAATCACACAGATTTATTCCTGCTCTGAAAATATCAGCATCTTTTCAGAAAAAGATGCTGATATTTTAATCAAAAGAAGAGCATATTTTCCGGAAAAGAAGAGCATGTTTTTTTAGGTCTGTGTACAGTAAGTGTAATTCATTGAAATGCACGGATATACATTTAAGTGTACAAATTTCTATTTCCCTGCTCTTTTCGAATCCTTATCTTTGCCTGAAAGAATCCAATTCAGGCATTTTTTTATATGAAAACACACATTATCCGTCGTGCTTTGCTTGCACTAGGCATCTGTTCTGCACTGAATATGCAGGCACAGGCTCCACATCCCGAACGTATCTACCTGTCGGGAACAGGTACAGACTATACCCGTACATGGGAATTTTATTGTTCCAAAGGACAAAATTCCGGGAAATGGAAATCCATAGAGGTTCCTTCCTGCTGGGAATTGCAAGGATTTGGAGAATACACTTATGGACGTTATTATACTATCAAAGGAGCAAAACCCAGTGATGAAACAGGTATATACCGCTATCGTTTTCTTACTCCCGATTGTGGAAAAAACGACCGCATCAAACTGTTTTTCGACGGGGTGATGACCGATGCCGAAGTTAGGGTAAATGGCAATCCGGCAGGACAGATCCATCAGGGAGCTTTTTATCGTTTTTCTTATGACATAACTTCACTGCTGAAAGCCGAGGGGGAAAACCTGCTCGAAGTGAAAGTAGCCAAGCAGTCTGCAAACAAGTCGGTGAATGCTGCCGAACGACGTGCCGACTGGTGGCTGTATGGGGGCATCTATCGTCCGGTATGGCTGGAGGTTGTTCCTGATGTTTCGATGGAACATTTCATACTTGACGCGCGTGCAGACAGTTCGTTGCGTGCTTCGGTACGCATGGCTGGTAATGCCGAAGGACATGTGCTGGCTGTATCCATAAGAGGGTTGAAAGACGGAAAGCCCTTACGGACACTGCAAGGCAAAGAGCAGGTCAGTTGTCCGCTTGCCACCTCCGGCAGAGAAACCGGGTTTACATGCAAATGGTCGGATGTAAAAGTATGGAATATCGAAGCTCCGGAACTTTATGTGGCGCGTCTGGAACTGAAAGACCGCAGCGGAAACGTTATTCAGGTTCGTGAAGAGCGGATCGGATTCCGTACCATTGAGTTTTTTCCGCAAGACGGTATTTATCTGAACGGAACCCGCCTGATTGTGAAAGGTATCAACCGGCATTCGTTTTCGGTAGACGGCGGACGGACTACAAGTGCAGCCATGAGTCGTCAGGATGCTCTGCTCATTAAAGAAATGAATATGAATGCTGTACGTTCTCATTATCCGCCCGATGAACATTTTCTTGATATGTGCGACTCTCTCGGACTGGTATATATCGATGAGCTTTCGGGCTGGCATGGACGTTATGATACGGAAACCGGTGCACGGCTGATCAGGGAAATGGTAGAACGGGATGTGAATCATCCGTCGGTTATCTTATGGAGTAACGGAAACGAAGGCGGATGGAATACCGATAATGACAGCCTTTTCTGTAAATACGATAAGTTTCAGCGTAGGCATGTCATCCATCCCTGGGCTGATTTCGACGGACTTGATACGCATCATTATCCGGCCTATCTTACAGGTGTGGCACGCTTTACCAACGGATATAAGGTGTTTATGCCTACAGAGTTTATGCATGCCATGTACGATCAGGGTGGAGGAGCCGGACTTCGTGACTTTTGGGACAGGTGGATGACGAATCCCATGTTTGCAGGAGGCTTTATCTGGGTATTCTGTGATGAGGCTCCCAAACGTTCCGACAGAGGAGGCGTGCTTGATTCGGACGGATCGAATGCTCCCGATGGTGTTGTGGGACCACGCAGGGAAAAGGAAGGAAGTTTCTATGCCATACGTTCCCAGTGGTCGCCGGTACAGATAAAACCCTTGCTTATAACAGAACATTTCGATGGAAGCTTTTTCGTCTCGAATGAATATATCTATACCAATTTAAAAGATTGCCGGATGACTTATGAAGTTTTGTCGTGTGACATTCCTATGCAGGGAGCTGTTTCCCGTATATTGGCGCGTGGCGAGGTTACGCTTCCTGCCTTGTCTCCGGGTGAGACAGGCAAAGCTCGTTTTTCGTTGCCGGCTTCTTTTGCTGAAGGAGATGTATTGAAACTGGAAGCCTTCGACAGGGACGGACATCGCATTTGTGATTGGTCTTTTCCTATCCGGCTTGCAAATCCGTATTTTCAGCGTCATTTGGCACAGGTTGCCACGGGCTTGTCCGGTAATACTGTTTCGGCACGTAACAACGGAAAAGAAATTGTACTGAAAAGTGAGAAGGTAAGCGTAACTTTCGATGCGGCTACGGGGATGATTCTCCGTGTGCTTTCGGGGAATACTGAGATACCTTTAACCAATGGTCCGGTAGCAGTCGGCATGAAGATGCTCTACCAGCCTGCCAGCAGTTATGTGCGTCAGGATTCGGAAGAAGCCGTTTTTTGTGCCCGCTACAAGGGAGGAGCTGATTCGATTGTCTGGCGGCTTACCTCTCAGGGATTGCTTTACATGGATGCGGTACTGCTGAACCGTGCGTCGGGAGGCGGAGGTTTCGATGATGCTTTCATGGATACGGAGGTATATAATCTGGGATTGACTTTTTCTTATCCGGAACGCATTTGTAAGGGGATGAAATGGCTGGGCAGAGGACCTTACCGGGTGTGGAAAAATCGTATTCCGGGTACGAATTATGGTATCTGGCATAAAGATTACAACAATACCGTTACGGGCGAGAGTTACGACAATCTCGTTTACCCTGAATTTAAGGGCTATCATGCCAATATGTATTGGGCTACGTTCGAAAGCGATACAGCACCTTTTACTGTTTATTCGCGTACGGACGGTATTTTCTATCGTGTCTTTACACCCGAAGAACCGAAAGGCAGTGCAAAACGGACCATGCCCGAATTTCCTGAAGGGGATATATCGTTCTTGCTTGATATCCCTGCCATCTGTTCGTTCAAGCCGATTGAACAACAAGGTCCGAACAGTCAGCCGGGAAATATACGTATCAAGAAGGGAGATGAAGGGTTACGTCTGAACCTGATGTTCGATTTCAGAAAAGAGAATTAAAAATATTCTCGTTGGGTTGTACTGCTAAAACTGTTTTATTTTGGCGGGATAAATTAATAATAATGTGTACCTTTGCAGGCTGAAATCAGAACAAGTGTATGCAACAAGACAATAAACCTATTATTGAAGTAAAGAATGTGTCGAAGTTTTTTGGTGAAAAAACGGCACTCGATAATATAAACTTATCTATCCGTAAAGGTGAGTTTGTGACGATTCTTGGTCCTTCCGGATGCGGAAAGACTACTTTGCTGCGGCTTATCGCAGGTTTTCAGACTGCCTCGGAGGGCGAGTTGTACATTGGTGGGAAGGAGATTACACAAATTCCTCCGCATCGTCGTCCGGTGAATACGGTATTCCAGAAGTATGCTTTGTTTCCTCACCTGAATGTATATGATAATATCGCTTTCGGACTGAAGCTGAAAAAAATGCCTAAGGCAGAAATGGAGAAAAAGGTGAAGGCTGCGTTGAAAATGGTGGGTATGACCGACTATGAGTACCGTGACGTAAACTCTTTGTCGGGCGGACAGCAGCAGCGTGTGGCTATTGCCCGTGCCATTGTAAACGAGCCGGAAGTGTTGTTGCTTGATGAGCCTCTTGCTGCACTCGACCTGAAAATGCGTAAGGACATGCAGATGGAGTTGAAGGAAATGCACCGCCGTCTGGGCATTACCTTTGTTTATGTTACTCACGATCAGGAAGAAGCATTGACACTGAGTGATACCATCGTGGTAATGAGCGAAGGAAAAATCCAGCAGATAGGTACACCGACAGATATCTATAATGAGCCGATCAATTCGTTTGTTGCCGATTTTATTGGTGAAAGTAATATCTTGAACGGTACGATGGTGCGTGACTGTCTGGTTCGTTTCTGCGGTCAGGAGTTTGAGTGTGTGGATAAGGGATTTGGAGAAAATGCTCCTGTCGATGTGGTGATACGTCCGGAAGACTTGTATATATTTCCTGTTTCCGATGCTGCACAGCTTCGCGGTATCGTTCAGTCGTGCATCTTTAAGGGAGTGCATTACGAAATGGCAGTTGCTGTGGGCGATTATGAGTTTCTGGTACAAGATTATCATGCTTTCGAAGCAGGTTCGGAAGTCGGTCTGCTGATTAAGCCGATGGACATACATATCATGCAGAAGGAACGTGTATGTAATACGTTTGAGGCATCCATGATGGATGAAACGCATGTGGAATTTCTCGGTTGCGAGTTCGAATGTCCTCGGGTGGACATGAGTGACTCGTCACGCGACTGGAAAAATGTGAAGGTAGAGGTCGATTTCGACAAAGTGATATTGCAGGATAATGAAGAAGACGGTATGCTTACCGGTGAAGTGAAATTCATACTTTATAAAGGAAACCATTATCATCTTACTGTCTTTTCCGATTGGGACGAGAATGTATTCGTCAATACTAATGATGTGTGGGACGATGGTGACCGTGTAGGTATCACTATTCCTGCTGAGGCTATTCGTGTAATATGTTAATATAAGGATAATGAAGAATTTGCAACATTTTTTCTCTTCACGCAAGAGTTGGGTTTTGCCGTATCTCATTTTTTCGGTCATATTCGTAATTATTCCGCTGTTGCTGATTGTAGTATATGCATTTACCGACGATATGGGACATCTTACACTGGCTAATTTCAGTAAGTTTTTTGCTCATTCGGAGTCTGTCAATACATTTGTGTACTCTATAGGTATTGCCATTCTTACTACTCTTGGCTGTATATTACTGGGTTATCCGGTAGCCTGGATTCTGAACAACAGCAAGAATCTGAGTTATTCGCGTACGCTGATCATGTTGTTTATCCTTCCGATGTGGGTAAACATTCTGGTACGTACACTTGCCACGGTAGCGTTGTTCGATTTTTGCAGGCTGCCGTTGGGAGAGGGAGCTTTGATTTTCGGTATGATATACAATTTTATTCCCTTTATGATTTATCCCATTTACAATACCTTGCAGAAGATGGACAGAAGTTACATTGAAGCAGCACAGGATTTGGGAGCAAACTCTTTCCAGGTATTCTGGAAGGTTATATTTCCTTTGTCCATGCCGGGTGTGGTAAGCGGTATCATGATGGTATTCATGCCTACTATTTCGACTTTTGCCATTGCCGAGCTGTTGACCATGAACAATATCAAGCTTTTCGGAACTACCATACAGGAAAATATAAACAACAGCTTGTGGAACTACGGAGCAGCTCTTTCGCTCATCATGTTGTTCCTTATTGCCGCAACTTCCTTGTTTACTCCCGAAAATAAGGATGAGTCGGAGAGAGGAGGTGGTGTATGGTAAGAAGAATCATCGAGCAGACATATTTGTGGATATTGCTGATTTTGCTTTATGCACCTATTTTGATTATTGTGGTTTATTCGTTTACCGAAGCAAAAGTGCTGGGTAACTGGACAGGTTTTTCATTTAAGCTTTATGAGTCACTGATGAATACCGGTGCACACCATTCGCTGATGAATGCTTGTATCAATACGATCGCCATTGCTTTCATTGCTGCTACGGTTTCTACTTTGTTGGGAAGTATTGCAGCTATTGGAATATTCAACTTGCGGGCTCGCAGCCGGAAAGCTGTAGGATTTATCAATACGATTCCTATCTTAAACGGGGATATCATTACGGGTATATCGCTGTTCCTGCTGTTTGTTTCTTTGGGAGTAACACAGGGATTTACAACTGTTGTGCTGGCTCATATTACTTTTTGTACGCCTTATGTGGTGCTGAGTGTACTTCCCCGTCTGAAACAGATGAATCCGAACCTGTATGAAGCAGCACTCGATCTGGGAGCAACACCGATGCAGGCACTCTGGAAAGTGATTATTCCTGAGATACGTCCGGGTATGATCAGCGGTTTCCTGCTGGCACTGACTATCTCGTTCGATGATTTTGCCGTAACAGTGTTTACCATCGGTAATCAGGGACTGGAAACCCTCTCTACTTATATTTATGCCGATGCCCGAAAGGGAGGACTGACTCCTGAGCTTCGTCCGTTGTCCGCCCTTACGTTTGTTGTTATATTGGTATTGTTGATTATTATTAACCGCAGAGCCGGAAAAGCTCAGAAGAAATAAGGCTTTGCCGGAGTAGAAACCGTGTGCTGAAACATAGAATGAAAAGATTATATCAATTTATCGTATGTCTGTGGGCTTGCCTTACGATGGCAAGCTGCTATAATGCTGATGAGTCACGCCAGAATATATTGAAAGTATATAACTGGGCAGACTATATTGGTGAAGGCGTGCTGGAAGATTTTCAGCAATACTATAAAGAACAGACAGGAGAAGATATACGTATCGTTTATCAGACTTTCGATATAAACGAAATCATGCTCACCAAAATCGAAAAAGGGCATGAGGATTTTGATGTGGTATGTCCTTCGGAATATATCATCGAACGAATGCTGCATAAAGGTTTGTTGCTGCCTATCGATACTACCTTTGCACATTCTCCTAATTACATGAAAGGTATTTCTCCGTATATTCTTCGACAAATAAATAAACTGGGAACTGCTGAAAATCCGGCAAGCCGATATGCTGTATGTTATATGTGGGGAACTGCCGGACTGTTGTACAATACTCAGTATGTTATTGCCGAGGATATGAAAACATGGGGCTGTCTGTGGGACAAACGTTTTGCAGGACGTATTCTGATGAAAGACGCCTATCGTGATGCTTATGGTACAGCTATGCTGTATGCTTACCGCAAGCAGCTTGCCGACAGTACCGTTACTGTTCCTGAATTGATGAACGATTATTCTCCGGCAGCTATGGATACGGTAGAAAAGTATCTGAAACTGTTGAAACCCAATGTTGCTGGCTGGGAAGCCGATTTCGGAAAGGAGATGATGACAAAGGGAAAAGCATGGATAAATATGACTTGGAGCGGTGATGCACAATGGGCTATCGAAGAAGCTGAACAGGTGGGTGTCGATTTGTCTTATTCTATCCCTGAAGAAGGTAGTAATATCTGGTACGACGGATGGGTGATTCCGAAGTATGCCAAGAACGTAAAAGCTGCAAGTTACTTTATCAACTTTCTGTGCCGTCCCGATATTGCTTTGCGCAATATGGAAGAAAATGGCTATGTCAGCGCAATAGCAGCTCCCGAAATCATGGAAGCATGCATTGATACAACACTGACTGAAACGGTGGATGCAAGCTACTTTTTCGGACCGGAAGGACGTGATGTAAAATTACGCAATACGCAATATCCTGATATTTCTGTCGTAAACCGTTGTTCCATGATACGCGATTTTGGTGACAAGACGGTCAATGTGCTTGAAATATGGTCACGTATCAAAGGGGATAATTTGAATAGCGGGATTGTTATTCTTATTCTGGTTGTTGTCGCAGGACTGAGCGGATGGCAGATACACCGCCGTATTCAGACGTACAAGCGTAAACGCAAGCAGCATCGTAAGCGCCGGCGTAGATGATTATCCCTAAAAGAAATAGGAAACTCCCTATCGGCAAATGGAGAGTTTCCGTTGCAGGAGGATTTTTATCCTCCTATTTTTGTATCAGGAAATTAAAAAAATATTGAATATGAAGATTAAGAAGTTCGCATTATTACTTTGCCTTGCGCTTTGTGCATGTTGTTTGCCGGCAAATGCCTCGTCATTAGGCGATATACGCGTCAACGCTCGTTTTCTGACAGACCGTATGGCTTTCGAACTGAATCTGAACCAGAGTCAGTACAATGATTTGTTTGAAATAAACTTTGACTTTCTGAGTGGAGTGGATCCTTATCTGACGGGTATGGCATGTGCCGATGCTGCTGCACTTGATGCTTATTATCGGTATTTGGATGAAAGAAACGATGACCTTCGCTGGATTCTTTCCAGTTCGGCATACACTCGTTTTCTTGCAATCGAATACTTTTTCCGTCCGATTTATGCGATGAATAATGTTTGTTATCTGCGGGTGTATAAGGTATACCCTAACAGAAGTTTCTTCTATTTCGGACGTCCGGTACATTACCTTACTTACCATGGAGCACACAGCCGCCGTTTTTACCGGAATACAGGCTATTACTGTGCGCATTATACCGGCCGTTATCATCATTCGGTGTATAAAGGTCATTTCCACTCTTGTCCGGAGTTCAGAAAACATGACTTTATCGCTCCTCGGCCGGTTAAGAATCCCGGATATCATTTTACTCCGGCACGACCTTCAGCTCCGGCAGCACCCTCTCATCGTCCTGAGGCACGTCCGCCATATCGTCCGGGTATAAGTGCAAAACCTGCTCCCAAACCGGTACCAAAGCCAGACAAACGTCCGCCTCATGCAAGTGGTATCCGTCCGCCTCAAAACGGAAATCATCATTCGGTCAGACCCGGTACTTCCAGACCGTCGGATAAAGCTCCCAACAGGGTGACAAGACCTTCAAGGACAGAACGTAAGGATAACCGTCCGTCTGTTCGTCCGGAAAGAAAAGAAAACAGGAAACCAGTTAAACAAATAAAAGAAAAATCTTTCTTGCACAACATGTAAGTAAAACGTATTTTTGCGGCAGATATCAATAAAGATATTATGAAAAGTCGAGTACTTAAATGGTTTGCCGCAGGATTGATTGCAGTTGTGCTTGTGGCAGGAACAGGACTCTTTCTTTTTCGGGGAGCCCTGTTGCGCTGTGTTGCCGATGAAAAGTTGGCTGCTTTAGAGCAGCGTTATAACTTGCGTATTGCCTATCGTGAATTGGGAATGCCTTCTTTGTCTGTCATCCGCCTGGAAGGATTGACAGTAGTACCTGAAGATTACGATACCTTACTGACTCTCGAAAAAGCCGAGATCGATATCGATTTGCTTCCTTTGCTTAGAAAAAGAGTTTCCGTACATCAGGTTGATGTAGAGGGTATGAAACTTTCTTTTGTAAAGCAAGGTAATGTTTCGAACTATGATTTTCTTTTCCGTCAACAGACTGTATCGGAAGCTGATCCGGGTAAAGTAGAAAGTGTATTGGCTGGATACGATGTGCAGGTAAGTAAAATACTTAGCCTGGTATTCAGATTATTGCCGGAAAATGGAGAATTACGCAACTTGAGTGTGACGGCGCGCCGGGACTTGCTGCAAACAAGTTTTTATATTCCTGAGCTTATACTAGCAAACAGTCAGTTTGCTTCTGCTATTCAGGTGGAAGAGGGAGCTATTAAGGGAGAATGGAAAGTAAGAGGTACGCTTGCACGCAGTATGCGCCTGATAGAAGGCAGCATTGCTTCCGGCAGTACAAATGAAAAAATCATACTTCCCTACATCCGTCCCCATTATAATGCGACGGTTGCATTCGATTCCATAGCCTTTAAGCTTTCAGAAAAGTCTGCTTCTGCTACGCCTCTTACACTGGAGGGGATGGCATCTGTAGACGGGCTGGAGGTTTATCATACAGTACTTTCACCCGATACGATTGATCTAGATAAAGGAAAGCTGGAATATACCTGCCATGTAGGAGGTAATTATTTCGAATTGGACAGTGTTTCTACTGTTATATTCAACCGCCTTGATTTCCATCCTTATTTACGGGTAGAAAAAGAAAAAAAGTGGCATTATACGGCAAGCATCCATCGTTCGCCTTTCCCTTCCGAAGATTTGTTTGCTTCCTTGCCAAAAGGTTTGTTCCGTCATGTACAGGGTATTCGTACATCAGGCAAACTGAGTTATGATTTATTGTTGGATGTTGACTTCAATCATCTGGATAGTCTGCAATTCTCTTCCGATTTGCGCGGGCATGGTTTCCGTATCGAAAGCCTGGGTGGCAGTGAACTTACCAAGATGAACGAGGAGTTTGAATATACGGCATACGAGAACGACTTGCCGGTAAGAACATTCTTTATCGGACCGTCGAATCCTAATTTCCGTCCGCTCAACCGTATTTCTCCTTTGCTTCAGATGGCAATCATGCAGTCGGAAGACGGAGGGTTTTATTATCATCAAGGGTTTCTTCCTGGAGCTATTCAGGAAGCTCTAGCCTACGATTTGCAGGTAGGACGCTTTGCACGCGGAGGAAGTACTATTACCATGCAGCTGGTAAAGAATGTTTTTCTGAACCGTCATAAAAATATTGCCCGAAAGCTGGAGGAAGCTCTTATCGTATGGCTGATAGAAAACCAGCATCTTACTTCAAAGGAACGTATGTACGAAGTATACCTGAATCTGGTAGAATGGGCTCCTTTGGTATACGGTGCTTGTGAAGCTTCACATTTTTATTTTGAAAAAGAACCTTCCGACCTTACCGTAGAAGAAGCTATATTTCTGGCTTCCATTGTACCGAAGCCCAAACATTTCCGTTCTTCATTCAATGAAGATGCTACTTTGCGTGATTCACAAGGAGGTTATTTCCGCCTGATAGCCGAAAGACTGTGTGCAAAAGGATTGCTTACAGAAGAGGAAGCTGCGGCTGTTCGTCCGGAGATAATAGTAAAGGGGAAGGCTAGAGAGATGATCTTATATCCCGACAGCATCAGATAAATGTTGGTTTACAGAATAAGCTGGTAGTCTGTCACCCCAAGCCATCGTCCGAATTTCATACCGACCTCTTCGAACGAAGACGCTTTTCTGAATCCTAAAGCTTCATGGAAGGCGCAGCTTGCTGTATTCTCACTCGTGATACAGGCTATCAGGACATGTATGCCGCGTCGTCTGCATTCGTCTGTCAGACGCTGCATGAGCAGCCGACCCAGTCCTTTTCCCGTATGGGCGGGCGACAGATATACAGTCGTTTCAAGTGTGCGGTTGTAGGCTTCCCGTTCTTTCCACGGATGTGCGTAGCAATATCCCACAATTTCTCCGTCTGTTTCGTATACAAAATACGGATATCGCGCTGAAATTTCAGAGATTCTTTTTTGCATCTCTTCTTCGCTGACAGGTTCTATATCGAAAGTACTCGTACTATGTGCGATATATTCATTGTAAATTGCCGTTATGGCAGAAGTATCTTGTAGGGTAACCGCTCTGATCATGATTGTTTTTTCTTTTGTTCATTGCAAAAGTAAAGAAATAGCAGCATACATGTATGAGGCTTTTATTACTTTCTTTGGAAACTTTATGAGAGTACCTTATTTTTTGTACGAATATTAAAAAAACGTCGTGATGTTTTCTGAAAAACATCAGCATAAAATAAAAAAACGTCAGCAGATTTTTAGGTGAGTCTGCTGACGTTATTTTTGTCTGTGGATTACGTTATCTTTTATTCGATTACCTTGATTGATATTTTCTGTAATTGATCTATACGTGAAGTTCCTCCGTAAAGCAGTTCATAATTACCTTCTACCATACGCATGGTGTTGGTGTTTGTATCGAACCATTGGAATGTTTCACTGTCGAGGGTGAAAGAAACATTTGCGCGCTGTCCTTTTGCAATGTGGACGCGTTTGAAGGCGCGGAGTGTATGTGAAGGGCCTTCTTTATCTCCCGAGCAACTTAAATATACTTGCACCACTTCTTCTCCGTCATAATTTCCGGTATTTTGTACGGGGATTGTGAGTGTTACTTCTTTACCTTGGCTGATTGTTTGCTGACTTAATGTAGCTGGACCGTATGTAAAGTTGGTGTAACTCAATCCGTGACCGAAGCTGTATAAAGGACTTTCTGTCATATAACGGTAGGTACGTCCCTTCATCGAGTAGTCTTGAAAGTCAGGAAGCTGGTCGGTATGCTTATAAAAAGTGACCGGAAGTTTACCCGAAGGATTGTAGTCGCCAAATAAAACGTCGGCAACAGCTGTTCCTCCAGCCTGACCAGGATACCATGCCTGAAGGATGGCATCGCAAATCTTGCTTTCGGGTTCCAGTCCGACAGCCGAGCCTGAATAGTTGACAAAGATAATTGGCTTGCCTAATTTTTTCAATTCACTTATCAATCGTCGCTGAATAGCAGGAAGTTCGATTGTTGTGCGGTCGCCGCCTTTGAAACCTTCTGCATTTACTGGCATTTCTTCTCCTTCAAGAGAAGGTGAAATACCTCCTGCAAAGACAATGACATCGGCTGCTTTTACTTTGTCGATGGAAGCTTGCAGGTTTACAGGAGCATTGCGTCCCATATCAAAATTCAGTTGGGCTGCTCTGTCTTTGCTGTAGAAGATAAAGTCTATTTTAATGTTGTATGTTTTTCCTTTTTCAGCTTTCAGCGTATACAGATTCATATTGTTTTTCAGATATTTTCCGCTGGCTACTTCTTTTCCATCTATGCTCAGGCGGATTATGCCTGCTGCCTCGAAGTGGAAATTGATATCCTCTGTTTGGGGTGCGTTAAATACCGATTCGTAGCTTGCAGAGAAATCTTGAATATTTACTCCTGCTGCAAATACTGTTGCTCCTAATGTGGTAAACTTGAAAGGAGTACTGGTATGGGTGACGGTAGCAGGTTTGCCTTCCATCTTGATGTTGTTCCAATAGGTAGAGCGGAATCCAGGTTTCCCATCGATGCTACATTGGCTGAATACACTTTCCAAACTGATACCAGAAGTACGGTCACATCCGAAGTCGTAAATCAGTTGGTTTGCCGGAATACGTTCTTTCAAAGCTTCGTACAAGGTAGAGGTATGGGAAGGAAAACCATTGTAGTTACCCCATTGCATAACAGAGTCGTTGGCATTGGGGCCGATCAAAGCGATTTTCATGTCTTCTTTCAACGGCAGGATATTATTCCGATTTTGCAGCAGGACAATGCTTTTTCGTGCAATTTCCAGTGCTAAGTCTTTATGTGCTTTGCTGTCGACTACAGAATATGGAATACTGTCCCAGCAGACATGTTCGTCCATTTCGCCTAATTCGAAACGAGCTGTCAGCAGACGTTTTACAGAGATATCAATTTGTTTTTCGTCTATCAGTCCTTTTTGTACAGCTTCCGGAAGTGATTTGTAATTATTTCCACATTCCAGATCTGTACCACTCAATACAGCTCCTGCACTGGCCGTTTCTTTATCGGGATGTGTTTCATGATCGCCTTTGCGCCAGAAGTCACTGATAGCGCCGCAATCGGATACTATTATGCCTTTGTATTTCCATTCATCGCGCAGGATTTGCATCAGCAAGCGGTTGCTTCCACAGCAAGGTTCACCTTCGAAACGGTTGTAGGCACACATTACTTCTTTTACATCTGCTTCCTGAACCAATGCTTTGAAAGCCGGCAGGTAAGTTTCCCACAAATCACGTGGCGCAATGTTTTCGGCATTGAAGCTGTGTCGGTTCCATTCCGGTCCTGAATGAACGGCATAATGCTTGGCACATGCATGAAGCTTGTCGTATTTCATATTATCCGGACCTTGCAGACCTCGAACTACGGCAACTCCCATTCGTGAAGTGAGATAAGGATCTTCTCCGTAAGTTTCCTGTCCTCTTCCCCAGCGAGGGTCGCGGAATATGTTGATATTGGGAGTCCAGAATGTCAGTCCCTGATAGCGTTTCAGATTGCCCGATTTGCTGAATTCTGTATATTTGGCTCTGGCTTCATCGGAAACGGCTGTAAAGACTTTGTAAATCAATTCATCATCGAACGATGCAGCCATACCGATTGTTTGAGGAAATACAGTGGCAATTCCAGCTCGGCCTACTCCATGAAGAGCTTCGTTCCACCAGTCGTAGGCTTTGATACCTAGTCGTGGAATAGCAGGAGAAGCATTTTGCATAAGAGAAACTTTTTCTTCCAGGGTCAACCGTTCAAGTAAATCGGATGCCCGTTGTTCAGGAGTAAGACTGGTGTTTTGATAAGGAAATTGTTGTCCCATAACAGGAGCGGTAAATAAAAGCATACCTAACCCCACAAGTGCTTTAATTTTTTTGTTCATGTTTTTATAGTATTATTTGTGTGTTGACTAACCCTTTGATTGCAAAGGTAAAAGAATTTATAATAAGGGGATAAAAAATCTGGGAAAAATTGACTCAATTTCTATTGAGGCTAAAAATAAAAATCCGTTTTAATGAACGGGAGAGTTTGGGGATTGAAACTCAGTTTGTTCATTAAAACGGATTGTATTTGTGGGCTGACCTATAAGGCTTTGCCGAAATTAGATTTATTTAGGCAGATAATTGTTCCAGTTTGGAGTTTGTTCTATACCAAATCCTGCATTGATTTCATCACTAGGAATTGGATAACAGAATTGGGATTTTTAAGGGCTTCTCCCCTTTTTGCTTAATGCTGATAACTTTAAACCTCTTGCAATCTTTTAAGATATAACAAATATCATAAAAGTCTAGGCTAATCATGTTTGGCAAAAAAATCATATCAAGAATAGCCCTAACTCCATCAGTAATTTCAGACTTATTGGCGACCAACACTCCATCAGCATATCTTGCAAGGTAATCTCGCAAGGACTCATTATTAGAAATAGTCCAGATGTATTAGGTATCGCGTTAAGCATTTCGGAAAGATTGACATTAATTTCATCAATAATTATAATTGTCAGTCTTTCTTCTGTCGATGATATATTATAATTATCCTTTTCGTATTTTATAGCGTTGATATTCTTGCCATATTCTGATTTAATATCATTCAGTACAGACTCCGTTCCATCCCCTATGCCAATAATCTTTGCAAAAGGACGAGGTGTCTCAAAGTGAAATAAGTTACTTTTTCCCATTGCTACAAAAGTTTTAATGCTATGGCAGCACAGGCTTCTGCATCAGCAATAGCATTGTGGTGATTAGTAAGATTGAAATTACAAGTCTCAGCGACTGTGTCAAGACGGTGATTGGGCAATTCCGGTTGGAGTTTACGCGAAGCTTTTAAGGTACAATAAAAAGGATATTCGGGGTATTCCATCTCGTATGTTTTAAATACAGAGCGGAGACATCCTTCATCAAAAGGGCTGTTATGAGCCACAAGTGGCAACCCTTTTATGAGTGGATTTATTTGCTTCCAAACTTCTGGAAAGATAGGAGCATTATCCGTATCATTGTGTGTTAAACCATGAATCTCAGTAGTCCAATGAGTGTAGTAGTTTGGTGTCGGTTGAATAAGACTGTAAAATCTATCTACAATCATGCCATCGTGAACGATAACAACCCCTACACTGCACACACTTGAACGACATTGGTTAGCCGTTTCAAAATCTATTGCTGCGAAATCGGTCATATTATTACAAATTTTAATCCCACCATCTACACATCTCTTTATCCAGTAACTTAAAAATAAGGTGGAATGCCTTTTTCTTACGAAGTTTATGAAGATTCATAATATCTTTATCATCCGACAACTCAAACTCCTTATTGAAACGATATGCGTTTTTGTAATTCACAATGGGAATTTTCCGATAAGACTCATCAACAACAATGTCAATTAGTTGACAGCACAATTCCATTCGTGCTACATCTTTATCCCATCCAACATATCGTTGATGATAATACCAGTAACCGATATTGTATTCTATCTTACGTTCCAGAATTTGAAGAACCTTAAATCCGCAACTCCATTCCCGAAGTGCTACCTACATAAAGAGAAATGGACTTTTGATTCGTAAGATAACCATTAAGTCCTCGCGTCCGTTTCAATGCGCATACCATCCCCTTACCCCATAAAGCGACTTGAGGCAATACGCAATCAGTGGCCATCAAGTGATGTAAATCATCCGGAAGAAGTTTTGAAGGCTTCTGCATATGCATGGTTGTCGGTGTAGATATTCAGCACACATTGCCTTGCGGTCTTAATCCACTTGGCAGGTACTGAAATGAATTTGAAGACAAACGTCTTGATACGGCTGGTTTCCTTGAGCCCGAACTTCTTCACTTCAATCCTTTGCATGATGGCCTTGTAGAAATTGCGTATCAGTGCCGTCAGGAGCAGGAACACGGTATTTTCCGCCATGAAGGATTTAGGCAGTCTGTCCCATCCAAACCCATTGTTCATGTCATCAAAGACGCGTTCCTTGCCACCGCGCATGTTATAGAACTCCACGATGTCCCTCATGGATGATTCGTAATCGTTGGTCAGGATGCAGCGGTATGTATATTCCCCCTCCCACAGGTCCGGTCCACTGCCCATGCGTCTCTGTCTCTGGATTACCAGGCGATACGGTTTGCCCTTCCACTTCTCAACGAGAATGGAGTTCAACTCAAACACGATGCCGTTTATCTCTTCCTTCTTCCACCCTCTGAGCGCGAAGATGTCATCATAGAGCGAGCAGCAGCGGTTGGCGCGTATGTAGAATGTCCTGCAATGCTTCCTGACCTCATCCACAATGTCTTCAGAGCATGAGCCGCAGTCGGCCCTGAAGCGTTTGACTGTCAGCTTCTTCTCTTCAAGTCTCTCCAAAATCCTCTTTAGCGTGTCCTTCTGGTGAAAGCGTACATTGGTGTTGCCGTCGCTGTTCTCTATGCCGACAATCATGTCGCCGATAACGGCCACACCGGACCTGTAACCAAGAAATTTCTTGTACGTGGGCTTTGCATCGTACTTCTCCGCCTCAATGAACTGGTGGTCAAAGTCAACGTCATACTCCCCGCCCTCTTTCAACTGCCCTGTGGACAACAGGCAATTCAGGAGCAATGTGTTGAGTGTGTCTGCCGTATTGAAATCATAGGACTTTCCGGCATCAGACGTGTATGAGATGTTTTCCCGGGTCAGTTCGTTTATTGCCCTAAGGATGGTGTCGGCGCTACAGGTGCGGAGTGTGGGGTGAAGGGAAAGATGACTCATTAAGTGGGCGGTGACATCCTCAACGCAAGAACCGCCGCAGAAGTAAACGCATAGGAGGGAGCGGATGATTTCGCTGTATTGATAACCATAGAGTTTGCATCTCAACCCAAGTGTTGAGTCAATTGTAGAGGAGAGAAGGGAGGTAAATTGCTCCATGATTGGAAATATGCCTCCAAAAGGAGTGAGTCTTTCGGATTTTATTGCTACCTTTGCCATGCCTGTTGCGGTTTTCTTTGTCTTTGGATTCGCAACACTAAGGTAAGTGAAAACGCTGACATGGCAAAAACCTGGGCAACAAAATGTTGCTCAGGAACTTATAAAAATAATTATCAATTATGTTGCGGAATTAAGGAAGAATAAAACTCCAATCGTATGCATAGTCATTGCCGATGGTATATTTCCAAAAATAGTGTCTTTTTCTTTCTATACTTTTGGACTCTGCCTTATCCTTTTCTGTCGATAGCGGAATAGAATTCTTCTCGTCATCCTTCAAAGATTTCAACCAGTTACCCATTGCCTTATCAGCTTGCTTACCGGTTTCAAAACCATGCAAAGTTGACATATACAGTATTAAAGCAAGAACTTCCTCGTCCTTAACTTCTATAGTAGATTCGATTTTGACAATTTGGTCTATTAGTGCTTCTTGACGATAACAAACATGAAATACGTTCAAATATAAAAACTTCTCTGATTCCGTTTCTCTTTGAGAGTTATATACGCTTTTAATTTGAATAGGTTTACATTTAGGAGACGGGGGTAAAGTTTTAAGTTCCTCGCATAAGTCAATATAGGATTGCCTAACATCTTCTGTCTCACCATACTGAACTCGTAAAACACCCCAAACACTCTCGAAAGGTGTCTGTTCTATGTATTGTCTATATGTCTTGGCTTCATGCATATTATTTACATGCCTTAAAGTTAAAAATAGGTCGAACGATATTGTTAATACAGACCGTGTCTGCAATGTTGGCAATTATCTCTTCGGCTGGTTTATAAACCATGGGAGATTCGTCACGGGTGAAGTCGTTTACGCTCTCAGAGTAAATTCCCTTCATGGATTCCTCGAAGTCTTCCATCTTGATTTGCTCATAAGCTTGTGTACGACTGAGCACACGACCGGCACCATGAGGTGCAGAACAATTCCAATCCGGATTGCCCTTACCTGTGCATAGTAAAGAACCGTCTCGCATATTCAACGGGATAATACAGCGTTCACCTTCGGCGGAAGATATGGCACCCTTGCGCACCATGTTGTCATCACTGATATAGTTGTGTATGCTCTCAAACTCCTCCAAAACCTCTACATCCGGGAAGAATTTAAGGAGCAGTATGGAGATGAGTTTTCGGTTAAGTACTGCCCACTTTTGGCAAAGACGCATGTCGTGAAGATAATCTTCTCTAGCCTGATGTTCTAAATAACAGAGATCCGCAGGAAGTTTCGGCTCGGCTTCTTTATGTTCCTTTCGCATTCTCTTAATGACAGACTGAAGTTCCGCCCTACGGTCGGCAGCCTTGTACTCCTCTATAGTACGTTTAATTAAGTCCTCAAACTCGTCATAGCCTTCCGTCATGTGGTGAACTGCTGCTGCCTGGTAAATCTCCGCCACCTGTTTGCCAAGATTCCGACTACCCGTATGGATAACAAGATACACGTTACCGTCATCATCTCTATCCAGCTCGATGAAATGGTTGCCACCACCGAGCGAACCGATAGCTTTATAGATACGGCTACTATCTTTCAGTGAGCGATAGCAACGCATTTCTGTCACTATCTGCTTTGCTTCACGATAAATGTCCATCTCTTCACCCACAAGAGGACGGAAACCAAAGCGGTCTTCACGCACAATCATACCGGAAGGCACATTGCTATGGATAAACTCATGAAACGCATGGAAATCTATATCTGTTATTTTCCCAAATTCAAGTACACGCATACCACAGCCGATGTCCACGCCCACGATGTTCGGGATAACCTTGTCACCAAGATTACCCGTGAACCCGATGACACAGCCCGCACCAGCATGAACGTCCGGCATAATACGTATCTTCTTGTCAGAAAACACGCCAATGGAAAGCAAACCTCTGACTTGCTCCAATGCGCGTTCTTCAATGTTATCCGTGAAAATCTTCACGTCATATCCTTCTATAGTTTTCATATCTATTCAGTACTAGGGGGGTAAATTCAGTATACAACCTATCTAAGACTTATCTTGGACGAAAATACAGCATTAATCTGACATTTTATGATGGTTTATTTTTGATTACTCTTCTGTCTTTTAGACATCTCTGCATATTTGTAGCAGAGGTCAGCATCCATATCGGTAATGCCAAGTTCTCCATCAAGTTTATCATTCTCCTGAACAATGACTTCATCACAGAGATTTTTTAAGTTTTCAAGACTTTCCATAGCAATAGCACGTTTGTCTTCACCTTCAAGCGTGAACGGCATCGAGACAAAAGCTATTACATTCTCCACATTCATATCTTCACTAGACCATGCGATACAAGGTGCATAAATGCTACCTGTATTACCTCCGAGTCCAGCAGTTATAATTAGAGTGTCAACGCCATTGAGACTAGCGTCAAAATGCTCTTCTGCATTTGCTTCTTTGGGTAGTAAGATATGTGTATCTTCCTTTTTACCATGTTTGTAGAGGGATTCCGTATCAGTATCATAATAGACGAACTCGGCATCTCTAACACCAATTCCTTGTTTTCTTATAGAATCAGCGATATTACCACCAGCGTTTCCAACAGCTATTATTTTCTTCATAATTCTTGTTATAATTTTATAGAGGAATCACGATAGTTGCATCATGATTCCCCTGTTAATGATAAAAGTTGTTAGCTTCTACTTCGACATCGTGTAGTCCAAATAACTAGAAGTGAGCATTTGCGCTTTCTTCATATCCACACCATACTTTGTCATGAAAGCGGCAGCAATCTGTTCTCGCCCCTGTGGGTTGTGTAGGGGATTAGATGTTGTAGGTGTGACGACTTCAACGGTCATTCCTCTCTCGACGAACACGCCATTGCACTGACGCTTGTTCTTTGTTGTGAATTTCCAAAGTGGCATACTGTTGTAGTTTAGTAGTTTATTAGATTGAGTAAATCGTTTCCTTGAGAAGTCGCTCCGCCTTGACCTCGACGAGTTTATCCCATAGTCGTGAGGTCTGGAACTTATTGAGAGGAATGTACTGCTGGTAGCGTTCTATGAACTCCTCTGCACGCTCAATGTCCCAATTATCTATGATGTCAGCCCAGTCCATCATGTCAACAAACTTGTCAAGTAGTGTCCAGTTGTTGTAGATTTCATCGCGAGACGAAAGAGTTTTCCAGTTCCACTTCTCCTTAAACTTGTGAAGATTTTCCTCAGTAAGAATGTTCGCATTACAGTACTGCGAAAAATCAGACCAGTTAATCTTGCCAGCAAATTTGGCAATACCTGCTGTTGTCCACAGAATATTGCGGTTCTGTGACAGCGTTTCCCAATCGAGCTTGTCCTGAAACTTCTCAATCATCTCCATGCTCAGGCTTTCGTCTGAAACTTTTTTCCAAACCTCTGCATTTAGCACAGACGATAGGAATTCATTGTTTGTAATTTGTCCCATACTTAATAGCTTTAATTGTTTTGTTGATGCAAAGGTAGTTTACAAAACTGCCATTATGCGGCAGTATAAATTATTTTTTCAAAAAATCCCGATATTTTCTCTAATACCGGGATTCTGTCCGCCTACAATTAACTAAACGTTACATTATAACACCTTTTTAGAACCATCATCACTATAAAGTTCATTCATATCTTTGGCTATCTTTGCAAACTGCTTACGAAGCTCAAGTGGTCGGATTACTTCAACATCACTCCCGTACCTCAATAGTTCCTGTATAAAGTCGAAAGTTGGTCGCAAGAAAAAAGTAAATGTAGATGAGTATTCTCCTTTGGATGTTTCTTGCTGTGTGTGATGAAGTGGAAGCGAGCGAAAATAGTTCTGCTGACCATTTGAAACTTCTATTTCAATTGTCTCTAACTTATCGTCTGATCCAATAATGATACCAATCACATCATCAAAGTAACTCTCAGCATCAAATCCTTTTGGGAGGTTGAATGTATTATCGTTCTGTTCAATAGAAAGGATTCTATCAAGCCCATAAATACGAATATCTCCGTTATATGTACTTCGCGCAAGAAGATACCATCGCTGTTTGAATACCTTGACACAATAAGGTTCCACCTCAAAAGTTGAAGGTCGATCTCGATGAAAACTTTGATACGTAACTGTTAATGTGTGATTGTCTCTCATAGCCTCAATAATAGGCGTAAGAAATCGCTGACCAGAAGGAATCTGTTCAAACAAAATACGTTGCTTTATTTGATGGCTCTCATTTATAAGATTATTTACCGCAAACGTATTGATAAGCCATGTTCTGACTCCTCCTTTTCTAATGTCATCACTATTGGCTATTTTATAAACTTTTCCTGCTGAACGGTCACATACAATATCAATATCAAAGAGTTCCTTAATAGCATCTTTATGGCGATGGAATGTCCTCTCAGGAATTTCAGGTTCATTATTATAATTAAGTGAACTACGAGACCATCTACTACTGATTTCCTCTCGTGTAATCCCACCTGAGCTAAAAATCAAATCAACAAGCCAAATATAACGGTTGAATAATTCTGATGCTGCCATAATTTACTCATTTATATTTTCTTGTTCCTGTAAATACTCTTTAATTAACGTGCCGATTTCACGTTCAATTATTGATTCATTCTTTCCGACGGTACCAAACATAAAATTAAGATTTTTACCTTCAACTAAAACTCGACGTTTTATCCATTGGTATTCTTTGTTAATGATTCCAAGGTTATAGTCAGAAGTCCAGCAAAGCGTTATCTCAGGATGGTCAGAGCGATGGAAGCAGATGTCGTTTCCCCACCACAAAGCAACAGATTCATCATCTGATACAGGTGTCGCATCTATAATATATGATTGGGATTGCAAGTACTTCAGTGTCTGATTACGGTTACGATCCCAACCTGGATTATCATTCACACGGTCAATTCCAATCCTATCTTCTGAAATTCTTCCTTTTTCAGGGTAGAAACATAAAGAGTTGTGATACCATCTGAACCTTAGACGATTTCCAACATCATATTTTAGTATTCCTTCAATTATCCCAGCTTGAAGCAGCGTTTCTTTGGCCTGTATAAACTCTATTTCATTGGAATTTTCACAAGGCAAATCCTCAATGTCATCAAGATTGTCTGATTCTGATAAAAGACAGGTACGAAAAATAAGATTAAATCTCTCTCGTTGGAGCCTATCTTTGAGCGTACCAGCAGTAAAATCAAGCACACGCCAGTCATTGAACAGTTGATTTTGCCTTACGATACACTTTGTAAACGCACGTGCAAAAGCCGAACGCTTTCTAAGCGATTCTTCATCTCCATCTTTGAACTCTAAGGCTTTACCGTCTTCGCCAAACCAATGTCGGAAATTGTCCCATATTTTGCGTAATGTAGTCTCATTAAACTTATCACCATCAATCAGAAGCGGTCGCAAACGTCCGTTGAGTATGGGATGCTCTTCTGCCTGGCGGATAATTCCAGATAACTCTTCGTTATTTAGCAAGACCGTTGCCTTAAAGTATTCTTCGGCAAGCTGCATATTTTGCTCATTGACCTTTTCCTTATTAAGAGAAGCCAAATAAGGAAGAATCTCAGTAGAATGTTCAGAAAAGTCTTCCCTTATTCTATTAACATAAGCATAGAACGTATCCTTGTCACTTACCGTATTCGCTGAATAGTTGCGTATGAATCGCTTCCATTCTGCAAACTCATTGGAAGAATAATCGTTACCACTGTAAGAAAGCAAACCAAACTTAAATGCTCGTTCAGGATATGATTTTGGAATAGAGATCAATTCTTTTACTATCCCGTTATTTCGATTATGATAAAGTCTGTTTAACAAAGATGATATTTCCCCAAGGTATCGTTTTGCATTGTTTGCGTCTAAGAGGTACCCAAAATATTTCCAAGGCAAGAAGAAGTTCCCATCATCGTAGTTCAACCCTAGAAGATTGTCTGAATATGGGTATTCTTTTCCGGCACGAGCGATAAGCCAATTAGAAAGAAATGCCAATAATGGAATGTCGAAATTATGGGCTTTTCTATCCCAGAAAAGATTGCTCCATTCTCGGTCCAAGCAATATCTCCATTTATCCGCAAATGTGGGGCATTCATGACGTTCTTGACGTTCTTTCAGATAAGAATCTTCCTTTTCGTAAAGCGAAAATTCGGAATCATAATCCTGTATATCGTCCGGCAGGATTTTATCAATTTCAGACTTAATCTTGTCAAATTGGGACAACTTCTTTCCACGCGAATTCATCTTGAGATACAGAGTTTCATTGAGTTCCAGACTTTTAAGGTCCAAGAATTCAAAGCTGATTCTATCAAGATTATGAAATACGCCTGGGGCTTTTCTGAAACGGGAGTCAATGGCATTTAACATATTAAGAGTTGCACCGACTGTCGGGTCAAGAATCCAATAGTTCAAAAACCAACCTTGATTGAGTATATGCTTCTTTAAGTCAACTGTCTCATTTTTCTCACCTTTCCAATACTCGGCTATAGCAGTCAGGAAGTCACGCGATGCACTGCGTGTTTCGTAATTGAATCCCTGTAAATAGCCGAACGGTATTCCGTGTACCTTCTCACCATAAAGAGAAAGAAGATACAGCGTAGTAAGGCGTTGCTGTCCATCGATAGGTATAAAACATTTCTTGGTTGTTCCATCTATCATGTTTCTCACCTCAGAGACACCGAAAACAATCCCCCATGACAATGGCTTGCCAGAGGCCACATCGTCGAGAATATTGTCACGAATTACAGTAGCTTCTTTGTCAATTCTTCCTTGTGCATAATCACGTTGGATGCGTGGAATGTAAATATAGTCATATTTTTCTTCTTCAAACAATGCTTGAAGAGTTTTTCTTGAATCATTCTGTCCCATTGTCCTTACAAAATTTTTCAAAATCGTTGATTGTTCTTTCTATTGCTTTCTCGTAGGCTTCTTGGTCATTCTCATCCCAAAACACAAATCCATTTGGTGAGTGGGTGTGCCATTTACTAAATACATTTATTGTTGCAGCTGGTATGAAACTTCCATTAGCTTGGTATGCGTTAAGCCAATTTCGCTTGTCAAAATAGAATTTGTTACCTATACCTTTATTATCATGTTCCGTCAAGAGTGTGAGATTTTTGAGACGCATTACATCTTCCCCCTCTGCTACAAACTTATTGACCAAACTGATATATTCTGCATCATTGTCAAGGGCTGAAAGATTATTTTTCGAATCATTTAACATTTTGCAGAGCTTTTCAATCTCATCGGGTAGACTTTTTTCTTGGTATTCAATTTTCAAATCTCGAAGACGTTCTAGGAGTTTAGACTTGTCTTTGGGGTTTTGCGGTGAGATGTGTTCTACATTCCAATTTACAGTATGAAATACATGGAATGGGAATCGGCTTACTTTTGTTTCAGTTCCCTTTCCTGTTGACTTACCGCAATCCTGTATCAGCAAAGGGCTCTTGTTATTGACAAGCATTGCTATATTCAAGAGCAATAATATATTAAACACTTCATTTTTGTCTTTATCAAAACGAGCCTCCAAATAGTTTTTCGGTATTGATTGCGAGCATTGTAGTTTAACATAGCCGATAAACTCCTTTCGAGTAGGCAGCTTCTGTTGTTCATTGTTTCCTGTTGCATATTTGTAGAATTTCGCAAGCAGATGTTCGTGGAACGGAGGATAATCCTGCGGCATATATTTAGGATATTTTCTTCCTTCAAGATAGCCAATGAGATTATATAACAACGGATCACGATACCATCCTGTAATCATATGGTAGCATTTTTTGAGTTCTTCCCATTTCCTGATCATCTCTGTATCGGCTGTGATAGAATCTTCCAAAGAAGAAAATAGAGGATAATCTACATCTTTGGGAATCTCTTCATGCTTTGACAGATACCAAACTTTATAGAGATAGTCAATACAACTCGAAGGCCTGTCTTGATCCCCGGCAAGGAAATACCACATTTCATCTTCTCGTAAAGTGCGTTCCATAATGTCCAATTCTTCGGACATTGAGATTTGTTTGATTTCTTTTACTGCTTTAGTCTCGCCAACATTGTGGAGAAACAAAGCCTTGATGAGTTCACTCTCGGTAAGGGATATTTTGCCCGAATTAAGATTATTGAACAGGTCATGTTCCATTTGGCTTTTCTCCTTTTCTGACAATCGCTCGTCCTCCTTCATCACATACAAGATAAATCTGCAATATTCAAGTATATTCGTCCTAAGTATTTCCTTATAATCAAGATTCTGATTTATCCATTCTACGATAACCTGTTTTGCCATTGAAAGGTGCCATATTTCACATGAAGATTCAGGGTCGAAGTCCTCATCACACATTCTCCTAAGTATATTATCTCGCTCGTATTCAAGCGAATAACATTTACTATCGTAACCGATTGCTTTCAGAATAAGATAGATGGTCGTGAGCCGTTGTTGTCCGTCAATTACTCTCCATTCATGCTTTCCATTGCTCTCAATATGTCTTACTACAAGAGGTTGAAGACAATAGAAAGAACCATCCTTCTTCTCATCATAAAGGAATACATCCTCAATAAGTCGTAGTACCTCCTTTTTAGTCCATCGATATCCTCTCTGATACGATGGAATTTTCAGGTTGAAATTCTTCAAACATAATTTACCAACCTTAATTGGCTTGGGTTCTAACAAGAACTCACGAATATCGTTTTCCATACCGCACAATATGTTTTTTAGTGGTCTATGCAAAGTTACTAATTAGAACTGACAAAACACGGCAGTTTGTCGTTTTTTTATAAAATTTCCCCATATAACAGGGGCAATGAATGCTTATATCCCCCTAAATTTCTCAAGAATAACATTGCAAACACCAAAAGTAAAGTTCCTTTGAGTTCTCATAAATCACCTAAAATGTGTCTTGTTTGTTACTCTCATTTCTTGTACTTATACAAAATCATTGTAATACAGTCATTTGCGCTAAGATATAAAGAAAGTCCACCATCTGTTTTTCACCCTGGCTCCAGACGACAAATATATCAAGTACACAATGGACAAAGCCATGTATTTAGTGGACGAAACGGGTCTTGCCCAGTATAATACATTGAAGGAAAAAGGATTCTACTCGAATATTATGGGTACGAGTGCTGTGTTCAGCATATTCTGCGACAGTATAAAATTCGATAAGGAAAAGATGGAGTTCATGTATTATGGCAAACAGCGTATTGAACGACGGACAAGCATTCTTACCAGAGAACTGGTCACTGCAGGTCAGCTGAAACGTGTACCAAGAACTGACAATAACCCTCACGGATTGCTTATAACAAACTGGAGGACACTTATGAATAAGGATATTGAACAAAAGAACAAAATGAACTACTAATATGGGATGGAAAAAGTTATTTGTTGGAGAGAAGATGCCAGATAAAGATGATCCGAAATATAAGCAAAGATACGAAAATGAAGTCAATGCTGGTCGCAAGTTCGCACGTATGATGAAACTTGATGTGCTTGCCGGAACGGTTCAGAACTTTGCCAACAACCACAGGAAGCTGTTTCTTGTCATTGTTTTCGGACTTATCATAATCTGTCTATGTCTGAATATCTACAGAATGGCATTTGTGTTTAACAGGCAACAATCCGTCCAAAGTGCCACAGAAAGGCAGGAGCTGATATTGCGCAAATATTACAACAAGGGTAATCAAAAATCCAACCGTCTTCACGAAGGACTTTCTACCGTCAATGACGAATCTAATAATAACAACGTAAACATAAAGAATGATGGACGCACTGAAGAAAATTAACTGGAAGCAGCCAAAGTACATGATTCCAATAATCATCTACTTTCCCCTGTTGTTTGTCGGTTACTTTGTCATAGATCTGTTTCATACGGAGAAGGCAGAGACTCCTAACGGACTCACTACGACTGATTATCTGAATCCGGAATTGCCTGATGCCAACATGAAAGGCGATGGTATTGGCAAAAAGTATGACAATATGCTTAAATCATATGGGAAAATAGATGACTATACTGCTTTAGGAAACATTGACCGTAATGAAGGAGACAACAAAGAAGAGTATGATTCAAAATATTCAGAAGAAGAGCTTAAACAATTGGAATCTCAGAAACAGGAAGCCGAGAAACTCGCTGAGATGCAAAGACAACTACAGGAGAGCGCACAGAAAGGTCAGGAAGTCGCACAAGGCGACGGTACTTCTGAAGAAGACCGCTTGACCATCAGTAAACAACGTGAGCAAGAAGCCATGGAGGAGCTGAACCGAGCTATTGCCCAAGCCAGATTGCAAGGTCTGCAAGCTACAAATTTGCCGACTGATACGGATACACTTACAAAGATGAATGAAAAGAATCTGGAAGTGTCTGATGAAAAAGAAAATAACGATGAACCCCTGGAAGTGGTCAAGAAAGTCAAAGTAACGTCCGACTATTTCAATACTATCTGTGAGAATGAAAAAGAGCAGAAGTTAATTAAAGCCATCATAGATGAAAACATCAAGGCAGTTGACGGCTCAAGAGTCCGTCTCCGATTAATAGATGATGTGGAAATCAATGAAGTTGTTGTTCCCAAAGGATCATACCTTTATGCAACTATGAGCGGTTTTGGCTCACAGCGTGTTAAAGGCAATGTTACAAGCATCATGGTAGATGGTGAGATTATCAAAGTAAACCTTGCCTTCTATGATACAGACGGATTAGAAGGACTGTATGTTCCAAGCAGCCAGTTCCGTGAAACTACAAAAGATGTGGGTAGCGGTGCGCTAAGCAATACATCAACACTCACCAATACAACCACATCTGGAAACAGTCTGGCATCATGGGGAGCGCAAGCTATTTCCAATGCTGTCCAGAAAAGCAGTAATGCCGTCAGCAAGGCAATCAAAAAAAATAAAGTCAAGCTCAAACAGATCAACCAATGCTCATGCTGAATCTCTTAACTCTAAGTTGAAAGGCTTTAGAGCACAACTATGCGGTGTGCAGGATTTACCTTTCTTTATGTTCAGAGCGTCCATAATCTTTGGATAACATGATTATATTGCCACGGACTTATGCAACTGTGCCGAACTTTCTCCTCGGATATACACGTTAGCTTGAGCACCCGGCGTACTTGTTGAATTATTCATTTGCACACCCGGCATACTTCCTTCGAGCGCTTTCATGAAGTTTGCATCGGTGCGTGATTCAAGTGTAGTAGAATCTGCTACATTGGCTGCTCCCGTAAATGTACTTTTCTTTGTTACTCCATAACCGGTAACCACCACTTCATCCAGAACTTCTGTATCCGATTTCAGGATTACATTTAATTCCGGTTTAATGTCTAATTCGCGACTTTGCATACCGATGAAAGAAATTATCACTTTCTTTGCATTTGCTGGAATGTTGCCAAGTGTAAATTTCCCATCGATATCAGTCACGGTTCCTGTATTAGTCCCTTTTATTAGGACAGAAGCTCCTACGATAGGAAGATTGTCTTCTTCTGAGATGACAACACCTGTCACCTTCGATACCTGTGCCATCGCTATGCTGATGTAGGCGAAGAAGCAAGTACAGAGTAAAAACAACTTTTTTTCATAAAATCTCTCATTACTGTCCCGTAAAAGTGGATAAATAGTTCTTTGAAATAACTGAAATATAGCTTATTATACTCTATTTGTAAAGCGCGACGATTTGAAATTGTACCTTTGAAACCAAATCAAATGGCTTCAAATGAATCAAGACAAATATGTTTTCGCTCAATTGGTAGAGTTTTTGAACAACAATAAATTCAGAAGAATCGTGGACAAATACGATGGAAATCGTTACGTCAAACATTTCACTTGCTGGAACCAGCTTCTTGCTATGATGTTCGGACAGCTAAGCAATCGTGAGAGCCTACGCGACCTGATTGTTGCATTGGAAGCACATCAAGCCAAGTGTTATCATTTGGGATTGGGTCGTGAACCCTTGGCCAAAACCACACTTGCATCAGCTAACCAAAATAGGGATTACAGAATCTTTGAAGATTTTGCATTCTTCATGATGAAAGAAGCCAGTGATAAACGAGCTACTCATATTCTGGATATCGAAGGAAAGAAGTACGCTTTTGATTCAACCACCATTCCGTTATGTTTGGCAACATTTCCTTGGGCTAAATTTCGAAGTAAAAAAGGTGGAGTCAAGGCACATGTCCTTTATGACATTGAGGCTCAGGTTCCGGCTTTTTTTACAGTAACCACAGCTTCAAAACATGACTCAACAGCAATGTCTGCAATTCATTATGAACCAAATGCATACTATATTTTTGATAGAGCGTATGATTCGTTTAAGGAACTATATCGGATTCATCTTACTGGCTCTTTCTTTGTCGTAAGAGCCAAGTCGAATCTTAAATTTAAGTTCTGCAAATGGAAACGCAGACTACCAAAGAATATACTATCTGATGCTGAAGTGAAATTATCAGGATATACCTCTGAAAAGAAGTATCCGGAATCATTCAGGATTATCAGGTTCTATGATGAAGAAGATGATCGTGAATTTACCTTCCTGACAAATGCCAAACATATATCTGCACTTGATGTAGCTAATCTCTATAAAAAGAGATGGCTTGTAGAACTGTTCTTCAAATGGTTGAAGCAGCACCTTAAAATCAAAAGGTTCTGGGGCACCACAGAAAACGCAGTCCGTATTCAGATAAGTGTGGCTATTATCACTTATTGTTTGGTAGCTATTATCCAACATGATTTGCACTTAAGCCGTTCGACCTATGAGGTCCTACAGATTTTGAGCATTTCATTAACGGATAAAACACCTTTACAAGAGTTGTTCAATAAGACTAATTTCAATGATGTCAAAGAGCAATTAAATCCCCTTTTCCCGGGGTTGTTTGATTAATATTTAATTCGTCCCGATTTTAACGGGACACTAATGAAAATCTCTCTTTTTTTGATTAAAATAAATAATTAAACAATATAGTGAGGAATATTGTTTACTGCACCTTAACAAAAAAACATCAAAATTACTCTATATACTTTCTTTTTTGTATGTGTATGGGCTAAATTTGTATCTTTTCTAACAGATACTGTCCTGTATATGATGCTCCGCAATGAGCTACTTCTTCGGGGGTGCCGCATACTACGAGATTACCGCCCATATCTCCACCTTCCGGACCGAGGTCTATGACATAATCGGCGCATTTGATAACGTCCATGTTATGTTCGATTATGACAACCGTATGTCCTCGTGCTATTAACGAGTTGAATGCCTCTAGCAGTTTCTTTATGTCGTGGAAATGTAATCCTGTTGTCGGTTCGTCGAATACAAAAATAGTTGGCTGAGATTTTTCGATACTCAGGAAGTATGCCAGTTTGACACGCTGGTTTTCTCCTCCCGAAAGGGTAGAGGATGATTGTCCCAGCTTGATATATCCGAGTCCAACTTCTTGTAGCGGCAGCAGTTTTTTTACTATTTTCTTCTGCTTGTGTTCATCGAAAAATTCGATAGCCTGGTTGACTGTCATTTCCAGTATGTCATAGATGTTTTTCCCTTCGTAACGTACTTCCAGGGTATCACTCTTAAAACGTTTTCCATGACATGATTCACATTCCAGTACCAGATCGGCCATGAATTGCATTTCTACCGTTACAGTACCTTCTCCTTTACATTCTTCACAACGTCCTCCTTCGGTATTGAACGAGAAATACCCTGCCGAGTACCCCATTTGTTTGGCCAAAGGCTGGTCGGCAAACAGTTTTCTTATTTCGTCGTATGCCTTGATGTAGGTGACAGGATTACTGCGTGAAGATTTGCCTATCGGGTTTTGGTCGACAAACTCTATGTCCTTCATCATCTGGATATCACCTTCCAGTGAAATAAATTCTCCCGGACGGTCGCTGCCTTCACTATACTCACGCTTCAGTGCCTTATAAAAGATGTCGCGCACTAACGTACTTTTTCCTGAACCACTTACTCCGGTCACTACCGTCATTACGTTAAGCGGAAAGCGTACATCGATTCCCTTCAGGTTGTTTTCTCTGGCTCCTTTTATTTCTATATAATTATTCCACGAACGATGTGTTTGTGGTCGTTCGATGATTTCTTCTCCCAGCAGATATTTTACAGTATAGCTGTTGCTTCCGGGATGCAGGTCTTTCATATCTCCTTCATAAACAATTTCTCCTCCCAGACGTCCGGCTTTAGGGCCGATATCTATAATATAGTCGGCAGCACGGATGATTTCTTCATCATGCTCTACCACTACAACCGTATTGCCCAGCTGTTGCAACTGGCGGAGTACTTTGATAAGCTTGTCTGTATCTCGGCTGTGAAGTCCGATACTAGGTTCGTCCAAAACATAAAGTGAACCTACCAGACTGCTTCCCAGTGAGGTTGCCAGATTGATTCGCTGACTTTCTCCCCCGGAAAGTGAGTTGCTGAGTCGGTTTAATGTAAGATATCCAAGTTCGACGTCGAGCAGGAAGGTCAATCGGTTATTGATTTCATTCAGCAAGCGTTGGGCTATCATCTTGTCATGTTCGTCGAGCTGCAAGGTACGGAAAAATTCTTTCAACTGATAAACCGGCATCTCTACCAGTTCTGCAATGGTGCGTCCTCCCACTTTGACATAAAGCGCTTCTTTCTTCAAACGGCTGCCATGACACTCCGGACAAGTTGTCTTACCACGGTAACGGGCTAACATTACGCGGTACTGTATCTTATACTGATTTTCTTCCAGCATCTTGAAGAACGAATCGATGCAGACTTTGTCACGCGGTCCGTGCCATAAATAATCCTTCTGTGCCTGAGTCAGGTTATAGTAAGGCTCGAATATAGGAAAATCGTGCGCCGGAGCTTCGCGCAGGAATTCGGTGAGCCATTCGCTCATTTTTTCTCCTCTCCAGCACATCACAGCACCGTCGTAAACACTCAATGCACGGTTGGGTACGACAAGATGCTCGTCTATACCGATAATCTTTCCGAAACCTTCACACGTAGGGCATGCGCCGATAGGAGAGTTGAACGAAAACATCTGGTCGCTGGGCTCTTCAAACTTAATACCGTCTGCCTCGAATTTTGTACTGAAGGCATGTAGTTTGGTACTTCCGTCGGGCAGGTAAAAGCGCAGCAGACAAGCTCCGTCACCCTCGTACATAGCTGTTTCTGCTGAATCGGTCAAGCGGCTGATTGCATCTTTTGTATCATCGCAGCTCATACGGTCCACCAGCAGGTATATCGTATCGGCAGGATTATATTGATAATCCTCCATACGAACCATTTCACCGTTTACTTCCAGACGGGTGAATCCTTGTTTCATATCCATTTCTATCTGTTCGGCTTCACTGCGTCCTTCTCGGGGAATGATAGGAGTCTGTACCGTATAGCGTGTACCTTTCGGATATGAGAGCATGCAGTTTACAATATCTTCGGGGCTGTCTTTTTTTACAAGCTGACCGCTTATCGGCGAATAAGTTTTGCCGACACGTGCAAACAGCAGACGCAGATATTCGTATATCTCAGTCGATGTACCTACGGTAGAACGCGGATTCCGGCTGATTACTTTCTGTTCGATAGCAATGGCAGGAGGAATACCTTTGATGAAATCACATTCAGGTTTGCTCATTCGTCCCAGGAACTGGCGTGCATACGATGAAAGGCTTTCCACATAGCGACGCTGTCCTTCGGCATACAATGTGTCGAATGCCAGTGAGGATTTTCCGGAACCGGACAACCCCGTAATGACTACTAGTTTATTACGTGGAATATCAACGTCTATATTTTTCAGGTTGTTTACCTTCGCGCCTTTTATAGATATATATTTACTGTCAGACATGCTTGGATTCGTTTGGTTTTTGATAGACAAAAATAGTGAATTTTATGCATATCGTGAAACAAAAGATAAATAAGGAGTGTTAATAGCTTCAATTTTGGAAAAAACTCTGCTTATTGCTTTCACATGTGTAAAACAGGTCCTCATTGCTTTATTCTTTTATCGATTCGAGGAAAAAGTAAGTTATTGATTATTTTTTCCTTATCTTTGCCCTCTCGATTATAATGTATAAAAAATATGAAATCAAAAGTTTTATTGATTTGGCTGGCAATGCTTTTATTTGTTGCCGGAAGTGTTAAGGCACAGACAATGCATCCAAAGCGTGAATTCCGCGGTGCGTGGATACAATGTGTGAACGGTCAGTTTCAAGGTATGCCCACAGAACAGATGAAAGCGACTCTGATCCGTCAGTTGGATAACCTGAAAGGTGCGGGTATCAATGCGATTATATTTCAGGTTCGTGCCGAATGTGATGCTCTTTATGCGTCGACCTATGAACCCTGGAGCCGTTTCCTTACCGGATTGCAGGGAAAAGCTCCTCAGCCAGGCTGGGATCCACTTCGTTTCATGGTGGAAGAATGTCATAAGCGTGGCATGGAACTTCATGCATGGATAAATCCTTATCGTGCACAGACCAAGGGAACTACGGCATTGTCGCCTATGCATCCTTATAATAAATACCCTAATTTGTTTGTACGTTACGGCGGACAGCTGTATTTCGATCCCGGATATCCTGAATCGAGAGCTTATATCTGCAAGATTGTAAGAGATATCGTTTCTCGTTACGATATTGACGCTATTCACATGGATGATTATTTTTATCCGTATCCGAATCCGGAAGAAGAATTTCCAGACAACATCAGCTTTGCTGCTTATGGTCGCGGATTTACCAACAAGGCCGACTGGCGTAGAGATAATGTCAATGTCTTGATAAAAGAAATTCACGAAACTGTACGCAGTTGTAAGCCATGGGTTAAGTTTGGTGTTTCTCCCTTCGGTATCTATCGTAACAGAAAATCAGATCCGAATGGCAGCGATACAAACGGACTTCAGAATTACGATGACTTGTATGCCGATGTACTGCTTTGGGTCAACAATGGCTGGGTAGATTATAATATCCCTCAGATCTATTGGGAAATCGGTCATCCGGCAGCAGATTATGATAAACTGATCCGCTGGTGGGCGCGTCATTCTGCCGCACGTCCACTGTTTATCGGACAAGACGTAGTTCGTACTGTAACAAAGCCAGATCTGAAAAATCCGGGACAGCACCAGATGCTTGCCAAATATAACTTGCAGCGTATGCTTCCAACCGTACAGGGAAGCTGTCAGTGGTATGCTGCTGCAGTGGTAGAAAATAAAGGCAACTATCGTGAGGTTCTGGCAAATGTCTACCACAAATATCCAGCTTTGATTCCGGCTTCTCCTTTTATCGATAAAGAGGCTCCGGGTAAAGTGAAAAAACTGAAACCGGTGTGGACTGCCGACGGATATATTTTGTTCTGGACAGCTCCTAAGGCGAAAGATGAAATGGACAAGGCTGTGCGTTATGTAGTATATCGCTTCAATAACGATGAAAAGGTTAATCTGAATGATCCTTCTCATATTGTTGAAATCACTACTAATACTTTCTATAAACTTCCTTATGAAAACGGAAAGACTAAGTACCGCTATGTAGTGACTGCACTCGACCGTCTGCATAATGAATCGAAGGCTGTTAAGAAAAAAATTAAGTTGTAAAATATTTATTAAGTTAAGAAATCCGTTCGGAGGAATCCGGACGGATTTTTTTATGAACAGACTGATGTGTTCAATATCACGGCTCTTTCATTTAAGCTTAGATAAAGGCACATAATTCCCCCACCCACTTCTTATGGGAAGTAGGGATTTTGTTATGATTGATACCCAAAACGTTACGAATCCTCTGAAATTACAAATTATCTCATTTTTGATCCAGCATATGTATCATTGCGGTAAAGTCCAAAGAAAGTTCTCTAATAAGTTCGGCCGTTCCCTTAGCCTTGTCGGAGAGCTTTTTCCTTTTACCTTTCCATATAGAAAGTATTGCCAGTACTATCCTCTGTATCGTGTCAAGGTTTCTGGCGGACCTTGCACTATTCCGCCTGATGAAGTCCTGCCTCAGGTTGCGGTCAAGGTCCCAGTGCATGCTTTCTATTGCCCAATGCATTCTGGCTATTGTACTCAGCCGCCTGGCACTTCCGTGAAAACTGGAGACATAGAACCTCCTCTCGGAAGATTTCTGACCATCAGATTTTCTCTCCGTTGCAGTCCGTATTTCGACAACCGTCAGATTTCCATTCCACTTTTTCCTGTCCGTAATCAGGTCATTTCCACGAAAGATACGGCATACTCTGGTCTCTATTCTGCCATGTTCAAGAAAAGGGCCTTCCGAATATACATCCACAGGCTCTGCAAGTTCGACATTGTCCTCAACCCCATATCGCAGAGTTCTCTGGTTTGCCTTCAGCTCGATAAGGAAATCACCGCCTTTTTCCCGGATTTTATCTATGATGGCTTTCTGGAAGGACATGGCGTCTGCCGTAACTATGCATCCTGACACATCCACCTTGTCCAACAGTTTGGGTACGGAAGTTATCTCGTTGCTTTTTTCTTCACACATGTCCGTGGCAAGGGTGAAACCTCCTTCAAGGGAATAGGCGGATACGATGTCGGGGGTGCGTCCGTTTTCAAGTACCGTCCCTCTCATTGCCTTGCCGTCAATACAGAGGATGTCTCCGGCACAACCGACAAGCTCATCATGGAAGGTGGAGGTAAATTCAGACATCCGCTCAGACATGGCTTCATCATCAATATGTTTGAATATACGGCAGAGCGTAGGTTCAGAAGGCACACCGTCCAACAAAATTCCTAAAGAGCGGAAGCGTTTCAGATTACGCTCGCCGAATCTGATTATATCCGGTCTTGTCATACACTTGCCCAGCCGTCCGAGTATTACAAGGAGAAGAATATCTTCCAGCTTGTATTTGTAGTTTCCCTTGTCTGTCCTGCGGTAATCCGGCACTGATTTCACAAATTCTTTCAGATGTTTCATTATGCTGCCACGACGGCAGAATGCATGTTTCTTTTTTATATATTAGATATGCAAAATGTTGCATATCAGCAAAATAAATCTTATTTTCGCATAGCGAAAATTAAGGCGGAAATCAAAAAACGACCTCTGTCGCATTTGATTTCCGCCTACAAAAATAATTTTATATGAACGATAAAAAGAAACACCGGAAGCGGTGCTTCCTGCATCGCTGTGCGCAAAAATAATGGTTTTTCGGAGAATAACAAGGATTATAGAGGTTGTTTTAAATGAAAGAGCCGTGGTTCAATATTGTGTTCTTCTCCTTTAAATTTGTTATATTGAAAGAATTGATTATCTTTGCTAATAGATACAAAACAAACAGAAGTGTGCCTGTAAAGAGCAGTCCCTACACTTCGGAAGCAAAAACGAAGATTCTTTGGGGACGAGAACCTTATAAAAACAATATCAGTTATGAAGAAGTTATTATTAACTGTTGTTTTAGGATTGTGTACACTTGCCGGTTTTTCTCAGGCGAAATTTGATGTACATGCAGGTATGTCTATGGCAAACATCACCAATAGTGATGCAGACTTGAAGATTGGCTATTCGGTAGGAGTAGGAATGGATTATGCCATTACTGATATGTGGGCCTTCCAGACCGGTTTGAATTTTACAAGCAAAGGTTGTAAAGGATCTGAGAAAGGTGTTGATGCGAAAATTAATCCTGTTTATCTGGATATTCCTTTATTGGCTGCTATAAAATTACCCATCAGCGAAGGTAATACGTTTGTTGTAAATGCCGGTCCTTATGTAGGATTTGGTTTGGGCGGAAAAGCGACTGTGGAATCAGGAGGTGCTGAAGTTGGAACTAAACTGTTTAAGAAGATAGACGGAGCTGACGAAGCATTGATGAACCGTTGTGCTGTAGGTTTGCAGTATGGAGTAGGTTTTGAACTGGGATATAAATATTTGCTGAATCTGACAGGTCAGTATGGTTTTACTAACATGTTTAAGAAAAGCCTGACACAGGAAAATAATAAAAACCTGGCTTTTATGATAACTGTGGGTTATCGCTTCTGATAGCGTATTAAATTCTTTCTAAGTATAGAGCGGTCGGGCTGTGACAAATGGTCTGACCGCTTTTTTTATGGATTGTGCAGCTGTTTCCGTATTTCTTTGTTTTAAATCTAGCTGATGTTTATCTGCTTTTTTGTACAAATTTAAAAAAAATATCAGGAAGAATTGCTGATAATATGCTGATGTTTTTTGTGAAAGCTGGTATTGATTTTATGAAGAAAACAGGTCGTTGTAAACGTAAGGTTTAGGCCTGGAAAATCTGATAAATCGAAACCTTAAAAGAAAAGTCCCTCTGTTTTCAGCCTTAATTTGTTGCAATATCAGGCTGAAAACAGAGGGACTTTTAGAATGTCAACTTATAAACTGTAAGTAAAGTCATCCCATGTTTCCGTTTGGAAATCATCTATATTATTTGATATGCTCGCGAATCTTTGTAAGATAGGCACGCATTCTTTCAGCATCTTTTTTGTTGATGATATCCAACAGCTCGTTGAGTTCTGTACGAATACCTTCTACATGTGCCGGAGTACGTGGGTTGAACAAGATTTCCTGCAACAGAAAATCATCTTCGCCCATCACTCCTTTGGCTATTGCCATATGCCGTTTGAATGTTGTTCCCGGAGCATCCTGATGTTTCATTACCGCAGCGAAGGCAAACGTAGAAACAAAGGGGATAGACAGCGAGTAAGCTACTGTTTCATCGTGTTCCTCGAATGTATATTCGAAGATGTTAAGTCCCAGTCTTTGATACAGATCTTTGAAGAAAATTTTTCCCAGATGGTCGCCTTCCTTGATGATGATGGCATTCTCCGTACTTAGCTTGTCAAGGTTGGCAAACGTAGGACCAAACATCGGGTGAGTAGATACATAGCGGAATCCACAATTTTCGTAAAATTCTTTCAGTCCGGTTTTTACAGAAGCTATATCGCTTATGATACAATCTTTCGGGAGAATGGGCAAAACCTGATTGAATGCATCAAGAGTATATTTTACCGTTGCTGCATTAATAACCAGTTCGGGTTTGAATTCTTCTATTTCTTGAGTATTGGTAAACCGACAGCAGTTGTACATAAAGCGCAGTTTCTTTGGGTTCACATCGAATACTGCCACTTCGTGGTCGAAACTCAATACATCGGTAAAGAAGGAACCCATTTTTCCGGCTCCCAAAATTAATATTCTCATAGATTCTTATAAAAGTCTGTTATTTACTTACTTATTAATGATTTCCAATTGCTGGCGTACGCTTTCTTCGTGGATAGCTTCGAATACTTGTTTGACAAAATCGGCATCCATTCCGCATAATGTACCTTGCGCACCACGCTTGTCGAGTATCTCGTTGTAACGTCCGGTCTGAAGGACAGTCATGTTATGCTCTTTCTTGAATGTACCTATTTCACGGCATACACGCATACGTTTGGCTAAGATTTCCATCAGTTCGTTGTCGCACGCATCGATTTGCAGACGAAGTTCGTGCAAGCTTTCTGTTGACTGATGCCCTTTACGAATAACCAGCAGATTCAGGATGTAGTCGAGTACATCTGGAGTAATTTGCTGTGCCGCATCACTCCATGCACAATCCGGATTGCAGTGAGATTCAACAATCAATCCATCCAGTCCCAGGTCCATTGCCTGCTGGCAGAGCGGTGCAATGAGTTCACGCTTTCCACCGATATGGCTTGGGTCGCACAAGATAGGCAGGTTAGGAATACGGCGGCGCAGTTCGATTGGAATATGCCACTGTGGCAAGTTACGGTAAATCTTTTTATCGTATGACGAGAATCCGCGGTGGATAGCTCCCAGACGCTTCAATCCTGCGTTGTTGATGCGTTCCAAAGCTCCGATCCATAATTCCAGATCCGGATTGACAGGGTTCTTTACGTAAACAGGAATATCTACTCCTTTCAGTGCGTCAGCTATTTCCTGTACGGCAAACGGATTGGCAGTGGTACGTGCTCCAATCCACAAGATGTCGATACCTGCTTTCAGACATTCGTATACGTGCTTTGCCGTTGCAACCTCGGTTGCTACGTACATGCCTGTTTCTTGTTTAACTCGTTTCATCCATGCAAGACCATCCACACCGATACCTTCGAAACCTCCGGGTTTGGTACGTGGTTTCCATATTCCGGCACGGAAAATCTTGATACCTTTATTGGCCAGTTGGGTAGCAGTTGAGATAACTTGCTCTTCTGTTTCGGCACTACAAGGACCTGCTATGATAAGAGGGTGTTCTTTTGATACACCTTCCAGTTCGATGGGTTGCAAATTTAGTTCCATATTATCTTGTCTTTTTAATTTATTATTCTTTAGAAAATTGCTTTGATGCGTTTAAGGGCTTCAGCCAGTTTTCCTTCCTTGGCACAGAGAGAAATGCGGATATACCGTTTTCCGTTGCTTCCGAAGATAAATCCCGGAGTAATAAATACCCGTGCTTCGTGTAATACTTTCTCTGTCAGGTCTTCTACATCAGTATAGCTCTCAGGAATTTTTCCCCAAAGGAACATACCTACCTGATCAGAATCGAATGTACATCCCAGTGTAGTCATGATTTCCTCCGCCAGTTTACGACGGCGGCTGTATACGTTGATGTTTGCTTCTTCGTGCCATTCTGCACTGTTGCGGTATGCCTGTGCGGCAGCGAGCTGCATGGGACGGAAAGTTCCCGAATCGATATTACTTTTTATTTTCAGAATCCACTGTACAAAAGTCGCGTTGGTGGCAAGCATACCTACACGCCAGCCCGGCATGTTGTGGCTCTTACTCATGGAGTTGAACTCGATACAGCATTCTTTGGCTCCCGGAACATTGAGGATACTGATAGGCTTATGGTTCAGAATGAAGCTGTATGGGTTGTCGTTTACAATGACGATGTTGTGGCGGCGGGCAAAGTCGACCAGCTTTTCGTACAACTCCATGGTGGCATTTGCTCCTGTCGGCATGTTGGGGTAGTTGGTCCACATAATTTTCACACGGCTCAAATCCATTTTCTCCAGTTCATCAAAATCGGGTTGCCAGTGATTGTCTTCCCTCAGGTTATAATTGACGATCTCACTTCCTAATATTTTATTTAGTGAAGTGTAGGTAGGATATCCCGGATTAGGAACCAGAACCTGATCTCCCGGATTGACGAGAGCCAGTGTGACATGCAGGATACCTTCCTTTGATCCGATGAGCGGCTGTATTTCCGTAGCAGGATCAAGATCGACATTGTACCAGCGTTTGTACCAGTCGGCCATCGCCTTGCGCAGTTCAGGTATACCTACTGTGGGCTGGTAGCCGTGTGCATCTGCCTTGCGGGCATTTTCGCATAATACATTGATGGTTTCTTCCGATGGCGGCATGTCCGGACTTCCTATACCCAGGCTGATGACATCCTTACCTTCGGCGTTCATCTTTGCCACTTCTTTCAGTTTACGGCTGAAATAATATTCGCTGACACTAGCCAGTCTGTCGGCGGGCTGTATATTATAATGTTGATTCTCCTTCTGCATATTCTCCTAAAATTTTAAGTGCTTTAGTGAGCGGGGTTACCGCATCGATAGATTGTTTATATCTCAGGTAATCATTGAACATCACGTCTACGTAGAACATATATTCCCATTCGCGTCCGATGATGGGCAATGATTGTATCTTAGTCAGGTTTATGTTGTAGAATGAAAAAATGGAAAGAACTTTCGAAAGACTTCCTTCATTGTGTGGAAGTGAGAAAACGATGTTTGCCTTGTTTACCTTCGAACGGTCTTTCAGGTCGTCGGCAATCCACGGGTCGCATACTATAAGAAAGCGTGTAAAATTGTGTTTGTTGGTTTCAATTCCTTCCTGAAGTATTTTCATTCCATACATGCTTGCTGCATATTTGGAGCAGATGGCTGCATGTCCTTTCAGTTGTTTTTCGTGGATGTTTTTGGCACTTCCGGCAGTATCATCGGTTTCTACAACTTTCAGTTCCTGATGGTGCTGGAGAAATTCGCGGCATTGTGCCAGGGCTACCGGATGAGAGTTTACTTCTGTCAGGTCCTCCCAGCTTTCATCGGGCAGACACATGATGTTGTGGCTGATACGAAGCTTGTGTTCTCCGATGATAGTAGCTCCACTTTCGCGGAGTAATTCGTAGTTATGAAGCAGGCTTCCGGCAATTGTATTTTCTATGGCAACTGTTCCGATTACATTGCTGTCCTTGCGCATGTTCTCGAATACTTCTTCGAATGTATTGCAACAGATTAACTCTATTTCTTCATCCTTGAAATATTTGTGGGCGGCAATGTCGTGGTATGAGCCCGGAACACCTTGTATTGCTATCTTTTTCATTTGCTCTTGGTTTAAAATAAAAAATCCCGTTTCTTTCCAGAAGCGGGATTTCGTTATATTGTTTTTACTTATTCATTGGTTTATCGTACATATGCGAACTCCCGCTTCACTTCATTGCTAAAGTAAAAGTAAAAAAAGTAAAAGAAGAAGTATGTCGCAAATGTTTTCATTTTTGTTCTGTTATTTTGTTATCATTACGGTTGCAAATGTAATACTTTTCTTGAAAAAACAATAGTTTTATGAACTTTTTCTTTAAATATTTTCTTTACACGACATATTCGATTAAATTTGTGTTAGAACAAACTCGCTAATTAAAACATAATATCACCATGAATTATAATTTTGATGAACTGATAGACCGTCGGGGAACGGGTGCTGAAAAAGTTGAAGGAATGAAGAGTATATGGGGTAGGGACGATCTTATTCCGATGTGGGTAGCCGATATGGATTTTGCAACTCCACCGTTTGTGATTGATGCAATCCGCAAGCGTTGTGAGCATCCTGTGCTGGGCTATACCTGCAAACCTGATAGCTATTATCAGGCCGTTATCAACTGGGTAGATTCCCGTTATGGTATGAAGGTAAGAAAAGAACAGATTACTTACGTGCCGGGCATTGTGCCGGGGTTGGGAATGGCAATCAATGCCTTTACTCATCCGGGAGATAAAATAATGATTATGCCTCCTGTTTATCATCCTTTTTCGTGGCTGGTAACTCGTAATGACCGAAGAGTGGTAGAGTGTCCGTTGATACTGGAAAATGGAACGTATCGCATGGACTTGGATTTGTTCCGCAAAGAGATAAAAGGGGTACGTGTGTTTATATTATGTAATCCTCACAATCCGGGCGGTGTGGTCTGGACACACGATGAGCTGAAGGCGATTGCAGACATATGTGCTGAAGATAATGTGATTGTCTTTTCGGATGAAATTCATGCCGATCTGACGTTGCCACCTCGTCATCATGTTCCTTTTGCCATGATTTCCGAGCGTGCAAAGAATAATTCCGTTACGTTCATGGCTCCTAGTAAGGCATTTAATATGCCAGGAGTAGCTGCTTCGCATGCTATTATCTATAATGAGGGACTCCACAAACGGTTTACTACTTATATGGAAAGCTGTGAGTTTGGCGGAGGTCATGTTTTTGCCTTTCCGGCAGTAGAGGCTGCATATTCTAATGGAACAGAGTGGCTGGAACAATGTCTGGCTTATATACAAGGTAATATTGATTATTTGGATCATTACCTGAAAACTTATATGCCTAAGATTAAGGCAATGCTTCCGATGGCTTCGTATCTGGTATGGCTTGACTGTCGGGAGTTGAATCTGCCACAGCAGCAGCTTGAAGATTTTTTTGTATCTCATGCGCATTTAGCTCTGAACAGTGGTACGACTTTTGGAAAAGAGGGTACGGGATTTATGAGAATGAATGTCGGATGTCCGCGTTCTGTACTTGAACAGGCAATGAAGCAGTTGAAAGAGGCTTATGATGAGTTGTAATTATAGATATGAAAGCTATATAAAAAAAACATTTTTAAGAAATGTGAATTTTTAATAGAAAATTTCGTTCTTATGAACTAAAGAGTCGTATCAAACTTTTTATCATGTAGTTTGATACGACTCTTTTTCGTTTGAAAATATTATAATTCCAGACTTCTTAAATAAATCAGTGGATTATATTCTTCTATATTGAGGCAATTGACAATTGCAGTTTTATCAATTTTGTTGACGTTTTCCCTTTGTCTTATTTAAAAAGTAGCATATTAATAAATTCCCGGAGCAGAGTTTTGCTTGAGGTTATCATAATTTCCGGTAATCAGCTTCTCGTTGTCCGGATTTAGCTCAATAGCTTTTTTCATATCTTCTATGGAACCTTCCTTATCACCTTTTAACAGTCGGATGCGTCCTCTTTCCTGATAGAGCACTGCGTTTTGAGGCATTAGTTCGATGGCTTCTGTATAGAACTCTATAGCCTGGTCGAATTCTTTCTGTTCCATTAACATTTCACCTTTAAGCAAATAGGCTTTTTCGTTGAACGGATTTACTTCCAATACCTGGTTGAAACATGATTGAGCTTCTTCTACCTGACCAAGTGCTGCGTGTATTCTTCCTTTAAGTAGTAAAGCATCCTCTTCATCAGGTGAAACTGAAAGAACTTTATTCAGATCGCTCATGGCATCTTTAGCCTGACGCATATCCCAGAGGACTTCGGCACGAAGCAGATAAGCCTCTTTATATTCTTCGTTTTGCATGATGGCCTTGGTCAGCATCACAATAGCCTGCAGGTCATTTTTCATGCCTCGTGCAGCCTTTGCTGCAAGATAGTAAGCCGGAGCACTGGTTTCGTCAAGCTTTATAGCTTTCTGACAAGCATCATCCATACTTTCATAATCTTCTTGCATATAACAGATACTTGCCAGAGCAAGCAGAGCCTGTATATTGTCGGGCGTTTTATCAACCAGGCGGTCTAGTGTAATACGGGCATCGTCTGTACGTCCGGCTTCTATATACGCATTGGCAAGCAGTTGCAGCGTTTCAGGTTCATCATTCAGCGCTATTGCCTGCTCAAAACATTTTATAGCATAGGGAAGCTGGCGCATATTGCGTGCGCGGATACCATCATATTTCAGAATCTCGAAATTTTTCTTTTCCTGTTTTGCCTGTTGGTCTTCGTTCGGCTTTCCTCCACCGAACAAGGATGATAATAAGCCCATAATTTTATCTCTTTTATGTTAATGTGTTGCAAAGATAACGAGAAAATTAACTTAATGGATATGTTTGCTGAAAAGAAATTAGTATGTTTGCAACCGAATAATACAGTGAAATAAAAAAGATAAGTTATGAAAAAAATGCTGTTGGTCATTGTTGCTCTGCTGGCATGTCATACCATGCAGGCACAATACTTCTGTACTACTCAGGGTACGGAATTACATTATGTAAATTATGATGAGGCAGGACAAAGCCTGTCGAACGAAACGGTTACGGTATACAATGTCGTAAAGAATGCTTCAGGAGAAAGTGCTCAGTATCTTGCCAAAATAGTAACTAATAAGACCAAGAATAATACCAGCTATACACTTTATAACTGGAATTACGATGGTAATGTTACTACCTGCCAGGAAGATTTGATGTATGGTCCTTATATAAAATCTGATTCAGATCCTGCCAAATACGATTCGAAGGCCCGTCAGGCTATGGCTGAAGAGCTGAAACTGAAAGGTGATAATTCATTTACTATCAAAAAGCACGCCAGTGCAGGCGAGTCGATTCCAGACCGTACTTATTCGCTGATCTTCAATATGCTGAAGAATGAGATAAATATATCTGGTGCAGCTTATATGGGTGAAGAGAAAGTCAGTACGACTGCCGGTAAGTTTGATTGTATTAAGATTTCATACCTGAAGCGTACAAAAATCGTTCTGAAGACCGAAACCGTACGTGTAACAGAATGGTATGCCGAAGGTATCGGACTGGTAAAATCAGAAAGCTATAATACCAAGGGAGAACCTGATGGAAAAACTATCTTGGTAAAAATAGTGAAGTGATCTGAATTAATATTTCATTAATAATACTTGTCTTTCTAAGAAAGCACCCGATATTCTGATTTCTCGACTTAGGAATACGGGTGCGATCTTTTTATTGATACCTGTGTATCAGATAATTTCTATACCTTGTTGCTTGCAAAGTTCCAGGCTTAAATCTTTCAGTTTGAACTTCTGGATTTTGCCACTTCCTGTCATCGGGAATTCCTTTACAAAGAAAATGTATTTCGGAATCTTGTATCGGGCTATCTTTCCTTCGCAAAACTCACGTACATCATATTCGTTCATTGTGCATCCTTCGTGCAGAATGATGAATGCACCTACAGCTTCACCGTATTTCTTCGACGGTACACCCGCTACCTGAACATCCTTTATGCCAGGCATCTGATAAAGGAACTCTTCTATTTCGCGCGGATAAATGTTTTCTCCTCCACGGATAATCATGTCTTTGATACGTCCCGTAATGCGATAGTTGCCGTTTTCGTCCTTGATACCCAAGTCGCCCGAATGCAGGAAACCGTTTTTGTCTATCACTTCCGCAGTAGCTTCCGGATTCCTATAATATCCTTTCATGGTATTATATCCGCGGTTACACATTTCCCCTTGTACGCCTGGAGGACATTCCTCTCCTGTTTCTGGGTCGATAACCTTCACTTCCGTAAATTCAAAATCATGACCGACTGTAGTAAAACGCACCTCCTGCGGATCGTCGATACGGCTGTGTGTCATACCCGGAGAAGCTTCTGTCAGTCCGTATACACTGGTTACCTTCATGAACATTTTCTCTTCCACCTGTTTCATCAGTTCTACCGGGCAGAGAGAACCAGCCATAATACCTGTACGCAGGCATGAAAGGTCGAACATGTCGAACATCGGGTGGTTGAGTTCCGCTATAAACATGGTAGGTACTCCGTAAAGTGCCGTACAGCGTTCCTTGTGAATGGAAGCCAGTACCAGCAACGGATCGAAACGTTCCGTCATAACTTGTGTACAACCATGTGTAAGACAGTTCATCGTAGCAAGTACCACACCAAAGCAGTGGAATAACGGTACACATACACAAAGCTTGTCGGCGGAAGTGAACTTCATGTGTTCTCCCGTAAGAAATCCGTTGTTGGCTATGTTATAATGCGTAAGCATTACTCCTTTCGGGAATCCCGTTGTACCTGAAGTATATTGCATGTTTACCGTATCGTGGCAATTGACTTTTTTCTTTGCTTCGTCGAGTACGGTATCGTCTATGTTGTTTCCCAACAGAAGGATTTCGGCTGTGTTGTACATGCCACGGTATTTTTCCTGTCCGATGTAGATGACATTGCGCATGTGCGGGAACCGTTTACTCTTCATGTGCCCGCGTTCGAAAGTCTTCAGCTCGGGAAGCATCCGGTAAGTCATATCTACAAAACTGCTGTCCTTTTCCCCATCGACGATACATAGCGTATGCATGTCCGAGTTTTCGCACAAGTACTCCAGCTCAGCCTGTTTGTAGTTTGTGTTAACCGTAACTGCTACAGCACCAATTTTGGCACAGGCATAAAGAAACGTCAGCCAGTCGGGTACGTTTCTCGCCCATATACCCACGTGTGTGCCGTGTGTGATACCGATGGCAAGCAATCCCTTAGCCATATTGTCCACACGTCGGTTGAACTGACTCCATGTAAACCGCAGGTTACGGTCGGAGTATACGATATACTCTTTATCGGGTGTTTCCTTGGCCCAGTGCTCCAGCCAGTCACCCAGTGTTCTTTCCGATAATTGTATCATAATAGGTAGCGGTTTAAATAGGAGTATAGATTACAGCCAGGATACGAGCTTCCTGTCCTTCGAAAGCATGTACATGATGAGGTACGATGGAATCGTAATAAATCGTATCACCTTCTTCCAGCAGATACGTGTATTTACCATAATTGATTTCCAGTGTGCCTTTCAGTACCATGATAAACTCTTCTCCCTCGTGAGCAGACAGATGGAATTCATTATTTCCGTTTGCATCGATGTCGACGATAAACGGTTCCATGTGTCGGTCGGTCTTGCTGCGCGACAGTGAATGATAATGTAAGTGCTGACGCGCATCGAGTGCATTGTTAGAGAAGCTGATGGTATCGTCAGCATCTCCGCGTCGGCATACTACAGGACCCGCTTCATCAGGCTAGTCGTCGAGGAAAGTGCCCAGACGTACTCCCAGTGCACGCGCCAGCTTTACAAGCGGAGCGAGCGAAGGAATGTCAATATTTTCCTCGATACGTGTGATTTGTTCTACGGCAAGTCCTGTACGGTCTGCCAGTTCTTCCAGACTTATTTCTTTTGCTGTTCTAAGGCTTTTTACTTTTTCTCCAATAACGTTGGTTCTATCCATAGTATAGTGTTTTTTACGATGAAAAGCCGTTATGTGGCTTTCAATGAATCAGATTTGGGCAAATATAGTAAAGTTTTATAATACTCATGCCATGGATGTATAAAAAGGTTATCCAGCTTTTTTGCTAAAGTTGCCGAGCTTGCTAATATTTTCAAAAAAAAACATATACGGAAAATGGTTTGTGAACCTTGGTCGAAATCGTGTTGTGTGTATTTTATAAGCTTTGCATATTTTCAAAGATGGCTGAGCTTCGTTTAAATTTGAACAGATAAAATATGAAACTGATAATGACCGACCGCCCTGTCGACCTGAGTTTCTTGAAAGATGAGGCGGTGAAATACATTGATTTGTCATCCTTGCGGATAGCGAACTGTGTGGGATGCTTTGGATGTTGGACAAAAACACCGGGCAAATGCGTGATTCGTGACGACGCTACCTGGGTATATCCCTGTATAGCTGCCAGCGACACTGTTCTGTATGTCAGCCGGCTCTGCTATGGCGGATATGACAGTGTGATGAAGACCATGCTGGAGCGTGCCATTCTTGTACAGCAGGCATTTATACGCATTTACAAGGGAGAAACCCATCACGTGCAGCGTGCCGTAATGCCGAAGAAAGCTACTATTCTTGCTTACGGCGATATTTCGTCCGAAGAAAAGAAGCTATTCAGAAAGCTGGTTGCCCGCAATGCAGCCAATATGAACTTTGAGAGTTATGAAGTAAGGTTTACAACCGAAGCTATGTTGAACGATGTGGTAAAAGATATTGTAGAAAAATGGGAAAAGTACTGATTCTTAACGGTAGTCCGCGAGCTCCGAAATCCAATTCCAGACGATATGCTGAAATATTCTCCACCGCTTGTAAGTTACCGTCGGATTGTTTCAATATATTGAAGACCAACCATGCCGCACTGTGTCAGAAAATGTCAGAGTATTCCGATGTACTGTTGGTCTTTCCGCTTTATGCCGATTCGCTTCCAGTGGGGTTACTGAATTTCCTGAAGTATCTGGAAGTCAACCCACCGGAGCGGAAGCCTGTTGTATCAGTTCTGATAAATTGCGGTTTTCTGGAATACCACCAAAACGATATTGCCTTGGAAATGCTCCGTTTTTTTTGTCGGAAAAACGGTTATCGCACAGGATCTGTGTTGGCTTTGGGAAGTGGAGAGGCGATACTCGGCACTCCGTTCCGTTACATAGCTGTGAGGGCAATCAGGAAACTGGCAAAATCTGTCGATAACGGTAAATATTGTAACATACAAGCTACCATGCCGCTGAATAAGCGTTTGTTTATCTGGGCTTCCACACGTTACTGGATACAGTACGGCAAGCGTTTTGGAATAACCAAAGAGCAGATGCAGAGCATGAAGATTGAGTAGGGTTACTTTGTGCCGGAAGGAAACAGCTTTACGGTATCTCTGAATGGAATTTTTCTTGTTATCCCATTATCCATTTACCTATTTTACCTGATTTTCTGATTACATAAACAAATCCCCAAGTTATAGATAACAACAATATTGTACATACAATCATTTTTAGTATCGTATGCAAGGGTAAAAACTCTACAAGCATATAACAAGGACCAAGAAACAGATAGTGAGACATCCAGATTCCCAATGTGCATGTAGAAATATTAATAGCAAATCGTCTGATAGTTACAGATTTAAAATGATTTTTTTTGATAACAAGAAAGATAGGAAGCGTCATTAGCAATACATTGGGAGAGCAATATGTAAAGAATAGTTCAACAAGTTCTGCCGGTTGTCCGGGAATTGCTGTAATAGATTTAAATCCTAGAAAAGTAATACAATAACCAATGATAAATGAAGGTATTCCAATAACGGCAAGTTTCCCCCAGCTAAAATTTATATCATTGTTTTTGATATAATAACCTAATAGCAGATATCCATTAAAACCGGCAAAATAATATAAAAGTCCAAATTCATTCCAGGAACATGTACCCCAAAGGTCTTTTGTCAGGTATTCCCTCAGATAAGGAATAAAAAGAGAAATGAACCACAGAGTAAGAAATATTTTTTGTTCTTTAACCGATGCTTGTTTGACCCATGCCGAAAAAAATGGCATATAAAGATATAGTCCTATTAAAAGATAAACATACCACATCTGTACAGCCAGCATCGAAAAATTGAAAGGTATCATCAGTATATTATGTAACGCTCCAGAAAAAGACTGATCTGGTTCTGCCCAGGCAAAGAAGTCATTAATGATTGTAGGAGAAAGTCCCAACAATCCGGTAATCCAGGGAAATAGATTATAAAGAACTGACCAGACGATAAAAGGAATAACGAGTCTTGTCAGACGTTTGGTATAAAATGTAGAAATATTCTCTTTTACAGGCAGAAGCAATGCTCCTGTAACCATTACAAACAAAGGTATGGCAGGACGCATAAATGAACCATAAAAACTTCCCCAGAGGTTATACCATGCTTCAGATCGTTCTGTTGGAGTAACATTATCAGTACAATGTACCGCTATCATCATGGAGATAGCGATAAACTTTACAAAATCAAGCCATATAATACGCTTGTTATCTTTTTCAATTGATGCAACTTTCATATTTTTTTGATACAAAAGTAGCCACAATGAAAAATACATTTTTTGACATAGGTCAAAATTCTTTTAAATACTTATTTTCCTGCTCTGATTCTGCTTAAGGTAGATATTGAAATGCCAAGAAAAGATGCAATATATCCTAAATTGACCCTTTGGCAAATATCTGGAAATGTTTTCAGAAGCATTTGATACCTTTCTTTGGCAGTCATTGTTAGATTGTCTATTCTTACACACTGCAATGAAAGTAGACACTCCTGATGAATAACTCTTCCCCAATTGGCTATTTCGATATTGGTATCATATAATTCATTCAATATATTTATGGGTATGGAATATGCTAGGGTCGGTTCAACTGTTTCAACAAATTCAAATCCGGCTTTGTTGTGATATAGACAAAGTAGACCAAAGGTTATGTCTCCTTCTTTTGAAAACCAAGTTGTATGTTCATTTCCGTCAACGATACAATAGGATCTGGTTAATCCTTTTTCTATAAAATAAACATTTCTGTCAATGACTCCCCCTCTTATTATCAGATGCTTCGCTGGAAAATTATGTGCTTTAAAATGTTTGGATAACAGATCTATAGATTTGTCTGTGACAGGGTAGTATTTTTTTATGCTATTTCTTATATTGTCTATTTCCATTTACAAGCTGTATTTTCCAAAAACAAGAATGAATAATGTAAATCCCATGTAATATAAACTGAAATGGTAAGTTAGTAAGAAAATCTTAAATTTACAAAGAGAAATAAGTATAACTTTCATACATATGTGAAATGGGGTAATGAGTAGAGCTTTATAAAGTTTGAGACTGATTTGACAAACTGTCAATCCACGTCTCTGAGAATCGCTTCTTTCGAGCAACAGGTGAGGGGCGGTGTAAAAAACGCAGCGGTGTGAAGCCGGTAATTTCCCGAATGTCAGAAGAATGGAGGTAAAGTCGTGTTTTTGCTTTGTAAAGTATGCGTGGCAGAAATATTCGGTAGTATCGGGCGAAATAGCAAGAAAAATGATAGTCTGTTGCTGATGGTTACAAAGGAGCATCTGGCTGTTTCAGGCTGTTTACAGAGAGCTTTTCATTCTTTTCAGAGCATGTTTTTTCAAAACATCTCGATGGCTTTAGTAAAATATCCCGATGTTTTGAGAAAAGTTGTACAAAAGCTTTTCGGGCTGTGGGCTTCTTTTTCTTTTTCCGCAGGAAAGTCTGTCTGTTTCCGCGGGAAAATCCTTTACTTTTTGCGGGAATATCTGTCAGATACTGCCGTTTACCTGTTAAAAAGGTTGTTCGAAGGGTTTTGTTTTTCGATAGAATAGTCTTTCCCTCGTGTAGAAGAAGGATTTTGTCACTGAGGCTTGTCAGTTGGTTGGGAAGTTTTGCCCTTACTTGTTTATGTAAGCGGTATTTTTCTGTCTTTTTGTTAATTCTAATGCCATGTCTTTTTGTAGCGTTCGCTTCTCGTGCTACAAAATTGTTTTGTACCTTTGCGCCGAAAAAATAAAACGAATGAAAGAGGCTTTTATCAAACTTCATCTCTCGGTACTCATAGCCGGAGGTACAGGTATTTTCGGTCGACTGATTACATTAAATGAAGGACTGCTGGTGTGGTATCGGATGCTTTTGGCTGGTGTATTGTTTTATATCGTACTTTTTCTGCTGAAGAAACTGCGGAAACTTCCTGCCCGCGATGCATTGCGTGTTGCTTCGGTGGGACTGTTGCTTGCCGTTCACTGGCTGTTTTTCTATGGCAGTATCAAGGCGTCGAACGTATCCATCGGAGTGGTCTGTCTGTCGCTGATGAGCTTTTTCACAGCTTTGTTCGATCCGGTAATCAACCGGCATCGGATATCGGCAAGTGAGATATTGTTCAGTCTGGTAGGAGTGGCGGGCATTGTGCTTATCTTTCACTTCGACACCCGTTACCGTGCGGGTATACTGATGGGAGTCGTGTCGTCGGCGCTGGCTTCCCTGTTTACCATCTGCAACAAGAAAGTGGCTTCGGGTTATCCGTCGGGCACTACCTTGCTGTATGAAATGGGAGGAGGTTTTGCGGGACTGACCTGTATGCTTCCTGTATATTTGTATTTCTTTCCTGTACCAACCATATTGCCTTCGGCTACTGATTTCGGCTATTTGCTGCTGTTCGCTTCGGTTTGTACCGTCTTGCTGTACATTCTTCAGATACAGGTGTTGAAGAAGATTTCAGCGTTTACGTTTAATCTGACTTACAATCTGGAGCCTATTTACAGCATTATTCTGGCTATGATTATTTTCCGTGAGGCGAAAGATCTGAATTTCAGTTTCTATACCGGACTGGGACTGATTTTTCTGTCTGTCGTGATGCAGACGGGAAGAGTAGTTTGGCAGGCAAAGAGAAATCAATTAAAACCGTAAAGCATGGACGATTTGAGATTGCGCATACAACAGTTGTTGCAGCAGCTGAACGAGCGTGTGTTCGGCAAGGAGCATGTTATTGCACTGTCGTTGTTATCGGCTGTGGCAGGTGAGAGTATTTTCTTGCTGGGACCTCCGGGAGTGGCAAAGAGTATGGTGGCACGCCGGCTGAAACTGGCTTTCCGCCGGGGAGAGGCTTTCGAGTATCTGATGTCGCGTTTCAGTACGCCCGATGAAATCTTCGGACCGGTTTCTATTTCAAAGCTAAAGGAAGGCGATACGTACGAACGTGTCACCGAGGGCTATCTGCCTTCGGCTACGGTGGTGTTTCTGGATGAAATCTGGAAGGCGGGACCTGCTATTCAGAATGTATTGCTGACGGCTATCAATGAGAAAATTTTCCGCAACGGACGATTGACGATGCAGCTTCCGCTCAAGGGACTGGTAGCAGCATCGAATGAGTTGCCGGCGGTAGGACAGGGACTGGAGGCTTTGTGGGACCGTTTTCTGTTGCGTGTTATGGTGACGGGAGTGGAAGATTTGTCCGATTTCGACCGGATGATTGCTTCTGCCGATGAGAGTGAGCCATGTGTGCCGGAGGAACTAGCCATCGGTGACGAGGAGTATGCCGGATGGCAGCAGCAGATAGCGGGCATAACCTTGCATTATTCCATTTTCGAAGTCATCCATCTGCTGAAGGAAAAGATGGAGGAGTACAACCGTCGTTTGCAGAACGAAGAATCTGCGGAGCTTCCTCTGTATGTGTCCGACCGCCGTTGGAAAAAGATTGTCAAACTGCTTCGTACGTCGGCTTTCCTGAACGGTTCGGAAGCTGTTCGCCTGTCGGACTGTCTGCTGCTGGCACATTGCTTGTGGAGTGATGTGACACAGAAGAATATAACAGAAGAAATGCTTGCCGGAGCGATACGGCAGAGTGCTGAAGGTTATCTGCTGAACTTGCAGGGAGTGGACCGTGAGTTGCAGGCACTGAAGGAGGAACTGATGGCAGAAGGTACGGTACGTGAAAATCACGATCCCGGACTGACACTGGTAGATTCGTATTATTACCAGATAGAGCGGGTACGGCTGGCAGGACGTCTGCTGATGTTTGCTTCCGACTTCCAGTCGCTCGATGATACGGGGAAACTCTTCTACTTGCATAAAGACAAATATAAATCGCAGTGCTTTATCCTGAAGAAGTACGATCTTTCCATGCGCGGGAAGATTCCTCAGAACAAAATCTATTCTCTCCGTAAGGGAAGACGTTCGGTATTTATCAACAATTATGAATATCCTTTGCGCTGTAATCCCGATGCGGAACCGCTTCCGGCAATTGAAGTGCGTCCGGAAAGCGATTTAAACGCTCGTTTCCGAGAACTGGAAGAGCTTCTTTCGCGGGTGGATGCCGGAACGAGGGAGTTTTTCGAAGCAGAGATGGAGTATTGCCGCAATCATCTGTTCTTGGGCGACAGACAGCGCCGGACGATGGAAGAGATGTTGCGTGTGCAGCAGGATTCGCTGGCAAAATATAAGAATGAACTTGATGAACTGAAACATGCGTACCGAAAAGAGAACGAGGAGTATCCGGATCAAGGATCTGAAAACGATTTATTTGGAGGAGCTTCGGCGCAGGTGCTTTGATTGCCTGGGCGAAGCTTTACAGCGTGGTACGGTGCTTCCCGGTGAACTGGAGGAAACGGTGTGGGGTTATTACCGGAAGACAGCTCCTTCGTTGCAGGAGTTTTATTCACGTTATACGCCCGAATGGGAGGTGTTTTACGAGCATGAACAGTTGCTTCCGTCTGATTTTCTGGATTTTCTTTATCGTATGCAGGCAGCTTTCCGGAAACGTTATTCGCTTGCAGAGCTTGATGTTGCTTACTATATTGAGCGGCTGGAGCGTCTGCCTTTGCTCAGTCCCGAACGGAAGCTCCTGCAGGAACTTTTTCTGGATAAATGGCATCGCTTGCTCACAACCAAGGAATACGATTATCAGTATCATCACATCGGGTCGTTGTGTGAAGGATTTGTTTTGCTCGACAAGCAGAACGGACTGAAAACGGTTGCCGATGTGACAGGTTCGCGCGTCAGATGGTTGTTGTTGAACCGTCCGGAACTTTACCGGCGTATCGTGCCTTATGAGAAGGCTATGGAGCAGAATCGCCACATTCGTGAACTGGTGCGGGTGTTAGGAAAGCACTGTAAGGGTGAGAAACGTAGCTTCGATCCGTTGGGAGGAGTACGCGAAGAGCAACTGGTACGTCATGCTGTACGCAGCGATATCGAGGGTATAACATTGGGAAACGATTTGAATCATCTGCTTCCGGTAGAATATTGTTATCTGACGGATGAGGTACTTCGTCCGGTATTCATGCAGAAGTTCGTAGAGAAGCGTTTGCAGGTGTTCGACAGTCGGTCGGCAGAAGACAGTTCGGTGCTTCAAAAAGGCAGAAAGCCAGTAAGCGGACAGGGACCGTTTGTGGTTTGTCTGGATACGTCAGGCTCTATGCAAGGGAAGCGTGAGATACTGGCAAAGTCGGCTCTGCTGGCTGTGGCTAAGTTGGTAGACGGCACGCATCGCAAATGCTATGTAATTAATTTTGCCGAAGATATCCACTGCATGCTGATAAAGGACTTGCGTGCAGATTTTCCTTTATTGGCAGATTTCCTGAATTATCGTTTCGACGGAGGAACCAATATGGTTCCGGCATTAAAAGAAGCTGTCCGTTTGATACAAACAAACGGGTGGCATCGCTCGGATGTAGTAATGATTTCCGATTTCGAGATGCCACCCGTGGGGGATGAGTTAATGAAACAGATTATGGGGGTAAAGCATAGAGATACCTCGTTCTATGCTTTGGTTTTCGGGAGTCGTCCCGAAATGGATTATCTTTCTATTTGCGACCGGACTTGGGAGATGGAGATACCTTTATCTGCTCGATAGGCTGCTGGCTGACGTTGTCCAGCGGGATGGCCTGGTATTTCACTTTAGCAAAATCAATGGTCCGCAAGTCGATGCTTCGTATCGCACTGTTGTACATGGTTCGGTAATAGATAGTCCGGTTTGTCATATCGGTAGCCGATGTCCACTGTGTAGCGCTTGGAATGTCGGCAGGAACTTTTCCCAATGGGAATTCAATGCCTACCGGAATATCGAAGTTGTTCAGAATCTGAAAGCCCTGAAGCACTGTTTTCTCGGCAGAATCCTGCAGTGGGGCAGTCGACTGATAGAAAGCCGCACGTACGAAACGTGAAGGAGGAGTTACGTCACCCGGTATGCCCAGGAATCCACTTCCTGCTCCGAACGATTTCAATGGAGTAGTTCCCAGATCTTGTGCCGGAGCTGTTCCCGGGAAGAGATTCACATAATTGTTCAGGTTGGTAAGCTGCCATTCAAAGCCCGGAGAGTTGGTCAGCACTCCCAATGTATTTTCGAAGAAATGCGGAGTCTGTTCTGTAATTTCCAACACTAGCTGTTTGCCTTCTGCATCGGTAAACCGCCAATGAACAGTAGACGAACGCGGGTCGATGTTGACTACATGTACACTCTTTACCGCTTCTTTCACTTCATCCAGCGTAGCACAGTTACCCAGTATCCACGAAACAAGTTGAAGGTCGGAGATTGTATTTTCTTTTTCCGAAGCATTGTAGTCTTCGTATTTTCCATAAGACGGGAAGTAGAACAGTCCGGCAGACAGTCCGGCTTCGTTTACGCCTTCAGCGATAAATTCCTTTTGTTCTACGGCAAGTCCTACATAACCATATCGTGTCGTAAACTTCATTCCGTTGATTCCTTCAGGAGTGTACGACTGTGCCGTATATCCTCTTGGAACAATAACATACTGGCTGTTCAGGTTGCTTCCGCCCCATTCGATGGTACGTGCAACGATTGTAGTTCCGTCTTTGCTTTTCAGTGTGATGCCTGTACAGGCATTTGCAGGTTGTGATGCAAACCAACCAGCTATGCCAAGCAGTAAAATTGATAATTTAGATTTCATATTCAGTGTTTTTCTTATATAACAATCGGTATTAGAAATATGTTCATTTGCAGATATATAGTTTCCCGTGTTCCTGTCCGATCACTTCTTCTGCAAGTAGGTATGATAAGGCTTTTGTATTTTTTTCTTTATCTCCCGGAAGAGCTTCCAGCAGATCGTGGGAGGAGCACGGTGATTGCAGAATGTCCATTATCTGGTTGCGTATGTCTTCAAATTCTCCATGTTTCAGTCCCGAGGAGTGTTTCGCCAGACAGGCATCGCACAATCCGCAGTTGTGTTCGTTTTTCTCGCCAAAATACTGTAAAAGTATGCGGCTCCGGCATTTGTTTTCAGCATCGGCATATTCCAGCATGGCCTTGATTCGCTGCTCATAACTGGCTTTCCGGTCCTCGTAAACATCTCGGTTCAGTACGATACGTTCACTTTCCTGGCGTTCGCGTGTATATATGATGTAGGGTGTTTTCTTCCCCGGAATATAATGCAAAATGTGCCGTTTGGTGAGCAGTACCAGTGTTTCATACACCTGCTGACGGGAAAGTCCGCTTCTTAATGCAAGCGTTTCTTCATTGATATAGGCATAGTCGCTGAACAGACCGGTGTACGAACGCAGAATGATGCGAATCAGATTCTCTGTGTCAGGATTATTTTCCTGGATGCGATACAGTTCATCACGCCGCAGTGTGAACATCAGGCGTGAGGCATTATCCTGTTCGTCGGTATATTCCAGATATCCCGCCCGGGTAAGAATCTTCAGCGCACTGTCTACCCGGATAGGAAAATGCTTGAAATTCTGGCAGAACTCATCTATATTAAACGCATACGTACAGCCAAGTCCGTCGCCCATTGCCATCTGATAATAATAATTGATGTGCTCATAAACCTGACGGATGTATTCCTTTTCTGGAAAAGTATCGGCTATGCGTTTGTTCAATAAGGTTTTATCACTTCGTGCGTATAGCAGTACCGCATACGATTTCTGTCCGTCACGTCCGGCGCGTCCCGCTTCCTGAAAATATGCTTCGGGAGAATCGGGAAAATCGATGTGTACCACCAGTCGTACATCGGGCTTGTCAATACCCATACCGAATGCGTTGGTTGCTACCATGACTCTGAACTCTCCGTTTATCCACCCCTTCTGACGCTGGTCTTTGGTATCATTGTTCAGTCCGGCATGATAGAACGTTGCAGTAATACCTTGTTCATTCAGATATTGAGATACTTCTTTTGTCTTTTTACGGTTGCGCGTATATACAATGGCTGAACCTTGTACACTGGTCAGGATGTGAAGAAGTTCTTCAGCCTTGTTTTCTGTGCGGCGGACGATATAGGCAAGATTTTTCCGTTCAAAACTCATCCGGAAAACATTCTCTTCTCTGAAATCCAGTCGTTTCTGAATGTCTTTTACCACTTCGGGCGTGGCTGTAGCTGTAAGAGCAAGCACTGGTACTCCTGGAAGCAGTTTTCTGATTTCTGAGATCTTGAGGTAGGCTGGACGGAAATCATATCCCCACTGAGATATACAGTGTGATTCGTCGACGGTAATCATGCTTACCTTCATGCTTTTCAGCTTGGTCTGGAAAATTTCCGTGTCCAGTCGTTCGGGCGAAATATAGAGAAACTTATAATCGCCGAAGATGCAGTTTTCCAGTGCCACGACAATTTCTTCACGCGTCATACCCGAATAGACAGCTATTGATTTTATTCCCCGGTCGCGCAGATTGCGTACCTGGTCTTTCATCAGGGCAATAAGAGGGGTGACAACCAGGCATAATCCAGGTTGGGCGAGGGCAGGCACTTGGAAGGTAATAGACTTTCCTCCTCCCGTAGGCATCAGTCCGAGTGTATCTCGTCCGCTGCCTATACTGTTGATGATATCTTCCTGGATACCTCGAAAACTGTCGTATCCCCAATATTGTTTCAGTATGCTTTTATAGTCCACGGTGTTGAATGAGAAGTTATAAATGAAAGTCTTGAAAGAATAATGATGAATGAAAGAACTTACTGCATCAGTTTCCGTTCTTCATTCATCATTATGTATTGTTTAGAAAGAAGGTTTTATGTCTTCTATCTGTAATTGGATTTCTCCACGTTTGTGCGTATTTTCTTCAATCGTATAACAGATATTGAACGATTGCTTGGTCTTGATGTAGCGTGCTTGCGAACTTTGTCCGAAAGCGATGCCGTTCATCACGTTATTCGATTTGTTGTCCACCAGTTCCAGCTTGATGTGTTCCTGATCGCGTCCCACCACCTTGCTTGTTCCATAGTCGTAAACATTCAGCGTTGAGAAGACGGGTTTCGGATTATCCGGACCGAAGGGATTAAACTTCTTCAAATCGAAGAAAAACTTCGGTGTGATGTCGCGGAAATCCAGTTGGGCATCGATGTCTATCGTCGCACTGGTCTGTTCCGGCAAGATATGATCGGTTACATATTGCTCGAAGCGTCGTGTAAACTCCGGTACGTTCTCAATCTTCATGGAAAGTCCCGCAGCATACGTATGTCCTCCGAAGTTTTCCAGCAAGTCACGGCAATGTTCGATTGCTTTATACACATCGAAGCCTGAAACCGATCGTGCAGAACCTGTTGCCAGATTATCTGTACGCGTCAGAACGACAGCCGGACGGTAATAGATTTCCGTCAATCGGGAAGCTACGATACCGATAACTCCTTTGTGCCAAGCTTCATTGTAGATGACGATGGAGCGGCGTTCAGACAGTTTCTCCAGATGATCTACAATCTTATTCGCTTCTTCGGTCATGCTTTTGTCCAGGTCTTTGCGAGTTTCATTGAACTGGTTTATCTGGTTACTCTTTTCGAGTGCTGCCTGAAAGTCTTTCTCAATCAGCAAATCGACTGCCTTCTTCCCGTTTTGTATGCGTCCGGATGCATTGATGCGGGGACCTATTTTAAAGACAATATCGCTCATCGTGATTTCCCGTTCGGACAAACCACAAACATCGATGATGGCTTTCAGCCCGATACTGGGATTAGAATTGAGTTGACGCAGCCCATGATAGGCAAGCACGCGGTTTTCTCCCATTATAGGTACGATGTCCGAGGCGATACTTACTGCAACCAAATCGAGCAGTGGGGTGAGCTGATGAAACTCGATTCCATTATTGATGGCAAAAGCCTGCATGAACTTAAATCCGACACCGCATCCTGAGAGGTGATCGTACGGATAAGTTGAATCAAACCGCTTAGGGTTCAATATGGCAACAGCAGGCGGCAACACATCATCTGGTACATGATGGTCGCAAATAATAAAGTCGATGCCTTTTTCCTTGGCATACGTAATCTCTTCCACGGCTTTGATACCGCAGTCTAATACAATAATAAGCTTTACGCCTGTTTCGGCAGCATAATCCACTCCCTTCTTCGATACTCCATACCCTTCGTTGTAACGGTCGGGGATGTAGTAGTCGATGTTCGAATAGAACTGTTGAAGGAATTTATAAACCAATGCGACTGCTGTAGTACCGTCTACATCGTAATCTCCATACACCATGATACGTTCTTTCCGTCCCATAGCCTTGTTCAGTCGTTCTACTGCAATGCTCATGTCCTTCATAAGGAACGGATCATGCAGTTCGTTGAGCTGAGGGCGGAAAAATTGTTTGGCCTCGGCAGTAGAGGTTATTCCTCTTTCCAAGAGAAGCCGGCATAATATAGGGCTGATTCCTATATCTTTAGCCAGTGCTCTAGCTGCTTCCCGCTGTTCTAGTGTCGGAGGTTGATAATTCCATTTGTAATTCATTTATATATATTTTTTCTTTCTTTTCTTTTTCAGACACGGGCAAAAAGCTTTTTTACCCTAGTTATTCAATCTGTAAAATTAGAAAAAAAGAAAGAAAAAAACGGCTAATCTCCTATTTATTTTCGGAGATTAGCCGCTTAATTATTTATAATTGGTCTATATTAACTAATTATAATCCCAATTTTTTAGCTATGTCAGCAGGAATGGCATGCTTGTTTACCAAAATATTCATAGTCTTGTAAGCAGCAAATGCTTTTGATGCATACCAGATACCTTTGTACTTGCCTTCAGTTCCCCATGAATTTTTTACCATGAAGTATTCTTTTCCGTTCTGGTCTTTTGCAATACCGTAGATAACCATTCCGTGGTCATCGGTAGTTTCCCAGTTGTCGAAAGCTTCCTGACGCATTTCCTGAGTTACAGTGATTTCAGGAAGTGGTTTGCTTGTCAGTTCTTTACGTTTGTCTGCCTGGCTCATACCTAACCAACGTGCCATATCAGAGCCTGTCAGTTCAGCGCCTTTTTCTGCATCCGGACATACAGCTACACCATCACGAGTAAAGCCTTGTTCACTTACATCAGCACCCCATGCGAAAGTATAGCCGGTGTTGATTGCATTTTCCATAACAGACATCAGTTCGTCGATAGGCAAGTTGTACGAAAGTGCATTACGCCAGTTGTCTTGTACTTCGATATTGAACTGAGTGTAGAACGGATGATGAGAGTAAGATGTCAGTGAAACATAGTCGTCCATGTTCAGACCCAATACTTCATCGGCAAATGTTCTCGGAGTATAAGTCTTACCTTTGTAAGTAAATTCTTTCGGGCATTCTCCCAAGTATGTGTCATAAATAGACTTGATACCGTTTTTCCAAACCGGAGACAGCTTTTTCAATCCGCCTTTAGCGATAGCGTTCATATAACCTGAAGCTACAGCATCCAGTTCGTTATGGTTAGGAAGTGAATCGCCGTACATGATACCCGGCATAGCTTCCTGAGGAACCATACCATATTTTTCGTAGCAAACTACGATATCTTCGAAGCTTCCACCCGGAGAGAAAGAAGCGTCACCGTGATAGCGTACATAGTTTACAGCACGGTCTTCCATTGTTTTGTGTACAACAAACATTTCAGACAAATCGAATTCTCCCTTTCCTGCACGCAACAGTTCTGCTTCGAGGAATCCCAGTGTTGAGAACGACCAGCAAGTGCTTGACTGGTTTTGGTCTTTGATAGAAGTGATAGGGTTTTCCTTTACAGTTGTAAACACAAAGCCTTCTTCTTCAGCTTTGTTCTTTTTGGGGCCTTTAGCATATACATTGCTGAAGCATACACCCAAAGCTAAAATCGCAACAAGTTTATTCATTGTTTCTTTTAGGGTTAAATTATTATTTGTTTATTTATTATTGTTCATTCATAATCTTTTCCACTTCTTCGATGGTAATAGGAATACGCTTGTCGCCAGTAAAGCGTGAACCTTCCGGAGTAATCAGAATATCATCTTCCAGACGGATGCCACCGAAATCCTTGAACTTGTCTATAGCATCGAAATTCAGGTATTCAGTATTAATATTTTCTGCTCTCCATTTGTCGATCAGTGCCGGAATGAAATAGCATCCCGGTTCGTCTGTGATGACAAAGCCTTCCTGCAAACGACGTCCCATACGCAAAGAAGCCAGTCCGAACTGATCGGAAGGACGAGTTTCATCGTCGTAACCCACGTAGCACTGTCCTAAATCTTCCATGTCGTGAACGTCAATTCCCATCATATGTCCCAGACCGTGAGGCATGAACAGCGCATGAGCTCCTGCTGCTACGGCATCATCTACATTGCCTTTCATCAATCCAAGATCTTTCAATCCCTGCGCCAGCACCTTGCAGACATCCAGATGGACAGACTTGTAAGTAACTCCCGGGCGAGCCAGTTCCAAAGCACGGTCGTGGCATGCCAGTACGATGCTGTATACGTCACGTTGGCGGTCAGTAAATTTACCGCCTACAGGTATGGTTCGGGTATGGTCGGAACAGTAGTTGGTAACGCTTTCTGCACCTGCATCAGTCAGCATCAGACGGCCTGTCTGAAGAATCTGGCTGTGGTCATGATTGTGAAGTGTCTGTCCGTTCTGTGAAAGGATAGTGGCAAACGATACCATATTTCCGTATGATGCAGCAATACCATCCAGTATGCCGGCAATATATTGTTCCGAAACTCCCGGTTTGCACAGGCGCATGGCAGCCGTATGCATTTCGTAACCGATGTTGCAGGCTTTATCTATTTCCTCAATTTCGCATGCTTCTTTTACTGAGCGCAGGCTTACTACAGCCTTTATCAGCTCCAATGAAGCATGTTGTCTGGTCATGGAAGCACGGATTCCGGTCAAATCTTCCAGAAGCATCATGTTGTCGTAGCGGTAAGGAGGCAGGAAGTGAATCTTGCGTCGTTGTGATATGGCCTTTCCTACTACTTCTTTCAGTCGTGCAAACGGAAAACTTTTTTTCACTCCTACACGTTCTCCCAGTTCCTTTACACTAGGCTGAGGACCCATCCAGATAATGTCGTCCATCGTTACGTCATCGCCGAAGAAATAATCTTCCTCAGCATCAACGTCCAGCACTCCTGCATATCCGGGATGTGAATGTCCGAAGAAATAGAGGAACGAGCTGTCTTGACGGAATTTATATGTATTATCGGGATAATTGGCAGGGGCTTCATTGTTTCCCAGTATCAGGATAATACCACTACTGACTTTCTCTCTAAGTGCCTTACGGCGATTGCGGTATACTGATGATTCGAACATATTGTAATTGTTAAAGTGAAATTATTGTAATAAGTGTTGCAAAAGTAGGAAATTAAATTGAATTATGTCCTAACCATTTTCCTAAAAAATGTATCTTTGTGAAACTAAACTATTGTATGTTATGAAACTAGATTTGAAGAATATGGGCCTTGTTCTTGAAGGAGGAGGCATGCGTGGGGTTTTTACCTGCGGAGTATTAGACTATTTCATGGATCATCATATCGAGTTTCCATATGGTATCGGTGTTTCGGCTGGAGCATGTAACGGACTTTCTTACATGTCGCATCAGCGTGGACGTGCCAAATATAGCAATATCGATATGATGGCAAAGTATCATTATATCGGGTTGAAGTATTTGTGGTATCAGCATAGCATACTAGACCAAAAACTATTGTACGAGATTTTTCCAGAAGAATTGCTTCCGTACGACTATCAGGCATATTATGAAAATCCGGCACGGTTTGAAATGGTTACAACAAACTGTGTGACAGGACGTCCCTGTTACCTGGAAGAAAAGAAAGATAAAGAGCGCCTGCTGGCGATAGCAAAAGCTTCGAGCAGCTTGCCTTATGTTTGTCCCATTACGTATGTCGACGGACGTCCGATGTTGGACGGAGGAATAGTCGATTCGATACCTGTACTGCGTGCCATAGAACAGGGATATGAACGCAATGTCGTCGTATTGACACGGAACAGAGGGTATCGTAAATCGGAGAAGGATATTCGGGTACCACGGTTTATTTATACACGTTATCCAAGGTTGCGCGTTGTGTTAAGCCGGCGTTGTCAGGTTTATAATCAACAGTTGGAAATGATTGAACGGATGGAGGATGAAGGTCGGATCATTGCAATCCGTCCCGAACAACGGGTTGTTGTCAACCGTATAGAGAAGGATATCAAGAAGTTGACCAGTCTGTATGAAGAAGGTTATGCATGCGCAGAAAAAGTCATGGGGCAGTTCTTGTAAAAAACTGTATAGGCTTTTTATAGTGTATCAATACTGATGTTCTTTGTCGGAAATTAAGAGGGTTTTTGATACCAGCTTTCCTTCATGTAGGATGTCTACCATTCCCTTTTTTACGTGCTTATTTTCTTGCAAAGGATATAAAAGTAAAAAAAGCATATTTGAAATTTTAAAAGTAGTTTTCAATCTTTCCCAATCAGAGCAGAAATGAAATTAGAAAACAGCTTTTGGTAGCTCAAAAACAAGTACGGCAGCTTTCCAATAGAGGAAGGCTGCCGCACTTGTTTTTATTGTCGACTCCGGTTTGACAGAACCGGAGTTTATTTTCATTTTCGGTTATTTGCTGTTTATTTTGCGAAGCTAACCGCACGAGTTTCACGGATAACTGTAATCTTAACCTGTCCCGGATAAGTCATTTCATCCTGAATCTTCTTAGCTATTTCAGTAGACAAGCTTTCTGTTTGTTTGTCGTCTATCTTGTCTGCACCGACGATTACGCGCAACTCGCGACCTGCCTGAATAGCGTAAGTTTTTGTAACACCCGGATAAGACATTGCAAGCTGTTCCAAATCGTTCAAACGTTTGATGTAAGCCTCTACGATTTCGCGGCGTGCTCCCGGACGTGCACCAGAGATAGCATCACATACCTGTACGATAGGGGCCAGCAAGCTGGTCATTTCTATTTCATCGTGGTGAGCTCCGATAGCATTGCAGATATCTGGTTTTTCCTTATATTTTTCAGCCAGCTTCATACCAAGCAGTGCGTGTGGCAATTCTGGTTCTTCATCAGGTACTTTACCTATATCGTGCAACAATCCGGCACGTTTAGCTTTTTTCGGATTAAGTCCCAGTTCCGAAGCCATGACAGCACACAGGTTGGCTGTTTCGCGTGCATGCTGCAACAGATTCTGTCCATAAGAAGAACGATATTTCATCTTACCGATGATACGGATCAGTTCAGGATGCAGGCCATGAATACCCAAGTCGATTGTAGTACGTTTACCTGTTTCGATGATTTCATCTTCTACTTGCTTACGCACTTTTGCAACAACTTCTTCGATGCGTGCCGGATGAATACGTCCGTCGGTAACCAACTGATGTAAGGCTAGACGTGCAATTTCACGGCGGACAGGGTCGAATGCAGACAATACGATTGCTTCAGGTGTGTCGTCTACAACGATTTCTACTCCGGTTGCTGCTTCCAGCGCGCGGATGTTACGGCCTTCACGACCAATGATACGTCCTTTTATTTCATCTGATTCGATATGGAATACCGTTACAGAGTTTTCAATAGCAGTTTCTGTAGCAACTCGCTGGATAGATTGGATAACGATGCGTTTAGCTTCACGGTTTGCTGTAAGCTTAGCATCATCCATAATGTCATTGATGTAAGATTGAGCCTGAGTTTTGGCTTCTTCCTTCAACGATTCTACCAGACGTTCCTTTGCTTCTTCAGCAGAAAGTCCTGAAAGTGCTTCCAGTTTCTCACGTTCCTGTGATTGTAACTGATCTAATTCTTCCTTCTTCTTTTCAATGATAACCAGCTGTGCGTCCAGATTTTCCTTGATGGCTTCATTCTCGTTGCGTTTACGCTGCAACTCTTCATTTTTCTGGTTCAGCACCATTTCGCGCTGTTTCAGCTTGTTTTCTGCCTGTTGAATTTTTTGATTACGAAGAGCAACTTCCTTTTCCAGATCAGCCTTTTTATTCAGGAATTTCTCTTTTACTTCCAGAAGTTTGTTTTTCTTTATAACCTCAGCTTCTGTTTCCGCTTCCTTTATAATTTTATCATATCGCGCTTTCAAGCCATACTTGAAAAAGCAATATGAAAGTGCCCCTCCAATCAGAAAGGCGATAACCGTTAATATTACTAATGTCAACATTATAAGTAGTTTAAAATATAAATAAAAAACGCACAAACTTTCTGTCAGGTTGTTTTCCTGACGTCAAGCTTGTGCGCAAATGTTTTCTATCTTTCGTTTACTAAACGCTTACTCACTCTTTTTACCGATACACTCGTCTATATCTTGTTCCAGTTGTTTCAGCTTTTCCAGATAAGGCGTGGTATCATTACGGTCTTTCATAGACATATTTTCAAAAGCCAGCTCCAGGGCTGTCATAACCCAATACTTCTCAGTATTGAAATTAGGGAACTTATTGCGGTATTTGTTTAGTTTATAATCAATCTGTTTGGCTGCATCCCGATATAGTTGTTCCTCTTCACGTTTAATGATGAGCGGATATCGTTCGTTGTCAATCAGCAGATGTATTTTCATTTGGTCGTCCGTCATGCTCTTTTCACCGTTTTAATTATTCATTCAGCAAAGCGATACATTTGTCGACTTCACGCACAAGCTTCGCCAATCGTTGTTTGGTATCTCGGAGTTCATTGTCGTTGATACTGATTATGCGAGCTGTTTTTAAATTGGTATACATGGCTTCCAATTCTTTTCGGCTATTTTGAAGTTCGGCTATTTCAACTTCTTTTTCAGCAAGAAGTTGACGGAGAGATGCATTTTCTTTTTGTTGTTCTTCATATAAATACATAAAATGCCTCAGTTTCCCTTCGAAAGTATTCAATAGCTTTTTGTCTTCTTCCGTCATTTTGTACCAAAATTGTATACAAATATAGTGGATTGAAGAGAAACACAAAAATTTTTGCTCATATTTTCTTTTAAATAGGATAAAATTTAAGGGATATTGGGCAAATTTTCGGGTGGAATCAGAATGTTGACACTTTTTTGTTGTTAAAAGAATTGGATGTATAAAGGTTATACATGGAATGAATAAAAATGAAAAAATCGCTTCGGATTCTTTATGTTAAGATGCTCCGAAGCGATTTTTTACTTATATCTTAGAGATGCTTATCTTTTTTCGATATCTCCATTGATTAGTGTTTGAGGTTCTTCTTTCAGTAAACCACGATTTTTGAGTAACGCATCTATCTTAGGTTCGCGGCCACGGAAATTCTTATACATAGTCATGCCATCGTCGATGCCACCCGGTGTCAGGATATATTTACGGAATTTGTCTGCCATTTCTTTGTTGAAGATGTCACCTGTTTCCTTGAAAGCCTGAAATGCGTCACAGTCTAATACCTCAGCCCACATATAGCTGTAATATCCGGCTGTATATCCACCTCCCATTGTGTGACTGAAATTGGTAACACGGTAGCGTGGATAGATTTGTGAAGGAATTCCGCGTTCTTTCAGTTTTTGAGATTCGAACTCCATAACATTCAGGTCAGAAGGAACTTCTTTCAGTGTATGTAAGTCCATATCTGTAAGCGAAGCAGCCAGATATTCTACTGTAGCAAAACCCTGACCGTATTTAGCGCTTTCTTCTATTTTCTTTACCAGTTCCATTGGTATTACTTCGCCTGTTTTGTAGTGTTTGGCGTAGATGTTCAGCACTTCCGGTTCGAATGCCCAGTGCTCATTTATTTGCGAAGGAAGTTCTACAAAGTCGCGTTCAACATTGGAAACTCCCGGGTAGTGTACGTCGCACATGAAACTGTGCAAGGCATGTCCAAATTCATGGAACATGGTTGTTACATTGTCAATGCTTTGCAAAGCAGGTTTGTCACCGCTTGCAGTTGTCATGTTGCATACGTTTACAACCACTGGCAGAACTCGTTCATTGCCGTTATAGCTCTGATCTCTGAAACCTGTACACCAGGCTCCGGCTCCTTTACCGTCACGCGGGTAATAGTCGCTGTAGAAGAGGGCAAGTACTTTACCATCTTTATCGATCACTTCCCATGACTGAGCTGTTTTTTCATACACAGGGAATTTATCTGTACATTCTCTGAAAGTCAAGCCATAAAGTTTATTTGCTACATAGAAGATACCTTTCAGTACATTGTTGATTTCAAGGTATTCTGAAACTTTATCTTCATCGATAGCATATTTGGCTTGTTTAGCTTTATTAAGATAGTACATATAGTCCCATCCTTCCGGCTCGAAGTTATAGCCATCTTTCTTTATTTCAGCACGTATATCATTCAGCTCTTCTTTAGCTTTTTCTACAGCAGGAGTCCATACCTGGTCGAGCAAGCGGTATACATTCTGTTCGTTTTTTGCCATACGATTGTCGAGGGCAAGAGAAGCATAATCTTCATATCCCATCAGCTTAGCTTTTTGTAAGCGTAAAGTAACCAGTTTGCGGGATATTTCTTTATTGTCATACTGGTTGTTCTGATTTCCTCGATTGTAATATGCATCATATACGCGATGACGCAATTCACGGTTTTTACAGTATTGTAGAACAGGGTTACAGCTTGGACGCTGCATATTGAACATCCATTTTCCTTTCTGTCCGTTTTCTTCTGCCATTTTAGCGGCAGCTTCGATATTTGCTTCTGGAAGTCCTTCCAGTTCTTCCAGTTTGTCGACTGTAACAAATGTGTTATTGGTTTCGTGCATCAGGTTTTGGCTGAATGTAAGTTCCAGCAGTGATATTTCACTGTTCAGCTTACGTAATTCGGCTTTCTGCTCATCATTTAATCCAGCGCCGCCACGGATAAAACGCTTGTACACATTTTCCAGTAGTTTGGTCTGTTCTTTATCTAATCCAAATTTTTTCTGATTGTCGTAAACTTCTTTCACTTTTGCAAAAAGCAATGGATTCAAGTAAATATCATCGCTGTGTGCAGAAAATAATGGAGACAGTTCTTTTTCCAAAGCGCGAGTCTCTTCGGTTGAGTTGCTACTAGCGATAGGTCCGAAAACATATTCTACTTTAGTAAGCAGTTCTCCACTGCGGTCGAGTGCAACGATAGTGTTTTCGAAGTCGGGTACTGCGCGATTTCGGATAATAGCATTGATTTCCTGTTTCTGTTCTTCCATTCCTTTCAGGAACGCTTCACGGTAGTTGTCGATAGTAATTTTTTCGAATGGAGCAATTTCATACGGAGTACCATACGATTCTGATAGAAATGGATTGGTACTTTGTGCCATGCTGCTTCCTCCCAATGCCAGAGCGAAGGCGGCTGTGAATAAACATTTCTTCATTTTGTTAAAATAGGTATGTTAATTGTTATAATCTTTGAGCGCAAATATAACGAAATGTCAGGAATTTAACAAGTGGGGCAGATTGCCTGTTTTTATATTTGATGCTTTTCGTTTTTAGGTAAGTGTATAATTCTTTCTGTATAGGTTAGAGAAACTCTATGTTTTAGTCGACGAATCTCTTAGATTTTTACGTTGCTCCTTATTTGCTTATGCTAATTTTAAGGTAAATCATATCTTTCAATTGTTTACCTGCTTCAAAAATCGGATGCTCATAATTGTCGGTGAAAAAGTTGGGTATCCGATGTGAATATACAAATCCGCAATTCTTGTAGAAGGCTATAGTTATAGGAGAGTCTCCGGTTCCGACAAGCATTGTATGGCATCGGGCTTTATAATGTTTCAGAAGAAAGAATATCAACTTTTTTCCATATCCCTGACGCTGGAACTGTGGATAGACAGCAATGTTTTTGATTTCGTAGATACCTTTACCTTCTTCGGTTATAACGCATGAAGCTTTTATCTCATTGTTTTCAGCTAGAACGAACATGTCTCCGCGTTTTAAATAGCGATCGATCATGGATTCTTGCTCATCAGCAAGGAGCAGTAAATCGAGATATTGCTTTTTGTTGTAGAAAATAGGATATATATTTATCATATTCAGTTTTTATGTAAATGGCTTGATGTGCTATAAAATACTTTTTTTATTGAAGTCATAAAATTAGATAGCTGTAGCTTATTCAACAAGTATAAACTGAATTTTATAGTTCTGTATTAAAATAATATTTATTAGAACCGTTTTATGTATATAGACTTGTACGATACTTCAGTTGTTGGATGCTCCAATAAAACAGATAGAGATTCTAATTCAGAATATAAAAAAAGTGTAAACCTCGCAAATGCTTGATTTACACTTTTTATTGGCGGAGAGACAGGGATTCGAACCCCGGGTACCTCGCGGTACAACGGTTTTCAAGACCGCCGCAATCGACCACTCTGCCACCTCTCCAAAACTCTTTTGTAAGAGTGCTTCCTTTCAAAAGCGATGCAAAGGTACGTAAAATTTTGTAATAAGCAAGCATTTGGGTAAAAAAAGTTTTTAGAGAGGTGGCTTTTGATAATAAATACATATCTTTGTAAAATTAATAACACTTAGAAAACTTGATTATGAATAAGGCGATTATTACTGTAGTAGGTGGAGATACAGTGGGTATCATAGCAAAGGTATGTTCTTATCTTGCTAAAAATAATGTAAACATATTGGATATTTCTCAGACTATTGTTCAGGAGTATTTTAATATGATGATGATTGTAGATCTGGCGAATATAGAAAAGCCTTTCGAGCAAATAGTAACTGAACTGGTAGAAGCCGGAAATGAAATCGGAGTACAGGTGAAATGCCAGCGTGAGGAAATATTCAATAAAATGCATCGTATCTAAAAAACAGTATTGCTATGATTAATATATCCGAGGTTCTCGAAACCAATAAGATGATAGAGAAAGAAAATCTGGATGTACGTACCATTACTATGGGAATAAACTTGTTGGACTGTGCCGACAGTAATCTGGATGTTCTCTGTCAGAATATATATAATAAGATGACCCGCTTTGCTAAAAATCTGGTAAAAACGGGAGAGGATATTGCCAAGGAGTATGGAATTCCTATCGTAAACAAACGTATTTCTATTACTCCTATAGCATTGGTTGGCGGTACTGCATGCCATACTCCGGATGATTATGTAAAGATAGCACAGACATTAGACCGGGTTGCAGAAGAATTGGGAGTAAATTTTATCGGAGGATATTCTGCTATTGTTTCGAAAGGCATGACCCGAAGCGATGAATTGCTTATTCGTTCTATTCCTAAGGCTTTGGCTTGTACGGAACGTATTTGCAGCTCAGTGAATGTGGGATCGACTAAAACAGGCATCAATATGGATGCTGTTCGCCTTATGGGAGAAATAATCAAGGAGACTGCGGAATTGACTAAGGAGCGTGATTCTTTGGGATGTGCTAAACTGGTCGTATTGTGTAATGCTCCCGATGATAATCCATTTATGGCAGGAGCTTTTCATGGAGTATCGGAAGACGATGCTATTATAAATGTTGGTGTCAGCGGACCGGGCGTTGTGAAATACGCATTGGAACAAGTACGTGGTGAAGGTTTTGAGGTACTTTGTGAAACTATCAAGCGTACAGCCTTTAAGATTACACGTGTCGGACAGCTGGTTGCACAGGAAGCTTCTCGCCGTTTGGGCGTTCCTTTCGGTATCATTGATTTGTCACTTGCTCCAACTCCGGCTATTGGTGATAGTGTAGCCGAAATATTACAGGAGATTGGTTTGGAACATCCGGGAGCACCTGGAACCACAGCTGCTCTTGCTTTGTTGAACGATCAGGTAAAGAAAGGTGGAGTAATGGCTTCATCGTATGTTGGAGGACTAAGTGGAGCATTTATTCCTGTCAGTGAAGATCAGGGTATGATAAATGCGGTAGAAGCCGGTGCTTTAACTTTGGAAAAACTGGAGGCGATGACTTGTGTTTGTTCAGTAGGTTTGGATATGATTGCTATCCCAGGAACTACATCTGCTGCAACTATTTCGGGTATTATTGCCGATGAAACAGCTATTGGTATGATTAACCAGAAAACCACCGCCGTGCGTATTATTCCTGTAGTGGGTAAAGAGGTTGGTGATACTGTTGAGTTTGGTGGATTGCTGGGATATGCTCCTGTGATGCCTGTCAACCGTTTTAGCTGTGAGGCTTTTGTAAATCGTAAGGGACGTATTCCTGCGCCGATTCATAGCTTTAAAAATTAATTATTGCTTTTTATATGAGAGATCAGCCGGATTCGATAGAAAAGAATTCGGCTGATTTTTTTGTTTCGAGAGACAAGCGAGTCTTTATATTTCAATAATAAAATGCAATTAATTATTTTACTTGTGTGTTTTATTTGGTCTTCTGAAAGTATTTTGAAGGCAGGTTAAGATCTTATTTGAAAAGGAATTATAAAACTATCGGGGTATTTCTAAATGTTATCATTATTTATTGGTTAAAAATGAAAATATTTTACTGATATTCTTGCTGATTTTAAAATTAAATTCTTTCTTTGCGGAAAACAAAAATAAACTTTAACTAAACCTGTTAAAGTCAATTATTGTATTTAATTATTGCATCTGGGTGATAATAATACTTTGATAGTTAACCTTAATTTTTTTATGAAAAAGAATCAATTTTGTCGGGAGGTGAACTCTCCTTGGACAAGGAGACTTTTACACTCTGTCCCCATTGCCCTTAGTTTGTTTGTCGCAATTAGTTCTGCAGCAGAAGTAATGGCTGCGAATGTTGCTGAAGTTTCTGTATCTCAGTAAGTTACAGAATTTACTGGTACTGTTGTCGATGTAAATGGTGATCCGTTGATTGGAGTAAATGTAGTAGAAAAAGGTACTGAAAATGGTGCTATAACGGATTTTGAAGGAAACTTTTCTTTAAGCTTATCATCTCCGAATGCTGTTTTAGTTTTTTCTTATATAGGCTATGTATCACAGGAGGTTTCGGCTAAAAATCAAAATGGTGCAAAGATAGTCCTGAAAGAAGATACTGAAACTTTGGATGAAGTTGTTGTTATTGGTTATGGAGCTGTTCGTAAGGCTGATGTAGCAGGAGTGGTTGCTGTACTTGATAATAAAAGCTTTAAGGATCAGCCTATAACGCAGGTTTCGGATGCTTTGCAAGGACGTGTTTCTGGTGTACAAGTGGAAAACAGTGGTGTGCCAGGCGGTAGCGTAAAGATTCGTGTGCGCGGTTCTGGTTCTATTAATAAAAGTAATGATCCTTTGTATGTAGTGGATGGTATTGTACGGGAAAGTGGTTTGGATGGCATTAATCCAGAGGATATACAGTCTATGCAAGTCTTAAAAGATGCTTCTTCTACAGCTATCTATGGTTCTCGTGGTTCAAACGGTGTTGTATTGGTTACGACTAAGACAGGGTTGGCTGGAGCTACTCAAGTAACTTTGGATGCCTCGTTTGGAGTTGCAAATGTATATAAACGCTATGATTTGCTTAATTCACGTGAATATGCTCAGGCTTTGGTCGATGCTGGAAAGAAAACGCAAGATGAGATGTCTGTTTATTTGAATGGTACGAATCCAGGAATAGACTGGCAGGATGAAATTTTCCGTACAGGTATTACTCAGAATTATAAAGTAGCGGTATCGTCAGGTAATGATAAGACTCAGTTCTATTTGTCCGGCAACTATATGGGACAGACTGGAGTTGTAATAGAGTCGAAGAATGAACGCTATCAGGCTAAAGCTAATGTTACGTCACAAGTTACTCCATGGCTGCATGTGACGGCAGATGTCAATGCTTCGCATAATATACGTAAAGGAGGATCTTTTGCTACTGGAAAAGATAATCCGATCTGGATTGCCATGAACTATTCTCCTACTATGCAGATGATGGATGGTAATAATTATGCGAAGGATCCTATTAACTCCATAGCCAGCAATCCTGTAGGTATTTTGCGTTTGCAAGGTGGAGAAACTATGACTGATGTGTTTACCGGACACGTAGATTTGCGTTTTAATCTTGCAAAAGGACTGACTTTTACGACAACTAACGGTGTTGACTATTACGATGCCAAATCATACAGTTTTTCTTCTAAACGGGTGAATCCGTCGAACAGCATGGGAAATAGTGATACCTACCGTATGATGTTGCAGAGTTCTAATAACTTTACTTACATGGGTAAGTGGAATAAGCACTCGCTGACATCTACTGCCGTATACGAAGTAACGAAGTATGAGGAACGTCTGATGAATATTTCCGGAAAAAATCTTTTGACGGAATCTGTCGGTTGGTGGGATGCAAGTATGGCTCAAAGCCGCGATGTAAGTAATGGTATACAGAACTGGGCACTGGTTTCCGGAGTAACGCGTGTGATGTATAATTATAACGACCGTTATCAGCTGACAGGTACTTTCCGTGCTGACGGTTCTTCTCGCTTCTCTAAAAATAAATGGGGATTCTTTCCTTCTGTAGCTGCTGCCTGGACTATCAGTAATGAAAAGTTCATGAAGAATGTCAAGGCTGTACAAGACTTGAAACTGCGTGCTAGTTTTGGTATCGTGGGTAATCAGGCTATTGATCCGTATTCTACTTTAGGACTGATGACGCAGACTAAATATAATTTTGGAACAAGCAGTGACTATGTCGGTTATTGGGCTAATGATATTGCAACTCCTGAACTTACATGGGAAAAGACTCGCCAGTTTGATGTTGGTCTGGATTTTTCAATGTTCAATCACCGTTTGTCAATGAGTGTCGATTACTTTGATAAGCGCACTACCGATGCTTTGCTTAAAAAGACAATGCCTAATTATAAAGGTGGTGCAAGTTATTGGGTGAATGATGGAGAAATCAGTAACCGAGGTGTAGATATATCACTGACTGCACATTTGATTCAGCATAAGAATTTTACCTGGTCGACAACTGTAAACAGAACTTATCTGAAGAATCGTGTAGAAAAACTTGCTGGAGGTGAAAACTATTATTTCTTCGGCTCAAAGCCGGCTTCAGGTATGGTGGATGAGGCTAGTATCATTAAGCCGGGATATGCAATCGGATCTTTCTATGGTTATATCTGGACAGGGCTTGATGAATCTGGTAAGGATACTTATCAGGATATGGATAATAGCGGAACAATTGATGGATCCGATCGTCGGGTTATCGGAAAGGCAACTCCTGACTTTACTGTAGGATGGAATAATACATTGACTTACAAAAATTGGGATCTTAACTTATTCTTCAACGGAGCCTTCGGAGCTGACAGATTGAATCTGGCACGTTTTACAATGGCTTCAATGGTAGGCGATTCTCGTTTTATTACATTACGTGAGGCTTATACTGATAATTTTGATAAGGTGGGACAGTCGGCTATATATCCGGGGCTGAAGGTGGCTGGAAATAATTATCAGGCTGTATCTACCAAGTGGGTTGAAGATGCTAGCTATGTAAGACTGGAAAATATCAGTTTATCGTATAATCTGTCGAAAAAAGTAACAAAGTTTGCCGATATCCGTTTGACGCTAAGCTGCCAGAATCTCTTTACTATTACCGGTTATAAGGGTATGGATCCGGTTGGAACAACTTTCTCTAATGATAATGTGGATGTGGATGCAGGTATTGATATGGGAGCTTATCCTACTCCTCGTACTTTTACCTTCGGTGTGCGCATGAACTTTTAACCTTTAATCAAATTGATATGATATGAAAACAAAGATATTTCTGGGCTGTATCATGGCAGCTTCATTGATAACTGTTTCCTGTTCGGACTTGCTTCAGGAAAATCCTCAGGGAAAACTTACTCCAGAAGGTTATTTCAGTACACAGGAAGAACTGGATATGAGTGTATATTCGTTGTACAGTAAAGTAAATTATTCACAAACTCGTACCAATCCTCAGTATCCTCAGTGGCAGGGAGATGATATTACGACCAATCCGGGAAGTAACAAGCAGGCCGCTGCAGAAATTGACCGTTTTGCTCCAGTGAACTCTAATAAAGGAGTAAAAGATTGCTGGTCCGACCATTATGCAATTATAAAAGCTGCTAATTTTATTATACAGAACGCTTCGAAAACTCCTACTGATGCTGCATCGCTGAATCAGGCTATAGGTCAGGCTAAGTTCTGGCGTGCTTATGCTTATTTTACGTTGGTACGCCTTTTCGGAGATATTCCATTGACACTGACCAATGAAAACGATGATTTCACTATGAAACCTAGCAGTGTAGAACAGGTGTACGAGCAAATTGTAGCCGACCTTACTTCGGATGAATGTGAAGGACTACCCGCAAGTTATAAGAATGCACCGGCTTTTTTGAATGGTGTAAATGTATATGTAACCAAACAAGCAGTAGAGGCTACGCGTGCTGCTGTGTATATGGCTATGGCCGGATGGCCTTTAGGGAAAGGAACTGCTTATTATAAAAAAGCAGCCGATGAAGCCAAGAAGGTGATAGAAGGTGAACGTAATGGAATATATGATATTCGTATGGATGAGAATTTTTACGATGTATATGCCATGAGTAATAACTATAATAAGGAAACCATTCTTGGAATTAATTATTCTCCAAATGTAGACTGGGTGCAAGATTCCCAACTTACTTCATGTGATCAGTTTGAATCACTTGGTGGATGGGGAGATGCATGGGGAGAAATCCGTTTCTGGCAGAAATTTCCGGAAGGTCCTCGCAAGGATGCCACTTATGACCCACAGATTCTGAAACCCAATAAAGATGGAAACGGGTATGAACTGCATAACTGGTATGACAAATCAGAAGACGGTTGGGTGATTCCGGAATGTCATCCGATGTTCAGCGTCTTTTCTGTAAACTGGGAACCGTCGACAAAGACTAATATTGATGCTCCGTATGATTATACGTTGCCTGCAAGTCAGAATATGTGTAATGGGCATCGTCATCGTCTGATACGCTATGCAGAAGTGAAACTGTGGTACGCAGAAGCTGCTGCCCGTGCGGGAGAAAGCGATTTGTCATTGGCAAAACAATGTCTGAAAGACGTGCGTAAGCGTGGAATGGTAGGTGATACCTATGGAACAAAGGAAAAAACGTATGAAGATGATGGAAAATGGCAAGTTATAAATGGAGTAAATATTGATGCAATGAATGCTTCACAGCTTGCTGAGGCTGCTTTAGAGGGACATGGATGGGAAGTTGCTGGTTATTGGGTTGCTATGGTAACTCGCCGGGCAGACCAGTTCCGTATGAAACTTCTACAGAAAACGTTTGAAGAACGTCAGGGCAATCCTGAAATTGAAATAGTGCCGGGAGTAAAGGTGAAAGAAGGTGTAGAAGTAAGCGGCTCATGGAATGATAAGATGGTATATATGCCTTATCCAGATACTGATTCGGCTAAAAATCCAAACCTTTAATTTAGAAGATGGTTTTCGGTTTTCAGTAAGGTATATTATATAATCGAGACTGTAGAGAGAGAAGGAGGTTCTGCCGGATAAAATGCCGGGGAACTTCCTCTTTTCGTGTTTTTACTGTAGCAGTAAGCTTTGGGGATTTTATAATAAATATTCGAGTTTGGAAAAATTGTTTAGGCGTAGCTTGGAAATGTATTAGAACACTGCTGGATTTGTGCTATCTTTGTGCCTGAAATATTTTAACCTGTATGACAGATTACTTGAATGAACTGAATGAAAGTCAGCGTGCTGCGGTGTTATACAATGATGGTCCTTCTCTTGTTATTGCAGGAGCCGGATCGGGAAAAACCCGTGTGCTGACTTATAAGATAGCTTATCTGCTGGATAACGGTTATGAGCCGTGGTCTATTCTTGCTCTGACTTTTACCAATAAGGCTGCACGTGAGATGAAGGAACGTATTGCGCGTCGGGTAGGAGCGGAACGTGCGCGATACTTATGGATGGGGACTTTCCATTCTATCTTTTCACGTATTTTGCGTACGGAAGCGGCTGCCATTGGTTTTTCTGCAAATTTTACTATTTATGATGCCGCCGATTCGAAAAGTCTGATCAAGGCCATTATCAAAGAAATGCAGCTGGACGATAAAGTGTATAAGCCGGGAGTGGTACAGTCGCGTATCAGTAATGCCAAAAATCATCTGATGCTTCCCGATGCCTATGCTGCCAGTCGTGAACTTTATGAAAATGACCAGGCTGCTAAAATACCGGCTGTGCGCGATATTTACCGGAGATACTGGGAGCGTTGCCGGCAGAGTGATGCCATGGATTTTGACGACTTGCTAGTTTACACCTATATATTGTTTCAGACACATCCGGAACTGTGTGACAAGTATGCTTCTCGCTTCCGCTATGTTTTGGTAGATGAGTATCAGGATACTAACTATGCACAACATTGCATTGTACTGCAACTTACAGAAAAATATCGCCATGTCTGTGTTGTAGGTGATGATGCGCAGAGTATTTACTCTTTCCGCGGAGCGAACATCGACAATATTCTGAAGTTTACAAGTTTATATAAGGATGCCCGCTTGTTTAAGCTGGAACAGAATTATCGTTCTACGCAGACCATTGTCAAGGCGGCAAACAGTCTTATAGAGAAAAACAGGGAGCAGATACGTAAGGAAGTTTTCTCTGAAAACGATAAGGGAGAACCTATTACGGTATTCAATGCTTACAGCGATGTGGAAGAAGGGGAGATTGTTGCAAACAAGATAGCCCAGCTCCGGACCAAAAAAGGATATTCATACGATGAATTTGCTGTATTGTATCGTACGAATGCCCAAAGCCGTATCTTCGAAGAGGCATTACGCAAGAGGGGAGTTCCTTACCGTATTTACGGAGGCTTGTCTTTCTATCAGCGTAAGGAAATAAAAGATGTGATAGCTTATTTCCGCTTGGCTGTCAATCCGAATGATGAGGAGGCTTTCAAGCGTGTTATCAATTATCCGGCAAGGGGGATAGGCAATACTACATTAAATAAGATTATTGATGCAGCCAATGTGCATAGAGTAAGCTTGTGGAAGGTGTTGAACGAACCGCTGACTTATGGAGTATCTTTGACGAAAGGCACTCACACCAAATTGCAGGCATTCCGTGATTTGATTGCCGGATTTGTAGAAGCGGTTTCGCATACCGGAGCCTACGAGTTGGGAAAAGACATTGTCCGTCAGTCGGGTATCATCAATGATATTTATCAGGACCGTTCGCCTGAGAATTTGAGCCGGCAGGAAAACATTGAAGAATTGATAAACGGTATGCACGATTTCTGTGCCGGTCGGGAAGAAGAAGGCAATACGCATATCCTGCTTACTGATTATTTGTCGGAAGTGTCGTTGCTTACTGATCAGGACAGTGAAGGGGCTGATGATGCACCCAAGGTGACATTGATGACCATTCATTCGGCAAAGGGACTGGAGTTTAAGAATGTTTTTGTTGTAGGCTTGGAGGAAAATTTGTTTCCTAGTCCGATGGCTGGCGATTCATACAAGCAGCTTGAGGAAGAACGCCGGTTGTTTTATGTAGCTATTACCCGTGCGGAAGAACACTGTTTTCTGTCGTTTGCCAAGACTCGTTTTAAATACGGTAAGGTGGAATTCAGTAATCCCAGTCGTTTCTTAAAAGATATAGATGCCAGATATTTGAACCTGCCTCAGGAGGATATCGTTTCCCGAAAGGTAGAAGAGGGGGCGAAGCGTTTTCGCCGTGAAATGGATTCGGACACTCCGCGGTATATATCTGGTAATTCGCCGTCGATGTTTGATGGAGGTGAAATTCCCGAAGAACCTCGTCGCTTCGTCAAGCCGGCTGCTCCACGTGTACTGCGTAGAATCCCTGCGGCGGAAACTTCTGTCGGAACTTCTGCTTCTTCTCCTGCTGTAAATGGAGTTTGTGCCGGAAAGCAGATAGAACACGAACGTTTCGGTATAGGCGAGATTATTAAAGTTGAAGGAAGTGGAGATAACTGTAAGGCAACGGTACGCTTCCGTAATGCGGGAGAAAAGCAGTTGCTGCTGAAGTTTGCACGGTTTAAAATAATAGAATAAAGATTGATAAATATATGTTGGATGTAACAAAAGTTCCTTCTCCCTGTTATGTTATGGAAGAAGATTTGCTCAGAAAGAACCTGAGTCTGATAAAAAGTGTGGCAGAACGTGCCGGTGTGGAAATTATTCTTGCTTTCAAGGCTTTTGCCATGTGGAAATCGTTTCCGATATTCCGTGAATATATTCATTACACAACAGCAAGTTCTGAATACGAAGCCAGACTGGCTTTCGAAGAGTTTGGCAGCAAGGCTCATACGTATTCTCCTGCTTATACAGAGACCAATTTTCCTGCTTTTCTGAAGTATAGCAGTCATATTACGTTCAATTCGCTGTCGCAGTTCGAGCGTTTTTATCCGCAGGCAAAGGCTTATCCGGAACATGTATCTTGTGGTATTCGTGTGAATCCAGAGTATTCGGAAGTGGAAGTAGAACTTTATAATCCTTGTGCTCCCGGAACCCGTTTCGGTGTGACTGCCGATTTGCTTCCCGACCGTTTGCCCGAAGGAATTGAAGGCTTTCATTGTCATTGTCATTGTGAGTCGAGTTCGTATGAGCTGGAACGTACACTGAAACACATTGAAGAAAAGTTCTCTCGCTGGTTCCCTCAATTGAAATGGCTGAATTTGGGTGGGGGACACCTGATGACACGTAAAGACTACGATGTGGAACACCTTATCGGACTGTTGAAAGGTTTGCGTGAACGCTATCCGAATCTTCAGATTATTCTGGAACCGGGATCAGCCTTTACCTGGCAGACCGGACCGCTGGTAGCATCGGTTGTCGATGTGGTAGAGAGCAGAGGTATACGTACGGCTATTCTTGACGTGAGCTTTACCTGTCACATGCCCGACTGTCTGGAAATGCCTTATCAGCCTAAGGTGCGCAATGCCGAAACCCTTCCGCCTGATGCTGTGAAGACTGCTGCTCGTGAGGACCATGTTTATCGTTTGGGCGGAAACAGCTGCTTGAGTGGTGACTATATGGGCAGTTGGAAGTTCGATCATGAATTGCAGATAGGCGAACGCATCATATTCGAAGATATGATTCATTATACGATGGTGAAGACAAACATGTTTAATGGAATTCATCATCCTTCTGTTGCTTTGCTCCACACTGATGGAGAACTGGAGGTGTATAAAACCTTCCGTTATGAAGATTATCGCGACAGAATGTGTTGATTATAAGTTACTTCTGATTGTAAGTCATAGCGTCCGTACACCTTCGAACAGGCTTGTGCGGACGTTTTTTATTGAAGATGCCTGACGGTTGGGATAGCTGTCGTTATCTTTCAAAAAAAATCGTACAAAGGTTGCTGGCTTTTGTACAAAAAATAAAAAAATATCGAGATGTTTTTCCTTAAATATGCTGAAGTTTTTTTCTACTTTCCCTGAATCTTGTTTTTGGAGGAAAAGAAGCTTGTGTAATTGCTTCAAAATGGGGTTGAAAAAGACAATATAATAGCTTTTGATGAAAAAAGTATTATAATGTTTTGGTAGTTTCGGAAAAAGCATTACCTTTGCACTCGCAATCGAAAAATCGCTTGCGCTAATTACAGAATGCGGAAATAGCTCAGTTGGTAGAGCATAACCTTGCCAAGGTTAGGGTCGCGAGTTCGAGTCTCGTTTTCCGCTCAAAGCGTGAAAGGTTTGCGCATGATTTGCCCAGGTGGCGGAATGGTAGACGCGCACGTTTCAGGTGCGTGTGTCGAGAGGCATGCAGGTTCGAGTCCTGTTCTGGGCACTGTTCAAATCTTTGTTTCGGAGGAATGGCGGAATTGGTAGACGCGCCACTTTGAGGGGGTGGTGACAGTTATGTCGTGTGAGTTCGAGTCTCATTTCCTTCACTGATAATTGCGGAAATAGCTCAGTTGGTAGAGCATAACCTTGCCAAGGTTAGGGTCGCGAGTTCGAGTCTCGTTTTCCGCTCAAAGCAATGAAAGTTGCGTAAGTCGAAAGGCTGATTTTGCCCAGGTGGCGGAATGGTAGACGCGCACGTTTCAGGTGCGTGTGTCGAGAGGCATGCAGGTTCGAGTCCTGTTCTGGGCACCATAATTGCGGAAATAGCTCAGTTGGTAGAGCATAACCTTGCCAAGGTTAGGGTCGCGAGTTCGAGTCTCGTTTTCCGCTCTTTTACATATTGCAGAATAACTGCGGAAATAGCTCAGTTGGTAGAGCATAACCTTGCCAAGGTTAGGGTCGCGAGTTCGAGTCTCGTTTTCCGCTCTTTCAGAGAAATCGACAAATGTTGGTTTCTCTTTTTTTATGTCATAAGTTTGCTTCTTCTAGCTGATAATATATATATTTGTGCCCGCAATATTTAAATGATATAACCATGAAAACTTATGATATTTATTTTTCGGATGGAAGCTCAAGCGATAATAAAGGCTTCTTTATAAGAACAGAGGAAAAAGCCATACGTATGGCGGAGGATATGCTGGTAAAAGGGAATAGTTACATAGAGGATTATGCCGGGGGAACTATTTCGGTAGTCGACTCAGAAGGCAATACGGTCTGGAGTAAGCCTATTCCGGTACAGTGATTGTAAAAAGTAGAAGTATTAATATAAAATAATGAATTTATGTTCTCAGGGATAGTTGAAGAATATGCAGAAGTGGTAAAGGTGGTAAAGGATCAGGAAAATCTGCACCTCACGTTGAAATGTTCGTTTGTTGATGAGTTAAAAATAGACCAGAGTGTTTCTCATAATGGAGTTTGTCTGACTGTAGTGAGTATTCAGGATGGAACTTATACGGTTACGGCCATGAAGGAAACTATCGAACGTTCTAATATTGGTTTGCTGAAAGTGGGAGATAAGGTTAATGTAGAACGCAGTATGATGATGAATGGACGTCTGGACGGGCATATCGTTCAGGGACATGTAGATCAGACTGCTACTTGTGTAGCTATAGATGACGCAGAGGGCAGCTGGTATTTTACATTCAAGTATGCATTCGGTCCGGAAATGGCAAAACGAGGATATTTTACTGTTGACAAAGGTTCGGTTACAGTGAATGGAGTTAGTCTGACGGTCTGTAATCCGACTGAAGATACTTTCCAGGTTGCCATTATCCCATATACCTATGAGCATACCAACTTCCATACGTTTCAGGTTGGTAGCGTAGTGAACTTGGAGTTTGATATTATCGGCAAGTATTTGAGCCGCATGATGCAGTTGACAAAATAAGGTAGCTGTATTTGTAAGACTTATCCCCGCCATATTTTATGACGGGGATAATTTTTTTATGCAGCAGAAGAAGAATTGTGTTTTCTGCTCTTTTCGTATCTGTTGTTCTGATATGTCTGGTGACTGCCTATAAATCTTTCAGTAAAATCTGACTGTTGTTGTACATATATTCCTTGCGTGCATGCTCCAGAATTTTCCATGAGTCAGAATATTGCTGGCGATCTACCTTGAAATCTTCGGAACCGGCAGAATCTAGTTTCTCCAGCAGTGTACCTACTGTAAGTTTATTGATGTCTATGCCCGGAAGATAGCGTACATCGCCTTTTTTCTCTTCTATTGTTTCGAAAATCAGATGTATGTCTTGCAGTTCATATAAGATCCGTTTGGTGAGTCGGATAGGAATTTTGTATTGTTTGCTTATTTCTTCTGCAGAGTAAGGTGTCTTTTCTTCTGCAAAACTCTTGCAGATGACTGAAAGTATAATGGTGCAAAAGAAATCATGATATCTGCGGCTGATATTTGCACTTTCTTTTCCGAAATCGAACGAACCCAGATTTTGGCTTACGTAGCTCATTTCAGCTCCGAAGAGGCAGATTGTCCAGGAAATCTGTGTCCATAACAAAAACATGGGAATGGCAGCAAAGCTTCCGTAGATAGCGTTGTAATTTGAAACCCATATCTGACTGTTTACATAAAAGAACTGAAATGCCTGAAAGGCGGTTCCTGCCAGTATTCCCGGAAACCAGGCGTGCTTTAATTTGACTTTGGTGTTTGGGATAAATATGTAGAGTCCGATAAACATTCCCCAGGTCAGTGCATATGGGGTAAGTCTTACCAGGAATTTCAGGATAGGCGCAAGTACCAGGAAGTTATCCATGTTCTTTATATATGTAGTCATAAAAATGGTAAGACCACTTGAAATGACTATCAGCAGTGGTAAAAGGAGAATCATGGAAAAATAATCAGTTATTTTGCGAAAGACTGAACGGGGGTGTTTTACCTGCCAGATTGCATTGAAGCTTCGTTCGATGTTGTCTGTCAGTATAAGAACAGTCCATAATAACATGATTAAACCGATTCCGATAAATATTCCACTTTGGGCATGCTCCAGATAGGAGTTTATCCACGAAATAATAAGTTCACTCTGCTGGCTTGCAACACCTTTGCGGAGCTGTATTTCCATTAATGCGTCGAAGTCGAATCCTCGTGCGATGGCGAACAGGATGGCAAGAATGGGAATAATCGACAGTAGCGTGCTGTAGGTCAGTGCGGAGGCACGTATCTGGATACGGTCGTTTAGAAACTGGTTTACAGAAAGATAAACGATTTTGATGCACGAATATATTTGTCGCCGTACGGGAGATATCTCATCTTCGGTAATTCTCCATATGCCGTCGGTGAGAAATTGTAGCCAGTTTTTTATTCTCGTATAACTCATGGCGATAAGGTTTTTCAATGAAAAAAGCAGTCGGTCTATAAGCCGGGTTCCGTTCTCTGCATCGAAATGCAAAGTGTCTGTCATTTATCTACACTCACTGTCACCAGTAAGTTCTAGCGGTCTACCCTCCGACGTGGGGCGAGCAACCCTCCTTAATGCCGGTTTACATGACCTTACAACTCCTAAGATGCACAGCACGCATATCGCTATACGTCTGGTAGGCTCTTACCCTACCTTCTCACCCTTGCCTTTCCGGTGTGGACTGGCGGTTATTTTCTTCTGCATTACTCTACCTTTGCAGGCAGCTTTCTGTTAGGAAGTAGGATGCTCTGTGTTGCCCGGACTTTCCTCTTGTACATATAAGTACCAGCGACAAACCGACCAACTGCTTTCTGTTTGCAAAGGTACGCAAATAAAACGAATTTGTGTCATTTTTGTCAGAAATATCTGCAATTCTATCGAACAGTCTGATAATGAATGTAAATTTGTCAGGCAGTAGTCGTTAACTGCGGTTAATAGGAAAGTTTGCTTTGTTAAAAGAGGGAAAAAAGATGTTGTGTAGAGTACAATCGTATGAATTTTGTTCTACTTTAGCAAATAAAATGTTAAATAAGAGTTGAAATTAACAATTTAAATGATATAAACATATGAAAAAGGCAACTAAAATCGCATTTGGAGCAGTCGCAGTATTGGCTGTCAGTGCAGGGGTGGCAGGGGTTACTACTTATACTCTTATGCAGTCTAGACAAGACAAAAATTTGTCTTTTTATGATGAATTCCAGACAGCGTCTAATGTGCGCTATGCAGCTTTGGATGCAACTAGCATGCAGCCGATTGATTTGACTAAAGCGGCAGAAAGTTCTTTGAACTCTGTTGTACATATTATGTCTGTACAGAGAAGTAAAGTGAAAACAATACAGAGTCAGCCTGATATATTTGATTTCTTCTTCGGTGATGGGCGCGGACGTCAGCAGCAGGTGCAAACTCCTGAACAGCGTGGATTTGGTTCGGGTGTAATTATTTCGAAGGATGGTTATATTGTAACCAATAATCACGTAATTGATGGAGCTGATGAAATTTCTGTCAAGTTGCACGACGGTCGTGAAATGAAAGGACGTGTAATTGGTACAGACCCGACTACCGATTTAGCATTGGTTAAAATAGAAGGTGATGATTTTCCTGCCATACCGGTTGGTGATTCTGAACGCTTGAAAGTTGGAGAATGGGTACTGGCTGTAGGTAATCCGTTTAATTTGGGTTCTACAGTAACTGCTGGTATTGTCAGTGCTAAGGCTCGTGGACTTGGTGCTAATGGTGTAGAGTCGTTTATCCAGACTGATGCTGCCATTAATCAGGGAAACAGTGGTGGTGCGTTAGTTAATGCTAATGGAGAATTGGTAGGTATTAATGCTATGTTGGTATCTCCTACAGGAGCTTATTCGGGTTACGGATTTGCTATTCCTACAAGCATTATGACAAAGGTTGTTACAGACCTGAAGCAATACGGTACTGTACAACGTGCTCTGTTGGGTATTGCAGGACGAAACATGGGTGATGAAACTTATCCGGATGAAATCCGTAAGGAACAGAAAGAGCTGGGCATCAACGATGGTGTACAGGTTGTTGAAGTGACAGAAGGTGGTTCGGTAGATGGCGTTTTGGAAAAGAACGACGTTATAATGGAATTGAACGGAAAGAAAGTGAAGACCATGGCCGAATTACAAGGATCACTGGCTAAATATCGTCCGGGTGATAAGATTAAATTGAAAGTATGGCGTGATAAGAAAGAAAAGACTTTCACTGTAACACTGAAAAATGCCCAAGGTAATACTAAGATTGTAAAGAATGCTGATATGGAATTACTGAGAGCAGCATTCCGCGAAGTGCCTGCCGAATTGAAGAAACAACTGAATTTAGGTTATGGTGTTCAGGTAACAGGAGTAAGTGAAGGCAGAATGGCAGATTCTGGTATCCGTAAAGGATTTATCATACTGAAAGCTAACGGAAAACAACTGAAAACAGTGCAGGATCTGGAAGAAGTTATGAAAGCGGCTTCTCAATCTCCTGATCAGGTATTGTTTATGGTAGGTATATATCCGTCAGGAAAACGTGCCAACTATGCAGTAGATTTATCACAGAATTAAGTATAATAAACAGGTATTGTTTTTGAAGTAAAAAGATATGTTTGAAAAGTCCGAAGGGTTTACTCTTCGGACTTTTGCTTTTTGCTACCTCGACATTGCGTTTTGGTTTATATTAGAGTGGAATGTATACCTAAAGCTAGGTATTTTGTGCTAAAAGCCTTTCTCAGGGTAAAAAAAGAGAGGATATTTAGAACGGTGTCTCTTTTTTTGCTACTTTTGCACAGATTTTGGCTGCATGTGCCGAATGACGCGGCGGCGGCTTAAACGAAGATAATAACTAAAACATAAAGCATGATACACAAAGTATTAATCGCTAACCGTGGCGAAATTGCTGTGCGCGTGATGCGTTCTTGCCGTGAAATGGGCATTCGTACCGTGGCAGTCTTTTCGGAAGCTGATAGAACGGCACGCCACGTACTTTATGCAGATGAGGCTTGCCTGATTGGTCCGGCAGCATCTCGTGAAAGCTATCTGAATATTGATAAAATTATCATGGCGGCTAAGCGCCATGGAGTGGATGCAATTCATCCGGGATATGGTTTCTTATCGGAAAACTCCGAGTTTGCACGTCGTTGTCGTGAAGAAGGAATCATTTTTATCGGTCCTGATCCTGAAACAATGGATGCGATGGGCGATAAGATTTCTGCACGTAAACACATGATTGCTGCGGGAGTGCCGGTGGTTCCTGGTACGGAACAGCCTTTGCAGAGTGTAGAGGAAGCAAAAGAAATCTGTAATCGTATCGGTTATCCGGTTATGCTGAAGGCTTCTATGGGAGGCGGTGGTAAAGGTATGCGCCTTATTCATAGTGAGTCTGAAGTGGAAGAAGCTTATAATACAGCTCGTTCGGAATCTATGTCATCATTTGGTGATGATACAGTTTATCTGGAGAAATTTGTAGAGGAACCGCATCATATTGAATTCCAGATTTTAGGAGATAATTATGGTAATGCGGTACATCTGTTCGAACGCGAATGTTCTATTCAGCGTCGTAACCAGAAGATTGTAGAAGAAACTCCGTCTCCGTTTGTTACTCCTGAATTACGCCAGAAAATGGGTGAGGCTGCTGTAGCGGCTGCCAAGGCTGTAAATTATAAGGGAGCAGGAACAATTGAATTCCTTGTTGACAAACACCGCAATTTCTATTTCCTTGAAATGAATACTCGTCTTCAGGTAGAACATCCTATTACAGAAGAAGTTGTAGGTGTTGACTTGGTAAAGGAACAGCTCCGTATTGCAAACAATGTGCCTCTTCATTTCAAACAGGAAGATCTGAAGCAGCGTGGTCATGCTATCGAATGTCGTATTTGCGCAGAGGACTCTGAAAATAACTTTATGCCTTCACCGGGAGTTATCCGTCAGTTGATGGAACCCAACGGTATCGGTGTTCGTATCGATAGCTATGTATACGAAAGTTATGAAATTCCTATTTATTATGACCCGATGATCGGTAAGCTGATCGTATGGGCTACTACTCGTGAATTTGCTATCGAACGTATGCGCCGTGTGCTTTACGAATACAAGATTACCGGCTTGAAAACAAATATCGGTTATTTGCGTCACATCATGAATGTACCTGATTTTGTAGAAGGTCATTATAATACCTTGTTTATACCAAAGCATCAGGATATGTTGCGTGAATGGGCTGGTCAGAAGGAAGAAGAAACTGAAAATATTGCTATGATTGCAGCATACATCGACTATCTGATGAATCTGGAAGAGAATAATTCTGGCTCTTCAGACAATCGTCCTATCAGTCGTTGGCGTGAGTTCGGATTGAAAAAAGGTGTATTGCGAATTTAAAGAAGATATTTATGGAAATACATATAGGTGATAGAGTTGCTGACGTTACGTTGGTTAGCAAGGAAGGCAATAAAGTACAGTTGACTATCGACGGTGTTCCTTACGATGTTGATATTGTAATGGCAGAAAACGGTAGTTGTTCTATTTTGCATGAAGGAAAATCGTATAATGCAGAACTGATCCGTAAAGAAGGCGGAAAGAGTTATACGGTAAATGCTCATTACCAGTCATATAATATTGATATTATAGATTCGCAGGCAAAATACCTTCGCATGCGTAAGGGAGCTGATGAGAAACAGCAGGATAAGATTGTTTCTCCTATGCCGGGTAAAGTGGTTAAGATTCCAGTAAAGGCTGGCGACCGCTTGCAGGCTGGTGATATCGTGGTTGTGATAGAAGCCATGAAGATGCAGAGTAATTACAAAGTAAACAGCGAATGTGTTGTAAAAGAAATCTTCGTAAATGAAGGTGACTCTGTAAACAGTAACCAGGTTATCATGACACTGGATGTGATTAAAGAGGAGGATTAAATTTATGACAACAGCAGAACAATATAAAAAATTTGAGGAGCTGGATAAACTGGCTGCTCAGGGTGGAGGAGTAGAGCGTGTTGAAAAGCAACATGCCAATGGTCATATGACTGCTCGCGAACGTATTGATATGTTGCTCGATAAAGGTACGTTCAATGAAATTGATAAGTTTGTGGTTCATCACTGTACTGATTTCGGTATGGAGAAAAAACATATTCCTGGTGACGGTATCGTTTGTGGATATGGTAAAATTGATGGACGTTTAGTATATGTTTATGCTTACGACTTTACCGTATATGGTGGAACACTTAGTGCTACCGGTGCACAGAAGATTGTAAAGGTACAGCAACTGGCATTGAAAAACGGTGCTCCGGTAATTGCTTTGAATGACTCGGGTGGCGCACGTATTCAGGAAGGTGTGGGAAGTATTTCCGGATATGCTTCAATTTTCTATCAGAATACTATTGCATCAGGTGTTATCCCTCAGATTTCAGCAATTCTTGGTCCGTGTGCAGGAGGTGCTTGTTACTCTCCGGCATTGACAGACTTTATCTTCATGGTAAAGGAAAAGAGTCACATGTTTATCACTGGTCCGGATGTAGTAAAGGCTGTTACTCATGAAGAAGTTGATAAGGAAGAATTAGGTGGTGCATATACTCATAGCAGTAAGAGTGGTGTTACTCACTTCCTTTGTGAAACAGAAGAAGAAACTTTGATGAGCATTCGTGAGCTGCTGAGTTTCTTGCCTTCTAACAACATGGAAGATGCTCCTTCTATTCCTTGTACAGATGATATCCGTCGTGCAGAAGAATCACTGATGACAGTTATTCCTGACGACCCGAACATGCCATATGATATCAAAAACATCATCGAACCGATAGTCGACAATCATTATTTCTTTGAGGTTATGCCTCACTTTGCAAAGAATATTGTAGTCGGTTTTGCTCGTTTGGGTGGACGTTCTGTAGGTATCGTTGCCAATCAGCCGGCATATCTGGCAGGTGTGCTTGATATTGACGCTTCTGACAAGGCTTCTCGTTTCATCCGTTTCTGCGACTGTTTCAATATTCCTATTGTAACATTCGAAGATGTACCGGGGTTCTTGCCAGGATGTACACAGGAACACAATGGTATTATCCGTCACGGTGCAAAGATTGTATACGCTTATGCAGAAGCTACTGTTCCTAAAATAACAGTAATTACACGTAAGGCTTACGGAGGTGCATACATCGTTATGAATAGTAAACCTATTGGTGCTGATGTGAACTTCTCTTATCCTACAGCTGAAATTGCTGTAATGGGAGCAGACGGTGCTGTGAATATTCTGTATCGTAAAGCTACGGCGGAAGAAAAAGCTAAGGCTGTAGAAGAATACAAGGAGAAATTCTCTAATCCGTATCGTGCAGCTGAACAGGGCTATATCGATGAAATCATTCTTCCGAAAGATACTCGTTATAAATTGATTCAGGCACTTGAAATGACTCAGAATAAGAGTGTAAGCAATCCTCCGAAGAAACACGGTAACATGCCTTTGTAATTGATTTGAAGGAAATAATATAAATTTAGCCATCTCAACCTAATCCGTTGGGATGGCTTTTTTGTTTTAATTCCATATAACTTCATGATATAGCACAACTGTTGTGCTTATTATTGTGCTTTATTTGTTTTTTAAGCAGACTGTATCGTTTGCAAGGCAACAGAAGTTTATTGAATATAATTCTTAAAATAATATTAAGTAGTATTTAAACACCTTTGAAAGCGTAGCGGTCAGTTCGAGGTTTCCTCTTTTTATATCGATTTTTTTGTATCTTTGAAGCGATAATTATTTAAGCTATTAGTATATGATGAAAAAATGGATAATGATGGCAGCATTATTTGGCTGTCTGTTTGCCGGAGTCTCTACAGTACAAGCACAGGAAGTTACTCCTGATGAAGTAGGATATATAGTTAAAGTGGGTGATGAAGCTCCCGATTTTGAAATGACTTTAACCGACGGTCAGAAAGTAAAATTATCTTCTTTGCGTGGGAAAGTTGTGATGCTTCAGTTTACAGCAAGCTGGTGTGGGGTTTGCCGTAAAGAAATGCCTTTTATCGAGAAGGATATCTGGCAGAAACATAAAGATAATGCTTCATTTGCGCTTTATGGAGTAGACCGTGATGAACCTTTGGAAAAGGTTAAAGCTTTTGCAAAGCAGACGAAAGTAACATATCCGCTTGGACTTGATCCGGGAGCAGATATCTTTGCTAAATATGCGGTTCGTAACGCTGGTATCACCCGCAACGTGTTAATCGACAAGACTGGCAAGATTGTGATGATGACACGTTTATATAACGAGGAAGAGTTCTCTGCTTTGTGTAAGAAAATAGATGAACTGCTGAAATGATGCGGCTTAAGTATACATTACTCATCCTATGCTGTCTGGTCGTTCTTCCTGGGTTTTCTCGTAAGAAAAAGACTTCGGGATATGAACCTCTATTTGGAAAATCACAGGCAGCCTACCAGATTACTTCCAGTTCATTAAAAGGGGCTACCTTCTATTTGGTCAGCGGTCATGGAGGACCAGATCCGGGATGTATCGGCAAGTATAGAGGAAAGGAACTGCACGAAGATGAATATGCCTATGATATTGTTTTGCGTTTAGGCAGAGAATTGCTGAAACGTGGTGCTAAGGTTCATTTTATTATTCAGGACAAGAAAGATGGAATCCGAAATGCTGCGATATTGAATAACAGTAAGCGGGAAACATGTATGGGTGAAGCAATTCCATTGAATCAGGTAGCAAGGTTGCAACAGCGTTGTGATGCTATTAACCGGTTATATCGTAGAGATAATAGCAATTATAAACGTGCAATCTTTGTTCATGTGGATAGCCGTAGCAGAGGTAAACAGACGGATGTTTTCTTTTATCACTCACCTGGCAGTAAATATGGAAAACGTCTTGCCGATCAGTTGAAGCGTACTTTTACTGCAAAATATGACCGTCATCAGCCTAATAGAGGATTCAATGGAACGGTTAGTTCGCGTAACTTGTTTGTCCTTCGGAACTCAACGCCTTATGCTGTTTTTTTGGAATTAGGAAATATTCAGAACGCACGCGATCAGCAGCGTTTGGTGATACCCGACAATCGTCAGGCATTAGCCAACTGGATTGCTGAGGCTATGGTTAGCGATTATAAGAAAAGTAAGTAGTAACTGTGTGATATTCAGTTATTGAAGAGAAATAGTTTAATTTTGTCTGTATAGGATAGGCAGTATATAGCTAACAGCTGAACATTGAAAAAGCAATAGCGGAACTTCTGTTCATTGAGCAAAAGTTCCGCTATTGCTTTTTCGCCTGAACCTGAGAAACACGTTATTCAGATATAAAGTGAAACTCTCAAGCAGGTGATTTTTATTAAGTTCTGCCATGAAAAGTTTTGATACTAAGACCTTTCTTTTTGGGCAGAACTTATTGATTTTTTATTGTCGGTCAGGTTTATTCTTCAGCAAGTAACAGCTCCATTACCTGACAAGCTGATTTAGCGACAGAAGTACCAGGACCAAATATAGCCATAACTCCAGCTTTATACAGGAAGTCGTAATCCTGTGCCGGTATGACACCTCCTGCAAATACCAGAATATCTTCACGTCCCAGACGTTTCAACTCTGCAATGATTTGTGGAATTAAAGTCTTGTGTCCGGCGGCTAATGAAGAAACTCCTACTGCATGAACATCGTTTTCTACGGCTTCGCGAGCAGCTTCCTCCGGAGTCTGGAACAACGGTCCCATATCAACATCAAAACCACAGTCTGCAAATCCTGTAGCTACAACTTTTGCACCACGGTCATGTCCGTCCTGTCCCATTTTGGCAATCATTACACGCGGACGGCGACCCTCTTTCTTTGCAAATTCTTCAGTCAGTTCGCAAGCTCTTGCGAAATCTGCATCCTTTTTACTTTCTGATGAATACACGCCTGAAATAGTTCTTATTACTGCTTTATAACGTCCTACAATTTTTTCACATGCATCGGATATTTCTCCTAATGTGGCACGTACGCGAGCGGCTTCTACAGCCAGTTCCAGCAAGTTGCCTTTACCTGTACGTACGCATTCGGTAATAGCTTCCAGTGCTTTGTCTACTTCGGCCTGGTTTCTTCCTTCGCGCAGGCGACGTAAGTTTTCTATCTGTTCCTGACGTACAGCTGTGTTGTCTACTTCCAGAATATCAATCGGATCTTCTTTTTCCAGACGATATTTGTTTGTACCTACGATGGTCTGTTCACCTGAGTCGATACGAGCCTGTGTACGAGCTGCAGCTTCTTCAATACGCATCTTTGGTATACCTGTTTCGATAGCCTTAGCCATACCACCCAGTTTTTCGATTTCCTGAATGTGTTCCCAAGCTTTATGAGCCAGTTCGTTGGTCAGCGCTTCTACATAGTATGAACCACCCCATGGGTCTACATTTTTACATATCTGGGTTTCTTCCTGGATATAAATCTGTGTATTACGTGCAATACGTGCAGAGAAATCAGTTGGCAGAGCAATAGCTTCGTCCAGCGCATTGGTATGCAGTGACTGAGTGTGTCCCAGTGCAGCAGCCATTGCTTCGATACAAGTACGTCCTACGTTGTTGAACGGATCCTGTTCTGTAAGCGACCATCCTGAAGTCTGTGAGTGTGTACGCAGTGCAAGTGATTTCGGATTCTTCGGATTAAACTGTTTTACAATCTTTGCCCAAAGCATACGTGCAGCACGCATCTTGGCAATTTCCATGAAATGATTCATGCCGATTGCCCAGAAGAAAGACAAACGAGGAGCAAAGGCATCGATATCAATACCTGCAGCAACTCCTGCGCGCAGATATTCCAGACCGTCGGCAAGTGTATAAGCCAATTCGATATCGGCTGTAGCACCAGCTTCCTGCATGTGATATCCTGAGATAGAGATAGAGTTGAATTTCGGCATTTTTTGAGAAGTGTACTCAAAGATATCCGAGATGATCTTCATGGAGAATGCAGGCGGATAGATATATGTGTTACGCACCATGAACTCTTTCAAAATATCATTTTGAATAGTTCCGGCCATTTCTTCCAGTTTAGCTCCCTGTTCCAGTCCTGCATTGATATAGAATGCCATAACAGGAAGTACGGCGCCGTTCATAGTCATGGAAACAGACATCTTATTCAATGGAATACCGTCGAACAATACCTTCATATTTTCCAGTGAGCAGATTGAAACACCGGCCTTACCAACATCTCCCACTACACGCGGATGATCTGGGTCGTAGCCGCGGTGTGTCGGAAGGTCGAAAGCAACAGACAAACCTTTCTGTCCGGAAGCCAGGTTACGGCGATAAAATGCATTTGATTCTTCAGCTGTAGAAAATCCTGCATACTGGCGGATAGTCCACGGACGGAACGTATACATCATCGAGTACGGACCTCTCAGGTAAGGAGGAATACCCGCAGCATAGTTCAGATGCTCCATGCCTTCCAGGTCTTCTTTCGTATAAACCGGCTTCACCTGAATCTGTTCCGGTGTTCTCCAATTGGCTTTGATGTCATTGGCTTTTTGCCATTCCATACCATTTTGAGGATGGAATCCGTCATATATATCGATATTTTTAAAATTCGGTTTCATAGCATTACTTAATTCCTAGCTTTTCATTATATTCTTTCAAGGTCTCCAATACGTTGCAGCGTACATGTATGAAGTTTTCTATGCCGGCAGCTTTCAATTCTTCCATGCAAGCAGGAGCTCCTGCCACAATAAACATGGCTCTTCCGTTTACAGCTTTGAATGCCGGAATAGCATATTCTGCATATTCATCATCGCTTGAGCAAATAACAACGATGTCAGCGTTGGCTTTCATTGCAGCCTCTACTCCTTCTTCAACGGTTGGGAATCCCAGATTGTCTATTACTTCATATCCGGCACAAGCCAGGAAGTTGCATGAGAACTGTGCGCGTGCTTGTCGCATCGCAAGATTTCCGATAGTCAGCATGAAAGCTTTTGGACGTTTGCCAGAATGTTCTGTCTGCAAACGTAAAGCTTCGAATTCGCTGGCAGCACGGCTGGTTTCCAGTTTAGCAAATGAAGCTTCTTCCTCGTGATTATGTCCGCCACCACAGCAACATTTGTGTTCTGATGGGGTCTTTTCTCCTGCCAATTCGTTGAAATTAGGATACTGATTGGTTCCCAGCAGGATTTCTTTACGTTTCGAAACAGCTTCATGGCGTGCTTTGTTGCTTGTGTTAACAGCATTTTGTACGCTTTCGTCGAAGATAGACTTAACCATTCCGCCGGCCTCTTCTACTTGCAGGAACAAATCCCAGGCTTGTTTAGCAATAGAGACTGTTAAATTTTCAATATAATATGAACCGCCGGCAGGATCGACAATGCGGTTAAGATGAGATTCTTCTTTCAAAAGTAATTGCTGATTACGTGCAATACGTTCTGAAAAGTCATTAGGAGTTTCGTATGCTTTATCGAAAGGAGTTACTGTGATAGAATTTACTCCTGCAATAGCAGCACTCATAGCTTCAGTCTGAGTACGGAGCAAGTTTACATGAGCATCGAATAAGGTCAGATTGAAGCTTGAAGTTTCGGCATGAGCAATCATTTTACAAGCACATTCGCATTGCGGGTTGTAAGCTTTGACAATGTTTGCCCATAACATACGTGCTGCACGGAACTTGGCAATTTCCATGAAATAGTTGGAACTGATACCGAAGTTGAATTTGATCTTCTTTGCAGCCAGATTAACAGGAACTCCTGCTTCTGTCAATCTGTTCAGGTATTCATTTCCCCATGCCAGTGCATATCCCAGTTCCTGATAAATATAAGCTCCAGCATTGTTTAGTTGAAGTGAGTTGACTCCTATACAACGGAAATGAGGATATTCAGCCAGAATTTCTACCAGCTCTTTGGCTTTCGATATGATCGGGCTGACATCTTTCCCTTTTTGAAGCATTTTGCCGATAGGGTCGAAGTTTATTGAGCCGTACAGTTTATTCGGATCATATCCTTTTTCTTTGAAATAAGCAACGAGTAATTCAGCCAGCTGAGTAGAATGGCGCTGACAAGTAGTGAAGTTAATTTCTATACAGTCGCAACAGATGTCTTTCAGTAGAGTTGCGATGTATTCAGCACTCAAATCTTTGGGTTTAATGTGGAAACCCAGTGAGTCAATTCCCTTGTTCAGCAAATCAAGTGCTTTCTGGTTTGCTTCAGCAGGTTCTTCTACACGAACGTCCTGACGGATATACCAGGTATTGTCATCTTTTTTATTACCTCTGATGTAAGGATATTCTCCCGGAAGTCCTTCAGTTGTTTTAAGTCCTTCCAAATCTTCTTGGCGGTAAAACGGTTTTACTTTAAATCCTTCGTTTGTTTTCCACACCAATTTCTTTTCGTAATCGGCTCCTTTCAAGTCGACCATGATTTTATCCATCCATTCTTGTGTCGATACGGAGGGAAAATCTGAAAAGAGTTTTTCTTTACTATCTGCCATAGTGAATGAGTGTTTATGATATTATGATTTAAGTTAGTTGGCATGGAGGTTGGAACCCATGCGAGGCAAATATACAAAGTAAATTGCACATCCCGACAAAAAGTGAGTATTTTTTTAGGTTCAAATGTTTGACTTATTCTTTTTAATTGCCTACATTTGTGGCGCTTAAAAATATAATATTATGAATTGGATACAAGATTTATTAACTAATCCCGACTCCATAGCACATATAGTCGCATTATATTCTTTTGTAATTGCAGTTGGAGTTCTTTTGGGAAAAATCAAGATTTTCGGTATATCTCTTGGAGTTACCTTCGTATTATTCGTAGGGATTCTTGCCGGACATTTTGGATTTACAGGAAATCAGTCCATCCTTTCGTTTTTGCAGGATTTTGGATTGATCTTGTTTGTGTTCTGTATCGGTTTGCAGGTCGGTCCTTCTTTCTTCTCTTCTTTCAAAAAAGGAGGAATCAGGCTGAACATGCTGGCTGTGGGTATCGTGGCACTGAATATAGCGGTTGCCATAATTATTTACTATGCTTTGCAAGGTCGGGTGGAAATTCCGATGATGGTAGGTATTCTTTGCGGTGCGGTAACGAATACTCCGGGTTTGGGTGCTGCCAACGAAGCTTTGCAGCAATTAGGTTATCAAGGGCCGGAAATAGCTATGGGATATGCCTGTGCTTATCCTTTGGGTGTTATGGGTATCATTCTTTCACTTATTCTTATCCGTTATATTTGTCGGGTAAATTTGGACAAAGAAGCTGATGATATCCAGAAAGAAGAAGAGGCAAATCCTCACTTGAAGCCTTACAACATTGCCCTGAAAGTAGAGAATGCAGCATTGAGTGGAAAGAAACTTTCTCAGGTTCAGAGCTTTTTGGCAAGAGATTTTGTCTGCTCTCGTATTTTGCAGGATGGACATGTACATATTCCTAATGCAGATACGGTCTTGCGTTTGGGCGATGAAATGAACATTGTATGTGCAGAAAATGACTCTGAAGCGATTCAGGCTTTCATCGGTTCGAAAGTTGATGATGTAGACTGGGATAACCAGAGCAAACAAGACAAGCCGATGATATCACGCCGTATATTGGTTACCCAACCGGCTATTAATGGTAAGACATTGGGTGAGCTTCATTTCAGCAGTATGTATGGTGTGAATGTAACTCGTGTCAACCGTTCGGGTATGGACTTGTTTGCTGCGCGTCAGTTGATTCTTCAGGTGGGCGACCGTGTCATGGTAGTAGGACCACAGGATGCTATCGAACGAGTTGCCGATTTGCTGGGTAATCAGTTGAAGCGTCTGGATCATCCTAATATCGTAACCATCTTCGTTGGTATTTTATGTGGTATCCTTTTCGGAAGTCTGCCTATTGCATTTCCGGGAATACCTACTCCAGTGAAACTGGGTCTTGCTGGAGGTCCGCTGATTGTGTCTATTCTTATCGGACGTTTCGGACATAAAGTAAAACTGGTGACTTATACAACTATGAGTGCCAACTTGATGCTTCGTGAGGTCGGTTTGGTGCTGTTCCTTGCCAGTGTCGGAATCAAGGCTGGTGGAAACTTTGTTCAAACGGTAGTAGAAGGCGATGGTTTGCTGTATGTAGGTATCGGATTCCTTATAACCATTATTCCACTTCTCATCATTGGAATGGTAGCCCGCTGGCGACATAAAGTAAACTATTTTACATTAATGGGATTGATAGCCGGTAGTAATACAGACCCTCCTGCATTGGCTTATGCCAACCAGATTTCAGGAAATGATGCTCCGGCAGTAGGATATTCTACTGTATATCCGTTAGCGATGTTCCTTAGAATCCTTACAGCTCAGTTGCTTATCTTATTTATGGCTGGATAAGATATCTGTGATATATAAAAACGTCCTGGTGTTGATTTAATCAGACATCAGGACGTTTTTTTGTATATCAGAATCAATTTTCTTTACCTGCTACCCAGATAGAGGAAGAACATACCGATAAGCACAAGCAACAAGTCGATGGCTTTGCTCCTCAAATTCTTTTCATGGAACATCATTGCACCGAAAAGAAATGAAACAACTACGCTTCCCCTGCGGACCATTGATACGATAGAAATCATGGAATCTTCCATACTCAGGGCATAGAAATATACAAAATCGGCAGCCGACAGGAAGACAGAAATCAGGATGATACACCAGTCCCATCGGAAAGGAGTAGATGTTTTCCGTTTAGGCCACCATAAGAACATCAGTACTCCCCCCATCATGAAAAGCTGATAAATATTATACCATGCCTGTACCTGCATGTTATTGAATCTTCCCATAAGATATTTGTCGTATAGTCCGCTTACTGCTCCCAGTACTGCAGCCAGTACTACAAACCATATCCATCGGTCGTGTTTGAAATCGATACCTTCCTTTTTCCCTGAACGGCTCAGCATGAAAAAAGAAATTACAGCCATGAATACACCGATCCATTGATACAGGTTCAGGCGTTCTCCGAATATCAGCATGGCACCTACAAGGGTCATCACCGGACGGGTAGCATTAATCGGCCCCACGATAGTAAGCGGAAGATGCTTCATACCGAAATACCCGAATGCCCATGAAGACAATACAATAAACGATTTCAGCAAAATAAATTTATGTACTTCCCATCCTCCCGAATCGGGTACATAAAAAATAGAGTCTTGTAACATCTGCGGTGCGAAGTGTGACAGCAGGATGAACGGAATAAAAATAATACTCGAAAAAAGTGTATTGAGCGCCAGTACAGGAAGTACAGCATTATTACTCAATGACTTTTTCTTGAAAACATCGTAAAAGCCCAGCAACGCTGCCGAGCAGAAGGCTAATAGTAACCACATAATCTTTTTATATCGCTTTATAAATTTGGCTGCAAAGTTACAAAAAATCGTCAAAGATTTGCATAGCTCATGCGGTATGTCTATTTTTACTAAATTTCTACAACTGCAAAATTATCAGTAAAGTACAATGAACGAGCAAGTCTTGCATAAACTGAAAGTGCTGGCAGAGTCAGCAAAATATGATGTATCATGTTCTTCCAGCGGAACCGTACGCCGCAATTCTTCGGGAGGTGTCGGAAATACTGTAGGAGGGTGGGGGATATGCCATAGCTTTGCAGAAGACGGACGATGCATTTCGCTTCTGAAAGTGATGCTTACCAATTATTGTATTTACGATTGCGCTTATTGTATCAACCGTATCAGCAACGATATACCGCGGGCTACCTTGTCTGTCAGCGAGTTAGTCGAACTGACCATGGAGTTTTATCGCAGAAACTACATCGAGGGACTTTTTCTTAGCTCGGGAGTGGTGAGAAATCCTGACTATACCATGGAACGTCTGGTACGTGTGGCAAAAGACTTACGTACGATTCATCGGTTTAATGGCTACATACATCTGAAAAGTATTCCCGGAGCCAGCAGAGAACTGGTTCGTGAAGCCGGACTTTATGCCGACCGTCTGAGTGTAAACCTTGAAATACCTACCGAAGCTAATCTCAAGATGTTGGCTCCTGAAAAAGACCATCGCAGTGTGTATCTGCCTATGAGATATATCCGTGAAGGAGCACTTGAAAGTGCGGAAGAGCGGAAGCATCACCGCCATGCCCCGCGTTTTGCGCCGGCAGGACAGAGTACGCAGATGATTGTCGGGGCAACTTCGGAAAGCGACCGAGATATTCTGAAAGTTTCTTCTGCGCTTTACGCTCAGCCTACCATGAAACGTGTGTATTATTCGGGATATATTTCTGTCAATACCTACGACAAGCGCCTGCCTGCTCTGAAACAACCTCCTCTCGTGCGTGAGAATCGATTGTATCAGGCCGACTGGCTGTTACGGTTTTATCAGTTTCGGGTAGATGAACTGGTAGATGAGGCTAGTCCGGATCTCGATCTGGAAGTCGATCCTAAGCTGGCATGGGCATTGAAGCATCCGGAGTTTTTTCCTGTAAATATTTATACGGCAGATTATGAAACTCTGCTTCGTGTGCCGGGTATTGGTGTGCGTTCGGCAAAAATGATTGTCATGTCGCGCCGTTTCTCACGCATTGGTTTCTATGAACTGAAAAAAATGGGAGCAGTAATGAAAAAAGCCCGTTATTTTATTACGTGCAACGAGTTGCCTGACAAGACAATACACGAACTTACTCCGCTGGGTGTGAGAAAGTTACTTGTTCCGAAGCCAAAGAAACGTACGGACGACCGTCAGCTTACACTCAATTTTGATTTCGATTAGCGTGAACCTTTGCTCGGGATGGATTGTAATATCATTATTAAGCTAAAAAGAAAATGAGTTATGTGGAAGAATCTGTTCAAGGAATTGAAACGGAAAGACCACCAGAGATATCTGGGTGGTCTGGATATATTTAAATATATCGGTCCCGGACTGCTGGTTACTGTGGGGTTTATCGACCCGGGGAACTGGGCCTCTAATTTTGCTGCGGGTTCCGATTATGGTTATGCACTGTTGTGGGTAGTAACACTTTCTACGGTCATGCTGATCGTGCTTCAGCATAATGTAGCGCATTTGGGTATCGTTACCGGATTGTGTTTGAGTGAGGCAGCCAATAAATATACGCCGAAGTGGATAGCACGCCCCATACTGGGAAGTGCTGTGCTGGCAAGCATCTCTACTTCACTGGCGGAAATATTGGGAGGAGCCATTGCACTGGAGATGTTGTTTGATATACCGATTATTGCAGGAGCCGTACTGACTACGGTATTTGTGCTGATATTGCTTTTCACTAATTCGTACAGGCGTATAGAACGGGGAATCATTGCTTTCGTATCGGTTATCGGTCTTTCTTTTCTTTACGAACTGTTTCTGGTAGATGTCGACTGGGGACTGGCTGCACGTTCGTGGGTGACACCAAGTATTCCGCAGGGAAGTATGCTCATTATTATGAGTGTATTGGGAGCAGTTGTCATGCCTCATAATCTGTTTCTTCATTCGGAGGTAGTACAGAGCCGTGAATACAATAAGGAGGACGAACAGGCTATCAAGAAACATTTGAAGTACGAATTTTACGATACGTTGCTGTCGATGGGAATAGGATGGGCTATCAACAGTGCCATGATTTTGCTGGCTGCTACTACTTTCTTTGTGCACGGCACTCCGGTAGAAGAACTTCAGCAGGCAAAATCGTTGCTCGATCCCTTGTTGGGAAGTCAGGCTGGCGCTATTTTTGCACTGGCTCTGCTCATGGCTGGTATTTCATCTACTGTTACCAGTGGTATGGCAGCCGGTTCTATTTTTGCCGGTATCTTTGGAGAATCTTATAATATTCGCGATATTCATTCTAAGGTAGGAGTGCTCCTTTCATTAGGATTGGCACTGGTGATTATTCTTTTTATTGAAAATCCGTTCCAAGGACTGATTATTTCGCAGATGGTGTTGAGTATTCAGCTACCTTTTACTGTTTTCTTACAGTTGTCGCTCACCTCGTCAAAGCGTGTTATGGGGCAGTACGCCAACTCACGGTGGAGCACGTTTGTACTTTATACCATTGCCATCATCGTTTCGGTACTCAATATTATGTTACTTTTCAGTTGATTCTAAAATAAACACTTCGGCAAGGTAAGTAAAAAACTTCAGCAATTTTTCAGAAAAATATCGAGATGTTTTTCTGAAAAATTGCTGAAGTTTTTTTAAAGGATAAACATAAACTGAAAATGTCTTGATTGTACCCTTTGTATGGAGTTTATTTTCAGTCGTTTAATTGTTGTCTGGCTTTTAGCTTACGGAAGTGATAAATCAGCATTAGTGCTGCCATGATAAAGGCTAATGTATCCGATAGCGGCATACTGAACCAGACTCCTTCCACACCGAAATGCGGCGGAAGTAAAGCCAGTCCGGGCAACAGAAAGACGAGTTGTCTGGAAAGAGAAAGCAGAATAGAGATGCTGACTTTACCGATTGATTGGAAAAACTGTGTAATCACAATTTGTGCGCCGATAATGGGAAACGCCATGACACCGATGCGAAGTGCCAGTGTTGCCTGTTCGGTCAGTTCATGGTTGGTAGTAAACATTCCCACAAATATACTGGGGAATAATTCGCTTATCAGGAATCCGACAGTTGTAATGGTACATCCGGCTATAATACCCAGCCGGAGAGTCTGTTTCACACGGTCATAATGACGTGCTCCGTAGTTGTAGCCAGAAATGGGCTGCATTCCCATTGTGATTCCCATTACAATCATCACAAACAACATTTGTATTCTGTTCAGGATGCCGAATGCCCCGATAGAAAGATCTCCACCATACGTCAACAGACGGTTATTGATAAAAATCACGATACAACATGCACATACATTCATGATAAAAGGCGACATACCGACTCCGAATATATTCATGATGATGTGCTTTTTCAGCTTGAAGCTGGGACGTTTGAAGCGAATATAGCTTTTCTTATCGTAGAAATGATAGAGCACCCATATCATACCAACGAATTGTGACATGATAGTAGAAAGGGCTGCCCCTCTTATTCCCCACTCCAGTACAAAGATACAGATAGGAGCAAGAATTACGTTACAGCCTACTGTCAGTATTGATGATAACATGGCTTTCTTGGGATAACCGGTAGCACGCATGATGTTGTTCAGTCCTACCATTACATACGAGATTGGGCTTCCCAGCAGAATAACCTGCATGAAATTGCGTGCATAGGGCAGGGTACTTTCACTTGCACCGAAGAAATATAAGATATCATCCAGAAATATCAGTGTGATTCCTCCGTAAAAAATGGCATTGACGATACAGAGAATAGTAACATTTCCTAAAATGTCTTCCGCTCCTTTTATATCTTTCTGTCCCAGACGAATAGACGAAATAGTGGCTCCTCCTACACCAACCAGGGTGCAGAACGCGATAAGCAGGTTCATCAGCGGGAAAGTAATGGCAAGTCCGGAGATGGCCAGCGCACCTACTCCATGTCCGATAAAGATACTGTCGATGATATTGTACAATGAAGTCAGTGTCATACCGATGATGGCAGGTATGGAATACTGTAAAAGTAATTTGCCTATAGGCGCATTTCCTAAAACATGCGGATTGTTTTCTTCCATTTTGTACTTTGGTTAAAATTATGTGCTCAAAGTTAGGAATATGGCGTGATATTTCAGAACTTTGTACCGTTAAATCAACTAAATGGTAAAGAGAATGGATAAAACAAAATGTATAGCAGCCTTGTTCGACTTTGATGGAGTAGTAATGGATACAGAAACCCAGTACAGCATATTTTGGGATGAGATAGGTAGACAGTATTTCCCTCAGATAAAAGATTTTGGACGCATCATCAAAGGACAGACTTTGACACAGATTTACGCAAAACATTTTTCGGGTATGGAAAAAGAACAGCAGGAGATTACTGCTCGTTTGAATCAGTTTGAAAAAGAAATGTCCTTCAATTATATTCCCGGAGTAGTTGCCTTTATGGAAGATTTACGTGCTCACGGTGTAAAGATTGCTATTGTTACCAGTTCGAACGATTTGAAGATGGCGAATGTATACAAGGCACATCCTGAACTGAAAGAGCTGGTAGACCGTATTCTCACGGCCGAAATGTTTACTCGTTCGAAACCGGCTCCGGATTGTTTTCTGCTGGGAGCGGAAGTCTTTGATACAGTAGTCGAAAACTGTGTGGTATTCGAAGATTCTTTTCACGGACTGGAAGCCGGAAATGCTGCAAATATGGCAGTCGTAGGCTTGTGTACGACTAACTCGGCAGAGGCAATTGCTGACAAATGTAAACTGGTTATCCCCGATTTTACTGCCTTCTCATTCGAAAAGATGAAAGCCCTGCTTGCTTAACTCGTCAGAATGAACTACATTTGCCGCAATTTTATTAAATTAAGGAGAAAACTTTATGGCAGGATATCTTTCTGGTGATACACGAAAAGTGACAACTCACCGTTTGATTGAAATGAAAGAAAGAGGTGAAAAAATTTCCATGTTGACCTCTTATGATTATACGATTGCCCAGATTGTTGACGGGGCTGGAGTAGATGTTATTTTGGTAGGTGATTCTGCATCGAACGTTATGGCGGGTAATGTGACTACATTGCCTATTACAATCGACCAGATGATTTATCACGGCAAGTCTGTAATGCGTGGTGTAAAGCGTGCACTGGTGGTTGTCGACATGCCTTTCGGTTCTTATCAGGCAGATCCGTTCGACGGAGTACGTAACGCAATTCGTATCATGAAGGAAACCGGAGCTGATGCTCTTAAGCTTGAAGGTGGCGAAGAAGTAATCGAAACAATAACAAAGATTATCGGTGCCGGTATGCCTGTGATGGGACATCTGGGACTGATGCCACAATCTATCAATAAATATGGTACCTATGGTGTGCGTGCCAAAGGCGATGCTGAAGCTGAAAAACTGATTCGTGATGCTCATTTGCTGGAAGAGGCAGGCTGTTTTGCTTTGGTTCTGGAAAAAATTCCGGCAGATCTGGCTGCTCGTGTAGCTTCCGAACTTACAATTCCTGTTATCGGTATCGGAGCAGGTGGAGCTGTCGATGGACAAGTATTGGTTGTTGCCGATATGTTGGGTATGACAAAAGGCTTCAGTCCACGTTTCTTACGTCGCTATGCAGACTTACATACCATAATGACTGATGCTATCGGACATTATGTAGCAGATGTGAAATCGTGTGATTTCCCTAACGAAACTGAGCAATATTGATTTTTATTTCACCGTTATTGTATGAAATATGCTGTGGAATAGAAACTTTTCTTTATTGATTGCAGCTAACATATTACTCTATATAGCGGTTTACATGTTGTTTCCTCTGATTCATCGGTGGATGATTCAAGCCTGGAGTTGTTCTGAACTACAGGCTGCAGGGGTAACAGCTGTATTCGGCATCGCTTTGTTCCTTCCCGGAGCTTTTAATAATTATTTGGTCGATACATTTAGCCGGAAAAATGTTTGTACCCGGAGTATCATGTTGCTGGCACTGGTAGGGATATTGTATCCTTATGTCTCTTCCGTAGAGATGGTTGTTTTGCTCCGTATTTTACAAGGGGCACTGTTTGGTATTGTCTTGATGGCAACCGGAAGTACTTTGGCCATTGATGTAACTCCAAGTAACAATCGTAATGCGGCAAACCGTGTATTTACCTGGAGTAGCATTGTCGGGATGTTGAGTGGTATTATTATCGGAATTGAGGGAGGAAATTATCTCAGTTTTGATACGTTATTGTATTTTTCTGCTTTTTTATGTGCGGTTGCCATTGTGCTTGTTTCCATGGTAACAGTATGCTTCCGTGCGCCTTTAGACCTGCCGTTGTGTTCGTTCGACAGGTTTATCCTTTTCCGGACCTTGCTTCCCGGAATAAATATGATGACGGTACCTATGGTTTTAGGTATGCTTTTCATTATGATTTCCAATGCTTTTTTTTATCTTTGCATAGGAAGCGGTTTTTTGATATACCTGCTTGTCAGGCAAGTTTTTACCAGACCGATGAATGGAAGGATACAGATTTTTATCGGACAACTTTTTACCGGAGCTGGTTTAATGCTGCTTTGTAATGCAGACACAGGTGAGTACCTTTACGGAGCGGGTCTGCTGGTTGGAATCGGAGTCGGATTTTCTATCGGGCAGTTTCTGCGGATGATGATACTTTTACCTTTACATTGCGAACGGGGGACGGGGTATCATACTTATCAGTTACTTTGGGAAACAGGAGTAATGCTGGGTATATGGATTTCGCAATATGTCCGTCAGGCTGGAAACAACAATCCGTATCAGGTAGCTTTGGGGATTTGTGTAATCGGATTCCTTTTATATCAGGTATATATACACCGTTATTTTACGAAACATTATCAAACTAATTAATATAAAAGAGTATGGCAGACGATAAAAAGATTATCTTTTCTATGGTCGGAGTGAGTAAATCATTCCAGAACAATAAGCAGGTCTTGAAAGACATCTACCTATCTTTTTTCTACGGAGCGAAGATCGGTATCATCGGTTTGAATGGTTCGGGTAAGTCTACCCTGATGAAAATTATTGCCGGTCTGGAGAAAAACTATCAGGGAGAAGTTGTGTTCTCTCCGGGATATTCAGTCGGTTATCTGGCTCAGGAGCCGCACCTTGACGATACCAAGACTGTAAAAGAAGTAGTAATGGAGGGCGTACAGAATGTAGTCGATACGCTTGCCGAATACGAAGAAATAAACAATAAGTTCGGTTTGCCGGAGTATTACGAGGATCCCGAAAAAATGGATGCCTTGTTTGCCCGTCAGGCTGAGTTGCAAGATATAATCGATGCTACAGATGCATGGAATCTGGACAGCAAGCTGGAACGCGCGATGGACGCATTGCGTTGTCCGCCCGAAGACCAGCCGGTGAAAAATCTGTCTGGGGGTGAACGCCGTCGTGTAGCTCTCTGTCGTTTGTTGTTGCAGAAACCGGACATCTTGTTGCTGGACGAGCCTACCAACCACTTGGATGCAGAAAGTATCGACTGGCTGGAACAGCACTTGCAGCAGTATGAAGGTACGGTGATTGCTGTAACACACGACCGTTACTTCCTTGACCATGTGGCTGGATGGATTCTGGAGCTGGACCGTGGTGAAGGTATTCCATGGAAGGGTAATTACTCTAGCTGGCTGGAACAGAAGACCAAGCGTATGGAAATGGAAGAAAAGACTGCCAGCAAGCGTCGTAAGACATTGGAACGTGAGTTGGAATGGGTACGTATGGCTCCTAAGGCACGTCAGGCAAAGGGTAAAGCCCGTTTGAATTCTTACGATAAGTTGTTGAATGAAGATGTGAAGGAAAAGGAAGAAAAACTGGAAATCTTCATTCCGAACGGTCCGCGTTTGGGAAACAAGGTTATCGAGGCGAAGCATGTAGCAAAGGCGTATGGCGACAAGCTGCTGTTCGACGACCTGAACTTTATGTTGCCGCCTAACGGTATTGTGGGAGTCATTGGTCCGAACGGTGCCGGTAAAACTACTTTGTTCCGCCTGATTATGGGACTGGAAAAAGTTGATAAAGGTGAATTCGAAGTAGGAGAAACCGTAAAAGTAGCTTACGTAGACCAGCAGCATAAGGATATTGACCCGAACAAGACTGTATATCAGGTTATCAGCGGAGGAAATGATTTGATACGTATGGGAAACCGTGATGTGAATGCACGTGCTTACCTGAGCCGTTTCAACTTCTCTGGTTCTGATCAGGAAAAATTGTGCGGTATGCTTTCGGGTGGTGAACGTAACCGCTTGCATCTGGCCATGGCACTGAAAGAAGAAGGTAATGTGCTGTTGCTGGACGAGCCGACCAACGATATTGACGTAAATACACTGCGAGCACTGGAAGAAGGTCTGGAAGACTTTGCCGGATGTGCGGTAGTAATCAGCCACGACCGTTGGTTCCTCGACCGTATCTGTACACACATTCTTGCATTCGAAGGAAACAGTGAAGTATTCTTCTTCGAAGGTTCATATACAGAATATGAAGAAAACAAGATGAAGCGTATGGGTAACGTAGAGCCGAAGCGCGTTCGTTATCGCAAGCTGATGGAAGATTGATAGGGTTTATTTATTATAATTTGTACGGAGTTGACGTTGGCATGCAATGCATATTTACGGCAACTCCGTATCATTTAATGATGGCTTAATACCATTTTGTTATATGATAACCATATACTTGGTCCGTCATGGACAGACAGAGGAAAATATCAGTCGTATTTTTCAGGGACACCTGCCTGGACATCTTACGGAAGAGGGAAAGCAGCAGGCTGTAGAATTAGGCAAACGTTTGCAGGATATTCCACTGGATGCTATACTGAGCAGTGACTTGCAGCGGGTGATTGACACAGTTCGTCTTGCTGTAGGCGACAGGAACCTGCCGTGGCAGACAACGCCTCTATTGCGTGAAATAGACTGGGGAAGCTGGACCGGACTTCCGCTCGACTCGGTAGACCGGACACATTTGCCGGCTGATGCTGAAACACGTGAAATGCTTTACGAACGTGCTGGAAAATGTCTGGAATATATCCGGCAGCATTACGAAGGAAAATGCATATTGGTAGTGGCTCACGGCTTGATAAACCGTTCGCTGCGGGCTTATCTGGCAGGCATACCTGTCGATCAGCTGACCACTGTACCACACATGGATAATTGTGAGGTAGTCCGTCTGACGATGGAATGAGGAGAAAGGGCATAAAAAACACCACAGAAGAAAAAGTTATATTTTCCATACCGATGATGGAGAAACTTTATCTTCTGTGGTGAAAATAATAAATCTGGTTTAGTTGTGAACCATTGTTCCAATGTTCTCTCCAGACATGACTTTCTTCAGGTTACCTACTGTATCCATATCGAATACGATAATCGGCAGGTTGTTTTCCTTACACATACAAGTAGCGGTCAGGTCCATTACTTTCAAGCCACGTGCCAGAACTTCGTCGTAAGTGATTTCATCGAACTTGGTAGCTGTCGGATCTTTTTCCGGGTCAGCAGTATAGATACCGTCTACACGTGTACCTTTCAGCATAACATCAGCTTCAATTTCGATACCACGCAGTGAAGAACCTGTATCGGTTGTGAAGAATGGGTTTCCGGTTCCGGCAGACATGATGACTACTTCACCGTTTTCCATGGCTTCGATAGCTTTCCATTTGGTATAGAACTCACCGATCGGTTCCATACGGATAGCAGTCAGTACACGAGCCTTAACTCCGGCTACAACCAAAGCAGAACTCAATCCCAAGCTATTGATAACTGTTGCCAGCATACCCATCTGGTCACCTTTCACACGGTCGAATCCCTTTCCGGCTCCAGTCAGTCCACGGAAGATGTTTCCGCCACCGATAACGATGCCGATCTGTACACCCATGTCGTGGATTTCCTTAATCTGCTGTGCATATTCGCCCAGACGTTTTTCGTCGATACCATATTTCTTTTCTCCCATTAAGCTTTCGCCGCTGAGCTTTAACAGAATACGTTTGAACTTTGCCATAAATTAATTTTTTTAATGTTTAGTCGCAAAGTTAGAAATAAATGTCAGAAGAATTGTCAAAACCTCTTATTTTTATTCCTTATTTCTATCGTCCTGTCACTTGCAGGTATTCACGTTTTTTTACTTCATACTGGGCATAGGTTTCTACGTATTTGTCACGACTTTGCTGATAGAGGCTTTGTGCGTCGAGCAAATCGCTCATGGTACATGTGCCGGCCGCATAATAGTCTGTGTTCAAACGCAGGTTTTCTTTAGCCTGTTCGATGGAAAGTAAGGCTATCTTGACTTGTTTGTAGGCATCATTCAGGTCATCCCATGTATGTTTCATACGGATTACCAGCAACTGATTCTGGTCGGCAAGCTGATTCTCGGCATTGCGTAATTGTAGTTTCTGACGCTGGATATCGTGCGAGCCTCCCCACCAGCCTGAGATTGGTACGGATACCGTAGCGAATCCCAGACAGAATGTATGATCCTTTCCTAACAGGTTTTCGTAGGCATAGCCTCCTCCGATAGCTATGGTCGGCAAGTTTTTTCCTATAGCCATTTTATGTTGCAGGCTGCTTGCCTTTACATTTTGTTGAAGAAGATTGTATTCGTTTGTTGTAGCTAGCGCTGCTTCGGGTGGAGTGTAAAGTCCTTCCGGTCCCTGCGGTAACGTATCTTTCAACGTTGCCGCAACTTCTATGCTGTCTGCCGGATGTCCTATATATTGTGCAAGCATGCTTCGTGACAGTGAAAGCATGTTTTCTGCCTGAATGCGTTTACTTTGTATTTCGTTCTGTCGGAGTTGTACTTGTAATAAATCATTGCGGGTTGTAACACCGGCTTGAACGCTGGTTTCCACATCCTGAAGTAATTGTGTCAGTTGCTTGTCGAGTGTACTGATAGTCTGCAATTTTTCTTTCAGCATTACTACCTGCCAGAAATAATTTTCGACTGTCAGAGTCACCTCGTTTTGCGACTGGCGCTGCTGGAGTCGGTTTACTTCTACATTTACCTTAGCCAGTTTGTTTCCGTTGACTATCTGTCCGCCGGTGAACAGTGGCAGGGTAGCAGAAACATCACCCACAAGTCCGTTTTTCATAAAGGCCATCTGCATTTCGGGTGATAGTCCCATACGTACCAGACTTTTGTCGGCGAGGAACCCGCTTCCCATGGCACTTACCGTGGGAAAGTATTTACTGAAAGCCTCTTGTTTGCTGTGTTCCACCATGCGGAGGTTGTTTTGAGCATTTTTCATGCGTACATTGTTGTCGAGAGCAGCTTCTATACATTCGTCCAGCGAATAGACATGTTGGGCAGAAGCACATAGCGGCAACATACAGCCTGCCGACAGCAGGAATAAAGATATGATGTTTTTTCTTTTCATAATCGTAACTAATTTTTGATAGCTATCTTTTGTTTATTATGTTATTGAAGCTCAAGCTGCTCATTGATAGCGCGTTTACGGGTGGAACCTCTAAACAATAGCATGTACAGAACCGGAAGAACGGTCAGCAGGAAGATCATGGTGATAAGAGTTCCGTAGCAAATAACGGTTCCCATAGGCATCCACAATCCACTTTTGCCCAAAATCATCGGAATGACTCCCATAGAAGCTGCTGCGGAAGTCAGGAAAATCGGTCGCATGCGTCGGCGTGCAGAATGATAAATAGCATCACGTACACATAATTTTTCGGTATTTCGCAACTCTTCGGCATAGTCGATCATAATGATTCCGTTACGGACAATGATTCCCATCAAACTGATAATACCCAGTGTACATGTCATACTGAAGTCAACTCCCTGAATCAAAACACCTATTGCTGTACCGAAAACACAGAATGTCATGCTGCCGAAAATAAGTAATGCAATACTTAGACGGTGGAAATGAGCTATCAGGATAAATAATATCATGACAGCTGCAATGGCGAGTGCTCCCATAATAAGCGGATTTTGGGCACAGTTGCAAATATCCGTGGCTTATTTTTGTAGTATAGGTCTCTATTTTCTTGTTTAATGCTTAAATGTTTATAAGAAGCATTACCTTTGCACTCATGAGTAAGCAATCAGCATTTGACTATAAGATTCTGGCAAGTTACCTTCTTCCCAAAGGCATACTTAAGTTCTTCGACGTTACAGCCGTTAACGAAGACCACACTGGCATTATTGAAGAGACTGGTAATGAGCGCGTCCTTCTTCACATCTATCTTGACGAAAAAGATGCACGGGAAGAAGAGTGGCACGACCTTAAGCCCAATGGTTTCACGGAAAGCCGTCAGGTTAACGACTTTCCTATCCGTGATCACAAGGTCGTTCTTCATGTCAGACGTCGCAGACGGTTAACGGCAGAAGGCAGAAACATAATCCTTGACAGGTACTCGTTGCTTGCTGACAACACCAGCTACTCTAAGGAGTTTGCTGATGTCTTAAAAAAATATTTGGATACCTACCCGATAACGGCCCGCTCGCCGGGGCTATACTTTAAGGTAGATGGCAATAACCTGGAGCGTGCTTACAAGGATCATCTGAGCGGTTTCCGTAATTGGGAACAAGCCAGTCATGCAGAGGACTGGGTGCTGCATCCTAAGAACATAGGCAAACGGCTGGGCATTGACGAGACCATGCTCCACAAGGACCTGATGACATTCTTGACCAACAAAGAAGGGCATGGCAAACGTCACACCTTAATAGCAGCAGTAAAAGGCACTAAGGCATCAGACATTATCAATGTTCTTATGCAGATACCGCAGGAACAGCGAGAGCAGGTCGAGGAAGTCACCATGGACTTCTCTGACAGCATGTTTGCTGTCGTCACAGAAGCCTTTCCCAATGCAGCCATAGTCATTGACTGCTTCCATATCGTCAAACGTTGTATCGAAGCAGTGGAGGAACTCCGCCTCAAAGCTAAACGAGAAGCACAGAAAGCACAAAACAAGGAGAAGGCCATGTTCAAAAAGAAACTTGAACAGCTGGTAAAGAGCCGTAAATACTACCGCAAGAAACATCCAAAGAAATACAAAGGCAAGAAGCGGGGACGCAAGCCACAGAGGTTGAACAAACGCTTCAGACCAACCATGCTTGCCAATGGCGAAACTGTCATAGAACTACTGACAAGAAGCAAGTATCTGCTGAGTGTGAGTGGTGAAAAATGGACTGACAGGCAGAAAACACGTGCAAAGATACTTTTCAGGATGTTCCCAAAGATAAAGGATGCATATACTTTGATTTGTAGCCTAAGAAGCGTGTTTAGCAACAAGTCTATCGACCGGGGTACTGCTAAGGTTAAACTGCATGAGTGGTATCAGAAGGTTTCAGTTTGTACGTTGCGTGAAGTAAAGGCTGCAAGGGATGCCATCAAGTACAAGGAAGAAGAAGTACTAAATTACTTCATAAACAGATCAACCAATGCTCATGCTGAATCTCTTAACTCTAAGTTGAAAGGCTTTAGAGCACAACTACGCGGTGTGCAGGATTTACCTTTCTTTATGTTCAGAGCATCCATAATCTTTGGATAACATGATTATATTGCCACGGACTTATGCAACTGTGCCGATTTTTTAGGCTAATTCTCTTATCAGGTGAGGTAATGGTAATATTAACATCGTTACTATTTTCAATTAATGAAATGCACTCTTTACAGAAATCTGATATTGAATGTTCTTCTATATTTGTATCTTCATAGAAACAACTTTCTGTAAAATCTGTAATAAATAAAAACAACAGCCATAGTTTATCTGAATCCAGTTGGTAAATATTTATAGTAGATTTGATTTTTTCATTTTGGCTATATTCTTGATAGGCTTTTTGAAATGTTTCATTTAGAGTTTCGTATCTTGCTTTAAAAATGCTTTTAGCATGAATTGAAGCATTCAATTTGGAATATTCATCATAAA
>NZ_DS981510.1 GCF_000154845.1 Phocaeicola coprocola DSM 17136 | reverse complement strand
CGACCTAGTTTTTCCATGAAACCTGGTCTAATCCAGATTGGCTAAGGTCATTCCTGTCGTCAAGCCACTGAGAGACCACGGTATTCCGATATTCTGCTTCATGTCGATATACAGGATTCGTCATTCCGAAAGCGGCTGATGACATGGACATCGTGTCAACATAGGTGTTTGAATGTTCCATGGAAAAAGAATGCAGTCTGCAAACAGCCATTCAGAACAGACTCTTTAGCTTATAAGATCTAATGATAAGAGAGGTGCTGTGACATACTATGAGGCTCTTGTCCTTTTTAGACAAGGTCTTACAATCCGGCGTCTGAATGGAACCTAAAGTCATGCATTCAGGATTGTCGATGTCAATGACAACCGATGCCCATGATTTCCAGTCCACGCTTGTATTCTCCTGCACAACCAGACCAGAAGTAACCTATCCAAGGTGTCTTCTTGCCTGATTTGGGAATATAGGAAGGATCGATGGCGATGGCTTTTCTTTTGCCTGTGAGATGCTTGCTGATGATAGAGCCGTTGAACGCAAACCAGTCGAAAGTTTCATGCTCAAAAAGGTTACGATAAGTCTGTTCTGAGAAACAGCCATATCTGCCCAATTGGAGGAAGTTTATACGATCCGGGATGGCCATGAATAATTTCATGGTGTCCATGAACGTTTTTTCAAAAGGTTTTTGTATATTCGCTACTGATTTGAGAGCCGACAGGCACTCGGATTGGTATTGCATAAGGAGTGTTTCTTTAGTCATAATCAGAAGAGTTGAGAGACTTCTAATTTACTAAAAAACCAGCGAATTATGCAATACTTTTTTACCTTTATTATCAGCAGGTTAGCACATTTTTTTCAGCACATTTCTTCATGCTTAACCATTCGTTTTAGACAACATTTCAATGACCTCTTTAGTGTTTCCGAACCGACTTTTGCCGGTTTTATTGTTTAACTTTTAATTTTTCGGTAAAAATTTACCGAAGTATTGTCAGCGTATTACGATAAATATTATTTGATTCCTTCTTGAAGAACGTATTTTATGTATCGGGAATAGGCTTCCTTTTTTATTTTACCTCATCATAAGTGCTGAATAATGGTCGCAGTAATTCAGGGATATCTACTCCTTGTTTTTTTATTTCTTCCAGACAGTTTTTACCTTTTTCGGTCAATGTGAAATACATCTGACGTTTGTCTTGTCTGCCCAGATGTCTGGTAACCATTTCTTTTTTTTCTATCAGGCTGATGGTCTTCGATGCATGTGAAGGAGTCATGCCCGTGCGTTCTACAATCGTTCCGGCCGTGACGGTTTCTTTGCCGATGCTACACAGTACCATAGCTTCGTTCAGTGAGATACCATATGTATTTATAAGTTGAGTTTCCAGTTCAGAGAGAGCTTTGAGCAGCTCTCTCATGATGCATATACATTTTATTTTTTCCATGGGTTTAAATAAATAAATTTACATTGGCCTGTTCTGCTCGTTCCATGTAAGTAGCTACACCTCCTATGGTCACATTATCCAGCAATTCTTCTTTTTTAACTCCCATAACATCCATTGACATCTGGCAGGCTATAAATTCTACTCCGTTGTCAATAGCTTGCTGGCGAAGAGATTCCAAAGAGTCGATGCCCTTGCGTTGCATGATGTAGCGCATCATGCGGGTTCCGATACCTCCCATGTTCATTTTTGAAAGCTTCAGCTTTAATGAGTTGGAAGGAAGCATCATGCCAAACATTTTTCCGAAAATGTCTTTCTTAACTTGTGGCTTATGTACCTTTTTGATAGCGTTCAGTCCCCAGAATGTGAAGAATATAGTAACTTTCTTTCCTGTAGCAGCAGCTCCATTAGCCAGCACAAAGGTAGCTAAAGTTTTGTCAAGGTCATCGCTGAACAGAATGAATGTTTTTCCTTCTTCGGTTGTGATTTCCTTGATAGCTTTTTCGCAAGAAGATGCTTTTTCAATCAGTACGCGGTATGTTCCGTTTGCTGATGATTTCTCCAGAAAATGGTTACCTGTACTTTTGCACCATGCTTTTGCGTCGCGTGGAAAACCGGCATCGGTAGCATGTATTTCAAGACGTTCACCCGGATTCAGGGTTTCCATGCTTTTCTTCAGTTTCATAATCGGGCCGGGACACTGAATACCACAGGCATCTACTTTTATAACTTTTTCTGTTGCAGGTTGGCAGCAAGATGCTGTAGTGTGACAAGAAGACGATGGCTGTTCTGGCAGGCAGACAGGAGTAGTAGCAGCTTTGTAGGTTTTGATTCCTCCGATAAGGTTACGTACATCCTGATAACTGTTGTCTTTCAGTATACAAGAGGCCAGGTATCCTCGTAATCCTACACCACAATATACATAGACTGGCTTGTTGGTCGGGATATCGCTCATGCGTTCACGTAGTTCGTCGAGTGGTACATTGATGGCTCCTGGAATTTTGCCCAGGCTGTATTCATCGGTGGTGCGTACGTCTACCAGTGTGACTTTACTTAAATCAGTTTGCTGAAGTTCACGCCAGTACAGCGGAGTCATTTTTCCACTTAGGATATTACCAGCTACATAACCCGACAATGCAACAGGATCTTTGGCCGATGAGAAAGGAGGCGCATAGGCATGTTCCAGTTCTGTCAGGTCGTATACCGTTCCGTTTCGTTTGATGGTCAGTGCATATTCATCAATACGTTTGTCTACTCCATCGTAACCGACAATTTGTGCTCCGTACAGTTTGCCGTCGGTGGGTGAGAAGGTGATTTTTATGTCCAGCATAGATGCTCCCGGATAATATCCGGCATGTGAATTAGAATGGATCGTTGCCGACAAGTAAGGTATATCCATCTGTTTCAGACGCTTGGCCGGAAGTCCGGTTGAGGCAACGGTCAGGTCGAATACTTTAGCAATGGCTGTACCGATAGAACCTTCATATTTTATCTTGTTACCAAATATCATATTGTCTGCCACGATACGTGCCTGGCGGTTAGCTGGTCCTGCAAGGAAATTCAGCCAAGGTTTGTGAGTGATGGGGTGCGGATATTCTATAGCATCGCCTACGGCATAAACCGACTCGTCGGATGTCTGCAAGTATTCGTTTACATAGATTCCTCGCATTTCACCTATTTTTAATCCGGCTTCGGTTGCCAGACGGGTTTCTGCGCGAACACCAATAGAAAGCAGTACCATTTCGGCATTTACTTTGATGCCCGATTTGAAGTTGACGGTTATTCCTTCTGCTGTTTTCTCGAATGATTCTACAGCCTGTTCCAAATATAGTCGGACACCTTTTTGTTGCAGATGCTCGTGTACTAGTGAGGCCATTGAATAGTCGATAGGTCCCATTACCTGATTAGCCATTTCTACTACCGATACTTCGATACCACTGTGATGGAGGTTTTCAGCCATTTCCAGACCTATGAATCCACCACCTACGATAACTGCGTGTTTTACAGCTTTCTGCTGCATGTAACTCTTGATATGGTCGGTGTCATTTACGTTCCTCAAAGTGAATATACCTTCAGTTTCAATACCCGGCAGGGGCGGACGTACAGGCGATGCTCCCGGTGAGAGCAAGAGCTTATCGTAGGATTCGGTATATGTCTTTCCGGCAGTACGGACTGTTACTTCCTTTTTCTTTACATCGATAGCCGTTACTTCCGAACGGGTACGTACATCGATGTTGAAACGCTTGCCAAACGACTCGGGAGTCTGTACGAACAATCGCTCACGGTCTGAGATGACTCCTCCTATATAGTAAGGTAAGCCACAGTTGGCATACGAGATATATTCACCTTTTTCGAATAAAATGATTTCAGCTTTCTCTGTATTACGGCGGATACGTGCAGCGGCAGTTGCACCTCCGGCTACTCCTCCGATGATAATGTACTTCATATGTATATTCTTTTATGTTGTTATTATTTTCTAATGGAAACATTTTGCAAAGAAAATAATTTATTCTTTATGGATAAATTTTTCATTGGAAAATATTTTCGTCTTTAATTGTTATTAACATGTTGTGGCTTTCATGAGCTGAAAGTAGAGGGAAAATTGTAGAATATGAGTTGGATTTGCTGTACAAGACGTATTTTTTGTTTATTTTTGACACATAAAACTTTTATATATAAAAACATACAGATGAAACCAATACATTACACACTGTCTGTCCTGTTACTTGCTTCGGCTTCACTTTGGGCAGAAAACAATGAAGGATATAAGTTCGAAACAGTAGTTAACCAAAAAGTCACTCCGGTGAAAGACCAGGCTTCTACCGGTACATGCTGGTGCTTTGCCACAACCTCTTTTGTAGAAGCAGAACTGCTGCGCCAGGGCAAGGGTGAATATGATTTGTCGGAGATGTTTATCGTACGTCAGAAATATATGAATCAGCTGAAAGATAATTTCTTGCGTCAGGGCAAGGGGAATATCGGTCAGGGAAGCATTACTACAAGCTGGATTACGGCATTCAATCAGGTCGGCATTGTACCGGAAGAAGTTTATACGGGTATTAATTACGACTCAAAATTACATAACCATTCGGAAATGGTGGAGTATATGACAGCTATAGCCAAAGAGGCAGTTAACATGAAAAAGTCATCTCCTCAGTATGAGCAGCTGATAAATAGTTTGTTTGATATTTATTTAGGAAAAGTACCTGAGAAGTTTACTTATAAAGGAAAGGAATATACCCCTAAAAGTTTTGCTGAAAGTTTGGGCATTTGTACGGATGATTATGTGATGCTGACAAGTTTTACTCACAAACCGTATTATGAGCCGTTTGAGATTGAGATTCCCGATAACTGGGAGCACGACCGTATGTATAATTTGCCGCTGGATGAGCTGATAGAAGCTACCGACCATGCGCTGACCAATGGTTATACTGTGTGCTGGGACGGTGATGTAAGCGAACGAGGCTTTTCTTTCTCGAATGGAGTAGCCATTAATCCGGAGGTAGATGATGTAGACGAATATAAAGACAGTGACCGTGCTCGTTGGGGACAGATGACAAAGCGTGATCGTCTGGCAGAGGTGTTCCAGTTTAAGCATCCTTACCCGGAAGTGAATGTAACTCCGGAAATCCGTCAGCAGGGATATGAATCGTTTGCCACAACCGATGATCATCTGATGCATCTTACTGGTATTGCTAAAGATCAGAACGGAACAAAATATTATATTACCAAAAACTCTTGGGCTGCCGACAGTAATAAATTGGGAGGTTATCTGAATATGTCGGAAAGTTATGTACGTGCCAAGACTATTTTTGTGATGATGCACAAGGATTCACTTCCCAAAGAATTGAAGAATAAGCTGGGAATCACGGCTCTTTCATTTAAGCTTAGATAAAGGCACATAATTCCCCCACCCACTTCTTATGGGAAGTAGGGATTTTGTTATGATTGATACCCAAAACGTTACGAATCCTCTGAAATTACAAATTATCTCATTTTTGATCCAGCATATGTATCATTGCGGTAAAGTCCAAAGAAAGTTCTCTAATAAGTTCGGCCGTTCCCTTAGCCTTGTCGGAGAGCTTTTTCCTTTTACCTTTCCATATAGAAAGTATTGCCAGTACTATCCTCTGTATCGTGTCAAGGTTTCTGGCGGACCTTGCACTATTCCGCCTGATGAAGTCCTGCCTCAGGTTGCGGTCAAGGTCCCAGTGCATGCTTTCTATTGCCCAATGCATTCTGGCTATTGTACTCAGCCGCCTGGCACTTCCGTGAAAACTGGAGACATAGAACCTCCTCTCGGAAGATTTCTGACCATCAGATTTTCTCTCCGTTGCAGTCCGTATTTCGACAACCGTCAGATTTCCATTCCACTTTTTCCTGTCCGTAATCAGGTCATTTCCACGAAAGATACGGCATACTCTGGTCTCTATTCTGCCATGTTCAAGAAAAGGGCCTTCCGAATATACATCCACAGGCTCTGCAAGTTCGACATTGTCCTCAACCCCATATCGCAGAGTTCTCTGGTTTGCCTTCAGCTCGATAAGGAAATCACCGCCTTTTTCCCGGATTTTATCTATGATGGCTTTCTGGAAGGACATGGCGTCTGCCGTAACTATGCATCCTGACACATCCACCTTGTCCAACAGTTTGGGTACGGAAGTTATCTCGTTGCTTTTTTCTTCACACATGTCCGTGGCAAGGGTGAAACCTCCTTCAAGGGAATAGGCGGATACGATGTCGGGGGTGCGTCCGTTTTCAAGTACCGTCCCTCTCATTGCCTTGCCGTCAATACAGAGGATGTCTCCGGCACAACCGACAAGCTCATCATGGAAGGTGGAGGTAAATTCAGACATCCGCTCAGACATGGCTTCATCATCAATATGTTTGAATATACGGCAGAGCGTAGGTTCAGAAGGCACACCGTCCAACAAAATTCCTAAAGAGCGGAAGCGTTTCAGATTACGCTCGCCGAATCTGATTATATCCGGTCTTGTCATACACTTGCCCAGCCGTCCGAGTATTACAAGGAGAAGAATATCTTCCAGCTTGTATTTGTAGTTTCCCTTGTCTGTCCTGCGGTAATCCGGCACTGATTTCACAAATTCTTTCAGATGTTTCATTATGCTGCCACGACGGCAGAATGCATGTTTCTTTTTTATATATTAGATATGCAAAATGTTGCATATCAGCAAAATAAATCTTATTTTCGCATAGCGAAAATTAAGGCGGAAATCAAAAAACGACCTCTGTCGCATTTGATTTCCGCCTACAAAAAATAATTTTATATGAACGATAAAAAGAAACACCGGAAGCGGTGCTTCCTGCATCGCTGTGCGCAAAAATAATGGTTTTTCGGAGAATAACAAGGATTATAGAGGTTGTTTTAAATGAAAGAGCCGTGGCTGGGAATTAAATAAAACGGATTTCCGGTTGAATCCATAGTAAAATACAGACAAAAGAAATCTCTTAAATAGAAGTGTTGAGAGCATGAATATTATGCTTCTGTTTGAGTTTGGATAAAATGAAATGAGGCTACTCTTTTAAGGTAGCCTCATTTCATTTTATTGTTTTGATATCATTCACCATTGTTTCGATATCCGTCAAAGAATTTTTTGAAAAACAGCCATTGATAGTCTATTGAATTATTCCAATAGGTGCTGCTATGTTTCCCGGGACGGATGATAAAATCGTGGAAAATACCTCGTTTTTCCAATTCTTCATGAAATTTCTGGTTGACTTCCAGGAAGAAATCTCCTGTGCCGCAATCGATAATTAATGCCAGATCACCATTTTGAATTTTATCCAGCTGTGTCATTACAGTGTGCTCATCCCATCGTTGACGGTTTTTGGATAGCTCTCCAAGTTGTTCTTTCATTTTCCATTCGTGAGGAAACGGACGAATGTCTACACCACCACTGGTACTGCCTCCTGCACCAAAAACATCTTTATGACGAATAGAAAGCCACATACCTCCATGACCACCCATGCTAAGTCCTGTTACAGCTCTTCCTTTCCGGTCCTTTATTGTTGAATAATGTGTATCTATATACTTTACCAGTTCAGAGGAAACGAATGTTTCATATTGGCTGTCGGCATGGGTAGGGCTGTCCCAGTACCAGCTGTTTTTTCCGTCCGGACATACTACGATAATTCCATCCCGATCTGCCATTTGAGGAAGTTCTGGCTTAATTCCCAACCAGGTAAGTGAGTTGCCTCCATATCCGTGCAGCAGATATAGGGTAGGGCATTTTTTCCCTTCTAAAGCTTGATCGGGCACAATGACTGCTACTTTAATCTCTTTTTTCATTTTAGGACTTTCTACCGATAATGTATCGATACGTGCAGCCATCGTATTGAGGGCAAATGATAAAATCCCCAAGCTGCATACTATAATTCTTTTGATAGTCATTTTTATTTTGTTTTTTGTTATACCATATCATCTCCTGTTTTGGCAAAGGTAACTCTAATTGTTTTATGGAAAGGTATAAAACGTGAAATAATGGCGATTATCAGAGTAATGATAAATAGCCACCCCAGTATCTCTTTTAATGCCAGCAGCAGACTCTGTTGCTGCAAAGTAGTATAGAGCGAGGTTGTTGCCAGTTGGGTAGCTTCACTATATTCGTGTCCCTGAGCCAGGCCGCTTGTAAGCGATTGTGAGAATTTCGAGGCAGCCAGAGGATCAGCCATCGTTATGGTCTCGGATAAAGAGTGCATGTATTTTTGCTGTAGCCTGTATAGCGTATTACTGTAAAAAGATGTAGCTATGATAGGAGCTAGTACAGAACGGAATATTATCAGAAAGAAAGCATTCGAAAGCAGGAACTTCGGATTCAAGTCTTCTACGGCAAACAGAGCGAAGGCTATAATCAGAGCCAGCATACCCAATCCACGCAGGAAGATGGGAAAGAACAACATTTCGTATGTACTTTCAGGCGAAATACCGAAATAAAGGATGCCGAAGAAAATAGCGAAGCATGCCATACCTCCAGCAATGAAAAAACGGAAACGCCAGCGTTGCCATCTGAACCACCAGAAACAGATGAATGCTCCTAGTATATATCCGGGTAAAAGCCAGATATAAAGTACATAAGAGTGTGTACTGTCTACTTTTAGAATAGATGTCATGTAGTTCGTCAGTAATGTGGTTGATGTACTGAAAAACATGATGAGCATCATGTAAAAATAGCCAACTATAGCTTTAGGTTGATATAAGGGAGCCAGATTGACATAAGGAGTTTCGGAATGATATTGCATCCAGACAAAAAAAGCTATCAGAATCGGTGCTATGGCAATGTAAGCGCAGATTTTGTAGGATGACATCCAGTCGAGTATTTTTCCGTAATTGATGACATACATCAGCATCAGCAGACCGATAGCGATTACGAACATCTCCCGCAGATGCAATTCTTCTATGGGAATTTTCTGTAACGGGCGGTTGTGGCGATAGCAGACTATTACCAGCAATATAGCCAATAACAACAGAAGCATCATAAAATAATACATGTACTTCCAGTTGTAATGATAGGCAAGTTCTGCTGTGAGCACCATAGATATCTGGCCACTTCCATATACTAATGGATAGAAGTATGAGTAGAATTCGCTACGGACATTTTTCGGACTGAATATCTTTTGTGCATGTCGGATAAACCAAAGCATGAGGAATCCTTTCAGAAAGCCTATGGCAAAACTGGCAACAATCAGAATATCCGCACTTTGCGAGCGGGCGCATATCCAGCTTAATATAAATTGCAAAGCCAGATCGGCGAGCAAAAGAAACTTGACTGAGAAAGCAGACAGGACTTTCGGTACGATGGGATAGGCTATTGCCATGCCTGCCGAAGCAGCGTAATATCCCATTGTTATATCTTCTGTATTGGTACCTAGTGTGCTGGATACCTCAAGCATACTTCCTGTATACGAACCGTTGAGCATCGTTATAGGAAGAATAATAATGAAAATACTTATCAATGCCAGCCAGTTGGGAACCCACTTACGTACGGGTAATCCCAGTTCTCTCATATTTGTCATTTGCGTAATGCTTCTGTTTCTACCATCATTCCGGCACGCAGGTGCTGTGCATCTTCTTCACTGATATTGATAATATCGATACGGACTGGAATACGTTGTTGTACCTTTACAAAGTTGCCGGCAGAATTATCTGTAGGAACAAGCGGATATTTTGAGCCGGTTGCTTCTGATATAGCTGTAACTTTTCCTTCAAACACTTTTCCTGGCAAAGCGTCTACTTTAATACGTACCGGTTGTCCGATGTAAATGTTTACAATCTGCGTTTCCTTATAGTTTGCAGTAATCCATTTATCTTTGCTGCGTACCAGGTACGAAATGGTTTGTCCTGCCTTTACAAACTGTCAGGGCTCCAAGGTACGTCGCCCCATATATCCATCGTAAGGAGCAGTCACAACAGTATACGAGAGATTCAGGCGTGCTAAGTCTAAGTCGGCTTCTTTGCGGAGGATAGCTGCTTCAGCGCTGGTATTCTTTTTGCTTGCTTCCGAATATTGTGACAATGCTACACGTTTTTGTTCGAGTAAAGCCTGATAGCGTGCTTGTGCTGCGTCGTAAGCAGCTTTGGCTTGTTCGTATTGCTGTTCGGGTACAGATTCCTCTTTAAGTAACCGTTCGAAGCGATGATAGTCCTGTTCCAGTTGTCATAATTTGGCTTTTGCCTCGGCAATGTTTGCTTCCTGTACGGCAATGTTTGTATGTGAGGTTTCGATGCCTGAGTGGAGTGCATCCTTCGAACCTTGAGCGTCGAGTAGGGAAGCTTCTGCTTCTTTTACCTTTATTTGATACTCACGGTTGTCGAGAACTAACAGGGTATCTCCTTGATGGACAAATTGATGTTCCTTAAAGCGAACTTCTTTGATATATCCTGTTGCGCGGATATTCAAGGGTATGACGTATTGATCGACAAAAGCGTCGTTTGTTACTTCATAATTTATGTACCGCCAGAAATAAGTGGCAGTCCACCATAATCCCGAACAAGCCAGGATGATACAGATGGTATTCAAAGTGAAATTGCGAATACGCAGTTTCTTTAGTTTTTTCTGTTTAATTTCTAGTTCAGACATAGTGCTTGGGATTAAGTTTGTGAATTACAAGCGTCCGCAGGCGCGTTCCAGTTGATAATAAGTATAAATAACCCGGGTACGGGCTGAAGTGAGCTGAAGTTCTGCATTCAGACGGACAGAGTTAGCATCCAGTAAATCTGTCAGTATAGCCAGCTGGTTCAGATAGCGGTTTTGCATGATACGATAGTTTTCTTCTGCCTGTTTGACAGAGAGTTTTAATGCTTCTACCTGTTGCAGTGCTTCATGATGACGAAGGTAGGCCGTACGTACATTAACTTTGATTTGCTGCACCCTTTGTTCTTCGATGTTCTGGCTAAGTCTTACCACAAGTTAACTTTCTTTAGTCTTATGGTTGTTTTTGTCTAATGACGAAAGAGGGTATGATACAGACAAGCCTATGTTCCAATTATTATTATACATGTCGGCCATTGTTCTCGAGATAGGACGTGCCAGTGTATTGGCTGCATAAAGCGATATGTTTGGCAGGTATTCAGCTTTTGCCAGACGGACATCGTTTTGTGCTACTTCCGTTTGCTTGCGTAACAGTAATATTCCCGGATCATTCATACAAGCTTGTGCTACGTAGTCATCGTATTTTTCAAGGGCAATAGAACGGTAGAGCAAGGCTGTATCTGGCAATAACAAGCAGTTTTCGTTAATTCCTGGTAAGATATCCAGTTGTTGAGATACAAGTGCGATACTATTTTCTGTTTCTGTAAGTGAAAGGCGGTCGTTAGTAAGTTGCATTTCGCTTCGAAGTACATCATTATTTGTTATGGGTCCCTCCTTTTTCATCTGCTTGATATCTTTCAGCCGACGTTCTGATTCTTCAATGTTTCGGGTTAATACGTCGTGCTGGCGGAATAAACTAAACAAGCTCATATATTCCTCCAAGAGATTGAGCTTTATATCAGCACGGTCTGTTACGGTCTGAAGAGAGGCTATCTCTTTTTCAGATCTGCTTTATGTATAGCATATCGTATCTTACCTCCTTGATATAAAGGTTGAGTAAAATTTATGGCATAATTTTGTGACCAGTCGGGAGTATCTGGATAGGTTGCGTCTGATAAGCCATGCTGGAAAACAACGGGTTGTCCTATAACACCTCCGTTAAGCTCTATCTGTAAGTCGGGTAACAGTGAAGTACGTGCTGTCTTTCCCTGCTCGTGTGCCATTGATTCCTGTACTTTGTCCGCCTGGAGTTTCAAACTGTTTTCCACACCTAGACGGAACAGCTCATCCACGGTAAGAAACAATGAATCAGCTGGAGAAGCTATGCTTTTACAATAACTTCCTGAAAGTAGAAAGACAAGTAAGTATTTATATATTTTCGAGTACATCATATACGGATTTTAATTCGGACATCATGGTTCTGATGCTATCAAGCCCTATTATTTGTTCTGCATTTACATATACTTGATCCAATATGGGCCGAATCTGATTACGGAATTCTTCGCCTTCTTTTGTAAGGTAAACCAATTTGCTACGCCGGTCTGCGGGATCTTCTTTACGACATACGTATCCTTTTTTTTCCAGGTTATTCATCAGATTAGTCAGGCATGCTTTGTCTTTGGCTGTTCGTTCTGCTAAAACTTGCTGGGTGATACCTTGCTCGTGCCACAGGCTACTTAATATTTGTAGCATTTCGAATGTGATTCCTGCATTATTCCTTTTTAAAGTTCGTTGCATGGCTCTACGGAAAGACATGCGAGTGCGGAATACCTGCAGCATTAACTCTCTAAACTCTCCTCCTTCTCTCATGATTATCTTTTTACTTTTGAACTGCAAAAGTACGAATTTTAGTCTTGTTAGTCAAATATTTGACTAATTATTCATTGCGCATGATTGGAGTATATGTAGAAAAGCTGCTTATTATGAGTGAGTTATGCTTTTTTGATTATCGAGATGTTATAGAGAGGGGGATTCCTCTTTGCGCATGCTAAATTCGCATCCGCAATATTGCTGGTTGTAAAATCCATATTCTTTTATTATAGCAATACGCCGTTCGCTTAATCCTCCTTTTCTCCAGTTCTGATCCCACCAGATGACGTCCGGATAATTTTCTACTGCATATCTTCCTGCCTGATTAATCTGCTCTAAGCTTTTCCAATGTGAAGAAGCGAGCGTGGTAGTAATTACAGAAAATCCATTTTCGTGAGCATATCGTGCTGTATCGAGTAACCGCATTTTGAAACATTGCAGACAGCGTCCGCCCCGTTCTGGCTCTCCTTCGAGTCCTTGAACCGTGCATCGCCATGCCTCGTGATTGTAATCTGCATCGATGATATCCAGTCCTAACGACTGTGCATAACGCGAACATTCATTTTTGCGAATGTTATATTCTTCTAGTGGATAGATGTTTGGATTGCAATAGTAAATGGTAGGGCGTATGTCATGTTGCATCAGGCATTCGATGATAGCTGACGAGCAGGGGGCACAACATGTGTGAAGCAATATTTCTTTTGCATTTCCTGGAACTTCCAGTGTGAATTTCTTTTTTTTCATACGCTCAAATTGGAGATTTAGATGATTCTATATGCAAAAATAATCTTTTTGTGTGTGAGTGGAAAATGATTTTGCTCTGTTCCGGATAAAAACGGACGGACACCCTTTATGGTAAGGCATCCGTCCGCACTTCTTAGGATATTTATTTTTCCCTTTCTTGTATCAGAGTTATTTTATTTCGAACTCTTCTTTCATGTCAAGTTCATCGCCATGCATATCATAGAATTTATATTCCAGGAAAGCGAGGCTTTGATTAGGTATTATCTTTATACCAAATCCGAATTTCATTTGCCATTTACGTTTTAAGGAAACTATTCCTTGATTGATGTAAGCGGCAACATAGGGATGGATATGTAATGTAAATTTCTTGACCTTCAGTTTATTGACCAGGTAGTCAATTTTACTTTCCAATGTATCTGTAAATAATATGGAGGGCTTTATTTTCCCTTTTCCAAAACACGTCGGACAGTCTTCATCGGTATTGACGTCCATGGCAGGACGAACTCTCTGACGGGTAATCTGCATTAATCCGAATTTGCTGAGTGGCAATATGTTGTGTTTTGCTCGGTCTTTCTGCATGTTTTGGCACATGCGTTCATATAGTTTTTGTCGGTTCTCGGCAAGATTCATATCAATGAAATCGACAACGATGATACCTCCCATATCTCTCAGGCGGAGTTGTCGGGCAAGTTCGTCTGCTGCACCTAAATTTACGTCCAACGCATTGGCTTCCTGACCGTTGCCGGATTTGGACCGGTTGCCACTGTTTACATCTACCACATGCAAAGCTTCTGTATGTTCTATAATAAGATAAGCTCCGCTTTTGTATGAAACCGTTTTACCGAACGAAGATTTGATTTGCTTGGTTATTGCAAAATTGTCGAAAATGGGAAGTTGTCCTTTGTAAAGCTTCACGATTCCCGAACGTTCGGGAGCAATGAGCGTTACATAATCTTTTACTTCATTGTAAACGCTTTCATCGTTTACATAAATATTTTCATACGAAGGGTTGAATAAGTCGCGCAGCATGGCTACCGTGCGGCTTGTTTCCTCGTATACCAATGAAGGCAGTTTGGTTGCCTTTTGTACTTTTGAGATGGTATCTTCCCAATGCTTCAGTAATACTTTCAGTTCTGCATCCAGTTCTGCAACACGCTTTCCTTCTGCTACGGTACGTACTATTACTCCGAAGTTTTTCGGTTTGATGCTTTGCAATAATTGCTTTAAGCGTGCGCGTTCTTCGCTTGATTTGATTTTCTGGGAAACAGAAACTTTATCGTTGAACGGAATCAGGACAAGGTATCGTCCGGCGAAAGATAGTTCACATGTCAGTCGCGGTCCTTTGGTTGAGATAGGTTCTTTTACGATTTGTACGATGACTTCCTGTCCCTGCTGTAAAACGTTCGAAATGGTTCCATCCTTATCAATGTCGGGCAGTATCGATGCTTTCGACATTGGATAAAGTTTTTTTCTGTCGCTGATGACCTGCTTCAGATACTTTTGGTAAGAATTAAATTGAGGTCCGAGGTCTAAGTAGTGAAGGAAAGCGTCTTTTTCGAAACCTACATCCACAAAACAGGCATTCAGTCCAGGCATGAGCTTGCGTATCTTGCCTACGTACATATTGCCAACCGAGAAAGACAGATTTCGTTCTTCTTTCTGGAACTCTACCAGGTTCTTGTCTTCCAAGAGCGCAATAGAGATTTCTTTAGGCTGTACATCTACTACTAATTCGCTTGTCACTTGTTACTTAGTTTTTAGAATGTTAATAATGCTTTTCGAAATATACAGACGTAACATGTTTCGGTAAGATGAATAGTTTAGATTGGAAACTTGTCTGTAAAGTCTGTATTATCACATACACAAAGAACAAACCTGAAAGACTAGTAGGAGCTTTACAAGTTTGTTCTTTATTGAAGTCGGACAGACTAACAATTATTTTTTGCTTTTATGTCTGTTCTTTCTTAGTCTTTTTTTACGTTTGTGTGTAGACATTTTATGTCTTTTTCTTTTCTTTCCGCTAGGCATACTTTTAAAAATTTATAGGGTTAATACTAATGTTAATTTATTTCTTTACTGAAAGAGTAAATGTTTTAGCTGGCTTAAATGCCGGAATATTGTGCTCCGGAATAATAATAGTTGTATTCTTTGAAATGTTACGGGCAGTCTTCTGCGCTCTTTTCTTCACAATGAAACTACCGAAACCACGAAGGTATACGTTTTCATCGTTTGACAACGATTCTTTTACTGAATCCATAAACGCTTCAAGTGTGGTCAGGACTGTTGCCTTGTCAATACCTGTGTTTCTAGCAATTTCGTTTACAATATCTGCTTTAGTCATTTCGCTAATAATTATTGTTATACGTTATCTTAATTTTTTGGATTGCAAATATATAGCTTTTCTCGTTCTCAGAAAAATTTCTTTCGAACAAATTTTATAAAAAGTGGCTTGTGCTTTGCTAAAACCTTTATTTTTGCTGAAAATTTGACTGGTATAAATATTGAAAAAACATTTTGGATGAGTTTGCTGAGCGACAAGATTATAAATTGGTATAAAGAGAATAAACGTGATTTGCCTTGGAGAAATACGAAAAATCCTTATAAAATATGGATATCTGAAATTATTCTGCAACAAACGCGGGTAGCGCAAGGATATGACTACTACTGCCGGTTTATAGAACGTTTTCCCGATTTCCAGACCTTGGCAGATGCTGATGAAGATGAGGTGATGAAATATTGGCAGGGGCTGGGTTATTATTCCCGTGCCAGAAACTTGCATGAGGCTGCTCGTTCGATTGCCCGGGAGGGCGCATTCCCTGATACATATGCAGGAGTCAGGAAAATGAAAGGAGTAGGCGATTATACCGCAGCGGCTATTTGTTCCTTTGCCTATGATATGCCTTGTGCCGTTGTCGATGGCAATGTGTATAGAGTGATATCGCGTTGGATGGGAGTAGAAGAGCCGATTGATACAAATTCCGGTAAAAAACTATTTGCGGAGCTGGCTGATGAACTGCTGGATAAAGCACAGCCTGCATTGTATAATCAGGCTATTATGGATTTTGGAGCACTTCAGTGTGTGCCGTCTTCACCTTCGTGTTTATTTTGTCCTTTGTCTGACAGTTGTGTGGCTTTGCAGAAAGGCATAGTAGATGAGTTACCTTGCAAGAAGCATAAAACAAAAGTTTCTAATCGCTATTTTCATTATTTCTATGTACGTGCAGGGGCTTATACCTATATATATAAGCGCGGGGCAGGCGACATCTGGCATAATCTGTATGAATTTCCTTTGATAGAAACAGAGGCTCCACTTGACGGGCAACATATTCTTCAGATTCCGGAGTTTGAACGTTTGTTTGGAGGGTGTCAGATAGATAATATCAGGTTGGTGGCAGAAGGAGTGAAGCATGTGCTGTCGCATCGGATTATCTATGCTGATTGTTATGAAGTTGTATTGTCTGAAATAAGTATGCTGGGAAAAGAATATCAGAGAGTTTTGATTGACGACTTACATAAATTTCCCGTATCGCGCTTGACTTCTCGTTTTTTTTCTCTAATTTTGAAGCCAAATATTTAAAAGAAAGTAAATTATGTCATTAAATAAAGTTCAGTTGATAGGCAATGTGGGAAAGGATCCCGATGTACGTTATTTGGATAATGGTGTAGCGGTGGCAACATTCCCCTTGGCTACGACAGACCGTGCTTATACATTGGCGAACGGTACACAAGTTCCGGAGCGTACAGAATGGCACAATATTGTCTTGTGGCGTGGCCTTGCCGAAACAGCAGAAAAATATGTTCATAAAGGTGACAAACTGTATATTGAAGGAAAAATCCGTTCTCGTTCTTATGACGATCAGAACGGAATCAAGCGTTATATTGTAGAGATTTTTGCCGATAATATGGAGATGCTTACTCCGCGTACAACTCAGGCTGGCACGGCACAACAGCCAATGCAGCCGGGTGTCGCTCCTCAGCAGCCTTCATCGGCACAAGCGGTACAAACGGCTGACGCTTCCGATGATTTGCCGTTCTAAAGCCGAATGCTCTTTCTCCGTAAGCGGCATAGTCTGGTATATTACTTGTATAAGATATTTCAGACAGTACAGACTTGCGGCGAAAGAGAAAAAAGAAAATTGATGTTTAACTAAATATTTATTCCTTGGACCCTGACTCGTGTATATCCTACTTACAGGATTTATGTGACGGAGTGACCGTCGTTCCCCCTTCTATGGGGGCTATAATTGCATTGATTCTTGCAATTCTATTATTGTATGCTTCTGGTTTTGTTTCGGCATCCGAAATCGCTTTTTTTTCGTTGTCCCCTTCCGATCTGAGTAAGGTGGATGAAAATGAGCATCCTTCTGATTCACGCATTAGAGCTTTGCTTGATGATTCGGAACGTTTGCTTGCTACCATTCTTATTTCGAATAACTTTGTCAATGTAACAATAATCATGTTGTGCAATTTCTTTTTTGCCAGCGTGATAGATTTTGGCGATGCTCAGTTACTTGAGTTTTTGCTCATAACGGTTGTGCTTACTTTTCTGTTGTTGCTTTTCGGGGAAATCATGCCGAAAATATATTCTGCACAAAATACGTTGAAATTTTGCCGTAAAGCAGCACCGGTTGTTTATCTGTTGCGTTCTGTTTTTAAGCCCGTGTCGAATTTGCTGGTACATTCCACTTTTTTGATAAACAAGCTTACCAAAAAACGTAAGGTTCCCAATCTCTCGGTCGATGAACTGTCGCAGGCTTTAGAGCTGACCGACAAGAATGAAATATCCGAAGAAAGCAATATGCTGAAAGGCATTATTCGTTTTGGTGAGGAAACAGCAGAAGAAGTCATGACTTCAAGACTTGATATTGTAGATCTGGAAATAAACACTCCCTTTCCGGAGGTTATAAAATGCATCGTGGAAAATGCTTATTCCAGAATACCCGTATATGAAGAGTCGCGCGATAACATTAAAGGTGTTTTATATATCAAAGACTTGCTCCCTTATTTGGATAAAGGAGCCGACTTTAAATGGCAGAATTTGATACGTCCGGCGTTTTTTGTCCCTGAAACGAAGATGATAGACGATTTGCTTCGCGATTTTCAGGCCAACAAAATTCATATTGCCATCGTGGTAGATGAATTTGGAGGAACATCGGGCATTGTGACGATGGAAGATATTATCGAAGAAATCGTGGGTGAGATAAACGATGAGTACGATGAAGAAGAACGTACCTATGTGAAGATTTCGGAGAACGTATATATCTTTGAAGGAAAGACTTTGCTTTCCGACTTCTATAAACTGGCAGAAATCAATCCGGATGATTTTGAAGCAGTAGCTGGAGATGCCGATACATTGGCTGGACTGTTGCTGGAGTTGAAAGGAGAGTTTCCCGTTCTGCATGAAGTAATAAATTATGACCGTTACCGTTTTGAAATCCTCGAAATGGATGTTCGTCGTATAGTAAAGGTGAAAGTCACTGTAGGAATGAATACAAGTAAGGAAAAGAAAGATTGATCATCTATGCCTCTTCTTAAAAAGTGGATTGAAAACGGAGCTTTATTCGCTATCTGGCGCGTTGAGGAAACTGCCGAAGAGTTGAGAAAAATGCTGGTTGCTTCTTTGCCATACGATGAAGAATTGTCGCAGTTGAAGTCGGAGGCACGCCAGTTGGAATATCTTGCTGTGCGGGTATTACTTCGTGCTGTTTGTGGAGAAGAAAAACATATTTCTCATTATTCTTCAGGAAAGCCATTTTTGACCGACGGAAGTTTTCATATTACAATCTCTCATACGCGAGGATATGTTGCTGTTGGGCTCCATGCTACATACGAAGTAGGAGTTGATATCGAGTATATTTCCAATCGTGTTCGGAAAGTTGCCGGTCGGTTTATGTATCCGGGCGAACTTCGCCATTCATCCGATACAGCTTATCTGCTTGTCCAGTGGTCGGCAAAAGAAACCATGTATAAGTTGCTCGATGAACAAGGAGTTGATTTTCTGGAGCATCTTCGTATTGTTCCATTCCAGCTTCAGACGGACGGCAGATGTGAGGGGCACGAGTTGCGAACTTCTTCACAAATTCATTTTGATATACATTATATAGCTTCCCCTGATTTTGTTTGCACCTGGTGTGTGCTGGATCGTTAATTCTTATGATATATATGTCAGGAAGTTTCAGTAATTTTTCGTACAAATTTCTCTGACATTTGTACGATTTTTAGAAAAATATCGAGAAGTTTTGATGAAGATATGCTGAAGTTTTGGATAAAAAATAAGGCTGCTTTTAACTGTATGATAATCAGTTGAAAGCAGCCTTAGCTTTTTTAAATATAGATTGATATGTTTTCTTTGTTTTTACGCCTCTTTGTTTTTACGCCTCTTTGTTTTTTTGTAGAGTAAAGACGAACTCAAGTCCACCATGAGGATTGTTCTTGGCGAAGATAGTTCCTCCGTGGAACAAGACGGCATTTTTAACGATGGCAAGTCCCAGTCCGGTTCCTCCCAGTTTTCTTGAACGTCCCTTGTCTACTCGGTAGAAGCGTTCGAACAAACGGTTCAGATGTTCTTCCGGAACTCCAACTCCCGTATCGGAAAAGCTGAAATAATAAAATTTTTCATCTTCACGGAAGCAGTTGATTGTAACTGTTATGTTCGTACCGGCATAAGCAATAGCATTATCCATCAGGTTACGGAAAATAGAATAAATCAGCGAGTTGTTTCCGGTCAGTATCAGGTTGAAAGGAAGTTTGTTTACAACTTTTATTTGTTTTTCTTCCAATCCCAATGCTACTTCATTCAACATGTTTTCTATCAACTTGCTCAGGTTGACTGTTTCTATTTCTACCAGATGTGGAGCTTCATCCATACGTGTTAGTACAGAAATATCCCGTAAAAGTATAGTCAAGCGGTTACTCTGTGCGTAACTTCGTTCCAAGAACGTATGCATGGTAGCTGGTGTAATGTTAGGGTTATTCAAAATTGTTTCCAGATATCCCTGTATACTGCTCACTGGAGTTTTCAGCTCATGAGCGATGTTTTGTGTAAGCTGGCGTTTCAGTCGAGCCTGTTCTTCTTCCTGCGTCACGTCTATGATGGAAATTTCGAAGGCGTGATCCTGAAAAATAATACATTCTACTGAGAACGAACGTGCGTTTTTGTCGATATGCAGTGAAAATCTTTTTTCTTCCTTATGAAAATTTCCTTCGTTTCGGTTCAGGAAATCCGTGATAGGAGCCAGTTCCGGAATGGAGAAAACTTCTTCGGTAGAAGTCAGGTTATGGTCGGATATCGTATTTGCATATTGAGTAAGCAGGTTATTTACCAGAATTTCGTTTCGTTCGCGGGTAAATACTCCCAATCCCTCGTGTGATGTCTGTAAATGCGATATCAGTTTTTCACGTTCGATATACAGTGCTTCCTTAGCCCGATGCAGTCGTTTGTATATCTTGATGATATGTTGTGATATTTCTCCAAGTTCATTCTTTGGGAATGATTCCAGAATATCAAGATCTATCGGTTCGTTTCGGTCAGCCTTTAATGCAAATTGCTGCAACTGGGTGATAGAAGTTCCCAGTTTATGAGTAAAACGATAGAAGATAGACATCAGTATCAAACTGATGATAATAGTAAACCAGATGAATCCGGAATCAGCACGCAGATGTTCGCTCAGACTTACATTGTAAGGAAGGGCTGAGCGTATTATTATTTGTTTGGCCGGATAATAACGTGCCGAATAAAAAAATTCTTCTCCGTTCAGACTTTCTGAGTAACGGCTGATAGAATATCCACTGCCGTACATCAGGGCATCTTGTACTTCTTTGCGCGAGCTATGATTCTTAAACTGTCTGATATCTTTTTGGGTATTGTCGTAAAGCACTTCACCTTTGGAAGTGATAAGTGTTACCCGCAGGTTAGGAATCATATGCGTAGTAACATAGTGTTGCAAAGTATCTACGCTGAAATTATCGTTTTCGCTGATAAAATCATATAATTGCGCATTATAGTTCTGCAACTGTGTATTCAGCAGTTCACTTTTGTATGACTTTTCGCGCTGATACTGAAACAGCATAAAGCAGACAGCAAAAGCGAGAAACAAAGTGATGACTGAAAGAAAAAGCCGTTTGTTGAATGGTAATAAACGATATGAAAGTTTAGTCATGATAGTTTTATAGAATTATTCACATTCGAAACAGTAACCATATCCTAAACGGGTTACTATGTATTTGCCGTAGCTGCCTATCTTTTTGCGTAAACGGGTGATATTTACGTCTATGGTACGATCGAGTACATACACTTCGTCATTCCATACTTTTGCCAGAATATCTTCGCGTGAAAATACTCGTCCCTGATTTTGTAGCAGCAGCAATAATATTTCAAATTCTTTTTTAGTCAACGAAGTTTCCTCTCCGTCTATCGTGACTTTCTTCTGAGGTATATTTATAACGAGCCCCTTGTATTGAAGCTGTTCTTCTTCTTTTATCTGTACACCTGCCGTGCGGCGTAATACCGCTTTCACACGCATGATTACCTCACGCAATGAGAATGGTTTCGAGATATAGTCATCTGCTCCCAGGTTAAATCCTGTGATTGTATCGTTTTCAGTATCTTTTGCGGTAATGAAAATAATAGGAATTTCGGCTGTATCCTTATTAGCTTTCAACATGCGCGCCATTTTGAAACCAGATATTTCTCCCATCATCACATCTAGCAGCAACAAATTGTATTGTGTGATGTCTAGTTTCAATGCTTCTTCGGCAGAATAAGCTGTATCTACCGTATACCCTTCCATCTCAAGATTGAACTTCAGAATCTCGCAAAGGTCTTCTTCATCGTCTACAACAAGAATACGATAATCGTTCATAGTGCTTTTGTTATAATTAGTTGCTGCAAAAGTGATGCTTTTTTGTTTCGCCACGATGAAATAGGTATTACAAAAATATTACAATTCAGGACGCGTAAATTCTCCGGCAATGGAACGGTTCATTTCGTTCCGTACTTCTTTTGGGGTCAGGTTATGTCCGAACAGGAACATTAGCTTGGTTAGGACACTTTCTACAGTAGCATCAAATCCACTGATGACACCTGCATCTAAAAGATGAAGGCCGGTTTCATAACGTGCCATTTCTACCATACCTGCAGGACACTGTGAAATGTTTACGATGACAATGCCTCGTTGGGTAGCTTCTTTCAACAAGCGGATAAACCAAGGTTTTTGCGGAGCATTTCCCGAACCATATGTTTTCAGTACCACTGCTTTTAATCCCGGTATACGGAAAACATTACTTACTACATTTTCTTGGATGCCGGGGAATATGGTGAGAATAAGCACATTTGTATCGAATACATAATGAGGATGCATCGGAAGATTCAAGTCTGCTTTCCGGATACGGTCGTATTCATACTTGATATGTATACCTGCTGTAGCCAGTGGGGGATAGTTGTACGAACGGAATGCATTGAAGTTTTCTGCATTGATTTTGGTTGTACGATTTCCTCGCAGCAGAAGATTTTCGAAGAAAATACACACTTCAGGAACTATTGCCCGTCCGTCCGGATACTTGGCAGCTGCTATTTCAATGGAAGTGATCAGGTTTTCCTTACCGTCAGTACGTAACACTCCGATAGGCAACTGACTTCCGGTCAGAATAACAGGTTTGCTCAAGTTTTCCAGCATGAAGCTCAGTGCCGATGCCGTGTAAGCCATAGTATCCGTTCCGTGCAGAATGACAAAGCCGTCGAAATTATCGTAATTGTAATGAATGATTTTTACTAATTTGCTCCACAAAGCCGGTTCCATATCGGAAGAGTCAATAGGAGGGTTGAACTGATAAGAGGATATACGATAATTAAAACGTTTTAGTTCCGGAACGTTTTCTTGAAGTTGGTCAAAATTGAAGGCTTCCAGTGCTCCTGTTTCCGGATTTTCAATCATTCCAATCGTACCTCCGGTATAGATTAGCAAAACGGAAGGATAATCTGGCTTTATCATGTTAGTGTATATTGCTTAATTTGTCACAAAGATAGTAAAAAGAGTTCTAACCATGCAACAATTGGGGAAAGAAAACAACAAAATGATTGTTTTTATGTGATAAATCAATTAATTATCCCTTTTCATGGTTTCACTTTTATCATTTTAGGGGTTTGATGTCTTATAATTTTGTCGTCCTAATAAGTGCATCAAACGTTCGGTTGCTCGGTCTGCATTACCATGTTCTTCGTCGAGAAGAGTAATAAATTTACTTCCTATAATACATCCGGAGGCGTGTGAAGCAGCTGTTTTGTAGGTTTGTTTGTTCGATATGCCGAAACCTACCATGCGTGGATTACGTAGCTGCATATTCTCGATACGGCAGAAATATGCTTGCCTTTCTTCATCGAAATTGGTTTGAACTCCGGTTGTAGCAGCGGAAGAAACCATGTAGATGAACCCATCAGTGTGCTGGTCTATTTTTCGTACCCGTGCTTCACTGGTTTCGGGAGTAATGAGCATGATGATGCGCAAATCATACCGTTCTGCTATAGGGCGGAATTCTTCTACATAATCTTTAAATGGCAGGTCGGGAATGATTACGCCGTCTATGCCACAATTTTGACAACTTCTACAGAAGTTATCGAAACCATATTGCATGATGGGGTTCAGGTAGCCCATAAGAATAAGTGGAATACTTACTTCCTGACGAATTTCTTTCAGTTGGTCGAAGAGTTTTCTTAAAGTCATTCCATTTCGTAAAGCCTGGGTAGCTGCATTCTGAATGACGACTCCGTCTGCCATGGGATCACTGAACGGAATACCTATTTCTATCATGTCAATTCCCTTTTGTTCCAGAGTTTTGATTACTGTTGCTGTTCCTTCCAGTGTAGGACTTCCGGCACAGAAATATAAAGAAAGGATATCGTGGCGTTTTCTACTAAATAATTCATTAATACGGTTCATAGTGATATGTTTTTATTTGTTGGTTAATAGTCTGAATTGTTCGATAAAAGAAGCTAGTTGCTTTGCGTCTTTTTGTGCCGGAGCAGTTTCAAATCCACTGTTCAGGTCAATGCCGGCCCAGCGTGGATGATGGAAACCGGATAGGGCAGGCAAGCTTTCCGGACGTATGCCTCCGCTTAAGAGGAAAGGAGTGTCACCTTTGTAATTTCCCAATATACTCCAGTCGAAAGATTGTCCTGAACCTCCATATCCATGACAGGGAGTGTCGAAAAGGAAATAATCACAGTAAGGAGCATATGCATAGGTACACTCCAAATCGGATGCTTTTCGAAGGGCGAAAGCCTTGATAAGTCTGAAACCTTCTTCATGCAGCTTTTTACATAGCTCAGGTGTTTCTTTGCCATGCAGTTGCAGATAGTCAAGGCTCAGCTCGTGTGCACGATGTGTAATGCCTGCATAATCTTCATTGACAAAAACTCCTATACGTTTTGAGTGTTGCGGAAGATATGAAGGAACCGATGAAACAAAACGGGGCGAACGGTCGTAACAGATCAATCCTATCCAGTTGGCTCCTGCCTGTTCCACTGCTCTGATGTTTTCAGGCTGCCGCATGCCGCATACTTTTACTATCATAAGGCAGATTGAAGTTGGTTTATAAACTCATTTAAAGCTTTTCCGGGATTTTCGGTTTTCATAAAATTCTCTCCGATAAGGAAACCTCGGAAACCGGCTTCACGTAGCTTGATGACTGTTTCAGGGTTGGAAATGCCACTCTCCGAAACCAGAACTTTATCTTTGGGAAATTTCTCTGCAAGGCGAAAGGAGTTCTCCGTATCGGTATGAAACGTTCCCAGGTTGCGGTTGTTTACTCCTATCATGTCGACATATTCGTTTATATAGTCTGTTTCTTGTTCGGTATGGATTTCGAGTAATACTTCCAGTTGTAATGCATGTGCTTCTTTTGCCAAGCTCATACATTCGTCTTTGCTAAGTGCTGCGGCTATTAGCAGCACGGCGTCAGCTTGTGCCACTTTGGCTTGCAGTAACTGGTATCGGCTGATGATAAAGTCCTTGCGCAACACAGGGATATTTACCGTAGGACGGGCATTACGAATGTCTTTCAATGACCCACCGAAAAACAGTTCGTCTGTCAGAATAGACAATGCAGCAGCTCCTGCCAGTTCGTAGCTGTGAGGCACGATCGATGCGTCGGCTTCACGGTTTATCCATCCTTTCGATGGCGACCTGCGTTTGAACTCGGCAATGATGCCTGTGGATGAGGCTGTCAGACTTTGTTTCATGCTGCGTGTAACGGTAGTTCCTCCAATATGGTTCTCGAGGAACGAAGCCGAAACAGCAGCTTCCTGTATGGCGATTTCTTTTCTTTTATGGGCGATGATGTCGGTCAGTATATCTTGATTCATGGTGATGTTTATTATAAAATATGGTGATGTTTTTATAAAAATGTGCGGATGTTTTCAGCTGTTCATGCTGACGAATTTACAGAATGTGTTCCAAGCCCGTCCGCTTTCCAGTGATTCTCTGGCCATTGATACGCATTCTTCTATTTGCTTTTGTGGCTCGCGGGCTTGTATGGCGAACGAAGCATTTATCAGAACACAGTCTGTCTGGGCTTTTGTAGCACGGTTTTGCAGGACATTGTCGAATATGCTGGCAGCTTCTTCCGGAGTTCTTCCGCCGTATAATTCTTCCTTTCGTGAGATAGTAAATCCTAGGTCTGAGGGACGGTAAATTGTTTCATAACGATTGGTCATGACTTTAAATTCGTCGGTTAGGGAAATTTCATCATATCCGTCGAGATTGTTGACTACGGCAAAACCGATATTCAGACGCTGCAAGGTATTGGTGTATAACCGCATTTGGGGAAGATCGGCCACACCTAGCAGCTGAAAGGCCGGCAGACATGGGTTTACAAGCGGACCTAGCAGATTGAACAATGTTCGTACTTGCAGAGCTTTCCGTACCGGAGCAACCGTTTTCATGGCCGGATTGAAGAGAGGGGCATGCAGGTATGCCATGCCGCATGTTTCGATGGAACGGCGAAGTTTACTTTCATCGTTGGTAAATTTCACCCCGTGCTGTTCCATTACGTTGCTCGCTCCACTTACTGAGGTTGCGCCGTAATTTCCGTGTTTGGCTACGGCATATCCGGCTCCGGCAACGATGAAACAGGCACAAGTAGAGATATTAAACGTATTTTTTCCGTCACCTCCTGTACCGACAATGTCTATTGGCTGGAAATCGGAGAAATCTACCGGAACACGTGTTGTCAGCAATGCCTCACGAAATCCGGTGAGTTCGTTTACTTTTATTCCACGCATCTGGAATACGGTGAGCAGCGAAGCAATCTGCGCTTCATTGTAGTCGCCACGTGTGATGCCTTTCATCAGATTGCATGCCTCTTCGTGCGAGAGCTCTTCGTGAGCAAAAAGCCGTATGAGTATTTCTTTCATTGTAGTAGCTGTTTTTTAGTGGTTTAACCAGTTTTGTATCATTTGTTTGCCATCGGGAGTAAGTATAGATTCCGGATGAAACTGTATTCCGCAGATGTCATACTGACGGTGGCGCAATGCCATGATATATCCTTCGCGACTTCTGGCTGTAATTTCCAGACAAGTGGGAAAATCTTTTGTGTCTACTACCCACGAGTGATAACGTCCGACGGGTATTTCATGGGGTAATCCGCAGAAGATATAGTCGTCTGCAACGATTTCTACCGGACTTTGTATGCCGTGGAATACTGTGTCGAGGTTTATCAGGCTGCCTCCGAAGACTTCTCCGATGGCTTGTTCACCAAGACAGACTCCTAGAATAGGCTTTCGATCGGCATAATTTTTAATGACATCCAGCAGCAGACCTGCTTCACTGGGGATTCCCGGACCTGGGGAAAGCACTATCTTGTCGAATTTCTCTAAATCTTCTATATGGAAACAGTCGTTTCGTAGTACCGTTACTTCTGCTCCAAGCTCTTTTATCAGGTGACTCAGATTATAGGTAAACGAGTCATAATTGTCTATGATAACTATTTTCATTGTCGGATGATTATAATTGTTCTGCCAGAAGGATCGCTTTTTTCAAAGCTCCCAGCTTGTTGTTTACTTCTTGTAATTCATTCTCTTCATTGCTTAATGCTGTAATGCCGCCTCCCGCCTGAAACCAAAGCTCATTATTGCGGCTTACAAAAGTACGTATGGTAATGGCCTGATTTAGCGCGCCGTTTAGTCCGATAAATCCGATACATCCTCCGTATACGCCACGATTATGTGGTTCTATTTCACTGATGAGCTGCATGGCACGTACCTTGGGAGCACCACTCAATGTTCCGGCTGGAAAGGTATCGATGAATGTACGTACCGAATTGGTTGTTTCACTGAGTGTTCCGCTTACACGACTTACCAGGTGAATAACATGACTGTAATATTGAGGCTCTTTGAAAAACTCAATATGTGTGTTGTGGCAGTTGCGGCTCAGGTCATTTCGTGCCAGATCGACCAGCATGACGTGTTCTGCATTCTCTTTCGGGTCGGCAAGCAGTGAAGCTGTCAGTTGGCTGTCTGTTTCTTTATCTCCACTGCGTCGGGTAGTTCCGGCTATCGGATCGATAGTAGCCTGTCCGTTTTCTACTTTACAGTGTGTTTCTGGAGATGAACCGAAGATGCGGAAGCCTCCGAAGTCAAAATAAAACAGATATGGTGACGGATTGATGCTTCTCAGTGCACGGTACAGCTTGAAATCGTCTCCCTGAAACTTTTGAATAAATCGCCGTGAGAGAACTACCTGAAAGACATCTCCCCGCATACAGTGTGCTATGCCTTTGCGGATATTGGCTTTATGTTCTTCATCGGTCAGTGTACTGGTAGTTTCACCTGTAGGATGAAAATCATAAGTCGTATAGTTTCGGTTGTTTATAGCTTTCTCTATTTCACCTATGTGACTTTTTTCCTGACTGTCCTGCATCTCGATCAATACCATTTCGCTTTTGAAATCATTGAAGACAATCAGGTATTTGTATAAAATGTAAAGTATTTCCGGAGCATCATTTTTCGGTTCGTGGCTGTCTTTTACCGGTATGTCTTCGAAGTAACGTACGGCATTGAATGTGGTATATCCATATAATCCGCAATAATGAGAGTATTCTCCTTCTATACTGAAGCACGACAGAAAACCGTTGATGGCATCTTCTGCCGTAAAGTTTGTACCAAGTTCTTTTTCCATGCAGGTATCATCGGGAAAATTCATAGTTGCTGTTCCATGATTGATACTGATGCTTGCTATCGGATTGAAGGCAATAAACGAACGGTTGTTTTCGCTTCCGTGATAGTCGGAACTCTCCATGAGTGCGCTTTGAGGGAAGAGATCGCGTACCTTGAGATAGGTGCTTACCGGAGTATGTAAATCGCCTAACAATACTTTATGTGCTGTATGATATGTATATGTTTTCATTGTATTGTAACTTATAAAATTGTGACTTAGTCATTATAGGGTTGATTATCTAAATAGGTTTCGATATCCTTGTCACCTCTTCCTGAAACAGTCAGGACAACAATATCGCTGGGCTTGAATTTGATTTTGCTGAGAGCTCCCAGTGCATGTGCCGACTCTAATGCGGGAATGATTCCTTCGAGTCTGGTCAGTTCGTAGGCTGCACTAATTGCTTCATCGTCGTTGATGGCCAATACGGTGGCGCGATGTTGTGCGGCAAGATTGGCATGCATGGGACCGATGCCCGGATAGTCTAGTCCGGCAGATATGGAATAAGGTTCGATAATCTGTCCGTCTTCGTCCTGTATAAGCAATGTTTTTGAACCATGGATGATGCCTAGGCGCCCCAGCTGAATAGTTGCCGCTGACATACCACTGTGTATACCCTTTCCACCAGCTTCTGCCAGAACGATTTTTACACGTTCATCATCGATGTAGTGATAAATTGTACCGGCAGCGTTGCTGCCTCCTCCGACGCATGCTATCAGGTAATCCGGATAATCTCGCATTTCATGCTCCAAAAGTTGTTTTCTTATTTCTTCGCTGATGACAGATTGCAAGCGGGCTACCATATCGGGATAAGGATGAGGACCTACGGTTGAGCCAATGAGATAGTACGTATCATCCGGATGGCAGCACCAGTCGCGGATTGCTTCGTTTGTAGCATCTTTCAATGTCATGTTGCCAGAAGTGACAGGGCGTACTGTTGCTCCCAGCATTTTCATTTTTTCTACGTTAATGTGCTGGCGCTCTACATCGGTTTTTCCCATGTATACGATACATTCCATATCCATTAGCGCACAGACAGTAGCAGTGGCTACACCGTGTTGGCCGGCTCCGGTTTCGGCAATGATACGTTTTTTGCCCATGCGGCGTGCTAGAAGTACCTGTCCGATGGCATTGTTGATTTTATGCGCTCCTGTGTGATTCAGGTCTTCCCGTTTCAGATAGATTTTACATCCGTATTTATCGGAAAGCCGTTTTGCCAGATACAGGGGTGATGGACGTCCTACATAGTCGCGGAGAAGTTGAGCGAATTCCTGTTTGAACTCTTCTGTTTCCATGACTTTCAGGTATGCGTTTTTCAGATTCTGTACACACTGATGGAGGATTTCGGGAATATATGCTCCGCCGAAGTTTCCGTAAAAACCGTTTTTGTCTACTTGATAAGTTTTCATAAAATTATTCTGTTGGAAAGTGATAAAAAACAAAAAGGGCTGTCGTAAGTACGACAGCCCTTTGCTATATTTTTACTATATATTTATTATGGTATATATACACATGACTGATGTTCCCTTACGACTTTTTGAAGCTGCAAGAGGTGCCACCAGAAAAATGTATTTACCATTGTTTGTTTCATAACACGTGAACTATAACTTGTTTGTATGTTGCAAAAGTAGAGATAATTTGCGGATTTGCAAGTAAAAAACTACTTTTTTTATGAATTTAACAGAAGAAAACTATAAAATTTCCTGGTTACCTTACTGGCTGATGAGTGTAAAGAGTTCTGTTAATGGGGTATCAGAAGGACGAGAATAGACTTGCTTTAAAAAAGTGACAGTCTTTTAGGTAAATTGGTGTTTTTATTTGTTTATATAGATAGAATAAGATATATTCGTAATAGATAATAAATTAAAAGTGTATGAAATCATTGAATTATGCTGCGATAAGTAGCTTATGTGCATTGGCAATCGGAATTTTGCTAGTTGTATGGCCTGAAGCCGCTATTATTTATTTAGTAATAACGGTAGGAGTACTTTTCTTGTTACCAGGTTTGTTTGGGTTATTCTCTTACTATGCTGCTTCCCGACATAAGGATGTAGAAATGCGCAGGTCATTTCCTATTGTTGCATTGGGAAGTACTTTATTGGGATTTTGGCTGATGATAATGCCGGAATTTTTTGTAAATATCTTAATGTACTTGCTTGGAGCGCTGCTTGTGTTAGGAGGATTGTCACAGCTGATAAACTTTATATCTGTGCGTCAAGCGGTAAAGGTACCTCTTCTTTTCTATCTGGTTTCTGTGTTGATTCTGGCATCTGGTGTTGTTATTTTGTTCAATCCGTTCCAGGCAGCTACCGTTCCGTTTATTGTTTTGGGAGTAACAGCCATTGTATATGCGGTAAACGATCTGATTCGCTTGTTGTTTTATCACCGCAAACGGAATAAGAATATCACAGATGTAACAATTATAGAGGAATAGTTGGATTTTTCCAACTATTCCATATTCCGATATTGTTTGGGCGACATGCCTGTATATCGCTTAAAATATTTCCCGAAAAATGAGATATCGGGGAAATTGAGTGAATAGGCTATCTCTTGGATAGTGAGTTCGGTAGAACGGAGTTTTGCCTGAGCATCCCGTATGACGAAAGTCGAAATAATGTCAGTCAACGTTTTTCCCGTAGTTTTCTTTATGGTAGTGCTGAGATGCTGAGGTGAAAGATGCATTTTCTCGGCATAGAAAGATATATTACGTTCCGATCTGTAATTTTCTATCACAACGCGTACCAACTCTTTTACAATCTCCTGATTTCGGTTATAATGCGGACGTTCGTTGCTTTCTCCTTGCTTATAAATATTTCCTAATCCCATAATCAGCTGGCTGCAAATAAGATCTGCCTGTTCGTCCTTGATAAAACTGTTGGGCAGTCTCATCGCCTTTGTCAAGACTTTGAAGTATTCATAAAATATTTCTGCTACTTCAGGTCTTAGCTCTATTACCGGTTTCTCAAAAATGGAGGGGGTGTATTCTATCATTCGAGAGAATAAAGGAGGACTTTGGATTAACTTTTTTGAAAATCCGACAAATATAAAGCGACAGTCATTGCTTTCTTCCATGACTTGTACAAACTGATGCGGGAAAATTATAGCTATGGAATTTTTCTTCAGTTCATATTTGCTTAAATGTATAGTAATAGAACAGTTTCCTCGGATACACAACAAGAACAGGCATCCAGGCATCTGGGCAGGAGTCTTAAAAAGCCTTTTTATGTTGCCTATAAGGTCAATACCCGTCAATATATCTATGTTTTCTGGTAGAGACTCTAATGAGTTTATTCGTTTCATTTATCTTACCTTTATAATAATTAATAGTTCGTTAAAAATTCGCCAAGCCTAAGCGGCTCTGGCAGTAAATAAAATGAGTTCTTTGAAAAGTTTGTCAATAACTTGCATGTCTGGGTTAATCCCGAACACGCAAATAAATCGTTCAAGCATATAAGCATTGTGTATGAATGACTTGCAAGAGGATATGGAATAGGCTATTCCGAGCCTCTTACATGCCGCTTTGGCCAAGTTGACAGCTGCGAGCGATGCATTGAAGTGAAAATCCAACTTCCTGAAGTCGGTTGACTGGCAGTTGGTGATTCCTGCATGCTGCTTGCCATCTCTAAAGCAAAATTCCAGTTGGAACCTGGTTCTGTAATAATCCAGCACCTCACGTCCATCCATGGAATCGTCTGTAGAGAAGTAAAGCTGCCACTTGTCTGTCCTCCCGTCCATCGGATACCAGACGGCTAAGGAAACATACCTTTTGAGAGCTTTTGCATATACCCTCAATCCGTATAGCTTTCCTTTGTTCACCTCGTATTCCTTGCACCGGGTCAAATCCAGATTGGCAAAGTCAATCCTGCCGTCAAACCACTTGGGATGACCACGTTTTCCTGTTTTCTGCTCCAATGTCGGATAGTACAGGATTACGTCATTCCGAAAGCGGCTGATGACATGGAAATCGTTCTCACACATAGGTGTTATGAATGTTTCCTTGGAAAAGAATGCGTCTGCAACCACCGTTCTGGACAGGCTCTGTAGCTTGTCTTTTCTACTGATAAGATAGCTGCTGTACCAGTCAACGAGGCTCTTGTCCATATTATCCAAGGTCTTACAATCCGGCGTCTGAATGGAACCTAAAGTCATGCATTCATGATTGTCGATGTCAATGACACCGATGCCCATGATTTCCAGTCCACGCTTGTATTCTCCTGCACAACCAGACCAGAAGTAACCTATCCAAGGTGTCTTCTTGCCTGATTTGGGAATATAGGAAGGATCGATGGCGATGGCTTTTCTTTTGCCTGTGAGATGCTTGCTGATGATAGAGCCGTTGAACGCAAACCAGTCGAAAGTTTCATGCTCAAAAAGGTTACGATAAGTCTGTTCTGAGAAACAGCCATATCTGCCCAATTGGAGGAAGTTTATACGATCCGGGATGGCCATGAATAATTTCATGGTGTCCATGAACGTTTTTTCAAAAGGTTTTTGTATATTCGCTACTGATTTGAGAGCCGACAGGCACTCGGATTGGTATTGCATAAGGAGTGTTTCTTTAGTCATAATCAGAAGAGTTCAGAGACTTCTAATTTACTAAGAAATAACGAATCATGCAATACTTTCATCCTTTATTATCAGCATGTTAGCTCTCCTTTTTCAGCACATTTCTTCATGCTTAACCATTCGTTTTTGACAACATTTCAATGACCTCTTTAGTGTTTCCGAACCAGCTTTTGCCGGTTCTGTTGTTTAACTTTTAATCTTTCGGTAAAAATTTACCGAAGTATTGATTAATTCAAACATCAAAAATAATATGGGAAAAATTAGAGCAGCCGTAGTAGGTTACGGAAATATTGGAAAGTTTACATTGGAAGCACTCGAAGCTGCTTCTGATTTCGAAGTTGCAGGTATTGTACGTCGTAATGGAGCTGAAAACAAGCCGGCAGAGTTGGCTAACTATCCGGTAGTAAAGGATATAAAAGAATTGGAGAATGTTGATGTTGCTATTCTTGCTACTCCAACCCGTAGCGTAGAAAAGTATGCAAAAGAAATATTGGCTTTGGGTATTAATACTGTAGATAGCTTTGATATCCATACACAAATAACAGATTTACGTCGTTCTTTGGGAGAAACAGCAAAAGCTCACAACGCTGTATCTATCATCTCTGCAGGATGGGATCCGGGAAGTGATTCTGTAGTTCGCGCTTTGTTGCAGGCTATTGCTCCTAAAGGTATTACTTATACAAACTTTGGTCCGGGACGTAGTATGGGACACTCTGTAGCTGTACGTGCTATTGCTGGCGTGAAAGATGCACTGTCTATGACAATTCCAGTTGGAACAGGTATTCATCGCCGTATGGTTTATGTGGAACTGGAAGAAGGTGCAGACTTCAAGACTGTAGAAACTGCTATCAAAGCTGATCCTTATTTTGTGAATGACGAGACTCATGTAATTCAGGTTCCTTGTGTAGACGATTTGAATGATGTTGGTCATGGCGTTAACTTGGTACGTAAGGGTGTATCTGGAAAGACACATAATCAGTTGTTCGAATTCGATATGAAGATCAACAATCCGGCTCTTACAGCTCAAGTATTGGTATGTGTTGCCCGTGCTTCTATGAAACAGCAGCCGGGATGCTATACAATGATTGAAGTTCCGGTTATCGATTTGTTGGAAGGTGACCGTGAAGAACTGATTGCTCATTTGGTATAATTAATTTTCAGATAACTTTGAAATCTCTTTCCTGTATCGTTTCGGGAAAGAGATTTTTTTTGTTCCTTTGTGGCTATATCAAAGAAATATAAATTATGACGTTAGCAAGTATTGTTTGGGATGTAGATCCTGTTCTGGTACATTTAGGCTCCCTTGAAATTCGTTGGTATGGATTGATGTGGGGACTCGGATTCATTTTCGCTTATGAAATAGTATCGCGTTTATTTAAAAAAGAAGGATATCCTGACTATTGGGCAGATAAATTGTTTGTATATTGTATAGTAAGTAGTGTAATAGGAGCTCGATTAGGACATTGCTTATTTTATGAGTGGGATTATTATGGAGCACATCCGTTGGAGATTTTGAAAATCTGGAAAGGAGGACTTGCCAGTCATGGAGGAGTATTTGCCTTGATTTTGGCTTTGGTTTGGTACTCAAAGAAAGTTACGAAAAAAAATGTGTGGTGGCTTTTCGATCGTATGATTCCAGCGGTAGCTGTGGTCTGCATGTGTATCCGTTTCGGAAATCTGATGAATTCGGAAATATTCGGTTTCCCGACTACATTACCTTGGGGATTTGAGTTTGTGCGTTCTCGTGAATGGCAAGCTTTGTATAATCAGAATGGAGAAGCTCAAGCGTGTCATCCTACACAGATATACGAAATGCTCTATTGCTTGATAGCCTTAGTAACCTCATGGCTGATGTATTACAAATTTCACCTTCAAAAGCGGATAGGTCTGATAACTGGAGTTTCTCTCTTGATTTTCTTTGGTGCACGATTTGGACTGGAATTTATGAAAAATCCGCAAGTTGCAGAAGAAGTGAATATGACTTTGAATATCGGACAACTGCTGAGTCTGCCTCTTATTTTGTTAGGTATATATCTGATAGCTACAAGTAAGAAACGTAAGGAGGCTTTCTAAAATAAAAAACAATAGAACGAAATTCCGTTCTTTGAGTAAGAATGTTTCATCCTCGATTAAAAATGTTGCATGTATCATTTTTAATCGAGGATGAAACATTTATTATATTCCTTTTCATTACTGTCCCGTAAAAGTGGATAAATAGTTCTTTGAAATAACTGAAATATAGCTTATTATACTCTATTTGTAAAGCGCGACGATTTGAAATTGTACCTTTGAAACCAAATCAAATGGCTTCAAATGAATCAAGACAAATATGTTTTCGCTCAATTGGTAGAGTTTTTGAACAACAATAAATTCAGAAGAATCGTGGACAAATACGATGGAAATCGTTACGTCAAACATTTCACTTGCTGGAACCAGCTTCTTGCTATGATGTTCGGACAGCTAAGCAATCGTGAGAGCCTACGCGACCTGATTGTTGCATTGGAAGCACATCAAGCCAAGTGTTATCATTTGGGATTGGGTCGTGAACCCTTGGCCAAAACCACACTTGCATCAGCTAACCAAAATAGGGATTACAGAATCTTTGAAGATTTTGCATTCTTCATGATGAAAGAAGCCAGTGATAAACGAGCTACTCATATTCTGGATATCGAAGGAAAGAAGTACGCTTTTGATTCAACCACCATTCCGTTATGTTTGGCAACATTTCCTTGGGCTAAATTTCGAAGTAAAAAAGGTGGAGTCAAGGCACATGTCCTTTATGACATTGAGGCTCAGGTTCCGGCTTTTTTTACAGTAACCACAGCTTCAAAACATGACTCAACAGCAATGTCTGCAATTCATTATGAACCAAATGCATACTATATTTTTGATAGAGCGTATGATTCGTTTAAGGAACTATATCGGATTCATCTTACTGGCTCTTTCTTTGTCGTAAGAGCCAAGTCGAATCTTAAATTTAAGTTCTGCAAATGGAAACGCAGACTACCAAAGAATATACTATCTGATGCTGAAGTGAAATTATCAGGATATACCTCTGAAAAGAAGTATCCGGAATCATTCAGGATTATCAGGTTCTATGATGAAGAAGATGATCGTGAATTTACCTTCCTGACAAATGCCAAACATATATCTGCACTTGATGTAGCTAATCTCTATAAAAAGAGATGGCTTGTAGAACTGTTCTTCAAATGGTTGAAGCAGCACCTTAAAATCAAAAGGTTCTGGGGCACCACAGAAAACGCAGTCCGTATTCAGATAAGTGTGGCTATTATCACTTATTGTTTGGTAGCTATTATCCAACATGATTTGCACTTAAGCCGTTCGACCTATGAGGTCCTACAGATTTTGAGCATTTCATTAACGGATAAAACACCTTTACAAGAGTTGTTCAATAAGACTAATTTCAATGATGTCAAAGAGCAATTAAATCCCCTTTTCCCGGGGTTGTTTGATTAATATTTAATTCGTCCCGATTTTAACGGGACACTAATGATTCCTTTTATTAAGCTCTACATACATTTGCAATACCGTTTTGAACGGCAGTGTGAGATTTGTGATAAGTTAAACTTAATCTATTTGTAAATGGAAAGCATAAAAAGAACATTTCTTTTAGCACTCCTTTTCATGGTGTGTATGGTTGTGCAAGCACAAAGTTTGCAAGTGTCTGGAACAGTAGTTTCAAAATCTGATGGAGAGCCTGTTATCGGGGCAACTATTCTTGAACAGGGTACGACTAACGGTACGATTACTGATTTTGATGGTAAGTTTTCTTTAACTGTAAAGCAAGGTGCGGAAATTTCAATTTCTTATATCGGCTTCAAAAGTCAGGTCGTAAAAGCGCAAACTGTATTGAATATTGTTTTAGCAGAAGATACAGAAGTGCTGGATGAAGTTGTTGTAACAGGTTACACTACTCAGCGTAAGGCAGATTTGACCGGTGCCGTATCTGTTGTTAGTATGGATGATTTATCTAAGCAGAATGAAAATAATCCGATGAAAGCTTTGCAAGGTCGTGTTCCTGGTATGAATATTACGGCCGATGGTAATCCTAGTGGTTCAACAACAATTCGTATTCGTGGTATTGGTACATTAAATAACAATGACCCTCTTTATATTATTGACGGGGTACCTACTAAAGGTGGAATGCATGAATTGAATGGTAATGATATAGAATCAATTCAAGTTTTAAAGGATGCGGCTTCAGCTTCTATTTATGGTTCTCGTGCTGCCAATGGTGTGATTATCATTACAACTAAAAAAGGAAAAGAAGGTCAGTTGAAAATAAATTTTGACGCGTCGGTATCTGCTTCTATGTATAATAATAAAATGGAGGTATTGAATGCAGAAGAATATGGTCAGGCAATGTGGCAGGCTTATGTAAATGGTGGTCAGGACCCAAATACTAACCCCTTGGGATATAAATATGATTGGGGATATGATAGTAATGGCTATCCAAAATTGAACAGTATTAGTATGTCTCGTTTTCTTGACTCTAATAACACAGTTCCGTCAGCAGACACAGATTGGTTTGATGAAACGACTCGTACAGGTGTTATTCAGCAATATAATGTATCAGTAAGTAATGGGTCGGAAAAAGGATCTTCTTTCTTTTCTCTTGGATATTATAAGAATCTGGGTGTTATAAAAGATACTGATTTTGAGAGATTCTCTGCTCGTATGAATTCAGACTATAACCTGATTGGAAAAGTATTGACTGTTGGAGAGCATTTCACTTTGAACCGTACTTCTGAAGTACAGGCTCCAGAAGGTTTCTTGCAAAATGTATTACAGTTTAATCCTTCTTTACCGGTTTATGATATTAACGGTAATTATGCGGGACCTGTAGGTGGTTATCCTGACCGTGAAAATCCTGTAGCGCGTTTGGATAGAAATTCGGATAATCGTTATACTTATTGGCGTATGTTCGGAGATGCATATATTAATTTAAATCCGTTTAAAGGTTTTAATATCCGTTCTACATTTGGTTTGGATTATTCTCAAAAGCAACAACGTATTTTTACTTATCCTATTACAGAAGGAAATGTTGCAAATGATAAAAATGCAGTAGAAGCAAAACAAGAACATTGGACAAAATGGATGTGGAACGCTGTTGCTACTTATAATTTAGAAGTAGGTAAACATCGTGGCGACGTGATGGTTGGTATGGAATTGAATCGTGAAGATGATAGTTGGTTCTCTGGTTATAAAGAAGATTATAGTATATTAAATCCTGATTATATGTGGCCTAATGCAGGTACAGGAACAGCTCAGGCTTATGGATCGGGTGAAGGTTATTCATTGGTTTCTTTCTTTGGTAAATTAAACTATACCTATGATGATAAATATTTATTTTCTTTGACTGTTCGTCGTGATGGTTCCTCTCGTTTTGGTAAAAATAATCGTTATGCTACATTTCCGTCTGTTTCATTGGGATGGCGTATTAGCAATGAAAAATTCATGAAGGAGCTTACTTGGCTGAATGATTTAAAAATTCGTGCTTCATGGGGACAGACAGGTAATCAAGAAATTTCAAATATAGCTCGTTATACTATTTATGTTCCTAATTATGGTGTAACTGAGTCTGGAGGACAAAGCTACGGAACTTCTTATGATATTGCTGGCACAAATGGAGGTAGTATTCTTCAGTCTGGATTTAAACGTAACCAGATTGGAAACGATGATATTAAATGGGAAACTACCACTCAGACAAACTTGGGTTTTGATTTCTCTTTGTTTGATCAGACTTTATATGGATCATTCGACTGGTTCTATAAGAAAACAACAGATATTCTTGTTCAAATGGCAGGTATTGCAGCTATGGGTGAAGGCAGCACTCAGTGGATTAATGCCGGAGAAATGGAAAACAAAGGTTTCGAGTTGAACTTAGGTTATCGTAATACGACAGCATTTGGCTTGAAATACGATTTGAATGGTAATATCTCTGCTTATCGTAATAAGATAACTGCTCTTCCTGCAACAGTTGCTGCAAACGGTACATTTGGAGGTAATGGGGTAGAAAGTGTAATTGGGCATCCCAATGGTGCACAGGTAGGATATGTGGCAGATGGTATCTTCAAATCACAGGCAGAAATTGATAATCACGCAACTCAAGAGGGTGCTGGCTTGGGACGTATTCGCTGGCGTGATTTGGATGGTAATGGTGTTATCAACGAAAAGGATCAGCAGTGGATTTATAATCCGACACCAGCATTCAGTTATGGATTGAATATCTATTTAGAGTATAAAAATTTCGACTTGACAATGTTTTGGCAAGGCGTGCAGGGAGTTGATGTAATTAGTGATTTAAAAAAGGAAACAGACTTATGGAGTGGGCTGAATATTGGTTTCTTAAATAAAGGAAAACGAGTGCTTGATGCATGGACGCCGACTAATCCTGATTCGGATATTCCAGCATTGTCACGTGATGATGTCAATAATGAAAAACGTGTATCTACCTATTTTGTGGAAAATGGTTCATTCTTGAAATTACGTAACCTTCAGATAGGTTACAATGTTCCTCAGAATTTTGCGAAGAAGATGAAAATGGAACGTTTACGCCTTTATTTAAGTGCACAGAACTTGCTTACTATTAAGAGTAAAGAATTTACAGGAGTTGATCCGGAAAATCCAAATTATGGTTATCCGATTCCTTTGAACTTAACTTTTGGTATTAATGTTAGCTTTTAAATTGAAAAACTATTAAAACGAAAATTATGAGAAATTTATTATATGCGACAGTTTTAGGTTTTGCGTTGGCTTGCTCTGGATGTTCTAGCTTTCTGGAAGACCAAGTGCCACAAGGAACTATCGATAACGAGCAGTTACAGAATCCCGCTTATGTAGACAATTTGGTTATTTCTGCTTATGCTGTGTGGATATCTGCGGAAGATATTAACTCATCATTCTCTATGTGGAATTATGATGTGCGTTCGGATGATGCCTATAAAGGTGGAAACGGAACAGAAGATGGTGATGTTTTTCATGCATTGGAAATTTCGCAAGGTGTCATGACTACTGCATGGAATATCAGTGATATGTGGCAGCGTTTGTATAATTGTATTTCTCGTGCTAATACGGCTTTACAGTTACTGAATCAGCTTGATGAGAATACTTATCCACTAAAGCAGCAGCGAATTGCTGAGATGAAATTCTTACGTGGACATGGACACTTCTTGCTGAAGCAGTTGTACAAGCACATTGTTTTGGCAAACGATGAAAATCTTACTCCCGAAGAATATAATAATCTTTCTAACACAACTTATACAAATGATGAAAGCTGGCAGCAGATAGCAAATGATTTTCAGTTCGCTTATGATAATCTGCCGGATACACAAGCCGATAAAGGGCGTCCTACTAGAGCCGCAGCTGCAGCTTATTTGGCAAAGACTTATTTGTATAAGGCCTATCGTCAGGATAATCCTGAAAATAATGAGGTAACAAGTATTAGCACTGAAGACTTGGCAAAAGTAGTTCAGTATACTGAGAAGTCTATTATGTCTGCTGGCGGATACGATTTAGAAGCTGATTTCCATAATAATTTCCGTCCGGAACCTCAGTATGAGAATGGATGTGAGTCATTGTGGGCTATGCAATATTCTATGAATGACGGAACAAATAATGGTAATTGTAACTGGTCGTTTGGATTGATTGTTCCTAATATTCCAGGGGTGACAGATGGTGGTTGTGACTTTTATAAACCAAGTCAGAATTTGGTAAATGCCTTTAGAACTGATATGGATGGTCATCCGTTATTTGATACCTTTAATAATAGTGATTATGATATTACAACTGATAATGTAGACCCTCGTCTGTTTTTGACTGTAGGTATGCCTGGATTCCCATATGAATTTAATAAGAATTATATGATGGATAAATCTTCTACTTGGAGTCGTAGTAATGGTCTTTATGGTTATTATGTAACATTGAAGCACAATGTAGATCCAGATGGAGATTATTTGATAAAAGGTGGCTGGTGGGGTAGTCCTATGAATCATATTGTTTTGCGTTATTCGGATGTTTTATTAATGCGTGCAGAGGCCTTGATTCAATTAAATGATGGTCGTCTTAATGAAGCAATTAGTCTGATTAATGAAGTTCGTAATCGTGCTGGTCAAAGTACTACTATGATTGCAGATTATCCTGCTGCTTATGGTGTTACTTTCTATGTGAAGCCTTATACGGGAACTTATACCAAGGATGAGGCTTTGAAGATGTTGAAATTTGAACGTCGTGTAGAATTGGCTATGGAAAGTGATCGTTTCTTCGATTTAGTACGTTGGGGGGAAGCCGATCAGGTCTTGAATAAATATTATGCAGAAGAAGCTGATAATTGTGCTATTTATTCAAATGCTTCGTTTACTAAAAATAAAAATGAATACTTGCCTATACCTTTTGCGCAGATAAGTGCTAGTAATGGTAATTATACACAGAATTGTGGCGGCTGGTAATTTAATTGTAAATCTTAATAAATGAATATTATGAATGCAATAAAATATATTAATAAAGTTTTTTTCATCCTTCTCTCTTTGGCTTTTGTTGCAGGATGCGATGATGATAATACGTCAGATCTTCAGTTGAACGGGCGAACTTGGCTGAATACATTGCAACTCGATGAATATCAGGGAGTCATTGATAATTCGACTAAAACTGTCGTAGTAGGAGTACCTGTCGATTATAATACAGATGCCATGAAGGTAACGGCAATTGAAGTTTCCGATGGTGCTGAAGCTTCAATGAAGGTTGGAGATATTGCCAATTTCTCTTTTCCTCAAACGATAAAAGTAACAAATGGTGATGCTTATTTAGATTATACTGTTACGGTAAAGCATGATGAAGCTAGAATTACATCATTTAAATTGAATAATGAGTATACTGGTATTATTGATGAAGAAAATCATTCTATTTTGGTACGTGTACCGACGAGTATCGATATTACTAGTCTTATACCTACGGTTGAAACAACCCAAGGAGCAATGGTTTCTCCAGCTTCAGGACAAGCTGTTGATTTTACAAGTCCAGTAGAGTTTACAGTTACTTATCAGAGTGCAGTTGCTGTTTATGTTGTAACTGTTGTACAGTCTGATTCTCCTAGTGCTGTATATGTAGGTTTGGCTTCTTCTATAGATGAACTAAATGCAGAAGAAAAAGAAGCTGCTAACTGGATGTTGAAGAATATTCCTAATGCTCAGTACCTCTCATTTGAAGATGTTCGAACCGGAAGAGTTGATTTAAATGATTGCAAGGTTATGTGGTGGCATCTGCATATCGATGGAGGTATCGATTCAATGGATAAATTTGAAGCTGCTGCCCCGAGTGCTGTACAAGCAGTTTCGAAGGTAAAAGAATTTTATGAAAATGGAGGTAGCTTGTTATTGACTCGTTATGCATCGTTCTATGCAGCTAAGCTGGGTATTACCAAGGATGGAAATGCTCCTAATAACTGTTGGGGACAGTCGGAAGAGACAGGTGAAATAACTACAGGTCCTTGGAGCTTCTTTGTAACCAATCATGAAACTCATCCTCTTTATGAAGGTGTGGATATATCAACGATTGATGGTAAAAAGGGAATTTATATGTGTGATGCAGGCTACCGGATAACTAATAGTACTGCTCAGTGGCACATCGGTTCCGATTGGGGAGGATATGAAGAACTGAATAGCTGGGAAACAAGTCATGGTGGTGTAAGTCTAGGATATGGCGGTGATGGTGCCGTAGTTGTTTGGGAATACCTTTCAAGTGAAACGACTGGTGGAGTACTTTGTATCGGTTCTGGATGTTATGATTGGTATTCTTATGGAGTAGATACTTCAGCAGATTCATATCATGGTAATGTTGCAAAGATTACTCAGAATGCAATTAATTATTTAACAAGTGAATCAAAATAAAAATTAAATAATGATTGTCCGATAAAAGAATTTTAGAAATTCAGATATTTGGAATATGTAAAATGTTTATCGGACAACATTAAAAAAATAATGTAATTTATGAAAACAATGATATATTCTTTAGCTTTAGCTGCATTCATGTCATTAGGTAGTTGCAATGATAATGATGATCCTATATTGACACAGAAAGACTGGGATGGCACTGCAACATATTTTGCTTCAACAGATGAACAGTTTACTACTTATTATAAACCGTATGTTGGTTATGCAGGCGATCCGATGCCGTTTTATGATCCGATAGAACAGAATTTTAAGATTTTGTATTTGCAGGAATTTCGTCCTAATCAGGAGGCAACATATCATCCTATTTGGGGAGTAAGTACAAAAAATGTAGACTCATACCAGTCTTTGGGGGAAGTGATTTCTACTGGTAATGCGTCGGAAGCTGATGCTGCAATAGGTACGGGTAGTACGATATATAATGATTCTGAAAAGTTATATTATACTTTTTATACAGGACATACTGCCAACCAAGAAGTTGTGATGATGGCAACTTCTTCTGACTTTAAGACATGGACGAAAAGCAAGATATTTTATTTGCAGGGAAATGACTATGGATACAGTGTTAAGGATTTCCGCGATCCGTTTGTCTTCAAAGGTGATGATGGTATTTATCATATGATTGTTTCTACTATGCAGGGAACAAAAGGCGTTTTGGCAGAATTTGTTTCTTCTGATTTGAAGTCTTGGGAACACAAAGGTGTATTTATGTCAATGATGTGGGATCGCTTCTATGAATGTCCAGATGTCTTTAAGATGGGTGACTGGTGGTATTTGGTTTACTCAGAAAAGCATGTAGCAATCCGTAAAGTCCAATATTTTAAAGGACGTACGCTGGATGAACTGAAGGCATGTACGGTTAATGACGCTGGTAAATGGCCTGATGATCATGAAGGTCTTTTGGACTCTCGTGCTTTCTATGCAGGAAAAACTGCTTCAGATGGTATTAATCGTTATATTTGGGGCTGGTGTCCAACTCGTGAAGGTAATAACAATACAGCTGTCGGAGCTGAGCCGAATGAACCTCAATGGGCTGGTAACTTGGTTGCTCACCGTATCATCCAGCATGAAGACGGTAGTTTATCATTGGGTAGCATACAAGGTATTGATAATAAATTTACTACTGTTTCATCGTTGAAGGTTATGGCTAAAAGTGAAAACGGAGTAAGTGAAAACGGAGTAAGTGAAAACGCAGGTAAGTATGTATTGACTGGAAATTCTTTCGTTTTATTCAATCGTTTGAACGTTGCTAATAAGATTTCCTTTACTGTAAAAGCTACTGATAAAACAGATAAGTTTGGTTTCTCTTTTGCCCGTGGTACTGATTCGAAGAAGTATTACTCTATTATTGTAAATCCAGAAGATAACGGTAACAAGAAAAAACTGAACTTTGAAGAACAAGGAGAAGAAGGTATGGGATTTGTTGCTGGAATTGACGGATACCTGTTCAATACTCCTGCCGATAATGAATATCATGTAACTGTTTATACAGACAATTCTGTTTGTGTTGTTTATATCAATGACAATGTAGCCTATACGAATCGTATTTATGGTACACAGAAGAACTGCTGGTCTATAAATAGTTATGAGGGAACCATTGAAGTTAGCAATATTGAAGTAAGTTATTATTAATCTAATTATTATGAGTTTGAATTTTTCGTCAAAAAAAAGTTTGTTAGCTATTGCACTAGGACTCTCACTGACTGTTCAAGGTGCAGAGAACAGCATGGTTGTCAAGTATTTAGCTAATGAACAGAATATCATTCTTTTGGATTCGGTGAAGAAGTTTTTACTTCTTCCCGTTCAAGAGAATGCACCTGAGGGTAAGGTTAACATTATTGTTAATAATGAATTCCAGTTGGAACAAAACATAAATATTCGTCTGGCTCGTGAAAAAGTTGACTATTATGTACCATTAGATTTGTCTGCATATCAGGGAAAATCTGTTTCTGTTGATGTTACGGGTATGCCGGTATCTTCATTGTGTTGGAAGGAAATAAAACTTTCCGATACGTTCTATTCTTCAAATCGTGAAACTTACCGTCCTGTTTATCATCATACTCCAGTGTATGGATGGATGAACGATCCGAATGGAATGTTTTATAAAGATGGAGTGTATCATTTGTATTTCCAATATAACCCTTATGGTTCGATGTGGGGAAATATGACTTGGGGACATTCTACAAGTACAGATTTGACTCATTGGACGTATGAAGGCACAGCTATTGTTCCTGACGCATGGGGAGCTATTTTCAGTGGTTCTTGTGTTGTCGATAAAGATAATACTGCTGGTTTTGGAAAAGGAGCTGTTGTCGCTTTTTATACATCTGCAAAATCTACTCCGTGGGGAGATGTACAGTCACAAAGTATGGCGTATAGTTTAGATAACGGTAAGACTTTTATTAAATATGAACATAATCCGATACTGACTTCGGCTGAGCGTGATTTCCGTGATCCAAAGGTCTTCTGGTATGCTCCGGGTAAACATTGGGTGATGATGTTGGCTGTAGGGCAGGAAATGCAGATATATTCATCTGGCAATTTGAAAGAATGGAAGAAGGAAAGTAGTTTTGGAGCAATGCAAGGAGCACATGGTGGTGTATGGGAATGTCCAGATCTGGTAGAACTTCCGATTGAAGGAACAAAAGAGAAAAAATGGGTATTGATTTGTAATCTGAATCCTGGAGGACCTTTTGGAGGCAGTGCTGCTCAGTATTTTGTTGGTTCGTTCGATGGTAAGAAATTTGTGAATGAATCACCAACTCAGACCAAATGGCTTGATTGGGGAAAAGATAATTATGCAACTGTTACGTGGAGTAATGCTCCTGCTGGCCGTTGTATAGCATTGGGTTGGATGAGTAACTGGCAGTATGCAAATAATGTTCCTACTACACAATATCGTAGTGCGAATACATTGGCGCGTGACCTGACTCTTTATAGAGTAGGAGGGGAATTGTATTTGAAGAGTAAACCTTCACCTGAAATAAAGAAAGCACGTGCGGAAGAAAAAAAGATACCAACTTTTGAGGTGAAGGGTAACTATGAAGTTGCAAGTTTGCTGGCAGACAATAAAGGTGCTTATGAAATAGAAATGGCAATCGAAAACAAAGGCACATCTAAAATTGATTTTTCTCTGATGAATGAGAAAGGTGAAAAAGTAGCCATGTATTACGATGTAGTACGTAAGCAGTTTGTTATGGACCGTAGTGCTAGTGGTATTGTTGGTTTCAGCCGTGATTTTCCTGCTGTGACTGTTGCTCCTGTTAGGAATACAGATCAAATACATCTTCGTTTATTTATTGACCGTTCCAGTGTTGAGGCTTTTGGTGAAGAAGGGGAATATGTGATGACTAATCTGGTTTTCCCTGCAGAACCATACAATAGAATGGTTTTTAGTTCAGATAAAGGAAGCTATATTGTTAAATCAATGAATGTGTATAGATTGCAATAGATAGAATAGAAGTCTATTTTTTGAAGAGGCTGGCTGAATCATATTTGATAAGCGTTAGCTGTAGAATTGAAACATAAAGAAATGCCCTATGAAACAAATCTGTTGTATAGGCAGCGTGTAAGGCGCTTATACACAGATTTGTAAAAATGTTGCGTCGTATGACAAAATTGTTTCATGAAACATTTTTGCTATATGATGTAACATATGTTATGCCCGTTAACTAGACGTCTGACTACTTTTGTAGCAAATAAAAAATCAAACTTTTCATACAAAATTTTAATGCTATGAAGACTGAAAAAAGACAGTTTGGCAATCGTATGGGAGCTGCAGTCTTGCTGCTTGCTTTAGTTTGTGCTAATGGATATGCACAAGAGGAAAATAAATCATCAAACAACAACGGTGGTTCTAAAGAAGAAGGCAACCGCAATGTGATGTTGAATGCTGCTAGTGCTAACGGACCTCGTGAAATTCAGATTGGTCTTCCTTCTGCGGATGTAAATGTACTCGAGAATGGTATTCCTGTTACTTATGCTACGAATCCTCACAGCGTAAATTCTTTGTGGCGTGCTGATGCCAGCTTGAGCCATGTGGGACTTCTTAAGATTTCTGAAACTGCTATTACTACTGGTAATATCGGTTATGCCGTAAACTCTTTTACTCAGCTGGGACAAAAAGGTTTTCATGGTACATTAAACTATAAGACTAACCATTTTGGTATGCAAGAAGTTTCATTGAATCTGAATGGTGAAATTGCAAAAGACTGGTTTTATAGTGGAAGCATTTATCAGGATTTTGATCCGGGAACTTTTAAAATCAAATCAACTCCGTTCCAGGATAGAACTCAGATCTACAAATTTGCTTTGACAAAACGTTATAATGATAATCGCGGTGAATTTACAGCAATGTATCATTATAGCAACAGTCATCCGGTTTATATGTATGCTACCCAGTCGGCTCCATTTATATATGTTGGTGATGGTAGTGTAAAAGAGTTTGGCGATTTCGCTCTTGGTACTACATCTTACTTGCCAATGGATAATGAGATGGTATACCGCGATATGCGTACAGGCGAGTTGAAAAAGACAAATCTTTACGATGCTGTACAGAATAAGGGTAGTGAGTTCGTTTTGATGAATGATTATAAATGGGATAATGGACTGGCATGGAAAGTCGTTATGAAATACGATCATGCTACTGGTTCATGTGTATATCAGACTCCTATGGAACTGAGTCAGCGTACTAACAGCTCTATTGATTATCAGTATGAAGCAGCCGACGGAGCAATGCAGCCGTATGACGGTGAATATGTGCAAAGCCGTATGTCATGTTTGAATCGTGGTTTCATCGATGAATTTATGTTTACTACTGAATTGTCACGTAAATTGTCTAATGGAACATGGCGTTTGGGATTGAATGAGTGGTATTATGACATCGACTATGCTTCAAATACAACCATGTATGATCAGTCTGTTCCTACAGACGGCAGTTATCCGGTACGTTTGTGGAATCCTGCTTTTGCAACTGCAGCCGGTCGTTCTTATGCTGGAAACGGATATTATTATGATTTCAATAAGAATGCTTCGGAATATTATAAAGGTCATGAAAATAAATTGGCTGTTTATTTTACTCATGACTGGGATATAACAGACAGATTAAACTTGTATTATGGTGCACGTTTCGAGTATCAGGCACTTCGTGGAAACAATGCCGCAGTAAAAAATGCCAATGGTGATTACGTCGGACGTTTTGCTAATTATTATCTTGGAGCCACTGCTGTTCCTGTATACGATGTAGATGGTAATCAGACTGGTTATGCAGCAGGAGCTGCCGGTACAGCTGGAGCTGTATCTATCGAACCGACTCCGATGAGTTATGATTGGTTTAATTATGCATTGAGTGCTGCCGCTACGTATAAATTGACAAATAAGTTCGGATTTACCGGTGACTTCACTTACATTACTCAGCATCCTAGAATCGAGAACTTTGCACCTGCTACATTACCGAATACAGACAAGATATCTGTTCCTCTGGGACGTGCCGGAATTTATTTCAATAATGAATGGTTGAGCTTGACTTCATTGTTCTCATATATTTCGAAGACAAACAATAACTCAACATTGAATCTTCAGCATGCGGTAAATGGTGTCAATGAAATCTTGGCTGCTCCACTTAACTATGATATCAAGACTTTGGGATGGACTACCGACGTTGTTGCTACTCCGTTTAAAGGATTCGATTTGCACTTCCTGTTTACTTATCAGAAACCGACTTATAAAAAGTATGAAACATCGGTTAAGTTCTCTGATGGATATGTTGGTCAGATTAATGCTACAGGCAATATCGTTGCAGAAATTCCTCAGGTAATTATTGAAATCGACCCGAGCTATATGATTACTAAAGATTTGAAAATTTGGACTAGTTTCCGTTACTTTAGTAAGACTTATGCTAATATCAATGATGCATATTATTTCAACGGACGTTGGGAAACCTTTGGAGGTTTGAACTGGCAGGTTAACAAAAAATTGTCTTTGGGATGTTCTGTTGTTAACTTCTTGAATCAGACAGGAGCAAAAGGAAGTATAGCTGGTGCTGAACTGGTAACAAAAGAAGAAGCTGGCAAATATGCCAATACAGTAATGGCTGGAAGCTACATTCGTCCGTTTACCGTAGAATTCTCTGCACAAATTAAATTTTAATAGTTAGTTTCTTAATTAATAAGCAGTTTTGTATGCTCTATCTCCGCAAAGCGAAGATAGAGTTTGCAAAAGCTGACAAGGTTTATCCTGTTTTCAATAGGTATTCGTAATAAATAAAATAAGTCGGCTAATATCCGATAAATCAAAAATTAGTATCTTTAAAACATTCTAAAAGCATATACCATGAAACGTAAAATCTTTAATCTGATCCTGGGACAAGCTTTTTTATGCAGTATGATTGCTTGTCAGTCACAGAAAAGTAATTTGACATTCGAAAATCAGGGAGATTCGTTGACTATTGTTCGCATAACTCATCCTACTAAATATTTATTGCTTCCTATTCAGGAGGCAGCAAGTGAAGGAAAAGTAAAACTTGATACTGGCAGTCCTGCTGATATGGCAATGGACGTTCGTCTGGCCGTAGACAGCATAGAATATTATGTACCATTCGAATTGCCTCAGGGAGTTGAAGAAGCAACAGTTACTATTGGTAAGGTTCCTTCTGGTGCTGTATGCTGGGAAAATATTCAGTTGTCGGATACATTCAATACTGCAAATACCGATTATTACCGTCCTATTTATCATCACACTCCTTTATATGGATGGATGAATGATGCAAACGGACTTGTATATAAAGACGGTGAATATCATTTGTATTTCCAGTATAATCCTTATGGATCAAAATGGGGAAATATGCATTGGGGACATTCTGTCAGTAAGGATCTGATTCACTGGGAACATTTAAAACCGGCGATAGCTCGTGATACATTAGGACATATCTTTTCAGGAAGTTCTATCGTTGATCATAACAACAGCGCAGGCTACGGTAAAGATGCTATGATTGCCTTTTATACATCTGCAAGTGATGAACACGGACAGATTCAGTGTATGGCATATAGCAACGACAATGGACGTACATATACAAAATACGAGAAAAACCCGATTCTGACTCCGTTCGACGGATTGAAAGACTTCCGTGATCCGAAAGTGTTCTGGTATGAACCGGCGCAGAAATGGTATATGATTGTTTCTGCAGATAAGGAGATGCGTTTTTATTCTTCTTCTAACTTGAAAGACTGGGAATATTTAAGCGGATTTGGCAAGGGGTATGGTGTTCAGCCAAATCAGTTCGAGTGTCCGGACTTTATTCAGTTGCCGGTTGACGGTGATAAGAATAACATGAAATGGGTAATGATTGTTAATATCAACCCAGGATGTATGTTTGGTGGTAGTGCAACAGAATATTTTGTTGGTGATTTCGACGGTAAAGAATTTAAATGCGATACAAAACCTGAAGTAACCAAATGGCTTGATTTCGGAAAAGATCATTATGCTACTGTTTGTTTTTCTAATACAGGCGACCGTATCATTGCTGTTCCTTGGATGAGTAACTGGCAATATGCTAATGCAACTCCTATCCGTCAATATCGTGGAGCTAATGCTTTGCCTCGTGAATTGTCTCTTTATACAAAAGACGGACAAATCTATATGGCTGCCAATGCTGTGAAGGAAACAGAAGCATTGCGTAAGGATACCCGTAATATTGATGATTTTGCAGTAAAAGGGGAATATAAAATCGATGAAATTGTGCCTCAGACAGATGGTGCTTATGAATTGGAAATGGATGTAACTCCTGACAAGGCGCAAGTTGTTGGATTTGACTTGTTGAATGCCAAAGGCGAAAAGGTAAAAGTTTATCTGGATATGAAAGAAGATAAATTGGTTGCCGACCGTACTGAAAGTGGTATTGTCGATTTGGCACGTCATGGAGAAATGAATGTACATGAAAAGGAAACAGATGATCACCGTAAGACAATGTCTGTTAACTATAAAAACGACTTTGCACTGGGTACATGGGCTCCTCTGTCACTTTGCGAAGGAAAAACTTATCATCTGAATGTTTTTGTCGATAAATGTTCTGTTGAAATTTTTGTAGACGGTGGACGTATTGCCATGACTAATCTGGTATTCCCGACTCAACCGTACAACACTTTGCGTTTCTATGCAGAAAACGGTGAAGCACAGATAAGCAATATGAAAATTTATAAATTAGGACTGTAAGCAGTCAGATTGCTTCAGTTCTCTGCAAGTTCAGGTTCTGGCGTCCTTTCATGTTCTTTGGAACTTGAACTTGCTTTTTATTATAAAATTCTCTTCATTAATTATACACCTGTAAACCATGAAACATATTTGTACTTTAGCTCTCGCAGCTTTGGTAGGAATGCAGGCATATGCTGCCGAAAAGCAAATTATCCGTATTTCTACCGATCAGACTGATCTTGTTCTTCAGGTTGCTCCTAATGGACGGCTTTATCAGTCATACTTGGGTGAGAAGTTACTTCATGAATCCGATCTTGACCTGTTGGAATGGAGTGTTCATCCGGCCTCTGATGCCAGTGTGATAGAACGTGGATGGGAAGTATGCAGCACCTCCGGAAATGAGGACTTCTTTGAACCGGCATGGGGAGTAACCCATAGCGACGGTAATCCTTCTACATGGCTGTACTATGTATCTTCTTCTACCAAACAAGTGGAAGGAGGAACTCAGACAGATATATTACTTCGCGATGACAAATATCCTGTAGATGTTACTTTACATTATATAGCTTATCCGAAAGAAAATATTATTAAGACTTGGAGTGAAATAAAGCATCAGGAAAAGAAACCGATATCTTTGTTCCGCTATGCTTCTACCATGCTTTATTTCAGCAGTCCGTCGTATTATCTTACAGAGTTCAGCAGCGATTGGGCGAAAGAAGTACAGATGACTAGTCAGCAGCTTCAGTTCGGGAAAAAAATAGTCGATACTAAGCTAGGAAGTCGTGCTGCCATGCATGCACAGCCTTTCTTTATGGTAGGACTTGGACAACCGGTTGCTGAAAATACAGGTGATGTGTTAATGGGAACCATCGGATGGACAGGCAATTTCTGCTTCACATTCGAAGTTGACAATGTGGGCAATCTGCGGGTTATTCCGTCTATAAATCCTTATGCTTCTGTGTATGAACTGCCTAAAGGGGAAGTGTTTACAACTCCGGAATTTATTTTTACCTTGAGTAAAGGTACAGGTGAGGGTAGCCGTAATTTCCAGCGCTGGGCACGCAATTACCAGTTGAAGGATGGAAAAGGTACTCGTATGACGTTGCTCAACAATTGGGAGAATACTGCATTCGACTTTGATGAGCCTACACTGACCGAACTGATGAAAGAGGCGAAAGACTTGGGCGTTGACATGTTCTTGCTTGATGACGGATGGTTTGGTAACAAATATCCTCGTAATAGTGATAATGCTGGTCTTGGTGACTGGGAAGCTAACCGTCAGAAACTTCCGGGAGGTGTTCCTGCACTGGTACGTTACGCCAAAGAGGCAGGAGTTGAGTTTGGTATTTGGATAGAGCCGGAAATGGTGAATCCTAAAAGTGAGCTGATGGAAAAGCACCCGGATTGGGCTATTCATTATCCTAACCGTGAAACTTATTACTATCGTAATCAGCTGGTTCTTGATATGAGCAATCCAGAAGTTCAGGATTATGTGTATGAGGTTGTAGATAAACTGATGAAAGAAAATCCTGATTTGGCATATTTCAAGTGGGATTGCAACAGTCCTATAACAAATATCTATTCACCTTATTTAAAAGATAAACAGGGACGTCTTTATATTGATCATATACGTGGGGTTTATAACGTTATGAAACGGGTATCGGAGAATTATCCGAAACTTCCTTTGATGCTTTGCTCGGGAGGTGGTGCACGTTGTGACTATGAAGCTCTGAAACATTTTACGGAATTTTGGTGCAGTGACAATACCGATCCGGTAGAACGTATTTATATCCAGTGGGGATTCTCTCAATTCTTCCCGGCTAAGGCTATGTGTGCACACGTTACAAGCTGGAACAAAAATGCTTCTATTAAATTCCGTACAGATGTAGCTTCTATGTGTAAGCTGGGATTTGATATTGGTTTGAAGGAATTGTCGGCAGACGAACTGGTTTATTGTCAGACAGCTGTGGCAAACTGGAAACGTTTGTCATCTACCATCTTGGATGGAGAACAGTATCGTTTGGTTTCTCCTTACGAAGGTAATCATATGGCAGTAAATTACGTTAGCACAGACCAGCAGAAAGCTGTTTTGTTTGCTTACGATGTTTATCCTCGTTTTGAAGAAAAGCTTTTCCCGGTTAAGTTGCAGGGACTTGATCCGAATAAAATGTATAAGGTAGAAGAAATCAACCTGATGCCGGGAGTAAAATCAGTATTAAAAGCCAATGGAAAGGTCCTTTCAGGAGATTATCTGATGAAAATTGGTTTGGAGGTATTCGGATTCAAACCTCTTCATAGCTGTGTGATCGAACTTACTGAGCAAAAGTAAACATATTATTTATCATATAAGATTTTAGAACAATGACAACAACTAATAAACTGAAATACGCGAAATTAGTTCCCATTATGCTCTGCTTCTTTGCCATGGGCTTTGTTGATTTGGTGGGAATTGCATCAAACTATGTAAAGGCTGATTTGAATCTGACAGACTCGGAGGCTAATATCTTTCCTTCACTGGTATTTTTCTGGTTTCTGATATTTTCTGTACCTACGGGTATTCTGATGAATAAAATCGGACGAAAGAAAACGGTAATGCTTAGTCTGGTGGTGACTTTTGTGTCGCTTCTGATACCTGTTTTTGGAGATAACTACGGTGTTATGCTCTGTTCTTTCTCCCTGTTGGGTATAGGAAATGCCTTGATGCAGACTTCGCTCAATCCGCTGTTGAGCAATATTATTTCGGGCGATAAACTTGCCAGCTCACTTACATTCGGGCAGTTTGTCAAAGCAATTGCTTCTTTCCTTGCTCCTTATATTGCGATGTGGGGAGCTACTCAGGCAATGCCGACATTCGGATTAGGATGGCGTGTGCTGTTCCCTGTATACATGGTAATAGCTGTAATAGCTGTTCTTTGGTTGGGAGCAACTCCTATTGAAGAAGAAAAACCGGATAAGGCTTCAGGTTTTGTAAGTTGTCTGAAACTTTTGGGAAGTCCGTTTATTTTGCTTTGCTTCCTGGGTATCATGTGCCATGTAGGTATCGATGTAGGAACCAATACTACTGCTCCTAAAATTTTGATGGAACGTCTGGGCATGACACTCGATGAGGCAGGTTTTGCTACCAGTCTGTATTTTATATTCCGTACGCTGGGATGTTTCTCAGGAGCTATCATCTTGCAGAAGGTTTCTGCACGCTCGTTCTTCGTTGTTAGTGTAATCTGTATGCTGCTTGCGATGGCGGGATTATTTGTATCGGATGCCGAAGCTGTTATTTACACAGCCATTGCACTGATCGGATTTGGTAACTCTAATATTTTCTCTATTATCTTCTCACAGGCGTTGCTTGCTGTACCCGAAAAGAAAAATGAAATTTCCGGATTGATGATCATGGGATTGTTCGGAGGGACAGTATTCCCGCTGTTTATGGGATTTGCCAGTGATGCTATGGGACAGGATGGAGCTGTAGCCGTAATGACGGTCGGTGTTATTTATTTGCTGTTCTACACCTTGAAAATTAAAAAGTAATGTCTAACTTTGATAACAGAAACTAGAATATGGAAAATACAATTGTAGTAGGAATGGGAGAAGCACTGTGGGATGTGCTTCCAGAAGGAAAGAAAATAGGTGGTGCTCCTGCAAACTTTGCTTATCATGTATCACAGTTCGGATTGAACAGCCGTGTTGTAAGTGCAGTAGGCGATGACAAACTCGGCATGGAGATTTTAGATAATTTCCGTGAAAAGAAATTGAATGCTATGGTAGAGATAGTGCCTTATCCTACCGGTACAGTACAGGTAGAGCTGGATGCAGAAGGAGTTCCTTGTTATGATATAAAGGAAGGGGTAGCCTGGGATAACATTCCTTATACACCGGCCTTGGAAGATCTGGCAAAACATACTAAGGCTGTTTGCTTTGGTTCATTGGCTCAGCGTAGCGTTGTATCACGTGATACGATCAATCGCTTTATTGATGCTATGCCTGCCGAAGATACACTGAAGATCTTTGATATTAATCTTCGTCAGGGATTTTATACCAAAGAGATTCTTTGTAATTCATTTAGCAAATGTAATATCTTGAAGATAAACGATGAAGAACTGGTTACTGTAAGCCGTATGTTCGGTTATCCGGGTATTGACCTTCAGGATAAATGCTGGATCTTACTTGCCAAGTATAACTTGAAGATGCTTATTCTTACTTGTGGAGTAAACGGAAGTTATGTCTTCACTCCGGGTAATGTTTCTTTTGTTGAAACACCTAGAGTTGAAGTGGCCGATACAGTTGGAGCAGGCGATTCGTTTACGGCAGCATTCGTTTCTTCTATATTGAGTGGCTTGTCTATCGGCGAAGCTCATAAGCTGGCTGTAGAAACATCTGCTTATGTTTGTACTCAGAACGGAGCAATGCCTGTATTGCCGCAATCGTTGAAAGATCGCGTCATAAAATAATTTTTTGTATCTTTACCTGTCCTTCACATGTGCAGTACTGTTTGATGGTTGAACTGTACATGTGAAGGAATCTTATCATAATACCTTTGAATGCTATGAAACATGTTTTGTTTGTTCTTGTTGCGTTGTTCTGTTTGCTGATGGCAGGGTGTGCTCCCCGTGAGGTACGCTATGTCGTTGGTGTATCTCAGTGTAGTGACGATGAATGGCGTGAACAGATGAACAAAGAGATTCGTCGTGAAGCTTTGTTCTATCCGGGTGTTAAGATTGATATCCGTACAGCGAAAGATAATAATGCTCAGCAAATAGCCGATATAGAAAGTCTTATTGGTGAAGGAGTTAATCTGTTGATTGTTTCTCCCAATGAAGCTGATGCCATTACACCGGTTATAGAGAAAGCTTATAACAAAGGTATTCCTGTTGTTTTGGTCGACAGAAAAATACGTTCAGACAAATATACCGCATATGTAGGAGCCGACAATTATGAAATCGGGCGTCAGGTAGGGAGCTATATTGCTGAACGCTTGCAGGGGAAAGGAAATCTGGTAGAAGTTGCTGGTCTGAAAGCTTCTACTTCTGCGCTCGAACGCCATCGAGGTCTGATGGATGCATTACGGGAAACTCCTGACATAAAACTCATTGCTTCGGCTGATGCCGCATGGCTCAGAGTACCGGCCGAGAAAGCTTTTGGTGACATTCTTTCAAAATTCCCGGATATTGACATGGTTTTTGCTCATAATGACCGAATGGCAGCCGGAGCATACGATGCGGCCGTCAAACAACATCGTGAGCATGATATGCTGTTTGTAGGGATCGATGCGTTGGCCGGTGAAGGTTATGGTGTAGAACAGGTAGCAAACAGGCAGTTGGATGCGACTTTTATTTATCCTACCGGAGGTGATAAGGTGATGGAAGTTGCCATGAATATTTTGCAAGGCCGGGATTATACGCGTGAAACAGTGCTGTCGACAGCACTTGTCAATAAGGCGAATGCACGCATTATGCAAATGCAGACTGCACATATCGGTCAGCTCGATAATAAAATAGAAGTTCTCGATAAGCAGCTTGATACGTATCTGATGCGTTACTCTTCGCAAAGGATGTTATTGTATGCCTGTATTGTAATTTTGGTTCTGGTTGCAATGCTGCTTTTCTTCGTTGTACGTGCTTTCTGGACAAAGAACAGGCTGAATGCGGAATTGTCTGACCAGAAGAAACGCTTGGAGGAACAGCGTGACCAGTTGATAAGTCTTTCCAAACAGCTGGAAGAGGCTACGCATGCCAAGCTGGCTTTCTTTACGAATGTTTCTCATGATTTCCGTACACCGCTGACCTTGATTGCAGCTCCGGTCAATCAGCTGGCAGAAAGTAATAAGTTAGGAGAAAATGAACGTTTCCTGTTGAATATCATACAGAAAAATGTGACGGTGTTGCTCCGGTTGATTAATCAGATTCTTGATTTCCGTAAGTTCGAAAATGGTAAATTGAGTATGACGTTGTCACGTTTCGATATCTCGGAAAATATCAAAGACTGGACTGACGCTTTCCGTACACTTTCTTATCGCAAGCACATTCATTTTACTGTATCGGTAGAACCTTCGGAAGAAGGTTACGTAATGATTGCCGATGCCGAAAAGATGGAACGCATAACTTATAATTTGCTTTCGAATGCATTTAAGTTCACTCCTGAAAATGGTACTATCGAAATAAAGCTTTCTCAGTTTACCAAAGAAGGTGAACGCTGGTTGCGTTATCAAGTTTCAGATACTGGTATCGGAATGCCGGCAGAACATGTCAAGCATATTTTTGAAAGTTTTTATCAGATAGATGTACATCATGCAGGTTCGGGTATCGGACTGGCATTGGTAAAGGCGTTTGTAGAGATGCATGGAGGTACAATCGCTGTAGACAGCGGTGAGGGCAGGGGAACGGTGTTTACCCTCGAAATGCCTGTCCAGCAGAACGGAGTGCCGGAAGAAAATGTAGAGAAAAATATTGTACTTACGAACTTGAAAGAAGGAGCAGTACTTTCTGCCGATCAGGAAACAATCCAGACTGCTCCCGAAGTAGTTGAACGGGATGACAAAGAAACTGTATTGATTATTGATGATAATCAGGACGTGCGCGACTATGTAAAGTCACTTCTGCATGATAAGTATACAGTAATAGAAGCCTCCAACGGACAGAAAGGTTTGCAGCAGGCAATGAAATATGTGCCCGATGCCGTGATTTGTGATGTGATGATGCCGGTGATGGACGGTATGGAATGCTGCCGCCGCTTGAAGTCGGAAGTACAGACGTCACATATTCCGGTGATGATGCTTACTGCCTATACCATGGATGAACAGAAAGTGAAGGGGTATGAATGTGGAGCCGACTCGTATATTCTGAAACCGTTCAGTGCACGTTTGTTGCAGGTACGTTTGCGTAACTTGATAGACAACCGTCTCCGGTTGCAAAGTTTCTTTGCCGATAAGACTTCCTTGCGCAAGGAGCCGATAGCGGATTTGGATAAAGGATTTGTCGAGAAACTTCGAGCACTTATAGATGAACAGTTGGGCAATTCCGAACTGAGCGTGGAAGACTTAGGTGACAAGATTGGCATGAGTCGCGTGCAGCTATACCGGAAATCGAAAGCTCTTACTGGATATTCTCCCAATGAACTGTTGCGTATAGCACGTTTGAAAAAAGCTGCTTCACTGCTTGCATCTACCGAAAAGACCATTGCAGAGATTACTTATGAAGTGGGATTCAGTTCACCGTCTTATTTTACGAAATGTTATAAAGATTATTTTGGTGAAAGTCCTACTGATTTCCTGAAGCGGAAGGGATAAATTTTTTTTGCTGATAAATGAAAGAAAACATCAGCATGTTTTAGAGTAAATATGCTGATGTTTTTTTAAAATTTGTACGAAAATAAAAGCCATTTCTAGTTGCTTGTTATATAGATACTTATCTGGTGCGAAATATATCGCTCTTCTAAAATGATATTTAACTTTCATTATGGGTCATTGTCACCTATGTGACAGATTTTGTCCGGATACCGGGATATCTTTGCAGTCGTAATCAAATAGAACTAGTGGAAATATGAAAACAGCAGACCGGAAAGATACAAGTGTTGGCAAGATTGTAGCCGAAAATTTTGCTGCGGCTAAAGTATTCAAAAAATATGGGATTGATTTTTGTTGTCATGGAGAAACTCAGCTGCATGAAGCTTGTGCAGCTTTGAAGCTGGATGTGGAAGAAGTTATACAGGCATTGCAGCATCAGGATTCGGACGGAAAGGGAGCTATTCCCTTTGCATCGTGGCCGCTCGATTTGCTGATGGATTATATTTTGAAAATACATCATCGCGGTATTCGTTCGCGGGGACCGGAACTGATGGAATTGCTGGAGAAGGTAGAACGGGTACATGGAGAAGCTTATCCCGAGCTGCATGAATTGAGAGCATTGGTCAGTGAATCGCTCCAGGATTTGGAGATGCACTTGCAAAAAGAGGAAAACGTATTGTTCCCTTATTTGTATGAATTGTATGCAGCACAGCAGCAAGGGCAACGCATGGAACCGATGCATTGCGGGACCATTGCCAATCCGATTCGGGTAATGAAAATGGAGCATGAAGGGGAAGGAAACCGTTACTTGCATATTATTGAACTGACCCGTCATTTCTCGGTTCCTCAGGATGGATGTGCCAGCTACCGGTTGCTGATGCAGGAACTGGAAGCTTTCGTCGATGCCCTGTTTGAACATATTCACTTGGAGAATAATTTGCTTTTCCCCCGTTTTGAGGAGATTGAACGTAAGATTGTATTCTAATTAGTTTACAGAACAGCTTATGCTGTTGTAGATGTTGATAATTTAGGAGCCACCTTGTACAGGGTGGCTTTTGTTTATAGATATGTTTTTATACTGCATTAAAAAGCGGGCTGTTTTTTTCAATATATTCTATTTAAGTGCTACTTTTGCAGGCAATGAGTGCTTTTTTAGCATCGCTGAATGATATAATAAAAACAGAATATTTCATGAGAAAAATATTGATTATAGCCGGAATACTGTTGTGCTGTCTGAATATGCAGGCACAGGATATGAAATCGTTGTTTGTTGCTTTGCCCGATTCTCTTTCGCCGTTGCTGACAGAGGTCAACAGAGCCGATTTCGGCGATTTCCTTGCCAGCAATATGAAGGCTCAGGTGAAAAACCGTTTTGGAAACACGTCGGAAATGTTGAAGCTGACAGATGATTATCTGTTGCTGAAAGTAAGCGCAGTCAGTACGGCAGAGATGAAGTTGCTTCCTCTTAACGATTCTGTAAAAGTGATTTGTGTCGTACAGACTTATCAGGGACCGGTGAGTGACAGTCGTGTTTCGTTTTATGATACCTCATGGAAATCTCTTCCGGCAGAGAATTTTCTTACCCTGCCTGCCGAGGATGCTTTCTATAAAACCCCTGTGACGGAAACACAAACTGATTCGTTGAAAAACCTGCGTATACGTGCTGATATGTTTTTGTTGAAAGCTGTATTGTCGGAAAAAGATACTTCACTTTCGTTCGTTTATACTACCCCCGATTATCTGGATAAAGAAACCTTGAAGGAGATAAAACCTTATCTTGTTGCTGAACCGCTGAAGTATGTCTGGCAGAATGGGCGTTTCGCACGTCTTTAATGTTTGTTGGGGCATCACGTCTTCCTGGTTGTTTGATTTACAGATTGATGTAAACTGTCTGTAATAGCTGTATGTTATAAAACATATTATCGGGTAAGGTTAATGATTATGGTATGAAAATACATAAAAAATCGTTAACTAGGCTCTGTCTTTTGCCGGAAAAATGCTATATTTGAAACGATTCTCTGGAATCTTAGTGTCTGAAAAAGACTTTTTTAATTAGAATTGTTTAGAACCGGCAGTTATACCAACGCAAGAAGCAGATAGAGAGTTCGGAAATCCACTTGCAGGTATAGGCTGAAAAATAGTATAGCGATAATGATTTTAAAATGTATTAGAACAGTTGCAATAGCAGCCTTGGCGTTTGTCAGTGTAAATGTATCAGGACAAGATTTGTTGGCTCGCCAGGCTCCTATCGACAGAAAACTTAAAGCAGTAGATTCTTTGGCATTGATTCGCCAGATTAAAGCAGAACAAGCTGTTTATCCTGCTTACAGTCTTTATCCCAATTGGAATAACCAGCGTGTTCACGCTTATGGCAATACCGTACAGATTCCTGATAGCTTCCGTATCGACCTGACGGGTTTCTGCATGCCTACCACTCATACAAAAATTACTTCAAAATGCGGTCCGCGCTGGCGTCGTATGCACAACGGACTTGATATCAAGGTATATATCGGTGATACTATTCGTGCGGCTTTCGACGGAAAAGTACGTATGGTAAAATATGAGCGCCGTGGCTATGGTAAGTATGTAGTAATACGTCATGATAATGGTCTGGAAACTATTTATGGACACCTTTCAAAGCAGATTGTAAAAGAAGATGAATATGTAAAGGCTGGTGATCCTATCGGATTGGGTGGTAATACCGGACGTTCTACTGGTTCACATTTGCATTTCGAAACTCGTTTCCTGGGTGAGGTTATCAATCCGGAATTTATGTTCGATTTCCCGAAACAGGATATTGTGGCCGACAGTTATTTGTTCATTCGCGGAGCGAACCGTTACGAATATCAGCGTACACGTGCTTTAGCTGCTGTAAAGAGCGGCAAATCGGGTGCTGAAGAAGCAGAGAAATCAGCAATCCGTTATCATAAGATCCGCCAGGGTGATACATTAGGACGTATCTCACGCTTGTATCATGTTTCTATCGATCGCCTGTGCCAGATAAATGGTATTAAACGTACTACTACTTTACGTATCGGTCAGGTACTGAGATGTTCTTAATCAGAGGCTTGAAAATAAAATATTCTAATAAAAGAAATAGCCGGAATTCTCATTGAGAGTTCCGGCTATTTTCTTTGTATGTTTTAGCTTGTGGATTGCTATTTTAGAACTGCATGCAAGCGGCTCAGGAATTCATCAGCTTCTGCCATGCTCAGACAGAGAGGAGGAAGCAGACGTATAACATTGGTTCCGCTTACACCGGTAAAGACTTTCTGTTCGAACAAGAGCTGTTGGCGGATTTCTTTTATCGGTTCGATGAATTCCATTCCAATCATCAGACCGCGTCCGCGTACTTCTTTGATTTGAGGGAATTTCTTCAATTCTTCAATCAGGTGTGTTCCTACCAGAGCGGCATTTTCTACCAGATTTTCTTCCTTCATTACATCGAGTACGGCTATAGCGGCTGCACAGGCAAGATGATTTCCTCCGAATGTAGTACCCAACTGTCCGTATACTGGAGTGAATTTAGGACTGATGAGTACACCTCCCATAGGGAAGCCGTTTCCGATACCTTTGGCAACTGTGATGATATCAGGACGTATACCTGTGTACTGATGGGCGAAGAATTTACCGCTTCGTCCGTATCCAGACTGGATTTCGTCGAGTATCAGTACTGTATTATGCTCATCGCATGCCTTACGTAATGCCTGCATGAATTCGCTTGTAGGCAACTGGATACCGCCTACTCCCTGAATACCTTCTATAATGACTGCACACACATCGCCTTTAGCGAGTTCTGCTTTCATGGCTTCTGTGTCATTCAGCGGCAGATAAGTCACATGTCCGTTATCGTTTATAGGAGCGATGATTTTAGGATTGTTTGTTACTTCTACTGCCAGTGAAGTACGTCCATGGAAAGCCTTTGCAAATGATATAACACGAGTGCGTCCGTTATAAAACGAAGCGAGTTTTAAGGCATTCTCATTTGCTTCAGCTCCGGAGTTGATCAGGAAAAGTTGGTAATCGTCGTATCCGCACATGGCTCCGAGGCGATCGGCTACTTCCTGTTGCAACTTATTGATGACTGAGTTTGAGTAGAATCCCAGTTTGGCTACCTGTTTGCTGATTGTTTCCACATAGTGAGGGTGTGCATGTCCGATAGAAATAACGGCATGTCCTCCGTAAAGGTCAAGGTATTCCTGACCTTTGTCATCCCATACGTGACAACCTTTTCCTTGTACGATATTTACATCGAACAAAGGATATACATCGAATAGTTTCATATCTTGATATAATATTTAAATCTGACTTAGAATGCGCTGGGCTTCAACATTAAGCCGACAGTTTCTTCTAAGTTGAACATCAAGTTCATGTTATGTACAGCCTGTCCACTTGCTCCTTTCAACAGATTGTCAATGCAGGAAACGATGAGCAGTTTGTCACCGTGTTTTTCCAGGTGGATAAGGCATTTGTTGGTGTTGACTACTTGCTTCAGGTCGATATTTTTTTCTACGATGTGTGTGAACGAGTCTTCTGCATAGTAGTCCTTATACATTTTTACGATTTCGTCCAGCTCTACTTTGGTTTTGACAACGATTGTTGCAAAAATACCTCTGGCAAAATCTCCTCGGTAAGGTATAAAATCTATCTCCGAATTGAAACTGTTTTGCAGTTGTTTGATAGATTGCTTGATTTCGGGCACGTGCTGATGAGTAAACGGTTTGTAGATACTCATGTTATTGTTACGCCAGCTGAAGTGTGTAGTTGCTCCGGGTTTTACTCCAGCTCCTGTGCTGCCGGTTATAGCATTTACCATAACATCATCGTTCAGCATCAGGTGTTTGGCCAGCGGAAGCAGACCAAGCTGAATACATGTAGCAAAGCATCCCGGGTTGGCTACGTGTTTACTCTGGCAGATGGTACGGCGATTCAGTTCCGGAAGTCCGTAAACGAAATCATGGCTTTCATCCTTAATGCGGTAGTCCATCGAAAGGTCAATGATTTTCACATCTTCAGGGATGTCGTGGCTTTCTATGAACTTTTTGGTATCACCGTGTGCTGTACAGAAGAATATTACGTCTACAGTATCAAGAGGCAATTCGTCTGTAAAGACCAGATCGGTTTCACCGTACAATCCTTCGTGTACGTCAGTGATTTTGTTGCCTGCATTGCTGGAGCTGTTTATGAACTTTATTTCTACATCGGGGTGGTTGATAAGCAGGCGAATCAGTTCGCCTGCCGTATATCCAGCCCCTCCTATAATTCCTGCTTTAATCATGAAAATAATGGTTTGGTTCTTGTGGAATGATAATCCACATTAATAGATAAATAGGTATACCTGCAAATGCGGTAAAAAAAGTCAGTATCACGTATACGATGCGGATAATAGATACGTCAAGACCAAAGAAGTTTGCCAGTCCTGCACATACTCCGCTTATCATTCTTCCGGTACGTGGACGTCTGAGTTTCTGGTTGCCAGACATAATCAGATATTCTCCTCGTCTTTGTGGTTAGCATAATAAGCGCGAAGTGGAGTAGAAAGCACTTTGATGAAGCCTTTGGCATCTTCTGCTGTCCATCCTTTCTGCATTTCACCGTATTCGCCGAACTTGTTCTTTACTAAGTCGTCTTTTGAGTCAACTCCTACAGTAGAGAAGCAGTACGGACGAAGTTCAAGAATTGCGGTTCCGTTTACATTTCGCTGTGATTCCTGAAGCATGGCTTCGATGTCACGCATTACAGGTTCCAGATACTGGCTTTCGTGAAGGAACATGCCATACCAGTTGGCTACCTGATCCTTCCAGTACTGCTGCCATTTGCTTAATGTATATTTTTCGAGGAATTTGTGTGCACCGATAATCAGCATAGGGGCAGCTGCTTCGAAGCCTACACGTCCCTTGATACCGATGATTGTATCACCTACGTGCATGTCACGTCCGATACCGTAAGCTGCTCCGATTTCTTCTACTTTCTGAATAGCTTTAATCTTGTCGTCGAACACTTCACCGTTTACGGCATACAGTTCTCCTTTTTTGAATTCCAGTTTCAGCTGTTCGCTTCCAGTCTTGGTTACTTGTTTCAGATAAGCGCTTTCGGGTAATCCCTGAGCAGAGTCCAGAATTTCGCCTCCACAGATTGATGTTCCCCATATACCTACATTATATGAATATTTCAGTTTGGTAAAGTCTGCTTCAAAGCCATGTTCTTTCAGGTAGTTGATTTCGTAATCACGGCTCAGTGCCATATCGCGGGTAAGTGTAATGATTTCTACTCCCGGAGCCATAACCAGGAAAGTCATATCGAAACGAACCTGGTCGTTTCCTGCACCTGTAGAACCGTGAGCTATTGCATGTGCGCCGATTTCGTTGGCGTAACGAGCAATGGCAAGTGCCTGGAAGATACGTTCAGAACTTACAGAAATAGGATAAGTACCGTTACGCAATACGTTACCGAATATCATATACTTCAAGCTCTTAGCATAGTATTCCTGAGTAACGTCGAGTGTAACATATTTAACAGCTCCCAGTTTGTAAGCGTTTTCTTCGTTCTGTTTTAGTTGTTCAGGGCTGAAGCCACCTGTGTTGGCACATGCAGCATATACTTCATAACCTTTTTCTTTAGCCAGATACATGACTGTAAACGAAGTATCCAATCCGCCACTGAAGGCAACTACTACTTTTTTCTTTTCTTCCATAAGGCATTTATTTTATGAAAAACGATGGCTGAAAAATGAAGCCTCTTTTTCTGTATTAATATTCTTTATTTAATGTGTATGTTTAAAAGTTGGTTACTTTGTCGTCTGTGTGCAAAGCCGGATCGTAAAGCATGGCAGTACAGATACAGAATTTACGCTTTTTAGCGACAAGAATTTCGTGGTTGATGCAGCCTTCACATCCTTTCCAGAACGACTCATCGTCGGTAAGCTCATTGAAAGTAACAGGAACATATCCCAGTTCTGTATTCATTTTCATGACAGCTGCTCCGGATGTCAGACTGAAAATTTTAGCTTTCGGCCATCGCAGACGTGCCAGAGTAAATGATGCATGTTTGATACGTTTGGCAAGTCCGCATCCACGATATTTGGGATGTACGATAAGTCCCGACGTAGCTACATATTGTTTGTTTCCCCACGATTCAATGTAAGTAAATCCTGCAAAGTCGTTGCCGCACAAAGCGATGATAGCTTTTCCTTCCTTCATTTTTGTAGCTACATATTCGTGCGTACGTTCTGCGATACCTGTTCCGCGCACTTTGGCTGCTTCACGAATTGTATCTAGTATTGTGTCAACGTATACCTCATGTGAGGCGTCGGCTACCATAACATCTATTTGTTTAGTATCCATTTTGTTTTTTGTTTCTTTATTTTATAAGGTTTATATTCGGTATTACATGTGCCAGTGCTTGTTTTACGCTGGTGCGGGTACAGCCTTCGCGGACAATAAGCATAATGGTATCGTCACCTGCAATTGTTCCTATGATTTCGTGAAAATGATTGTTGTCGATATCGTAAGCAAGGCTGCTGGCATATCCCGGGCGTGTTTTGATGACCGCAATATTGTCAGAGAACTCAATAGATACGAATCCGGGCTGGCGGAGCATCTCGGAAGCGGAATGTGGTTCAGTCATACGCTTGTACATGGTATTGTTGGGCAATACATATACATAATTTCCATTCATGCTGGCTGCTTTGGCTACTTTCAGTTGCTTCAAGTCGCGTGAAAGAGTTGCTTGCGTCAGTTGGAAACCTTCCTTTGCCAGCTCTTGGAGAAGCTCTTCCTGGCTTCCTATCTCTTTGCTTGAGATAATCATTTTAATGGAATCAAGTCGGCTGTTCTTACTTTTCATTGTGTATAATTATTCTTTAATTGGGTGCAAATATACAGATTATATTGAAATAATATACAGTTTTTGTGGATTATTTTGTTTTATTCTTAAATTATGTAAACAGAATGAATAAATAGTCATCTTTGCATGATATGATACTCTTTTTGTATCTTTGTAGGGATATATATAAAAAATGAATGATCTGAAATTATGGACTTGAATTTATTATCCGAAGGAAAAGATCCGATGGGAGCTGCCATCTACGATTATCTCAAGTATGGCAAGGCGGGACGTCTGAGAGTGTTTTCTTCTCAGTTTGATGAAGATGAAATTCCCGTAGCCGGTTTGTTTCGTACATACGAATCGATGCCGGAACTGGAACAGATTGCCTTGCAGCAGGCAACGGGTAAAATTCTGGATGTAGGAGCCGGAAGCGGCTGCCATTCGCTGGCTCTTAAGGAAATGGGTAAGGAGAGTCTTGCCATTGATATATCTCCTCTATCGGTGAAGGTCATGCAGGAACGCGGGTTGAATGCTCTTCATGTCAATCTGTTTGATAAACATTTTACCGGACAGTTTGATACGATTCTGATGCTTATGAACGGTTCCGGAATTATTGGAAAGTTAAAGAATATTCCTGCTTTCTGTGCAAGAATGAAGCAGTTACTGGCTCCTGGTGGATGTATCTTGCTAGATTCCAGTGATTTGAAATATCTGTATGAAGACGAAGACGGCAGTTATGTGCTCGATCTTGCAGCCGATTATTATGGTGAGATAGATTTTCAAATGCAGTATAAACAAGTGAAAGGCGATTCGTTCGACTGGCTGTATGTGGATTTCGATACCCTTTCTGCTTATGTCTCACAATATGGCTTTCATGCTCAGATTATAAAGGAAGGCAGTCATTACGACTATCTGGCGAAACTTTGGTTGTAAGGATCCACTTTGAAAAAACAGCGGCATGTGTTTTATGTTCTCATGCCGCTGTTTTTTTATAATACTCCGAAATGTTTCAGTGCATTCATAATGCCGTCTTCATCGACCGAAGTCGTTACATAGTCTGCGGCGGCTTTTACCTCATCAGAAGCATTGCCCATTGCTACGCCAATACCGGCATGTCCGAGCATCGGAATATCATTCCCTCCATCTCCAAAAGCCATTGTATCTTTCAGGTCGATACCATAATATTCCAGCACGTGATCTATCCCCTTACTCTTACTGTTGCCACGTGCTATGATGTCGGCAAAAAGCGGATACCAGCGCATTGGCTCGCAATGAGTCAGGACATTGCGGAATACTTCCAGATCCTGATCTTCCTTGAAATACCCCATGATTTGTAAGATTTCCTTATTACGTGCCTCTTCTATCGGGCGTATGGGAGGAAGACTGATTTCAATTAGCTTGGCTACATCTTTTACAGCTTCATTGACATTCGTAATAAACCATTCATCATCGTGTACAAAGACGAACGGAGTTTCCGGATGTTGTTGATGATAATCGATGAGGCGTTCGATATCTTCTTCGGGTACTCTTCCTTTATAAATATCCTGATGATCGGAAGTAAAACAATGCGCTCCGTTCAGAGTAATGAATCCGTCGAAGGGCAAATGACCTACCGCATCCATCATCAGAACTTTAGGACGTCCTGTGGCTATGAATACTTTGATGCCTTTTTCCCGCAATTGTTTTAATGCGTTTTGGGTGGACTCTGGGATAGAATGAGTATTGAACGATACTAATGTTCCGTCTATGTCGAAGAAGATAGCTTTGACCATATTAAATAATGTGTTAATTTTTTGTCACGCAAAGGTACTGATTTTCTCTTTATTTTGGCTTGATATGTGTCAATAAGTAACAAATTTATATTTTATTCAGGCTATTCGCTTGCATTACGAAGTAAAAAGTTATATTTGCCGGACGAAAAGAAACGGAAGTTTATTATGGCATTTCAGTTTACAAAGATAGCAGTAAAAGTGGGAAGCAATGTGCTTACCCGTCGCGACGGAACACTGGATGTAACTCGTGTGTCGGCGCTGGTGGACCAGATAGCTGAGCTCCGTAAAGCGGGAGTAGAGGTAGTGCTTATCTCTTCAGGTGCAGTCGCTTCGGGAAGAAGTGAGATTAAAGTATCACGGAAACTCGACAGTGTGCAGCAGCGTCAGCTGTATTCTGCTGTGGGGCAAGCCAAATTAATTAATCGCTACTATGAATTGTTCCGTGAGCACGGCATTGCCGTGGGACAGGTGTTGGCCACAAAAGAGAGCTTCTCTACTCGTCGCCACTATTTGAATCAGCGAAATTGTATGCGTGTGATGCTGGAAAGTGGAGTAATACCTATTGTAAACGAAAATGATACCATCTCTGTAACCGAACTGATGTTTACGGATAATGATGAGCTTTCGGGCATGATTGCTTCTATGCTGGATGTCCAGGCGTTGATAATTCTGAGTAATATCGACGGTATCTACAATGGCTCGCCCTCGCAGCCGGGTACTTCGGTGATACGTGAAGTGGAGCAAGGGAAAGATTTGTCCGACTACATTCAGACAGAAAAGTCGGGCTTTGGCCGAGGAGGCATGCTTACCAAAACAACTATTGCCCGCAAGGTAGCCGACGAAGGGATTACTGTCATTATCGCCAACGGAAAGAAAGACAATATTCTGCTGGATTTGCTGCAGCATCCAGACGAAACCGTGTGTACTCGTTTTGTGCCTTCTTCTGAAGCTGTTTCGAGCGTAAAGAAATGGATCGCTCATAGTGAAGGATTTGCCAAAGGCGAACTGCATCTGAACGAACAGGCTGTTAAGGCTGTGAAGGGAAAGAAGGCTGTAAGTATACTTCCGGTTGGAGTCGTTTCTATTGAAGGAGAGTTTGAAAAGGATGATATTGTAAAGATAATGGATGCGCGCGGACGTCAGATAGGAGTAGGACGTATCGGGGTGGATTCTGCCGAAGCACGCGAAATGCTAGGCATGCATGGGCAGCGACCGCTGGTGCATTACGATTATTTATATTTGGATTAAAACAGCAATCAATTTAAAAAAGCATATAAGATATAATAGTTCGTTAAAAATTCGCCAAGCCTAAGCGGCTCTGGCAGTAAATAAAATGAGTTCTTTGAAAAGTTTGTCAATAACTTGCATGTCTGGGTTAATCCCGAACACGCAAATAAATCGTTCAAGCATATAAGCATTGTGTATGAATGACTTGCAAGAGGATATGGAATAGGCTATTCCGAGCCTCTTACATGCCGCTTTGGCCAAGTTGACAGCTGCGAGCGATGCATTGAAGTGAAAATCCAACTTCCTGAAGTCGGTTGACTGGCAGTTGGTGATTCCTGCATGCTGCTTGCCATCTCTAAAGCAAAATTCCAGTTGGAACCTGGTTCTGTAATAATCCAGCACCTCACGTCCATCCATGGAATCGTCTGTAGAGAAGTAAAGCTGCCACTTGTCTGTCCTCCCGTCCATCGGATACCAGACGGCTAAGGAAACATACCTTTTGAGAGCTTTTGCATATACCCTCAATCCGTATAGCTTTCCTTTGTTCACCTCGTATTCCTTGCACCGGGTCAAATCCAGATTGGCAAAGTCAATCCTGCCGTCAAACCACTTGGGATGACCACGTTTTCCTGTTTTCTGCTCCAATGTCGGATAGTACAGGATTACGTCATTCCGAAAGCGGCTGATGACATGGAAATCGTTCTCACACATAGGTGTTATGAATGTTTCCTTGGAAAA
>NZ_DS981511.1 GCF_000154845.1 Phocaeicola coprocola DSM 17136 | reverse complement strand
CGAAGGCAAGGCTACAGGAGAAAGTATTTATGGCTTTTTTGCAAGCATGTCAAGTGTTTACTATCATACAATAACGGCAGCAGAGCCTCTGATGTAGCAAAGACCTCCTTGAACATTTATGGGATCTGTATCTACAGACGGATATACGGTTTACAGGATGTTCGACGGAGAAGACTCAAAGGTGCTTCATATAGGATGCTGGACACACTGCAGGAGGCTGTGGGTCGATGCCTTGCCATCAGACAGAACTGCGATGGATATAATAGACCCTATCGGTGATATGTTCAGAAATGAAGACTTGTTCCGCACAATGAAACTCAGCGGTGAGCAGATTAAGGAAAAAAGACTTAAGCTTACGAGACCTATTCTTGAACGTATCCATCATAAGGTGGTCATGATGATGCAGGATACCAAACTCATGGCAAACGAACTGATGAGAAAGGCTGTGAACTATACGATAAACCAGTGGAAATCCCTGAAAAATATCCTCAAGGACGGTTCTGCGGAAATATCGAACAACCTCTGTGAGCAAAGGATGAAACCTGTAAAGCTGCTGCTCAAGAACTGTATGAACATAGGCAGTGAGGATGCAGCAGGAAACTCGGCATTCATCTTTTCTCTGATAGAAAGCTGCAAGCTTAATGATATAGCCCCTCAGGATTACCTGAAGCACTTGTTTGAATGTATTCTTCATGGTAAGGACTGCGACAAGAAGGTCCTTCTGCCATGTTTTTATAAATCGGAATGTTAAAACTAAACTATTTTCTTGCGGACATTTTTATTTTATCGGCTGAAAAACAGCCGATAAAATTGTCGTGGCGGAAAATAGAATGGTTACATTTTATTCATATAATAAAGGTACTTTAATGACAAATTTATTCTTGTTGTTTTCTATGATAAGCTCCCTGTTGCATAATAACTTATAGCGTTGGGAGAGATTCATAAGCCCTTTTCCCGATGAGGCAACCCCTTGTTTGAGTTTTATAGGATTGGAAACACTGAGCCAGACCTCTTTGTCACGTACTTCGGTGGTCAGTTTTACTTCCATGGGTTTACTGAGACTTATGATATTGTGTTTGATGACATTTTCTATTAAAAGTTGTAGTGTTAAAGGAGGAATAGGTACATCCCAGTATTTTTCATCTATTTTATTGTTTATATTTAGGCAATCTCCCAGACGGACTTTTTGAAGTAGGATATAAGTATTAAGAAAGTCAAGCTCTTCTCTGAGCGGAATGGTATGCTTGTCCTGGCAGTAAAGAATATACCTGTATGTATCGGCGAGGTTTCGTGTAAATTCTATGGCATTCATCGGATTATATTCTATTTCAGAAATAAGTGTATTCAGACTGTTAAATAAAAAATGCGGATTCAGCTGGTTTTGTAGCGCCATATACCGGGCTTGTGCTGTTTTTTCCTCCAGTTCTTCTGCACGTTTATATAGCTTCACCAGATCTACGTAAAAACGGTTCAGCATGAATTGTCCTACAATGATGAGTTCTATAAACCACACTGTAAGCATGACATACAATCCTTTATCTTTCAGCATAAAAGGATGAGGTGACTCTATGAGCAGTTTGGTAGAAACCAGCAACAGGTAATTGGATATGAAGAGAATGATTGCAGCAGTTATTAATCCGATAGACAGCATGCGATGATTCTTTAAGAAAAACTGATAATACATCATCAGTTTCTCGTTTATGTATTTTACGCTGAGTCCAACCCCGTTAAATAATACAACTACGGCAGAAAAAGCCTGAAAAGTCATCAGCCGGTCTTGATATTGGGAAGGAATATCTGCATAATATACCAATAGAAAATAAGAGAAGCATCCTATTCCGGAGAATAAAAGTACATCCCACAAATACCGCTTTATGTCTTTCAGTCTGCTTTTCATTTGTATCATTCTATTATTGTATGTCTATTTTCCCTGTGGCTCTGTCCAGTCCGCTTTTAGCTATCTGAGCGTTTAGCTTCGACTGAATATAATTGATTTTGGCATCCTGATGATATAATTGTGCATTGATAACTTCAAGGATGGAAATATTACCTTCTTTATATTTGTCCATTGCCATCTTTTCGCTGTCGGCAGCTTTCGACAGGGAACTTTCTATGAGTCTAACTTTTTCTATAGCTTGCGAGTAGGTATAAAAGGCGGTTTCTATTTCCAGACGAATATTGTCGGCCACCTTATGATGATTCTCGATTGCCATGTTTACACTATATTTCCCTGATTTTTTGGTATGTCTACGTTTACCCCATTCGAATATAGGTACGCTTAACTTGGCATATACAGCGTAATTAGGATCCAGATCCGATTTGAAATCATATCCCGGTGATGAATAACTTCCATCTATACCAACCGACAGTTTAGGCAAATATTGTGCATTAGCGGTTTTCGAAGCTGATCTTTGAATATCGACTTTATTGGTTGCTATTCGCAGTTCCGGTCTTGATGCCATAGCTGTTTCTACCGTTCCCGGAAAGTGCTGAACTTCTGTCAATGGCACAACGACGGAGTCTGTTTCCAGCTCTTGGTTGAATGGAATGCCGGAGAAAGAGTTCATAGATAAACGTGCTACTTCTGCGTCATTACGCGACTGTATCAGCCGGTATTCAGCATCATTCAGTTTAACTTCTGCCATAAGTAAATCGTTGCGGTCGGAATATTCTTCTTCTACGCGGTCTTTTACTACCTCAACCAACGTTGCGACCGATTCTTTAAACTCTTCGGCCACTGTCACCATTTCCTGACGTGCGACTTTGTTCCAATAATATACATCAGCATCATATATGATATTGTTTGTCACACGCATCTGCTCATAACGTGACGATTCATTTTCTTTTTTTGCCTTGTCATATCCAGCCTGTAGAGCTCCTCCTGAATAGATAGGCTGGGCTAATGTAAGCGATGCCCCATATTTCGCATTTCGTCCCTGAAAGCTAACAGGCTCATTAAGTGAAGGGATAGCTACAGAGAGTTCTGCCGGATTACCGGTATAGTTGAAGTTGGCATTACCAGACAGCGAAGGCAGGAAATCAGCTTTTGCCGATTTCTCTTTTTCCTGTTGTATGGAAGCTGCATATCCTGCTGCCTTTATGTCTTGGTTATATGCTTTCACCTTGGTGCGATATACTTGCAAAAGTTTGTTGTGTTGTGCCTGAGCTTGTGCAGAAACACACATCAGGCACAATATAATCCATTTATTCATCCTCTTGTAATTTGTAAAGTTAAGAAAAAGTTCCACATAAATTTCGAGAAAACGCAATAGACACTATATTTTGTAAAAAATAGCATATAGAGCCGGAGTCACAAATAATGTAAGCAGTGTGGCAAACGACAAGCCGAATACGATTGTTGCTGCCATGCCACCAAATACGACATCGAATAAAAGCGGAATACTTCCGAATACAGTTGTCAGTGCAGCCATCAGTACAGGGCGTACTCTGGAAACTGTAGCTTCGATGACTGCCGTATATGGCGCGATACCTGCTCTTCGCTGTACGTTTACTTCATCCAGCAATACAATAACATTCTTTATAATCATGCCTAATAATCCGAGCCATCCGGCTATACAGAAGAAACCAAACTGGAATCCTGTGAGCAATAATCCGAATACCATACCGATGAGTGACAACGGTAGAATAAGGAAAATGATAAGTGGCTGCCGGAAATTTCCGAAAAGCATGACGAGAATGATTATCAGCATGATAATGGCCAAAGGAAAATATTTGGTCAATGCTGCCATGGCTTCTTTCTGATCTTTATATTGTGAATCCCAGAAAAAACTATAGCCTTCGGGCAGTTTGATGTTTTCTATTTCTTCCCGTATCTCTGCGTGTACTTCTTTCATGGTATGTCCACGTTTCACGTCACATTGGGCAGCCATGGAAAGCTGTCGGTTGTATGTACGCACAAGCGGATATTCCCATGCGATGTTGATGCCATCGGTTACTTGTCCTAACGGAGCAGAGTTAGATCCATTCCATATCTGCGGATCTTCCAGTTTTTCTGTATCCCATGATGCCTCTTCTTTTGTGCGGAGTAGTACGGGAACCTTTTTGTCATTATCGCGGTAAATACCTATGGCCGTTCCGTCGCTAACTGATTTGACAGCATTCATCATATCACTCCGTCCGATATTCAGTCTTCCGGCTTTTACCGGATCGTAGCCCGCTTTTATCATCATAGCCATATTTCCCCACTCGTTGCGTGCATTCAGCACTTTCGGATTCTTACGCATGATACCGATAGCAATGTTTGTCAGAGAATCCAATACAGCCGGATCATCTCCACAGAACCGGGCTTCGATTAAAGCCTGAGGTATGCTGTTGATTTCGAAACTGTTGACTCGTATAAGTGCATCCTGAAATTTTTCAGGAAGCTTGTGATATAAAATTTCCTGTAATTCGCGTGACTTTTCAGGAGTTTCTGCCTCTATCAGACATTGAGCATAATTAGGTTGCGGACCATAAGCAGCATTTGCCAGATAATATCTTGGAGGAGTTTGCCCGATATAAGTAGAAACCTTCTTTACTCCATCGAATGTTTGCAGGTATTCCGTCAGTTGTGCAGCCTGTTTTTCACTCTCTTCGATACGTGTACCTTCGGGCAACCACATGTCTACGGAAAAGTATTGCTTGTTTAATAGTGGCATAAATTGTTGAGGAATATATCTGAATCCCCATCCGGCCACAACTAGCAGTACAACCATGCATCCTACTACTGTATATCGTTTCCGTATCGTGAAACTTAGTGCTTTACGGAAAAAGTCGTATATACGTCCGGTGAATAATTCGTTTTTCAGTTCTTCCGGTCGTGGACGTCTTACGAACTCTTGAACGAAAAATACATTTTGTGTGATGGCAAGTACCCAGCTGAGCAGCAAAGACACCGCTATTACAATAAACAGCGATGAAAGAATCTCGCCTGTGATATGTGGAGAAAGATATACCGGCAAAAAGGTAAGTACTGCTATCAGTGTAGCTCCGAGAAGAGGCATGGCGGTACTTGATACGGCGTTCAGTATGGCAACACGCTTTCTCATTCCATGTTGCATATTAACTAAAGCTGCATCATATACCACAATGGCATTGTCTACCAGCATACCCATTGCAATGATGATGGCTGCAAGCGACATTCGTTGCAGGGCAATTCCAGTAGCCTGCATGTAGATCAGTGTTCCGAAAATGGAAAAAATCAGTCCGCTACCTATTAGAAATCCGTTTTTGAATCCGATGAAGAACAATAGTACAGCTACTACAGTCAGTACAGAAACAATGAGATTCATTACAAATCCATCGTTAGCTACAGCCGATTCATATCCTTGATCATAAATAATGTCCAGTTTATATCCCTCCGGCATATCAGCTTTCAGCTTATCAATTTGCTGGGATACAAGTTCTGCCATCTCTACTACATTCCCGTCGGATACTGTTGAAATTGCGATACCTACAGCTGGAATATTTCCGATTCTCATCAGGTTTCTTGCCGGACGCGAATAGCTTTCTCTGATTTCTGCAATTTCTCCCAGCCGGAAATATTCACCTTTACGCGAAACGACAGTCAGATTCTCTATTTCTTCCAGACTTGTAAAACTTCCATCGGCTTCAATTCGAAGACGATTGGTAGATGTTTCTATCGCACCTGCATCGACTACCTTGTTTTGTCTTTCAAAGGCTGAGGCTATGTCGGCCATCATTACTCCACTTTGAGAAAGTAGTGAAGGGTTGACCGTTACTTCGATTGTCCGGTTCTGAATACCGAACAGTTCGACTTTAGCCACGTCTTTTACGTCCAACAGTTCATTTTTTATTTTTTTTGCACAGTCTTCCAGTTCGCGATAAGTATGTGTTTCACTGCTTAAGCCGTAGAATACTCCCAAGACATCACCAAAATCATCATTTACAACCGATGGACCTGCACCGGCGGGTAACTTGTTTTGTACATCGTTTACTTTCCGGCGAAGTTTGTCCCAAAGCTGTTGCATATCTTTGGCGCGTATTTCTTTTTTCACATAAACGGTAATTTTAGAAAGCCCTGCCCGGTTTTCCGTCTTCAGATAATAAAGTTCACCCAGCGACTGAATCGATTCTTCCAGTACATCGGTTACTTGTTGTTGTACTTCCATTGGAGAAGCACCCGGATAAGAAGTTGTTACGAGTGCTTGTTTGATTGTGAATGGTGCATCTTCAAGCTTTCCCATATTGTTATATGCGAATATGCCTCCACTCAAAATCAGTATCAGTATCAGCCAGCTTAAGGCTTTGTTCGTCAGGAAAAATTTTACTAATCCTTTCATCAGTATTTCGTTTTAGTCTTGAATGGTTATTTCTTCATTTTCCGAAAGATAAGTCAGCCGTGTTGCGGCAATTCTTTCACCGGCAGAAAGTCCTGACAGAATTTCTATTTTGTCATTCTTTCTTAGCTTGCCTGTTTTTACAGACCTTTTTACAACCCGGTTCTGTTCGTTCACGAGCCAAACGAAAGAACCCGTTTCGTCAGTATGACAAACAGCCGTTTGGGGGATGACCACGCTCTGGTATGAATATGAAGATGAACTAAAGCTAGGGATTAAAAGAGAGCCTGCCATACCACCCAATAAGCTGTTGTCTGCATTGTTGATTATTGCTGTAAATAAATAAGATATGTTGTTGTCGCTTGCGCTTTGTGTGATATAAGTCTTTTCCGATATAAATGTTTTTTCCTGTATAGCATTGAATGTGATAGAGCAGGGGAGGGCAGACTGCTTTCGGACATTTACTGCCATATCTTCCGGAATATAGGCTTCAACCTTGATTTTGGAAAGGTCGATAAATGTTACTACCGGACAGAGGCCTTGATGTCCTGATAACGCTCTATGTTAACTTTTTGGATATATCCATCGAAAGGTGCATACAGTTTGGTATCTTTTAATTCATTGACGGATGTTGTATAGTCTGCTTTGGCTTTTTCGTAGTCAGCCTTGGCTTTTTCGTAACTTGTTCCTGATATACTTCCTTTTTCATATAGATTTGAAATACGTTTGTAGTCAGCCTCCGTTTGTTTATAGATAGCCTCTGCGCGTTGTTTGCGAATCAGAAAGTCACGGTCGTCGATAGCGGCAATTAGCTCTCCTTTACGGAAGAACTGTCCGCTTTGTGTATCGAAAGTATATACCGGACCACCTACTCTGAAAGAAAGTTCTGTAGTCCGGTAAGGTTGTGAAATGAATGAATAGCTGCGCTCGGAAGATGTATCCGACTGTTCGGCACGGATAACTTTTACATTAGGAGCTTGCTGCTCCTTGTTTGAATTGTTGTCGCACGATATGAAACACCCCATACATGCGAGAAATAAAAGTGCTTTTTTCATCTTAATGTTCTTCTGAATGATTATTTAGTAATGCAAAAGTAAGTCAAGGTAAATAAGGCTTCAATATTGTTGTTTCTGAACCGTAGATAGAAGATACTGAACCGTAGAAAAGCAAAACTGAATACTTTTGGGCAGTTTCACCTTATATATAATATATATGAAGGGCTTTATATAGAAGCATTTAGATCTTTACAGAGATTTATCTCGATGTTTTTTTATTTTTTGTACAAATGTTCCACTCTTTTCGTACAAAAATTCCGATGTTTTGTACAAATTTTCTGATTTTTTGTACAAAGATTGAGAAACATTTCAGGATGTTTTTTGAAAACTTCTGCATGAATTCTTTTAAACATGGCATATACTGGAAAATGACTTGTGCCAAATTCTGTCGATTTTAGGTGAGATTATGTAATTTTTGGCGTATGCTTTGTCTGCTTTGTCATAACGGACTGCCAAAATGTCCGTCGGCTATGAGAAAAAAAGAAGTTTTCTTTCTGGCACGCCATTTGTTTTAATTATGGCGTAATGCTTCGGTATTACAGAGTAAACTTGAATAAAAATAAATAAAATAGATACAATTATGGGAAAGATTATTGGTATTGACTTAGGAACAACAAACTCATGTGTTGCAGTATTCGAAGGTAACGAACCGGTGGTAATTGCCAACAGCGAAGGTAAACGTACCACTCCTTCAGTAGTAGGTTTCGTTGATGGTGGCGAACGTAAGGTTGGTGATCCGGCTAAACGTCAGGCTATTACAAACCCGAAACGTACAGTATATTCTATCAAGCGTTTCATGGGTGAAACTTACGATCAGGTTCAGAAAGAAATTTCACGAGTACCTTATTCAGTAGTAAAAGGTGACAACAATACTCCGCGTGTAGATATCGACGGACGTTTATATACTCCACAGGAAATCTCAGCAATGATTCTTCAGAAAATGAAAAAGACTGCTGAAGATTATCTGGGACAGGAAGTAACAGAAGCTGTTATCACAGTTCCGGCATACTTCTCAGATTCACAGCGTCAGGCTACTAAAGAAGCTGGTCAGATTGCAGGTTTGGAAGTAAAACGTATCGTAAACGAACCGACAGCAGCAGCACTTGCATATGGTGTTGACAAATCAAATAAGGATATGAAAGTTGCAGTGTTCGACCTTGGTGGTGGTACATTCGATATCTCAATCCTTGAATTTGGTGGTGGTGTATTCGAAGTATTGTCAACTAACGGTGATACTCACCTGGGTGGTGATGACTTCGACCAGGTTATCATCGACTGGTTGGTACAGGAATTCAAGAACGATGAAGGTGCAGATCTGACAACTGATCCGATGGCTATGCAGCGTTTGAAAGAAGCAGCTGAAAAAGCTAAGATTGAATTGTCTTCTTCTACATCAACAGAAATAAACTTGCCGTATATCATGCCGGTAGCTGGTGTTCCTAAACACTTGGTTAAGACATTGACTCGTGCTAAATTCGAAGCTTTGGCTCACAACTTGATTCAGGCTTGTCTTGAACCTTGTAAGAAAGCAATGAGCGATGCTGGTTTGAGCAACTCAGATATCGATGAAGTTATCTTGGTTGGTGGTTCATCTCGTATACCTGCCGTTCAGAAACTGGTAGAAGACTTCTTCGGAAAAGTTCCTTCTAAGGGTGTTAACCCAGACGAAGTAGTTGCAGTAGGTGCAGCTGTTCAGGGTGCCGTTTTGACAGACGAAATCAAGGGTGTAGTTCTGTTGGATGTAACTCCGCTGTCAATGGGTATCGAAACAATGGGTGGTGTGATGACAAAACTTATCGATGCTAACACTACTATCCCTTGCAAGAAGAGTGAAGTATTCTCTACAGCAGCCGACAATCAGACAGAAGTAACAATCCACGTACTTCAGGGTGAACGTCCTATGGCAGCACAGAACAAATCAATCGGTCAGTTCAACCTGACAGGTATTGCTCCTGCTCGTCGTGGTGTTCCTCAGATTGAAGTAACCTTCGATATCGATGCAAACGGTATCTTGAAAGTTTCTGCTAAGGATAAAGCAACAGGTAAGGAACAGGCTATTCGTATCGAAGCTTCATCTGGCTTGAGCAAGGAAGAAATTGAACGTATGAAAGCTGAAGCTGAAGCAAACGCAGAAGCAGATAAGAAAGAAAAAGAACGTATCGATAAATTGAACCAGGCAGATAGCTTGATCTTCACAACTGAAAATCAGTTGAAGGATCTTGGTGATAAGCTTCCAGCTGACAAGAAAGCTCCTATCGAAGCTGCTCTTCAGAAACTGAAAGATGCTCACAAAGCACAGGATTTGGCTGGTATCGATGCTGCAAGTGCTGAACTTCAGACTGCATTCCAGGCTGCAAGTGCTGAAATGTATGCTCAGACAGGTGCACAAGGCGGTGCTCAGGCTGGTCCTAATGCAGGTCAGGCAAATACTCAGAATGACGGAAAGAATGATAATGTCCAGGATGCTGATTTTGAGGAAGTCAAGTAAGTTGCGATAAACAACGATAACTAAAAATAGGAATGCAGGGTGTAACTCAATGAGTTATGCCCTATTTCTTTTTATATCACTTTTCCTTGACTTTGCTTGTTATTCGGATTTTTATTATATATTTGTACCATAATTGTACCGACACTTAAAAGTAGATAATGTGACACCTATAAAAACAGCGGTATTGAGAATGAAGAATATAAGTAAAATGTAGGTTATGCCAGCAGCAAAATTTGAAATAACACGTCAATGCAAGGTTTGTGGAGAAACCTTTGTAGCTAAAACCATTGAATCGTGGTATTGCACTCCCAAATGTTCCAAGATTGCGTGGAAAAGGCGTAAGGATGAAGAACAGAGATTGCAAAGGTTGGACGAAGTGGTTAAGAAGATACCCAAGTCCAAAGAGTATATCACAGTTCCTGAAGCATACGCTTTGTTTGGCATAAGCAAGGAAACTCTTTATCGTTTAATTCGTAAGGGTACAATCCCAAGTGTGAATGCCGGAGAAAGGCAGACTTTACTATCAAAAGAAGAATTGATGAAACTCTATCCTCTCCGAAAGAAAACTCTCACAAAGCCAAAGCCTATTGCCAAGCTGTATAGTCTGGAGCCAAAGGACTGTTATACTATTGGCGAAATCACAGAAAAGTTTCTTGTGAATGAAAGCACTGTTTACCTTCATATACGCAAGTATTCCATTCCTACCAGACAGATAGGTAACTTTGTTTATGTACCAAAGAAAGAAATTGATAATCTATATAAAGGTGTGAAGCGATGAAGAAAGCATTAGTACATGAGTATCGATTAAATATCTCAACTAAGTAATTGCACAACGATAGAAATTCGCATAAATGCATACAACGTAGTACTTTAATTGAGATTTTTATCAAATAAATGTTTTTAATGAATATGGAAAAGAAAGACATATTTCAAGATATTCAAAACATACGAAGTTCCAATCCTGTAATTGTATTGGGAAGTGGAGCATCTGTTTCCTATGGCATACCAGGAATGGGTGTTTTAGCAAATGAGTTAAAAAACTTCTTTAAATCAAATCCATATTATGATACAGCTACTAATGATGTCGTTAGTGATTTCATAAAGCTTTTAGATTCAGGTGTAGGTTTGGAAGCTGCATTGCTGGATGTTAAGGTTCCTGAAATTGTTGAAGCAGATATAGTAAATATTGTCTGGAAGGTTATTATTGAATCCGATGCAAAAGTCTATGAAAGGTTTATAAGTGGAGAAGATATTAATCTAAGACAACTATTTGATTATATTATATATGGAGATCCGAATAAAACGCTAAATGTAATCTCAACCAATTATGATAGGATTGCCGAGTATGCAGCTTGTCAAACTGACGCTTACATTAATATAGGTTTTACTCACGGACTGATGGGAAAGTTAAAAGATAATATTATGCTAAATCCTAAAAAGCCGGAGGCTGATTATACTGGATTTATTAATATCTTGAAAGTTCACGGTTCCCTAGACTGGTATAGGAGAGATGGAATCATTTGCAATATCCCCAATTCTGTCAATATTCCATTAGGGTTTACACCATGTATCGTAACTCCAGGAACTAATAAATACGAACGTACTCAAGAGGAACCACATAGACAACTTTTATCAGCTGTGGACAAAATCTTTGAAAGTGCCCAAAACTATGTTTGTATTGGTTATGGTTTTAATGACAAACATGTTCAAGAAATGTTGCTTAAATATGCCAAAAAGAGAAAGGCAAAAATACTGATTGTTACCAAAGAAATTACAAATTCAATAAAAGAAAATGTAATAGATAAAGGATATGATTATATCGCTATTTGTAGTGATGGTGCTAAGGGTACTGTTTTTCATACAAATAGTGATTCTATAATTGTTGATGACAAAATATATTGGACTATAGAAGGATTAATGGAAATATAAAAAATGGAAAGTATAGTATTAAGATATGATAAAGGTGAGTCAATAGGCTCAATAAATAGTGTAGACACAGGTATGGCAACAGCCATTATAGATTCTGACGATGTTCTGTCCCAGTTACAAATTAATCAACTTATAGCTATTCAAAGTCCGAAATCTGGTCGTTACATTATAGCAATGATAGTAAAAATCTATCGCAAGGCTACTGATATGACTTTGAATGATGACGAGGATGAAGAAGATACTTCTTCGGCATTTAACCAAGTTAGGTTAGTTTTTGTGGGTGAATTTATGGACAAAGCTGGAGAGCAAAGTAACGTGTTCAGAAGAAACGTTAGTGCAGTTCCATCTATAAGTGCCTTATGTTATAAGATTGAAGGAACACGTCTCACAGACCTCATGCAAACAATATCCAACAAATTAGCGACTTCCATCAGTCCTCTTGCAATAGGGAAATATACAATGGATGAAAGTTCTATAGCATATATGGATGGAGATAAACTATTTCAACGACATGCTGCTATTGTGGGTTCTACAGGGAGTGGTAAATCTTTTTGTGTTGCATGTATTGTTGAACAAATGGCTAAATTAAAACATTCTAATGCAATTTTGTTTGATATCCACGGAGAATACTCCTCTACTGATTTCAAAATAGATGGCATCAAACAATATAAAATTGCAACACCAGGAGATTTGGCTACCTCTGAAAAACTCAACAACAATATACTTATGGTACCCTATTGGCTCTTAAATTATGAGGAAATGCAGGCATTGTTATTAGATCGTAGTGACCAAAATGCACCAAATCAAGCAATGATATTCTCTCGTGAAGTTCTTGCCGAAAAAGAAAAAGGTGTAGAAGGAACAATATATGAACATCTGATTACTGTTGATAGTCCCGTAGCTTACGACTTGCAAACAGTGTTAACTCGGCTAAAGTCCAAAGACGAAGAAATGGTACCTGGTGCAAGAGCCGGTTCTGAAAAGCTAGGCCCATACAATGGGAAGTTAACACGGTTCAATCAAAGACTGGAGAATAAACTTTCAGATAAGAGAATGGGATTTATGTTCAGTTTACAAACAGAAGAAAAATCGCAAAATTGGCTCAAAGATTTCGCCAGAGTTCTGATGAAGGCTGATGGTGGGGTCAAGGTTATAGATATGTCAGAAGTACCATCAGATGTACTTCCTTTAGTAATTGGTCTATTGGCAAGAATTGTATTTACTGTTCAACAATGGAGTTCAATGGAACATCGTCATCCAATAGCACTATTATGTGATGAAGCACACTTATATGTTCAGCAATCTATTTCACAAGATGCTGTTGCAGAAATAGGTTTGAAAAGTTTTGAACGAATAGCGAAGGAAGGACGAAAATATGGAGTTGGTCTTGTGATAATCAGTCAAAGACCTTCAGAAGTAAATCGTACAGTACTAAGCCAATGTAATAATTTTATTAGTCTTCGACTTACAAATGTGGATGATCAAAATGTGATTAAACGACTACTACCAGATAATCTTGGTAATATTGCCGACAATCTTTCTTTGCTTGACATCGCAGAAGCAATTATTGTTGGTGATGCTACATTATTACCGTCTAGAGTAAAAATAAATGAACCTTCAATCAAACCATCAAGTCAAACAGTTCCTTTCTGGAGTATTTGGGGGAAAGATAATTCTGATCAAGATTTGTCAGAAGCTATATGCAATATGATTAAACAATCTAAGTGAAAGTAATTACTATGTCAAGGATATGAAGCGATGAAGAAAGCATTAGTTAATACACGTGTGTCGGTAAAGCTCCGCAAGTCTGAATATCGTGATGAATGGTATCTTTATGTGGAATCTTATCCTGTATTCCAATCTGGAAAACATACGCCACAAAGAGTGCGTGAATATCTCAATCGTACCATTACAACACCTATTTGGGATAAATCACGCAATGCAAGGACTAATGCCGAAGGCAAAACTACTTATAAGCCGAAGCGAGATTTAAACGGTGTTATTCAATGCAAGTCGCAAATAGACCAAGAATCATGTATCTATGCCGATAAAGTCAGAAGCCTAAGACAAAAGGAATACGACAATGCAGCTTTATATGCCGATACCGATGCAGAACAGGCGGAGCAGTTGGAACGCTCCCGAAGTAATTTTATTGAGTACTTCGACCATGTGCAACGAACAAGACATGCCCATAGTTCCGATTCTATTATTGTCAATTGGAGGCGAGTACATGAGTTACTGAAGATATTTGCAAAAAGTGATACCATTCTCTTTTCGCAGATAGACTTAAAGCTGGTTGAATCGTTCCGTCAATTCATAATGAACGCACCGCAAGGTGGTACTAAACGAGGTACAATTTCTCAAAATACAGCATCAACATACTTCTCAATTTTCAAGGCAGGATTGAAACAAGCCTTTATAGATGGCTATCTGACTATTGATATTGCAGCGAAAGTCAAAGGCATTCAGGAAAGGGAGAGTCGCAGAGAATACCTGACAATAGAAGAGTTGAACCGACTGGCACAAACTCCGTGTGACCCATTATTGAAACGAGCCGCACTCTTTTCAGCATTAACAGGAATCCGACATTGCGACATTCAGAAATTGAAATGGTCGGAGGTGGAACAATTCAATGGTGGTTATCGGCTGAACTTTACGCAACAAAAGACAAAAGGTGTTGAGTATATGCCAATTTCAGAGCAAGCATATAATCTTTGCGGAGAGCAAAAAGAAGGAGAATTATTAGTGTTTGCCGGATTACCTGACCCATCATGGATAAATCGCCCTGTTAAAAAATGGGTTGAAGCTGCCGGAATTACCAAGCACATTACCTTCCATTGCTTTAGGCACAGCTACGCTACCCTTCAACTGGCTGGAGGAACGGACATTTATACCGTTAGCAAAATGTTGGGGCATACCAATGTACGAACCACTCAAGTGTATGCCAAGGTTGTAGATGAGAAAAAGGAGAAAGCAACAGAAACTATCAAATTAGCTTTATCACAAACGGAATAAAAGTGTTGTCCCACTTGATAGGCATAGCCATCTGCGTAGATTCTGCGTGGGTGGCTTTTTGTTTTTACCTATGAGCTGTTATTATGACCACCTAATGATTTCCTTATGATTGGGTACATTACCATAAAAAACTACTACTGACGTTTTTCATCATTTGCATTGATAATCAATACATATTCCTTATGGTATTTCTGTTTCGCTGCTGTTTCTTTATGTGACACAGTCCATCATAAAATCAGTATGCTAAATCACGATTACTTTGCCGAAAAATCAAACATAAATCAGATAGCAGTATGAGTGAAAAGAACATTACTTTTGAAGATTTACCCAAGGCAATGTCGTGGATGATGGATAAATTGAATGAACTGGATTCTAAGATTGACGGTCTCAACACTCAAAGTCCGAGTATTCCAACCGAGCAATGGATGAACTTAAAGGAGTTGTGCGATTATATTCCCAGTCATCCGGCAGAGCAAACAGTATATGGATGGACAAGCTGCCACCAAATCCCATTTCATAAAAGAGGTAAACGTATCATGTTTCTAAAATCGAAGATTGATGCGTGGCTTCGAGATGGCAAGGTAAAGTCCGAAAAAGACTTGGAGGACGAAGCTGCCCGATTCATAAAGTCTAAAAGAAACAACCGATTCTAATGGATTCACTCGATTTATGCAATGCAATCAGAATGGAATTTGGAGGGATACTTGAAGACAAGATTCCTTTGAATGCTTTTCCTGCTAAAATTCAGGATATGGTATTGGCATTGGCACGACAAGAGAATTATTCCATTGAATATATGATGGCTTCTCTTTTGGCGGCAATTTCAACAGCCATCGGTAATGCTGTCAATATCCGTATTCGTGGTGGCTGGATAAGTAATCCTGCCCTCTATATGATATTGGTTGGCCGCCCCGGAATGGGCAAAACTCCCCCGTTAGACTTTGCTTTTCGCCCAATTCGCAAGCATGATGCCAAAGCTGTCAAACAATTCAAGTCTGATATGGAGCAATATAATAATATGGTAGAGGACAACAAAGGGAAGAAGGAAAATTGCACTCCATTGCCAGAAAAACCGATTTTGCGAAGAACCATAATATCCGACTTTACCCCAGAAGCTTTAATGCGTGCGCTTGATGACAACCAGCGTGGTATTGTGGTATATGTGGATGAAATTATGGGAATGTTCAATGCTGTGAATCAATACAGCAAAGGGCAACTTATTGAACAGTTATTGACTGCATTCAGCGGAAAACCTTTAGACATTTCCAGATGCAGTATGCCCATACCTATTCACATAGAGCATCCTTTTATAAATATGGTAGGTACGATGCAGACCACCCGAATGCACGAACTTACAGATAAAGGCTATAAGGACAATGGGTTGATTGATAGAATAATTTTTGTTTATCCGTCTTCACAGGAAATATCAGATTGGCAAGATGAAGAAAACGCTTTTACCACTTTTGACAAATACTCGTCTATGTGGGAAAATATCATCAACAAAGTGATGAGTTTGCCTTTTATAGTAAATGAGGATGGCGAAATAGTTCCTGACATTTTGGACTTTTCTTCGGAAGCAAAAGCCTATTTTACCAATTGGCGCAATGATGCTATTCATGCAGTCAATCAAATCCAAGATGACGGCTTGGTGGATAGCAGAATAATGAAAGCTCCGATGATTACAGCACGATTGGCTTTGGTTATGCAAATCTTCCGCTGGGCTTGTGGTGAGGTTCATAAAGATTTTGTGGACATCGATTCAATCAAATCAGCTATTGCATTAAGCGATTACTTTGAAAGTTGTTATGCCGACATTCAGAAATATATGTTGGTAGAGGGCATTGAACCACAAAAGAAAGAATTGCTTGATTGTCTTTCTGCAACATTCACAACTGCCGATGCCATTCAAGCAGGAAAAGAAGTGGGGCTTTCCGAACGCTCTGTAATGTATTCTTTGGTCAGCCTTACCACGAATAAGATAATCAAGAAAATTAAGAGAGGGGAATATGAGAAACTGCAATAACCTATCCCCATTGCATCTTGCAGTTGTTGCAGTTTGCACTTTCGTATCATCCGTTTTCCTGCAAAACTGCAAGAACTGCAAACTGCACGGACTGCAATTATAAAAAATATCAAGCATGAATGAATACCGATTTACCCTTCAAAAATATAAGCGAGGCTCTAAACTTTCATGTCCTCAGTGTGGAAAGAAACAATGTTTTATACGTTACGTTGATACTCAAGGGGAAGTTTCGTTTCCTGACTATGTAGGCAGATGCGACCATGAGCAGTCGTGCAAATACCATTATACGCCCTCTGATTATTTCAAGGATAATCCAACGCTGATAGAAAAAGGTTCCAATTATGGCATTGAACATGCTAAGCCACAGCCACATTCATTGCCACCTACTTCCTTTATTGATAAAGAACTAATGGAGCGAACACTTACCAATTACACAATGAATCCTTTGTACATTTATCTGGTAGGTATATTGGGCAAGGATGAAACAAAGCGAATATTCCATTTATATCGTGTTGGCACATCAAAAAAATGGGGCGGCTCTACTGTCTACTGGCAGATTGATAGGCAAGGCTACGTGCGAACCGGAAAGATAATGTTGTATGATTCAACAACAGGACATCGGACAAAAGAGCCGAGAAGTTATGTAAGTTGGGTACATACCGAGTTGAACCTTGTCGACTACAATCTAAAGCAATGTTTGTTTGGTGAGCATCTGTTGTCTGATAATCCTGCCAAACCGATTGCTATAGTAGAGAGTGAGAAGTCTGCTTTGATAGCCACTCATTATATGCCGGAATTTATATGGCTGGCTACTGGTGGAATGCACGGCTGCTTCAAAGCAGATGCGGTTGGTGTATTAAAAGGTCGGACGGTAATGTTGTGTCCGGACTTAGGAGCAAAAGAGATTTGGCAATCCAAGATGGCTATGCTCTTCTCCGTTTGCTCAAAGGTTATAATGAGTGACACATTAGAACAATGCGCTACTGATGAACAACGAAAGAAAGGATTGGACATTGCCGATTTCCTCTTGATGACCGATACACCACAAATGATTCTTTCAAAGATGATACAGCGCAATCCGGCTTTGCAGACGCTCATTGATGAATTGGGGTTAGAACTTATTGAATAACGAAGGAACTTGTTCCGGTCACTTATAGAAAGTCCATAACACAATAAGGACTTTTTGCCTGATAGCAATAAAATCCGGCTACTGCCACACTATGTGAATAGGCACAGGAGCAAGCTCCAATTATTAGAAATACGTATAAAAACGAGATTATGAATACTGATATAAAACAAGCAATGCACGTTGAAGCTGCCAAATCATTTGGCACATCAGAAGCCAACGAGAACGAAAGGCGTTGGAACGAAGATAAGGTCGATTGTAAAAATCAAGACCCTACCAACAATTATGACAAGACCAGAATGAGGCTGAATTTTGAGATTGGTCCCGATGGCAAAATACATCCGTTGGGGTATCAAGAGAAGTCTCTTGAACTCCGTTTGCAGGAACGATTGTTGGAATTAGGTTGGAAGCCATTCAAACCGGACAGTAAGATTCAACCGAACTGTTGCGCCAAATTTGTCTTTGGCGGCAATCATGAACGTACACTTGAGATGGCTTTTGGCAATCAGACCGTCAATTTAGAGAAAGGATCAGACAACAGCCATCTGCACCGCTGCGAGGAAATAGAACTTTGGGCGAAGGATGTTTATGATTGGTGTTCCCGAAGATATGGTCAGGAAAACATTGTCGGCTTTCAGGTTCACCTTGACGAGAGCAGCCCGCATATTCATGCTTTAGTTGTGCCAGTCGGTATCCGGCCTAAAAGCGGTCGTGAGTGTGTCATGTGGTCTGCAAAGTTCGGAAAGAACAGGTTTGAATATGGGCAGATATTGAAAGAAATGCACACATCGCTGTATGAGGAGGTCGGAAGTAAATACGGACTTGAACGAGGAGACAGCATATATGGGCGCAATGTGCAGCATTTGAACAAACGCGATTATATTCGTAAGCTATCAAAAGAGGCAAAACAGGCGGAGAAAGCGGTTAAGGGATTACAGACTATGATACACAGACTGGAATCGCAAATATTCAAGTCTAAATCTCAACTTGAACAGATTGACAAGGAACTGGCTTCCGGTAAAATAGCTCTTGAAGAATACAAATTTCAAAAGGCGGATATACAGAAACAGATTTCAGAATACCAATCCAAACTTGAAGACAAGGCTGACAAACTCCATACAAAAGAGCAGGAATTGAACAAACTGACCCAAGACCTTGAAAAAGCTGGCTCTGTAATACAGCCTTTCAGAAACTACAAAATTGATTTTGATCCACCTTGTATTTCGGGGAAATATCCTCTGTTTATTACGGACAAATGGATTGAGAAACAGAATCAGGAAATAGCCAAGCGTTTCAATTCGATCGTCCGCCAAATAGAGGCTCTCTATAGAAATGAAGCGGAGAGACAAGTGAAGACTGCACAGCAAAATGTATTGGCAGAGTATGGGGAATTTTATCGGTTAAAAAGGGATGTCGAACAACTTTCAAAGAACAACGATGAGTTAAAATCAATATTGGACACCATACTTGACCAACTGTCGAATCCATCACTCCGGTCAAAGATATTCGCCATAGCGGATGCTTTAGCAGGTGGAACTCCTATCAGTGTATCTTCTGGAGGAGGTGACTCTTCATCTGATATCCGATGGGATGGTCGTCAACCCGATGAAGAGGAAGAAGCCTATCGAAGAAGGTGTCTGATGTTTGCGATAGGAATGGTTAAGATTCAGAATAAAAAGAAAAGTTATAGGAGAAGATAAACGTCCTATTTGATGTGCTGTAATTAAAAACTAAAGTTGCAACACATTAAATGTTTTTAACTCATTATGTACAATACATACGCCCCATTATGAGAACGTACCGTTTGAGGTACCAAGTTCGTGGGTGTGGACAACTTTGGGAGAAATTAGTAATTATGGCGAATGTAATAATGTTTCCGTTGATAGCATAACCGATGACGACTGGGTTTTAGAACTTGAAGATTTAGAAAAGGATACAGCAAAAATCATTCAAACACTTTCTAGATCAAAAAGAAGTATTAAAGGAGTACGGCACAGATTCAACAAAGGAGATATCCTATACTCTAAATTACGCACATATCTGAATAAGGTCTTGGTCGCACCACAATCAGGATATTGTACAACTGAAATAATGCCATTCAATTCATACTGTAATGTTTCTTCATATTATCTTAATCATGTACTGCGTTCGGCATATTTTCTTGACTATACGCAACAATGTGGATATGGTGTTAAGATGCCACGCTTGAGTACAACAGATGCTTGTAATGGCATGATTCCATTGCCACCTCTTGCTGAGCAAAAGCGTATTGTGAAAGAAATTGAACACTGGTTCTCTTTGATTGACGTTATAGAAAGTGGAAAGGAAGATTTGCAGGCAACCATCAAGCAAGCCAAGAGTAAGATTCTTGACCTTGCCATTCACGGCAAACTCGTACCACAAGACCCAAACGATGAACCTGCCTCAGAACTGCTCAAACGCATCAACTCGAAGGCAGAAATCACTTGTGATAACGGGCATAGTAGGAAGTTACCACAAGGATGGGCGTATTGTCAACTTAGTAATGTACTTAAAATCACAATGGGGCAATCCCCTAAAGGAGATTCATTAAATAATAAAAGAGGTATAGAATTTCATCAAGGGAAAATATGTTTTTCAGATAAATTTCTTTTAGAGTCTGGTATATTTACAAATGAGCCCACAAAAATAGCAGAACCTAATTCCATCTTATTATGTGTTCGAGCCCCAGTTGGAGTTGTGAATATAACAAAAAATCAAATATGTATTGGGCGTGGATTATGTGCTTTAACCCCTTTTGAAGGTAATGTGGATTTTTATTTCTATTTACTTCAAACCTTGCAAGATAGCTTTGATAATCAATCAACAGGGACTACGTTTAAAGCAATATCAGGAGAGATAATAAGAAATGAGAATATTATTTTACCGCCTCTTGCAGAGCAACAACGCATAGTTCAAAAAATAGAAGAATTATTTCATGTCTTTGACAACATTCAAAACGCCTTAGAAGTGTAATCCAATACACTTCTAAGGGTTGGTGTGATTTTACCAGTTCACCACCTTATCTACAATCTTCTGTTGCTCACTGGCTGTTCTACGAAGATAGATACGAGTAGTTTCTATGCTTTCATGCCCCATAAGGTCGGCAAGTAGAGCAAGGTCGTTAAAGCGGTCAAGAAAGTTCTTGGCAAAACGATGACGGAATGAATGAGGATAAACTACCTCCTTGTTCATTCCATATTTTTCAGCAAAATGCTTGAGTTGAGAAGCGATTCCACGAGTAGTAATACGCTGTCCGAAACGGTTCAGGAAGATATAGCCCGATGTCAAGCCTTGACTTTTCAACCACTTTTCTGCTTCTGTCCGTAAATTCTTGGGGATGTATAGCCGTCGAATCTTTCCACCTTTACTATACAAATCAAGATAGCCCACTTTGATGTGTTCCGCTTTGATGTGGAGTAATTCACTAACACGTGCTCCGGTGGCAGCCATAAACCACACAATAAAATACCACTCCTCATAACCATCAGCTTTAAGCCGTGCTTTGAGAAATTTGTAATCGGCATCGCTGATTACATTTTCCAAAAAGTTCTTTTGTTGCACCTTTACGAACTTCACTTTTAGTTTTTCTTGTTTCGTAAACTCCAAGAACTTATTGATACCTTGCAATCTCAGGTTCACAGTCTGCGGCTTGAAGTTCTCTACCAAATACCCCTTGTATGCCAAAAGGTTCTTCTTGTTTACTTCTCCATAATGGTTGAGGAAATACTGCACCGTCCACACATAAGAGGTGACGGTGTTCTTGGCAAGATTAGTTTTTGCCAAATAATTTTTGAATTTTGTTACCATATTACATTGATTTATAATGAATACAGTAACAATATAGCAGAACGTATCGGGCATTATACGCAGTTGCCTGATGGATGGCAAATTGCATCTATGCAAACTTTATGCAATTAACAGATGGAGAAAAGCAAAGTGGCATTAAACGAATCAATCTTGATGTAAAATTTTTGCGTGGAGAACGGGAGGCAAAGTCTTTGCTTTCCGGCAAGTTTGTAACTGCAAACACTCTCTTGATTCTAGTTGATGGCGAGAACTCTGGTGAGGTTTTCCGGAGTTCGATTGACGGCTATCAAGGTAGTACTTTCAAGCAGTTGCGTATCAACGAAAATATGAACGAAGAATATGTACTACAAGTTATCAACTTGCATAGGAAAATCTTGAGAGAAAGTAAGGTTGGGTCTGCCATTCCTCACTTGAACAAGAAAATATTTAAAGCTATCGAAGTTCCTATTCCACCTTACAAGGAACAACAAAAGATTATAAAGGCTATAACTAAAGCGTTTATGTCTTTAGATTTGATAATGGAAAGTTTATAGACTCTCCATCATCAAATCCAATTGAGAAAACAAAATCTGTATTTTAGACTTAATTCGTTTTTGTTCTGCTAATGGGGGTAGCATTATTTTAATAGAACGCATATCGGTTTGCGTAAGTTTCAAGCGTGTACTTCCATTTACGTATTCAGAATAATCAATTTGATTAAGTGAGTACTGTAGAAATTCAAAATCAATTTTAGGAGATAGGATATGAGCATGATTATTTACCCAGCTTTTTCCACTAATAGAATATGCCTTAATTGCATTTTTATCAAGGAATGGTGCACCATCTTCACCAAGCAATAAATAATTGCCATTTATAATATAGTCGTCTATCAGTCCAACTTGACCTGTCGCACCATAATAAGGGTACAATTCATCGATTTGCCTATTCCTTATACGTGAATCTCGTTCACTAGAATTAATCGGTTTTCGTAAATTATCCAATATGTCTGCTACTTGTTCAAGCCTACAAGCAGTCCATCCATCAGGCAACTGCGTATAATGCCCGATACGTTCTGCTATATTGTTACTGTATTCATTATAAATCAATGTAATATGGTAACAAAATTCAAAAATTATTTGGCAAAAACTAATCTTGCCAAGAACACCGTCACCTCTTATGTGTGGACGGTGCAGTATTTCCTCAACCATTATGGAGAAGTAAACAAGAAGAACCTTTTGGCATACAAGGGGTATTTGGTAGAGAACTTCAAGCCGCAGACTGTGAACCTGAGATTGCAAGGTATCAATAAGTTCTTGGAGTTTACGAAACAAGAAAAACTAAAAGTGAAGTTCGTAAAGGTGCAACAAAAGAACTTTTTGGAAAATGTAATCAGCGATGCCGATTACAAATTTCTCAAAGCACGGCTTAAAGCTGATGGTTATGAGGAGTGGTATTTTATTGTGTGGTTTATGGCTGCCACCGGAGCACGTGTTAGTGAATTACTCCACATCAAAGCGGAACACATCAAAGTGGGCTATCTTGATTTGTATAGTAAAGGTGGAAAGATTCGACGGCTATACATCCCCAAGAATTTACGGACAGAAGCAGAAAAGTGGTTGAAAAGTCAAGGCTTGACATCGGGCTATATCTTCCTGAACCGTTTCGGACAGCGTATTACTACTCGTGGAATCGCTTCTCAACTCAAGCATTTTGCTGAAAAATATGGAATGAACAAGGAGGTAGTTTATCCTCATTCATTCCGTCATCGTTTTGCCAAGAACTTTCTTGACCGCTTTAACGACCTTGCTCTACTTGCCGACCTTATGGGGCATGAAAGCATAGAAACTACTCGTATCTATCTTCGTAGAACAGCCAGTGAGCAACAGAAGATTGTAGATAAGGTGGTGAACTGGTAAAATCACACCAACCCTTAGAAGTGTATTGGATTACACTTCTAAGGCGTTTTGAATGTTGTCAAAGACATGAAATAATTCTTCTATTTTTTGAACTATGCGTTGTTGCTCTGCAAGAGGCGGTAAAATAATATTCTCATTTCTTATTATCTCTCCTGATATTGCTTTAAACGTAGTCCCTGTTGATTGATTATCAAAGCTATCTTGCAAGGTTTGAAGTAAATAGAAATAAAAATCCACATTACCTTCAAAAGGGGTTAAAGCACATAATCCACGCCCAATACATATTTGATTTTTTGTTATATTCACAACTCCAACTGGGGCTCGAACACATAATAAGATGGAATTAGGTTCTGCTATTTTTGTGGGCTCATTTGTAAATATACCAGACTCTAAAAGAAATTTATCTGAAAAACATATTTTCCCTTGATGAAATTCTATACCTCTTTTATTATTTAATGAATCTCCTTTAGGGGATTGCCCCATTGTGATTTTAAGTACATTACTAAGTTGACAATACGCCCATCCTTGTGGTAACTTCCTACTATGCCCGTTATCACAAGGTGTGAAGTCGGGATTTATGCGTTTCAAGAGTTTAATGGCTGGCTCGTCGTTCGGGTCTTGCGGTACGAGCTTTCCGTGAATGGCAAGGTCAAGAATTTTACTTTTGGTTTGTTTGATGATGGTCTGTAAGTCGACTTTGCCTTGTTCTATTTGGTCTATCAAAGCAAGCCATTTCTCTATTTCTGTTATAATGCGATGTTGCTCTGCAAGTGGAGGTAATGGTACAAGAGTGTTCCTAAAAATATCTAATCCAACAAAAGGTTGCGCACCACCAATAGCTATTGCTTGATACTCTTTTATTTTTGATTCTAAGAAATAAGCGATATATTTTGTACTAATGTCGCTATTTTGATAAGGCTTAAAAAGAGCAACATTTTTTATTGCCATGTCAAAATAATTATCATGCTGTATGTAAATCATACTTCCGATATTTCCTCCTATCATAGAGTACAATATGTCTCCAATATCAACTTTTGAGCGTTTGATAATATTTTTATAATCTACTTCTGAGATATATCTGGTTTTTGAAAAGTCAAATTGTCCGTTCTTAAAATCTTTACTAGTGATTAAAGGGTAGCCTTCTTGAGTATATTTAGGTGAATCATGAGTTCCGTCACGAACATCCATGCAATCTTGGAATTTACACCACACCCACGATTCCGGCACCTCAAACGGTACATTCTCATAATGGGGCGTATCAGAAGCCTTTGTAGACTTTTTGCTCTTTTTAATTTTACCCTCTTTTATCAGTCGCTCCTTTTCTGCCTTGATACGTTCAAGGAGAACAGATGCAGGCTCATCATTCGGGTCTTGAGGGACGAGTTTACCATGAATGGCAAGGTCGAGTATCTTTTGACGTAATTTCTTAGTATCCATACCAGTTAATCTATTTGTCCAATTTTTGGTTGGACAGTTTGTGCAGTTCTTGGCTGCACAATTAGTTTTTGTTTATTTGTTTCTCTTCTTCACTCTCTTCAAACTCTTCAATCCACTCCTTTACCTTGGCCTGCAATAGAGCTTTGTTAGGGAGATAGAGCTGATATGCCGAGGCGTATATATTGGCATCTTTGGGTAAGGTAAGTTCCACAAGTGCATCGTTTTTCTCCTTACACAGCAGGATGCCAATTGTCGGCTTTTCAAAATCTTGTTTGACGTGGCGATCGTAATAATTGACATACATCTGCATCTGTCCTAAGTCTTGATGGGTAAGTCTCTCTATCTTCAAGTCTATAAGCACATAACATTGTAGCAAGCGATTGTAGAACACTAAGTCAACATAGAAATGTTGTTCATCAAATGTAAATCTCTTTTGACGAGCCTCAAAAAGAAATCCCTTGCCAAGTTCCAATAGGAATTGCTGCATCTTGCTGATAATGGCATTCTCTAGTTTAGTTTCCGAGTATACAGCATCAGGCTTTAGACCAAGAAACTCTAATGTAATGGGGTTCTTGATAATGTCAGATGGCTTTTCAAGGGTTTGTCCCTCCTGTGCCAACCGCATCACCTCGTCTTTGTTACGTGAGAGCGCAAGACGTTCGTAAAGCGAAGATGCCACTTGCCGGCTGAGTTGTCGCACACTCCAATCTTGTTGTCGGCACTCAATTTCATAGAATCTTCGAGCCATTGGGTCTGTTATACGCATCAATATTAGATAGTGTGACCACGAAAGAGTAAATGATTCTTCTGAAAAGGCTAAACAGTGTTTGTCCTTTTTATCCTGCACTAAATCTTGATCGTATTTCCTTTCCTCATTTTGCAACCTAAGTTTGCTGTTTTCAATTGGCTCGACAGTGTTTAGCCTTTTCGCATAAACTAAATAGAACTGTTTGATGTTTTTTAAAGTTGAATATCCCCAACCGTCTCCTAATCTGTCAGTCAGACGTTTAGAGAGTTCTTTCAGTACAGTCTTTCCGTATTCAGCTCTAATCTCTCCCTTTTGTTCATATTCTACTATATATTGGCCAATATGGAATTTTGTATAGACTTCAGCGATATTGACTGTTGTCGCCACACGTTTCCTTGCCTGAGTGATAAGGTCAACAACTTTTTGAAACAAGTTGTTTATTTCTTGATTGTTTGTGATGATGTCTTTGCCCATAAAATTTAGTCCTCCTCTATATTTACCAATAACTTTTGCAGCTCTGCCACGGCATTGCTGATAGTATCGCTTTTCTCCTTTATCTCATCCATTAGTTCCGATAATGAGCGGTCGTCCACTTCGCCACCTTGACGAATCCAAGTGATGTCGAGACTGGTTTTGTCGCGAGCCAATAGTTCGTCCACAGCATATTTGCGCCAACGCCCTTGTGGATTATTCTCGGCATCGTATGTTTCTTTTCGTTCGGCTAAGTTACCGGAATTGTAGCAGGAAATGAAATCATCCAAGTGATGTCGTTCCAATTTATTGGTTGCCAAAGTGTGCTTCACATCGGTACGATAGTCATAGAACCAAACCTCTTTAGTGGGTTGCCCCTTTGTAAAGAACAATACGTTGGCTTTCACTCCCTGAGCATAGAAAATACCGGTGGGTAGGCGCAGGATGGTGTGAAGATTGAAATCCTGTAACAAGCGTTTGCGGATAGTTTCACCTGCTCCGGCTTCAAAAAGAACATTATCGGGTAATACCACCGCAGCACGTCCTCCTGTTTTGAGCATCAGCATCATGTGCTGGAGGAAATTCAACTGGTTATTCTTTGTCTCGACATAGAAATCGGGACGGTTAATATCTACCGAACCTGCCGGACGAGTGCCGAAAGGAGGGTTGGCAAGAATCACATCAACAAGCGTGGAAGGCTCTTTCTCCAAAGAATCCTCGCATACAATCGGGCTTCGGTCTGTACCGACACCATGCAGATAGAGGTTCATGGAAGCAAGCGTTACAACTAATGGTGTATTGTCTACTCCATGCAAAGCTTTGTTACGCAGAAAGTCACGCTTTTCCTTGTTGGCGGATTGATCTTTCATATAGTCGTATGCCGTCAGCAGGAAACCTCCAGTACCACAAGCCGGATCACAAACCGTTTCGCCCATTTGTGGAGCGATGCAATCTACCATTGCCTTAATCAATGGACGAGGCGTAAAGTATTGCCCGGCTCCGCTCTTCTTATCCTGACCATTCTTCTCCAAAATGCTTTCATAGATAGCACCCTTTACATCTCCATCCATGATGAGCCACTGCTCTTCATCAATCATCGAGATAACCTTTTTGAGATAAACGGGCTTGTCAATCTTGTTTTGGGCTTTGGTATAAATTGTGCCAATTAGGTTTTCTTGTTCGCTGAGCTGCTTTAGCGTATCTTCATACTGCTTGACCAGATCCAATCCGTCAAGAGAGATTAAGTCCATCCACTGATAACCGGTGGGTATAGCTGATTCCTCTCCAAACATTTCTACATTCTCGGCATCCATCTTCAAAAGCAGAAGATAGGTCAGTTGGGTGATATAGTCGGTGAAGCCGATGCCTTGTCCGGCAAGGGTTGTTGCCAAATTCCAAACCTTTTTTGTGAGCGACTGCTCTGTTGCGTTATTTGTTGCCATTATATTATGCTGATTTTCTTAAAACTACAAATGTGTAAAGTGAGTGCAAAGCCTCGTCTGCCTTCTGCATATTACCAAAGGCTCGTATCATTTGAGCCGCTTGGGTTGCATCGTCCTCTCGGATGTCTCTAATAGTGCAAGCTCCATTGGATGCAATATAATCTACAATGCGGCTGATTACTTCTCGCTGTTTGTCTGTTATGTTACGTTGCGTTTGTCCCAGCCACAAGTTGAAGTATTGCTTGGAGGTGGTAACCACGCTATCCAATTTTTCAATCTGATGGTAAGCGAAACGAACCAACTGTATGATATTGGTCAGGGCATCACTTTCTTCCTTTGTTGTGGAACGTCTTACAACCGCTGGATTGACTATGGCATAGGAGTTCCAAAGTTGTTTGGACGTAAAATGGTTATTCGCCATTTTGAGTTTATTCTCCAAGTCCTTCAACATTGAATAAGTGATTGGCTCTCCTTCATTATTATATATAATGCGTAAAGCTTCTATCTCGTCACTATGTTCTTTGCAGAACTCCTCGAATGCCTCCGTCGTACTTTTTGCTTCTTCTACGGAGAAACCTTTTGAGATAAGCGTGTCCTCGCCCGGCATCAATGTATTGACAAATCCGGCAGCAAGGATAAGCAAATATCTTCTGGCATCCGCATGATTTGCAAGTGGAGAAACCAATCCTTTGCGTTCGCTATTGGGTTCATTTGCATTTATAAAAGGAGGAAGTGTGTCGTTTTCAAGCGCAGTGTAGATTCTTGCCGACAATTCCTTCATATCACCGTGAGCCAAGTTCTCAAACTCTTTTCGTTGAGAATTATCAGCTCTGTTATAGATTCGGGCAAGTGTTGCTGCAAGCCGTTTCAGATATTCATCGGGGATATAACCATGACTAATCCGTTCCAATAATTCTTTGAGGGTAATGGTCTTTGTCGTAGGCTCATCAGTTGCTGTAGGGACAGTCTTTTCGTGTTCTGTAACACCCACAGCATCCACCAAGTAAAAGCAATCCTTGCTAAAGGCATTTGGAGTAACATTGCGTAGCTGCTCATCTCCGATGGTACGCACGCCACGACCTTTCATCTGAACATAAAGAGATTGGGACTCTACATCACGCATAAACATCACCACCTCCAGCGGTTTTACGTCCGTACCTGTTGCAACCAATGTGCAAGTCACGGCAATACGGAAATCCTTATCGTTTCGGAATTGTCGTATCAGTTCATTGCTATCTCCTGCCGAATAAGTGATTTTCTGAACGAAACGGTCATCAGTACGTCCAAACACTTCTTTCGCTATCTGCACTATGTTGGTGGCATGGGCTTCGTTGAGAGCAAATATCAAAGTCTTGGGCAGATAGTCCATATTTGGTTCACGCTGTGGGTCGTTGAACATCTCGGTATAGACCGCATCACGATAAGTGGAGAGTATTAGTTTGATTTGTGCCGGGTTGATAATGCTTCGGTTCAGTTCTTTATTGGTGTAGGTCTTTGTCTCTTTGTTGCTGATTGTTTTTATCTCTCCTGTATAGCGAGTCTCCTCTTTTACTTTTTCTCCTTCCAATATAGCTCCACCGTTTTCGGTAGCTTCTGTCTTGATGCGATATACACGGCAATCCACATTTACACCGTCCACAATACTCTTTTCCAAAGTATAGTTGACGATACGATTGTTATTGAAGAATGCTATTGTTTCTGGAATAGGGGTTGCCGTCAGTCCCACTAGTTTTGCCGTGTCAAAGTATTCGAGTACCTTGCGCCAGTTTCCATAGATAGAGCGGTGGCACTCATCTATGATAATCATGTCAAAGTAATCGTGGGGCAAATTCGGATTATCAGGCAAGGCGACTTCTTCCGTTAGTTCGTTGTCGTCATCATCATCCGTATCTTCTATGGCTTCTCCTTTCAAGAAAGAGAAAAGGCGTTGTATGGTTGATATAACTACATTGCTATCAGCAGGAATGGAAGCAGAACGAAGACGGTTGACAGTGAATATTGTGTTGAAAGCATCACCGTTTTCAGTCAATCGGAATGTGCCAAACTCTCCTTCAGCTTGTTTTCCAAGATTGTTCCTATCCACAAGGAACAAGATTCTGCGCATAGGAGTGTATGACAACATACGATATGCAGCAAGGCAAGCCGTATATGTTTTACCTGCACCTGTGGCAAGAACCATCAATGCACGATTTTGACCTGTGCGAAAACTTTTCTCCAGTTCTGTAACGGCTTCATATTGGCAATTACGCAACCCTTTTTTGCGCAGAGTAGGTAGTCCGGCAAAATAATCATTTATTCCCAACTTCTTAACCAGTTCGTGCGGTGTGGGTATAGTCATTATTTGGATGAAACAAGCATCCTTTTCGCGAAAATCACAGAAATATAATTCCTTGCCGTTGGAGGTAAAGATAAAGGGTAATGGCTTCTGATACGTTTGGTAGATATTGGGTACACTTTTAGCATATAGTGCAGCTTGCTCACACACTTTTGCCGAGAAAGCGTCCGTTTCTTCACGCTTGGCTTCAAGCACACCAACAGCCTTTCCATTTATAAAAAGGAAATAATCGGCTTCAAGATTACCTTTTAGCAATCCTTCCCTTATGGCTACAGCCGTACAAGTCGGTTCATATTCTTCTCGGTTTATAACTTTCCAACCGGCTTCGGTCAGCCATTGGTCAATTTTAATTCGAGCTTTTTCTTCCGGTGTCATATATTCCTATATTTTTATATTATCAGAAGTTGTAGTGTAAAAATAATTGATAACGACAAACGCTATTGACGTTCGTTTTTGTCCGTTATCAATTCTTTTAAATCCACTTGAAGTATTTCCGCAATCTGCTGTAACGTATCCAAATTGGGCTGGATTCTATTACAAGCATAGGCATTAACCATGCTAAAACTTTTGTCAAGTTGTTTGGCTAGCCATGTCTGCGAGATACCTTTGTCTGTCAAGACTGCCTTTATTCTATTTAGCTTCATTCTTAGATGTAATTTTATTCTGCAAATATAGTGAATTATATTCAATAGTCTGGGTCCTTTTTCGTATTTTTGTAAGTGTCAACCACGGCTCTTTCATTTAAAACAACCTCTATAATCCTTGTTATTCTCCGAAAAACCATTATTTTTGCGCACAGCGATGCAGGAAGCACCGCTTCCGGTGTTTCTTTTTATCGTTCATATAAAATTATTTTTGTAGGCGGAAATCAAATGCGACAGAGGTCGTTTTTTGATTTCCGCCTTAATTTTCGCTATGCGAAAATAAGATTTATTTTGCTGATATGCAACATTTTGCATGTCTAATATATAAAAAAGAAACATGCATTCTGCCGTCGTGGCAGCATAATGAAACATCTGAAAGAATTTGTGAAATCAGTGCCGGATTACCGCAGGACAGACAAGGGAAACTACAAATACAAGCTGGAAGATATTCTTCTCCTTGTAATACTCGGACGGCTGGGCAAGTGTATGACAAGACCGGATATAATCAGATTCGGCGAGCGTAATCTGAAACGCTTCCGCTCTTTAGGAATTTTGTTGGACGGTGTGCCTTCTGAACCTACGCTCTGCCGTATATTCAAACATATTGATGATGAAGCCATGTCTGAGCGGATGTCTGAATTTACCTCCACCTTCCATGATGAGCTTGTCGGTTGTGCCGGAGACATCCTCTGTATTGACGGCAAGGCAATGAGAGGGACGGTACTTGAAAACGGACGCACCCCCGACATCGTATCCGCCTATTCCCTTGAAGGAGGTTTCACCCTTGCCACGGACATGTGTGAAGAAAAAAGCAACGAGATAACTTCCGTACCCAAACTGTTGGACAAGGTGGATGTGTCAGGATGCATAGTTACGGCAGACGCCATGTCCTTCCAGAAAGCCATCATAGATAAAATCCGGGAAAAAGGCGGTGATTTCCTTATCGAGCTGAAGGCAAACCAGAGAACTCTGCGATATGGGGTTGAGGACAATGTCGAACTTGCAGAGCCTGTGGATGTATATTCGGAAGGCCCTTTTCTTGAACATGGCAGAATAGAGACCAGAGTATGCCGTATCTTTCGTGGAAATGACCTGATTACGGACAGGAAAAAGTGGAATGGAAATCTGACGGTTGTCGAAATACGGACTGCAACGGAGAGAAAATCTGATGGTCAGAAATCTTCCGAGAGGAGGTTCTATGTCTCCAGTTTTCACGGAAGTGCCAGGCGGCTGAGTACAATAGCCAGAATGCATTGGGCAATAGAAAGCATGCACTGGGACCTTGACCGCAACCTGAGGCAGGACTTCATCAGGCGGAATAGTGCAAGGTCCGCCAGAAACCTTGACACGATACAGAGGATAGTACTGGCAATACTTTCTATATGGAAAGGTAAAAGGAAAAAGCTCTCCGACAAGGCTAAGGGAACGGCCGAACTTATTAGAGAACTTTCTTTGGACTTTACCGCAATGATACATATGCTGGATCAAAAATGAGATAATTTGTAATTTCAGAGGATTCGTAACGTTTTGGGTATCAATCATAACAAAATCCCTACTTCCCATAAGAAGTGGGTGGGGGAATTATGTGCCTTTATCTAAGCTTAAATGAAAGAGCCGTGAGTGTCAAAAGAATCTCTAAGCGTATGATGGATAACTTTAAGGAGAAATACGACACACTTGTCAGAAAATACGACAGCCTTCTTGCGGAAAACGAAGAATTGAAATCAATCCTTCGGCAATACGGCATTGCCTATTCTACTACAAACAGAATGGATGAGGAATCAGTATTCTCTTCTATCTCATTTCCTCCTGTATATTTCTCTCTTGATGAGAAAATAGAATTATTCCATAGCTTTTTCAAAGGAAGGGATGATGTATTTGCACGACGATGGTTCAGCAAAACCACAGAAAAAGGTGGCTATCAACCAGTCTGTATCAACGAATGGCGTAGAGGAATATGCGACAAGAAAAAACATAAATGTACGGAATGTCCCAACCGTAATTTTGCGTCATTGACAAACCAAGACATATATCGTCATTTGGAAGGTAAAGACGAAAACGGATGTGATGTTATCGGCCTGTATGTCATTACTCCGGATAATAAATGCTCTTTTCTGTGCGCTGATTTTGATGACAAAAACTGCACTCACGGATATAAGGATGATGTGTTGGCATTCGTTTCTGTTTGTCGAGATTGGAATGTCCCATGTAGCATTGAGCGTTCAAGGTCTGGAAATGGAGCACATGTATGGGTCTTCTTCACTGATGCGATTCCAGCTATTAAAGTGAGACGGTTTGGTAATATCATTCTTACGGAAGCTATGAAGCGGAATGGAAGAATTTCTTTTGATTCATACGACCGTTTCTTTCCAAACCAAGATAGAATACCGGAAGGAGGATTTGGAAATCTAATAGCACTACCATTACAAGGTGGAGCAAGAAAAGTGGGAAACAGCGTTTTTGTTGATGATAAATTTCTTCCATTCAAAGACCAATGGGCATATTTGTACAATGTCAAGAGAATTGACGAATGTGTCGTGGATAGATTGTTGGTTGAACATCAACAAGAGGATTTTGGAGCATTAGCCACATCTTCGGAAGCAAAGCCTTGGGAAATACCTATTGTACAAGAAGTCGCACGGACAGACTTTGATAGTAAACTTAAAATCAACAAATCCGACAATATTTATATCCCATTAAGTTCAATTTCCAGCAAGGTGATTAATCAGTTGAAGCGATTTGCCGCCTTCAAGAATCCTGATTTTTACAGTAAGCAGGCAATGCGTATTTCAACATATAACATTCCTCGCATTATCTGTCGCGCTGATTTCAATGATGAGTTTCTTGTTATGCCTCGGGGGTGCGAAGAGGCTATAATAGCCATGTTGTCTTCTCTAAGTATTGATTATGAAATAATTGATAAAACCAACCATGGCAAATCTATTGCGATAGCCTTTAAGGGTAAAGAACGTGATGAGCAGTTAGAAGCCATTAATTCACTTATGCCCCATACAAATGGAGTATTGTCGGCAACAACCGCTTTTGGAAAGACTGTTACAGCGGCAGCATTGATTGCCCAAAGAAAGATAAATACACTTATCTTGGTACATTCTAAAGCATTGCTTATGCAATGGCACGAACGCCTTTCTGAATTTCTTGATATTGATTTCATAGAGGATAACGTACCTAAGAAACGTGGTAGAAAGAAAGTCTTTTCTCCAGTCGGAAGTCTTGATTCAACTTCAAATACATTGCATGGAGTTGTTGATGTGGCTCTTATGCAATCTTGCTTTGAAGATGGTGAAGTCAAGTCTTTTGTACAAGATTACGGAATGGTTATTGTTGATGAATGTCATCATGTATCTTCAATAACTTTTGAAAATGTTCTAAAACACGTTACGGCTCATTATGTTTATGGGCTTACTGCCACTCCAATTCGCAAAGACGGACTACAGCCAATTATTTTTATGCAATGTGGCCCGATTCGATTTTCAGTTGATGCTAAGGCACAGATACAAAAACAATCGTTTCAACGTTATCTTGTGCCGAGGTTTACTTCGTATCGACCCGTTACAGACGACAAACATACATTTACGGCACTCTCACAATCACTTGCGGAATCTGAGATGCGAAATAATCTCATCATAGAAGATGTTCTTAACGCAGTAGCCTCAGGTCGTACACCAATTATACTGACAAGTAGAACTTCTCATGTCGAGTTGATTACGAAAATGCTTGAACCACAAGTAGCTAATGTTATAAAACTTACAGGAGAGGGTACGAGCAAACATAAACGTGAAATTATACAAAAACTACAGGATATTCCACGGGACGCTCCTCTTGTAATAGTCGCTACAGGAAAATATGTAGGAGAGGGCTTTGATTATCCAAGGCTTGATACACTATTTCTTGCTCTTCCTATTTCGTGGAAAGGATTGGTTGCCCAATATGCAGGTCGATTGCATAGAGAGAATGAAGGTAAAACAGATGTTCGCATTTATGATTATATTGACATACACGAACCTGTGTGCGAAAGTATGTATCGTAAACGGCTAAAGGGATATTCAGCCATTGGTTATCGTGTTCTTACGAAAGAAGTATCGACTTTATTTGATGCGACTGAGGACTTGCATTTATCATCGTGTGAAGGGCAAATCTTCAATGGGAATACGTTCCGTTATCCCATTGTTCAAGAAATGAAAAGCTCAAATCAATCTGTTGTAATATCATCTCCAAGACTTTACCGTGTAGAGCGGAACGCGCTTATAAAAAACTTGCTTGAACTTCAGGCAAATGGTATTGATGTTGCTATTTTTACAACAACCGAGAACGAACAAACCGAGTATCTAAAGAATCAAGGGTTATTCATAAGGATTGTTCCAAAACTATCGTTATGCGCCTGTATCATTGATAAAACGGCCATCTGGTATGGTAGTGTTAATGTTCTTGGATATTCAACAGAAGAAGACAGTATCATTAAAATTTCAGATACCAAACTAGCAAACGAACTATTGAATGTCATATATGATAAGGGGTTGGCCTAATCTTATTATGCGAAACATGCATAAATTTAATTTTGCTAATGGGTCTGCACATTGTACTTTGCCAAAATATTTTCGTCTATTTCAATCTTATGCCGTCCTGTGGTTGTACGCAGATTCTTTCTAACAGTATCAAATGTGGAATTGGCAAACCACTCTGCAAATGTCGCCATTACAAATGATGTAGTCATATCTCTACCTATATTATATTGAAAAGCGATATTCCAAGCAAAGTTCTTCAACGAGATTTGAGTGAGGGACGTGCGCTTCTTGATATGAATTTCGGTTGCAGAAAGCACTTGACGGTTAATTGCAAAATAGCGGACAGATTCGCATATTTGGTAAATCTCTATTTCCTCCAAATCAAACCGTTTAAATGTATCTCGTGTGTATCTCAGGATAGCATTCAATTTTTCATCTTCTTCTCTTTCTTTTTGCCATTGGTATTGTTGTTGCTCACGTTGGTATTCATAATGAAATAGCTCCAGTCGCTTTTTCTGGACTTCTTCATTGTTTGAGGTAGGTGAATACGCTAAAGGCTGTGTCTTTTTACTCACACACTTTTTGACAGATATTAGCAATGATGGAGGAATTGCATCAACAAGATACCTTGCTAAGATAATGCAAAGATGGTGTAGTAGTTTTTGTATGACATATCCGATGACCATAACTAATGGAATCAAACTCATTCGTATTCCAAGCATATTGCATACTTGAAACGCTATCATTGAAGCTAATAGCACCATAGTAACCTCGATTATCAGAGAGTGAAGTATATCTTGTTTTTGCTTCATACCTATTATTGTTTATTTTCCCTATGCAAAGGTACAATAGATTTTCATAAAAAACGATAGACAAATCGTAGGTGTATTTTTGCAATCACATAGTAATCAGTGATTTTTGAAAGCAAAACCATAACAAGAGAAAATATCCAAGACTATTTGAAAACAAGAGAAAACAGAAATCACACAAAATAGCATAGTTAAACTAAGTTAAAGTTTTCCTGTGGCGGTTTTTCTGCTTTTTCTAAGGCTTAAATATGTAGTAACTGGAGCAAAGTAATCATATCTGTACCAAGCAATATATAATGTATTGATATTCAGTAATGATTATCTTTGAGGAAGTTAAATGATTCCGATAAGTAAACAAATAATAAACAATAAGCAAAAGCGTGCAGCTCAATGAGTTGCACGCTTTTTGCGTTTATGGGGTTCATGGTTGCTATGCGTTTTCTATGGGCTTTTTTATCTCTTATTTGCGACATATTTGCGACACGTCTTATTTGGCGATAAGGTACAACTTAGATTGATATAAACCATTTATAACGAGAAGAATATGCCAAGAGGAAATTACACCATTCAAAGAAGTTGTGAGGAGTGTGGTAAAATCTTTACTCCTCCCACATTGATGTCAAAGTATTGTTGTCCAACTTGTTCCAAGAGGGCATACAAGAAAAGGCAAATCGCAAAAGAGAAAGAGGCAATACGTCAAGCATTAGTCAGGCGAATACCATCCAACAAGGGGTATCTGACAGTTAAAGAGTCTATGCTGATTTACGGTATTAGCAAAGATGTACTTTATCGTATGATACGGAAGGGCTTGATACCATCATACAATTTTGGTCAGCGTCTGACACGCCTTAGTCGGCAGTATATGGATGAACACTTCAAAACAAAGGCTGGCAGTAGAAAGAGAAAAAAGGAAGCATTGTCCTTTGAACCCAAAGACTGTTACACTATCGGAGAGATTGCCAAAAAGTTCCATATCAATGACAGCAGTGTCTTTAAGCACATACGCCGTCATTCTATTCCTACACGCCAAATTGGTAATTATGTTTATGTTCCCAAATCTGAAATTGATAAATTATATAAGTCGTTATGAAGAAAGCATTACCTAATACCAAAGTGACCGTCAAGCTCAGAAGGTCGAATTACAAAGAAGAGTGGTGTCTGATTATAGAGTCGTACCCGGTTTACAAGAGAGGTTCTAAACGGGCAAGCCGTGTGGTGGAATCTATTAACCGGACTATATCCACACCTGTTTGGGACAAGTCGTCCATTGCACGTATCTTGCCGGATGGAACATTCAACTATAAGCCTAAGCGTGATTTGAATGGAATCATCCAATGCCGTTCAACGATAGACCAAGAGGCTTGTATCTATGCCGACAATGTGCGTAAGTTACGCCAACACGAATATGACAGTGCAGTCCTCTACACTGATAAGGAAAACGAAATCGCGGCACAAAATGAACGAAGCGAACAGGACTTTATCAAGTACTTCAATCGCATCATCAGCAAACGGCATCCCAATAGCTCTAATTCAATCATTGTCAACTGGACCCGTGTGGGAGAATTATTGAAAATCTATTCGCAAGGTAACCCGATCCCGTTTAAGACGATTTCCGTAAAACTACTTGAAGACATCAAAATGTTCCTGTTACGTGCCCCGATGGGAGGCAATAAGAAAGGAACTATCTCACAGAATACGGCATCCACCTATTTCTCCATCCTCAAAGCCGGATTGAAGCAGGCGTTCGTTGATGAATATCTGACGGTTGACATCAGCGCAAAAGTAAAAGGAATAACAAACATAGAGACACCTCGTGTTGCACTTACTATGAATGAAGTGCAAATGTTGGTTGATACCCCATGTAAAGATGATGTATTGAAACGCGCGTTCTTGTTCTCTATTCTCACCGGATTGCGACATAGCGATATTCAGGCATTGAAATGGAAACAGATTCAACAGACAAGCAAAGGTACATGGCAAGCGATTGTGATTCAGCAAAAAACAAAACGACCTGATTATAAGCCAGTCATCCAACAAGCCCTTCAGCTATGTGGTGAACGCCCAAGTAATGATGAAGCACTCGTTTTTGAGGGATTGACAGATGCCTCTTGGATTTCCCGTCCATTGAAAGCTTGGATAGAAGCATCCGGCATCAAGAAACATATCACCTTCCATTGCGGCAGGCATAGCTACGCTTCGCTATTGTTGGAAAATGGTGTTGACATATATACCATCAAGTCTTTGATGGGACATACAAACGTCAAAACCACGCAGATTTATACGCATATCGTAAATGAACAAAAAGAGAAAGCTGCCAATACGCTGCATATAGAAAATTTGGCTTTATAGGTTATAGTGGATATTTCCACCATTGAGCACCAGCGACTTATATAATATCAACGATAAATTCACCACCGTTTACCCCTCATGAAGCATCGCCTTTTTGAGGGGTATCTTGTAGTATAGGCGTTCTCAGGGATGATATTATTAGTGTCAATAATGTTTTTTCTCCATTTTATTATCTCTTTCAACCAATCCTTAGGTTAATGAAAATTAAATCCGTCGGTGGCAAATAAGTGGCTTGTTGGTGGCTTTCAAGCACCTATTTAGCACTCATAAACATCCCTATACTTTTGCGGCATCAACTTTAATACGAAGAAAATGGCTTATAAAGTAAATTCATTGGAGGAAATGCCAAATGCGTTGTCCTACCTGATTGAGTCCGTAGAAGTACTACAATCCAAAGTAAATGCCTTGCAACATGAGCAGGCAAGTAATTCACCCAAATGGATGGATATAGATGAACTTTGTGCTTATCTGCCATCACATCCAGCCAAACAGACAGTTTATGGATGGGTATCTACCAAACAGATTCCCGTACATAAAATAAATAAGGCTTTGGCTTTCCTGCAATCGGAGATTGACGATTGGTTGAAGAACAAATCGCACAAGACCCAAGTCGACTTAATGGAAGAAGCCAGACGATTTGTCGAATCTAAAAAGATTATCAGATGATGGGAACGACAGATTATTGCTTTTCGTTCTTTCGCAAGCCCATTCAAAACATCGAACCGATAAGGGCGGTAGGCATTGTGGATGTGTATCGCTATGTCATCGGGCATTATGCGCAACCACAAACCGAGTCTCTGCGTTCGATGCGATCTTCTCCCGAATCCAAAAGATACAAAGCCACTCATTTCGACTATTGTACTTTTTCGGGATTATTCCGCAAACGGAATGAGAAGGAACTGATTATGCACTCAGGATTGATGTGTTTGGATTTCGACCATGTGGAATATCGTGGAGTTAAAACAGCAATTACTCAATCATGAGTATTTCAATACGGAACTGTTATTTGTCAGCCCATCTGGTAGTGGATTGAAGTGGATAATACCTGTTGACTTGAAGGGCTGGGAACATTCCCGATACTTCAAGGCTGTCGCCAACTGTATCAAAGCAACAGGTTTGCCATCAGTGGATATGTCCGGCAGTGATGTGGCTCGTTCATGCTTTTTACCCCACGACCCACAAGCATATATTAACCCTAAATACAAAGATGATGTCGAAGAAAATATTTTCCGCCCAAGATTGGGAGAATGTCCCTTCTGAAATACAGCAAATACATACGCCTGATATTGCTCCTATATATAATAAGGTAAAAGACGATGTAGAAAGTGTTGTTCGGGAGATAGAACAACGTGGCATTGATATAGCACCCAACTATAAAGATTGGGTGGAATTGGGCTTTGCACTTGTTGATGGATTGGGAGAGAACGGACGGGAGTATTATCATCGCATCAGCAGGTTTTACCCTACCTATCAAAGGGAAGAAACAGACAAACAATATACGCATTGTCTGCAATCCAAAGGGCAAGGTATTACTATCCGTTCTTTCTTCCATTTGGCAAATCAAGCCGGAATCTCATTGGCTCCATCCAACAAAGAACATTTATCCATTTTGCCAAATATCCAAAATGGCAAAACGGGCAAATGGATAAAGTCAGAGGAAGAACTTCCTGCATTTCCTGAATGTGTGTTTGAGCATCTTCCTCCTTTTCTAAATGAGATTGTCAACAATTCCATTTCGGTGGATGACCGTGACACGATATTGATTGGAACTATTGTGTGTTTGTCGGTTTGCTTTTATAATGTTTGTGGTGTGTACGATGAACGCATTGTTTATCCGAATCTATATCTGTTTGTTGTGGCAGATGCAGGCATGGGAAAAGGGGCATTGACCCTATGCAGAGAACTGGTAGTACCCATTAATCGCAATTTACATGAACTCTCAAAGCGATTGGAACAGGAATATAAAGAAGCGATGAATGCTTATATCAAAGGTAAGAAAGATAATGGAATGACTATGCCAGCCGAGCCGCCCATGCGTATGCTTGTCATTCCTGCCAATAGCAGCGCAAGCTCTTTCTTGAAGATATTGGGAGATAATGACGGAGTTGGACTATTGTTTGAGTCGGAGGGCGACACGTTAAGCCAAACATTGAAGTCGGACTATGGCAATTATTCCGATGTGTTGCGAAAGGCATTCCATCATGAATTGGTCAGTTTGAGCCGGCGCAAGGACAGGGAGTATTGTGAAGTAGCCAATCCGAGAGTTTCCGTAGCTTTGGCTGGAACTCCCGAACAGGTAAGAAGATTGATACCTGATGCAGAGAACGGATTGATGAGTCGCTTTTGTTTCTATATCATCCGCTTCAAGCGAGGTATAAGAAATGTGTTTGCTACAAGCGATATTTCTCAATCTAAAAATTCAATGTTCAAACTATTGGGAGATAAATTCTGCCATCTGCATGAGGAATTTGTACGGCAGGGAAATTATTCTTTTTCCCTTCCCTCCGATTTGCAGGAACACTTTATTGAATATCTCAGTCGTGTGAATGAGGAGTGTTGTGACGAAGTGGATAACAAGATGCAGGGAGTAGTCAGACGGATGGGACTGATTGCTTATCGTATAATGATGGTGTTGACCGCTGTCCGGAATTTGGAGAATGTACATCGTAATTCTTCCTTACTTGACGGGGCAGAGCGATTGGTTTGCCATGACTATTCTATAGCCATGAATATGTGCGAAACCTTACTTTATCATGCCGTATTCATTTATCAGAATTTATCAGGAAATCAGTCCAAACGATTCTATACCGCTTCGCAAGAGACTGGCGTTTATGCACGAAGGAATACCCTTTATAATATGTTACCCGATACTTTCACAAAGAAGGATTATGATGCGGCAGTTTTAGCTTTGGGTGAAAATGGAAGTACTGCAAACAAGTGGATAGAAGCCTTTATCAAAGATGGCAAGCTATGCCGAATAGAGCAGGGGAAATATAGGAAGATTTTTTGAGTGGCAAGTTTGTGTTTTAGTGTCACTAAAACCTATGCGGCAAGCGGATGGAACAGCCACTCTCAAAAAATCAATTCATGAACATTGAAAGTTAAGATAAATATGAAGGAGAAGAAACTTGGCGGTCGCCCTAAGTTGGCGAACTATCAGAAACGTACCAAATGTTTTCGGGTAATGTTTACCGAGAACGACTATATCTATATCCAATCCAAAGCGGAACAGGCAGGATTGTCTGTCAATGAATTTTGCCATCAGGCGGCAATGGATTGTCAGATCTGTCAACGTATCAGTCCTGAAATGGTATCGGCAATCCGTGATCTTTCCGGCATCGCTAATAATGTCAATCAGATTGCCCATCAGATGCACACTTATGGTTTAGAAGCAGTCAAACAACAATGCTTTTCAATCATATCAGAAGTCGGTAGAATTATCACTCAAGTAAAGAACAATAGCCATGATAGCGAAGATTAAAACAAGAGCAGATTTCGGAGGAATAGTAAATTACGCCAATGACCAAAAGAACAAGAAGAAATGTGCCATACTTTTAGCACACGAAGGTGTCTGTGCCATCAGTAATAAAACCATAGCCGATTCTTTTCAGATACAAGCGTCCATGCGTCCGAAAGTAAAAAATCCGGTGAAACACGTATCACTTGCTTTTTCTTCGCAGGACATTAACCGTTTTCCCGATAATGAAGAAGGAGATAAACTTATGGTGGAGATTGCCAAGAAATGGATGGAACAAATGGGGATTCGCAATACTCAATATATCATAGCCCGGCATCACGACACGAAACATCCTCATTGTCATTTGGTGTTCAATCGGATAGACAATGACGGTAATCTTATCTCTGACAGCAACGAAAGAATACGTAATACTAAAGTATGTCGGACTTTGACTAAACAATATGGACTGTACTTTGCTCCTAAAAATAGCAAAGCCAGAAACAAGAGTCGTTTGCGCCCTCATCAATTACGTAAGTATAATCTTCGTTCCTCAACTCTTGATGCTTTAGCAGCATCTCGCTCATGGCATGACTTTTTCCGTATGCTCAAAGAAAAGGGAATAGATGTACGTTTTAATCGTGCAGAAAACTCTGATAATATTCGTGGTATATCCTTTTGTATGGATGAATTTAGCATTGCCGGTTCTAAACTTGATTCAGATCTAAGTTTTAACCGTCTTTGTGCAACATTGGGTAATGTGGCAACAGAACTTATAGTGCAACCTCATCAAACAATTGTTCCTAGTGCTGGCGGAGGAACCAGTAACGAACAGGGATGGCGGGATGATAAAGATAAGGATAAACAAAGAAACGAACCTTTTTATAAACCTTCAAAACGTAGAAGATAATGAAAGAAGATGTAGTAGCAGCAAATCTCGCAAATTTGCGTCAAAGTATCAATGAATTGAAGGAATGCGTTAATAGGCAGAATGTAACTCCAAACCAACCGGAGCAACATATAAAGGTGGATTTGGATGAAAAGACCATTTATAATGGAGTTGCCAAAAGCTTCTGTACTTGCTGGAACGATGCACTGTCAGTAGTGAAGAAACACATTTGGAATCAACAGCCGGATACATTGCCATTTTCATGCATATTCCGGCGGATACCCGTTCAGCATTTCCGGTGATATCCGTTCAGTCCCCAGTTAGTATTCAGTGTTGTTGGCAAAGTTAATACTTCTTTCTTAGGCTCTCTCCTTTAAGGTCAAATTTTATTGCCTTATGCACGATTCTGTCCAGACAGGCTTCCGCAATGAGCTCGCTTTGGAACACATCATACCAGTCTGCAACGGGAAGCTGGCTGGCCAGGATGAGTGCCTTCCGGTTGTACCGGTCATCTATGATCTGTTCAAAGTCATGCTGTATCTGGCCGTCCAGCTTGACCATCCCAAAGTCATCGATAATCAGCAGGTCATGTGCGTTCAGCTTCCGGAAGAAGTTTGTTTCCCGTCCTTCCAGATGTGCAAGCTTCAGGTTCTCGATGAGCATGTTCATCGTGAAGTACAGTACCTTCCGGCCGTTCCTGCATGCCCTGTCACCCAGGGCACAGGCAAAGTAGGACTTCCCGGTTCCTGCCGGTCCGGTAATGATGACCGTCATTCCGCCCGTGATGTAATTTCCGGTTGCAAGGTCGGCTGCAGAGCAGGTCTGTATGCCCCTTGCCGTGTCCGTTTCAAGTTCTTCCATCGAGGCTCTCAGACGGAAGCCGGCATTCTTTATAGACGCTGGATGCGTGTCCCTCTCGTGTCACGTCGTACTGAGCATGATCTGCATGCTTCACGCAGGGTAGCTTGTCCAACTGATGTGTTTCTTCC
>NZ_DS981512.1 GCF_000154845.1 Phocaeicola coprocola DSM 17136 | reverse complement strand
ACTCGCACTGTGGTGGATTCCGATACCCGATTGGAACGCTCGTATTTCTCCGTACCTGCTTCCGCGCAGGTGCTTACTCCGTTGATGGTCATTCGTGTTGTCATAATGTTGCTTTTTAGATGGTTAAAAATGTACTGACAGAACTCTGTTCTTCATCACCATTTCGGGGTTGCTTGTGTAGCGTTGGTGCAGGTAGAAATGGTGTGAGCCGAAGCCGTAAAGGAAAAACTTGTCAAGTTCGTGCTTCTCGGCAAACTCCTTTACGCTCTTTCTCAATTCCCCCTCACTCGTTGTGAGAGTGAGGAGGTTCACAAATTCAAGGAACATCGTGGGGATTGCATCATCCCACACACAAATCATACTTTCAATTCTTACTTCCATATCAATGTTGTTTTAGGGGTTATGCTATGCCGCTTTCATCCGCTCACGGATAAGGTTGGCGTTCTTGTTCACAAGGTCTATGATGCGCTCGTGATATTCGGTGTCCTGGTTGTGCTTGCCGTGGCACTGCACCACTTCGAGGGTTCGCAAGTCCACCTCTACGGTTTCAATAATCTCATCGCCAATCCTTGCCGATAGTATGAGGGTGTCGGCTTTCTTGTAGTATCCACTGCCAAACACGCAGATGCCCTGCGTCTTGCCCTCGTTGTAATACTCGTCTATGCTTTCAAGCACCTTGACGATTATTTCCTCGTCCGTGATTACCAAGCCGAAGAATTTGGATTTGTTGGCGATGAAATCCTCCGCATCTTTCTTTCGTTGGAGTTGTCGCTGTTGCTCACGCTCACGCCTTTCAATCTCCCAACGGCGTTGCTCTGCGGCTCTTTCCTTCTCGTGTATGGCTTCAATTTTTCGGGTTGCGTTGTCGTGTGCCGCCATGAAATCTTCGGGACAGATGTTCTTCGGGTTACGGAGGTCTTGACCGAGTTTTTTGAGCATACGCAGATAGTCGCACCACATTGAGAGGTTGTCTATCTGATACTTGTGACGCTTGGCAATCAGATATGATGCCCAACATTCATCGGCAGTACGGGTATTGAAAAGAAAGTGTTTCATGACCTCAATCTCACCGCCTTTCATAAGGGTTTCAATTCTTGGGTCTGAAAGCAAGGCTTTGAAAAGACGCACGGGGGAGATGCCGTGGAAATCGCCCTTGAAGCCGTTACGTCTGAGTTGGGGCAATATCCTCATCTTTGGATATGCACAGCTTCTTGCCACCACATCATCGTATAGGCTGTTGTGCGGTCTTACCTCCATATCGCTGCCTAATGCCCACACATCGCAATAGCAGAAAAGGAAGCCACGGAGCAACGCCATGTCCGTAACCTTGCCGTCGGGTGAAATCCAACGCTGCACGACCTCGTGGCAGTAGAAACGCATCGGTTCGCCTTTCCTGCTCTCGCATCTGACCTGCGCCACGCGGATTACCTGATACCCTTTGCAGGTGGTTATCACGCTGAAATTCTGCGTTTCCTTGTAGATGCGTCTGCGTGTGTCCTGCACTTTGAGTTCGGCATGGCATTTGGGGCAGGTGCAGCCTTCAAGGGTGTCGCATAGTCCGCTGTCGCTGTGCCACTCGTGACCGCAGTCGGAACAGGTGATGTTCCCTTTCTTGGTGCGGTAGCCGATATGCTCAACGCAGTGGCGGTATGCCCAATCTATTTGTGTCGCTGATATGGGGCGAAGGTTGGCGGAAAGTCTTGCCACCTCTTTCTGTATCTTGGTCTTCGGTTTCATAAGCCTAAATCAAATAATGAGGGTTGGGGTTGGTTTTCTTTTCTCGCTGACGGTCTGTGGCGGTTCTGCAACTTGCGGAGTTCCTCCTCTTGGTATTTGCGGACAGCGTTCTGACGTGCCTCCGCCTTTTCCTCTGCCGTGAGTTTCACAACGTGGTTCACAACCACTTGGCAGTCCATCGGTTTGCCCACCTCTATCTCGTTTTCCTCATAGTAGTGGATGGCTTGCCCGAATATCTCTCCGTCCGTGAAACCGTTGCAACCGCTTTTCTGCACATAGTTCAGAATGTGGGTCACGCACTCGTCCATGTTCTTGGCAGGGTTGCGGTACTTCTTTGCAAATAGCGCATCTTCCTCCGCACGCTGTTCCAAGTACATATATATCGTTCTCTTGAAATGGTCTGTTCCTTTCATATCGCTGTCATTTTTAGATTATCTGTTTCAGTATCTCTCTCCAATAGGTCGGCTCTACCTCGCTGAGAAGGAAGTCCATGAAATCCCTCCGTGCGTCCTTGTTCAGTTCGTGGTACAATCTTCGGAAAGTTTCAAAATTGCCGTTGATGTACGTTTCCACCATATACACGAAGATGTTGTCCACCTCGTAATATCTGCACTGCTGCGCTGCCGTCTTGCTGTTTCTTTTTGCCATGTCGGTAAGGGTTAAAGGGTGAATAACCAAAGGATGAAGCCAAAGAAGGCAATGGTGGAAAGGATAGCCACGATTACACCTATCGCCACTCGGAACACTCCGTTTACAATCTCTCTGATGATGCCCCAAAGGATGCCGAACACCCCGAAGGCGGTGCGCATCATCAAGCCGCATATCGCCAACCCGATGTGTTGCGCCATTTGTCTGAAATTTGCCGTTGCCGTCATATCTTCGCTGTTTTTGATTTTTTTGTTTTTAATGCGGATTCAAGAGCTGAGGGAGTTGAGTTTCAAACTATCTTATCTGCCTCTCGTTTATCCGACATTTTTTTTATGCGTCTTTCTGTCGCATCGGTCGTTTTCGTTTCGGGTGCTTGAAAAGGTAGGGATTAGGGAATGCAAGGTTTTTCGGTCAAAATACTACCCGCAGGGCTGGAGATTTTTACCGAAAACAGGAGGCTTGACCTTGCTTTCCCGTCCAATCCCGGAATTACCTTTGCGCCCAGAACGAAAATGACTGACTGATGCGGCTTACTGAAAGGCGCAAAATGGAGGTAAACGAAAACAGAGGCAGATTGTGTAGAAAAAAACTTCAGGGGAAAATCCGTAAAAAAAAGAATCACCAAAAGGAAAAAGACATCACCGGAAGCGTGAAAAGGGCAAACCACAACAAAGGAAGTATGATTGTTTCCGATCCGACGGAACTTGTTCAGCCGGGTGGCAACAATCATTCTTCCCGGTTTGTCCGGCTGTGTGTGGGCGCCTGTTTCATTCATGGGGCAGGCTGACACACTCTGCATTCACTTTCCGCTTCCGGCAAAAGAGACAGCGAAAAAAGAAAAATCATTTGAAAACCCGTAAAAGCACCTCTTGGCATAGGCGCAAAAGAAAGGGGCATTGCTTCATCTGTCTAAACATCGTTTAGGCGTGAGGCAATGCCCTTTTCTCCAGCTATGCGGTAGTCGGCACACGTTTGTTCCAAACTCGTTTTGGGCAATGGTGTGCCGACGGACAATACCGCTTTTACGGAAAATTCTTATGAATGAGGGGATAAAAAACGGGAGTTTATATCAAAATCTCGAATTAAATAGCTACTTTTGCATACGAAGAGTTCTTTGAAGGTTACGCAACGCGCAGAAGGATAATGCAGTAGATAACTAACTAAATCGTAACCTATTACTATCAAGAGCAATTAACCTACGCTCATTTCCAATAAATTACACTCTTTTCGTAACTTCTTACTGCAAATATATAAAAATCAATTCCACAAGGTGCCATGAACGACTTTTTTTATTAAGATTCACAGGAATGTGATATAAAAGAGTTTAACTCCTCCGACGTTCCTTTGCAGCTGCATAGGGTGTCGTGTGTCTTGCCTTGATTTGTCGGGTAACGTCAGGAGCAAAAACGGGAAACGCTATCGGGAGGTAGAAAGGAATGGAAATGGGGTATAAGGGTTATAACAGGTGGACGTCCGCTTAAAAAGGAATTTCTTGTGACATGCCGGGTATGGCATATAACTGGAGAGACGACCTTGCGGAATAAAGCCCCCGAAACCGGCTTTGCAGGTTCGGAGGCTTGTGCCGCATGAGGCTATTTATCAGCGTTTGCCGTGCGCCTGTCCCAGAAGATAGTCTTGCAGGGATTGGTAGCGGTTTTGAATATTAGCGTTTTCATTGAAACCGTTCAGGCAATGAAGCAATGCTTTTTCGAGCGTGATGTATCGGCGGCTGAAAGTCTGTACGTTATCCAAGCAACAGGCTTCCAAAGCGTATTTGAACGGTGCAAAATTTTCAGGTTCTTTCCGAATCCGCACATGCCACAGGAAGAACAACTGAATCGTGAAACTGTCGGATTCACCTGCTTTCATCAAATGTTCTTCATCGAGCAACCGTCGGACAAGCTCCGGGGTAAGCTGGCAATCATTTTTCCGGTAATACATGCGTTTTGCCGTATTATAGGCTGCAAACTGTTCGATGTCCTGTGCCGTCAGCCTGTATACTTCCGAGTAAAATGCACGTACTTCTTTACCTGTAACAACGATTTTCTCGTCTCCGAACTCGTATTCATACGCTTTTTCATCGGAGATTTCCTCTTCTGTTAAGGTCTTGAACCCGTAACATTCCGTTACGATGAACGGTTCTTTTCCGAACTCCGCCAGAGATTCGAGGGCATGGAGGCTGTTGCAGGAGAAGAACATGTCGTTTCCAATACTTTCACCGCTTTCCAGCAGCCGGATTTTTACGTCTTCGGAATCGTTGGTGTACTTCCATACTATCCGACAACTTGCATAATGGGGCTTCCTGCCGTTCGCCTCGACAAATCCGGCAAATCCGCTCTTGATGGCGGCCTTTGTCTTCTCTACATCCGTCAGGACGCTTCGTGCCTTACAGGTTTCGCACCGGCCGAATTGCAAAGAATCGTCGGAAATTTCCGTTATCACTTTGGTGTTGGGGTTTACTGTGGCTTCGCATACTACCTGCGTACCGCCACATCGTGTACATATTATACTCATATCTTGTCAAGATTAAAAATTAATATATCTTTCTATCCGCTATATTGAACTTGTCGATAAGGTTCAGCCAATGGCTGCAATTCCTTTTCAACAAAACAATTTATCCAGATTCTGCTTAAAGCGTAGCATTAGGCGACACTTCCCATCGCATTTACGAACCGACCCCATATAGGCGCATTGACCGCTTGTTTCATCAAACAAAAAACATGACTGCCGGAATGCCTCAAAAATTCTTATCTTAACCTGTTCGTCCAGAACTTTCCCTTCCATAATTTGATTACCATTTGCGTGCATAATACATAAAAGTTAAATTAAACTCCGAGTTATTTATTTCCCTCCTCTCGGAAGCTTTTCAGCTTTCCTTGCCGGGAGAGATTTTACATGCAGATCAGACAGCGGGGAAAGGACGGGAAGGCAAGCAAACAGCCGGGGATTTCACGGAATACCCAACCCGACAGGCGCAGCAAGGAGGGAACTGAAAGGACATCTTCGATTTGGGAAGGCTGCCGGGCAAATCCACGAGCGGTTAGCATGGCGGTACTTGACACCGGACGACCGCTGTACCTTTGCATGGGAAAATCCAACCGGCGAGAAAGTGGCGGAAACGAGATAAGGGAAAGAAGGAGATACGATAGTGGAGTAAAAGGGGAAGAAGCCGGACTGTATAAAAAAGCCGGAACATTGGCTAAAAAAGGAGGTCGTTCCGTGGAAACGGCGTACAGAGAAAGTCCTCTCGAACTTTTACTGTCCGAGAGGGCTTATCGTCTACTCTATAAAATGGTAATGGGCATTTTGGCATTCTCCGTTCGATTGTGTCTTTTGCAAAACGTCATCGACGCTGGAATATCGGCTAAAACAGCCGTTATATATCTGCTTGCCGTCGAGCGTTATCCGTTGCAGGTAACAGCCGCATACTCCGTCACGGCTACGGTCAGCGACAAAATAGAACACGATACCGTTGCTGTACGACAATCGCAATTCCGTATAGTTTATCTCGGTTTTGGGCTGTTCGGTCGGCAGACGGGTATTGAAATAACCCGTAGCCAGCATGACCTGTCCGGCGAAACGCATGGCTTCTGCCCGATATTTTTTCATGGCCGAAGCCACGGGGCTTTCGTCCCGACCGTTTCCGACAAACGATGCGGGCAGGCTTCTGTTCCTGTAAGACAGTTTGAACATGCCGACCTCTTCCTGCACCACGGGCAGGCCGACAGCTTCGTACTCCTCTTTCGTCATTTCGATGAAACGTGTGCGTTCCTCGTCCAGATAGAGGCGGTAAGCGGGTTTCACCCGCTCCCGCTTCTCTTCATATTCCGCCTGTTCCCGTGCGTTCATGCAGTTATAAACGTGTCGGGACACTCTCCGCACCGCATTGACGAAAGTCGGGCTTTTGCATATCCCGAAATGCCGGGCGAAGTCGGGTACAGTCCCGATAAAGCCGTACTCTTTCCAATGATAGGTTCTCATGGCTGTCTGTCCGATTTAATCCACGACCACATATTCATTGATACTGCAGCAAGAATCGGGGTTTTCCTGCGCCCATTCTTCAAACAGAGCCTTGGCATCCTGTTCCGAGCGGACGGTTTTTCCTGCGACCTCGCCAAGCCACGCAAACAGGCTCTCCCTGTCGGCAAAATATTCGCAGAAGTATTTGCCTTTGGCAGTACATAAATCGACTATGTATTTGTCGGTAAAATACTTGCCTTCGCTGTCGTTGGTCTCGTAGAAGCCCATTCCCGGCTCTTCGGTCTGGTAATAATAACGGAGCGATGGGAATTTCTCGCACACGAGGTCGAATGTCTCGTTGCATGGCCCCCATGCCGTCTCCGTCGTAAAGCGGAGGGTTTCGCCCACCATTTCGAGGTTTGCCCAATCTCCCCGACAACTCACCTTGTCCCAGTCCTTGCCCAAGGCATCCACAAGACACCCCAGCCATGATGTCCCGAAGCCGTTTTTCACGGCAGGCGTTTTTCTGTCCTGCAAATCTTTCATCAACTCATAGAGGCTTTTGATTTCCTGCGCGTCGCCCTCTATCACATACGCTGTTGAACACCAGTTTGGCATAATCGTTAATTTTTATTCGTTAAACTTTTTCTTCCCTTTTTTCGGAAGCTGTTCCGGCTTCCTTATCGGGATAGATTTTACATGCAGGCCAGACAGCGGGAAAATGAGGAAAAGGCAAGGAAACCGCCGGGGATTGAACGGAATACCCAACCCGACAGCGCAGCACGGCGGGGACCGAAAGGTCATCTTCGATTTGGGAAGGCTGCCGGGCAAATCCGCGAGCCGGTTAGCGGAGCGGTACTTGACGACCGAATGACGCTGTACCTTCGCATGGGAAAATCACACCGACAAGGGAGTGCGGCAGGGAGCGATAAGAACGAGAATAAATAAAAAGGAGAGGTGAACGGGATATAACGGGTATAGAATATGGACTTGAAAAGGAAATTTTTCGGTATAATTATAATAAGGTGTTTCCGGACACGAGGCCGGGTAGCCGTCTTGTCTCTGCCATAACCGAAAGGTCCAGCGAACAATGAATAACGCAGCATCGTTCAGCAGTCAGAAACAGTAACTATGCCGTCGTACTGATTTACGACAATGCCGATAAAATAAGGAAAAGCCGAAAAGAGGGGCTTGCCTTCTTTCCGGCTTTTCGTGAAAGTCCTATTATCCGGGCTTCCCGTTATTCTATACGGTCCAGCCTGCGGACTTCTCTTGAATCGTCCACAGACGGGCATAAAGCCCCTCGTGCCGCATCAGTTCGTCGTGCGTGCCTTGTTCTTTTACCCGTCCGTCTTCCAGAACGACGATCCGGTCCGCATTCATGATCGTCTTAAGCTTGTGGGCGATGACGATGACGGTGCGTCCCTTGATAAGCGTGTCGATGGCTTTCTGCACCTCCACCTCGTTTTCCGGGTCGAGCGATGCGGTCGCCTCGTCCAGCAGGATAATCGGCGCATCCTTCAAGATGGCGCGGGCGATGGATATGCGCTGTTTCTCGCCGCCGGACAGCGTGCAACCGCCCTCACCCACCATCGTGTCGTATCCCTGCGGCAGGCGCATGATGAAATCGTGGCAGCAGGCTTTCTCGGCTGCCGCGATGATCTCCTCGTCCGTCGCACCGGGCTTTCCGAAACGGATATTGTCGCGTATCGTGTCCTGAAACAGATAGACGTCCTGGAACACCATCGAGATGCGGCTCATCAGACTTTCAGGTTCTATATCTTTCATCGGAACGCCATCGAAAAGGACACGCCCCTGCTGCGGGTCGTAGAATCGGGCGCAAAGTTTCATCACCGTACTTTTCCCGCTCCCCGAAGGACCGACGAGAGCCGTCAGCGTGTTTCTCGGAAACGCGATGGAAACGTCCTGAAGCACCTTCTTGTCCTGATAGGCGAACGACACATGCTCGAACCGGATGTCGCCGGTGGCCGGCGCCTGCCGTTCGCCTTCCATCTCCGGCTCGTTCATCAGCGTGAGAATACGCCCTCCGGCAATGGAGAAGTAGCGGAACTCCGCAAAGTTGGTCAGCGCCGAAGTCAGCGGGTCGAACACGCGCGAGCCGACCACGAGGAACAGCACGAAGACGAGCAGCGAGAGTTCGCCTCCCAACAGCAGGTAGGTTCCGCACAGCACCATCAGGGTCAGTCCGGCCCGCACCAATGTAATGCTCAGCAGCACGAAAGGCCCCAGCATGGCTTCCTGACGGATACAGGCACGGCGCAGTTCCGCAAAAGCATCGCGCAGGCGGACAAAGCGGTCGCCCAGCAGGTTGTAGGCTTTCATCACGCGAATGCCCTGCAAGTATTCCTCCAAGCGGTTCCCGGCATTGATTTTGGCTTGTATCTGCCTGCCGCTCAACTTTTTCTGCACACTCGTGCTCATCCATAGGACAAGCAAGGCGACCGGCAGTGCGGCGAACATGGCAACGGCCATCCGCCAGTCGATCCATACCAGCGAGAGGAATGCCAGCACGGGCATGACGACGGCTCCCATCAGTTGGGGCAAATGGTGGGAAATGCCCGTCTCGGCCATCGTGAAATCGGTAACGAGCATGGACGAAAGATCGCCGGGGTCGCGCCGGGAAAGAAATCCGAGAGAGAGTTTCCGCAGATGTTCCGCCAGTGCAATGCGCCCCGACGCACTCATTTCGTAGGCTCCTCTGAAATTGGCCCGGTAGGAGGCCCGTTCGGCCAAAGCCATCACCAGCATATAGACAGCCAATATGCCGAAAATGCACCACAGTCTTGCCGTGTCGAGCGGTCGTCCGCTGCCGTCGAACGCGGCGAAGATGATGCGCACCGCCTCGATGGAGAGGCAGAAAGGTATGATGTTGACCAGATTGGCGAGCATGGTATAGCCCACGGGCTTGTAAAGACGTTCCGTATGGCCTATCGTAATGTTTTTAATCGCATTCATGTTCCACTCCTTTCATTTATGTGCGACGATATGCAGTTCTTCTTTTTTCTGAATTACCCGGATGTCGGAAAAGCCGGCTTGGGACAGCAACTGTTTCAGTTCTTCGGCTCCGTACACCGTCATTCCCTTTATCCGCTCCGTCCACGCCTTTCCGAGTTCGGGGTCGCTCGCTTCCAGACTGATGAGAAAGCAGCCCCCTTTCCGGATCACGCGGAAGACTTCGGCCAGCGCCTTGCTGACGGAAGACCAGAAATAGACGGTCTCGAAGGCCGTAACGGCATCGAAGGCCCCGTCCCCGTAAGGCAGGGAGCAGACATCGCCCTGCTGTATGAAACATCGGCGGTCCAGTTCTCCCGCATTGTGCCTGCGGGCGAAGGCGACGCTCTCCTCCGACAGGTCCATGCCGTAAACTTTTCCCTGCGGACACAGCTTCAGCAGACGCTTCACGTTGGCGCCGCCCCCGCATCCGATGTCCAGCACATTCCATTCCGGCCGCCAGTCCACCTGTTTCATGCCGCGATGGGCCAGCGAAGCGTGGAAACAGTTCATTCCCCGCAAAATCATCCGTCCCCAGAATCCCTGCGGACAACTCGTATTCTGTAAAATATCGTTCAAGAAACTATTCTTTTTCATATCTCCGTATTCAATTTTTGTTCAACTTCCAATGATAAGCGCTCGTATAGGCATCCCACATGTTCTTGTAGAGCCCCTCGGCGACGGATAAGTCGTCGTGCTGGCCCTGCTGTACGATCCGTCCCTGCTGCAAGACCACGATGTTGTCCGCCGAGACGATGGACGACAGCCGGTGGGCGATAATAATCACGGTCTTGCCTTTTATCAGGGATTGAAGGGCCTGCTGCATCTTGTATTCGTTCTCCGGATCGGCGAAGGCCGTGGCTTCGTCCAGTACCAGTATCGGCGCATTCTTCAGAATGGCGCGGGCCACGCATACCCGCTGCGCCTCGCCGCCCGACAGATACACGCCCTCGTCGCCTATTCTCGTCTCGTAGCCTTGCGGCAGCCGCTCGATGAACTCGTGGCACTGGGCGGCTTTGGCCGCCGCCACGACCGTTTCTTTCGTTGCGGCGGGGGAACCGACGGCGATGTTCTCGTACAGCGTGTCGTAGAACAGGAACGTATCCTGAAAGACGAATGAAACGGTATCCATCAACTGCGTCGTAGCGATGTTCTTGATGTTCACGCCACCGATGAGAATCTCGCCCTGCTCCACGTCCCAGAAACGGGGAATCAGGTTCGCGACGGTGGACTTGCCGCTTCCCGAAGGCCCCACGAGCGCCGTAATCCGGCCTTGCGGCGCCGTGAAGCAAACATCGCGCAGCGCCTCGGTACGTGTGCCCTGTTCCGTATTTTCGTAGGAGAATGACACGTGGCGGAACTCCACCTCATACGACTGCGGCACTTCGGGGTGTTCCGGTTCGGGAACGGGCTTTTTCTCCAGAATGCGGTCGATACGCGCCACGCCTTCGTCGATCTCCTTGGTGTTTCCGCCCAGGAACGTCAGTTTGTAGATGGGCGAAGCCACACCCGGTCCCATGATGATGAAAAACAGCCATACGGCGGCCAATGCGAGCGACTGCGGATTCCCTTGTATCAGCAGGATACCCACGGGAAGAATGAACGTCACCATCGAACCCAGCAGGACGGTGAACGCGATCATCCCGTTCTGGTAGGTGTCGCAGCATTTCAGGGCGAACGTCTTGTAAGCCTGTATCTCGGCGTTGAACTGCCGGAACGAGCGGACGCTCTGTCCGAATATCTTCACCACGGGCATTCCCCTGACGTACTGCACGGCGGAGGCGCTCATCTTTTCCTGCGCATCATAGTAAATACTCATGAACTCCCGTGCCTTCTTCCCCATGAAATTGGAGAATTGCAGGGCGAAGCTCAACAGCACCACGGCCAGACAGACCGCCGTCAGCCATGTATCCAGCGAGAAAAAGATGACGAGCATCACCACGACCGTCGCCACTACGTTCACCAAATCGGGAATCGTGTGGGCGATGAATCCCTCGATTTTCTCGATGTTCTGCTCCATCGTCTTCTTGATGGCTCCGGTAGAGGTGTTGTTGAGATAACCCAGCGACAGCTTGCCGATATGCTCGGACAGCCGGACACGCAATCCGTACAGAATGCGGAATGCAGCCACGTGCGAGGACATCAGGGCGGCGTACAGCAGCACCAGTCCGCCGATAAGCCCGCAGAAGGCGATCCAGCCCCAACGAATCATGCCGGCTTCGTCCACCGAAGCCGGGCTTGTACCGTGCGTCAGCAGCTCTTTCAACACCTCGTACACCGCCCAATAGGGTACGAGCATACACACGGCGCTGCCTGCCGACAGCAGACCCGCCAGAAAAAGCAGCCCTTTCTTCTGCCCCGCGATCTCGAACAGGCGGGACAGACCTTCTTTCTTCTTTTCTTTTGTTTCCATATATTGAATTTTATCCGATTCTCTCTATCCGTTGTTGGTAAATTCCTGTAAATCTTCCGGCCGGATTACAACAGCCCCGTCAGCCGCTCCCCGCTCTTTTGTCAGCCGGAAATCGCAGCACGAAGCACCGTGTGCCAATGTGCGGGTCCGTGTCAGCCGGATACCGAGTACATCGTGTGTGATATAATCATTCACGCAGAAATAGGGAAAAAAGCACTCGACGCCAATACGGGAACAGAGTTCGGCGACCGGGCACCGGGCAATGTCCATACCGACATCGAACGTATCGTCCGCATTCGGCAACACGCAATCGAACAGCCAATCGTCCTCTGTGGAAACATGCGAAGCGGAAGCGATGCGACGCACATAGTCGGGCGAACACAACATTTCGCGTATTTCCGAAATTTTTTCAGAAGGGATACTCGACAACGTGAGCTTTTTCAATGCTTTCTGCGTAACAATGGAAAGTTCTGCCGGACTCCATCCTCTGGCCGACAGTTCTTGCCACAGACCGATCTCATAGGCTATACCGATAATGTTTTTCACCCATGGTGATGTCGGCGGGACATCCGGAATGATTGCGGAGATACGATGAAAATTCTCGACAGCCGCTTCCATCACGGAATCAACGGATTCGACCGACAAACGGGATGCCAGTTCTTCCCTGAAAAATTCTTCGAACCGTTCCAACATTGGGAGATAAGGTTCAATCGTCGTCTCTTTCATCTTTCATGGAGAATTGCCGCCGTGTCACGGGAATTCGATACGATTTCATATCCCAACATCGAACTGAACTTGTAGCACAGCCGCGTCATCCGTCCCAATATTTGCCCGAAGAAGAAGCCCCAGCGCGGACGGAAAAACTTCATGTAATTGGCCTGTTCCAAAAGGCGTAGGCGGGGTTCCCATTGTTCTACCAGACGCCCGTCGCTCAGACCGGAGCGGATTTGCGCCTCGTGTTCACGGAGCGAATCGGGTTTCACTCCGTGACGGCTCATCATCGTACCGCAGACGTCGAACCACAGTTCGCCGCCCCCGAAACGCTCGGCCACATGGTGCAGAAATGTTTTTACCTGCTTTTCATAGAAATACATCAGCACGCCTTCGACCACGAAGATGAAATGCGCATCGGGATGCCGGCGACGCAGGTCGTCCAGCCAGCCGGCATCCAGCAGGGAGGCCGCAATGTAGGGGTTGCCCGGCTGCTCCGGAATCAGCTCGCGGCGCAGCGCGATGACTTCCGGCAGGTCCATGTCGTAGAATACGGCCTTCCCGTCGCCGATACGCTGGAAACGGGTGTCCAGACCACAGCCCACATTCACCACCACCGCATCGGCGTGCTTCCCTATGAAGCGGCGCACGGCACGGTCGAAAAACCACCCGCGCACGACGCAGCCGACCTCGCTCAACTTCGCCCCGTCGAAACGGGAGTAGTCGTATTCCAGACTGTCCACCAGCCCCTCCGCAACCTTGTCGTTCAGAATCGGGTTCTTTCGGCGGCTCTCTTTCGCCCTGTAATAGAGCGGAATGAGCAATGTCTCGGCGACAATGCTCTCGAATTTATGTCTCTGTTTCATTTGTTATGATATTTATTAATGAACGATATTCAGATTTGTTCACGAATAAAAAAAGAGGAAACCTTTGTGAAGATTTCCTCTTTTCCCGCTGCCCCGTTACGGCAGCTTGTCCGTATGTGTCTTTTCTATCTGTCATACCTTGATAATGGCCCTCCAACCTTGAATTTCAAACAGAATATAGTCATGCAGAATGGATTCCATTTCCTGTTTGGGCACCGCGTGCATCAACAGCTCCTCGAACAGCGTGAACATCCACACCGTATGCAGGTGAATGATAAAATCGGACACAGCCGTATTTATATTCGGGTACTTCTTCTTCATGGCGGCGAACCATGCCTTGACCAGCCCGGTCGAACGGTCGGTGTAGCTTTCGCGAAAATGTTCCAGCGAAGAGCCTTGGGCACGGAACAACAGGATCTCCAGCAGGCTGCGATGCGTTTCGATGAGCGAAACGTATTCGTCGATACAGGCTTTCAGGTATTTTTCGGAACGCATCGTCATCACGTCCTCGCCGCGTATGCCGTGATGCTCCTGCAACATGGCTTCCATAGCGTGCAGGACGGGACGGACCACTTCACAGAACAATTCGTCCTTGTTCCGGAAATAATTATATATGTTCCCCACACCGACACCGACGGCTCCGGCAATCTCGCGCATGGAGGTCTTGGAATACCCCTGCTGCCCGAATCGCTGTTCGGCGACTGCCAATATGCGGCCGCGTATGTCTTCTTTGAGTACCTGCATAAATAATGAACGATGTTTCCGTTTATATTTTTGCAAAAGTACGGGGTTTGAATTTACTGGACAATACCTATTTATGGTGATTTTACATGATTGAAATAAGGGAAAAGCAGGTATTACCGGAGGTAGCGAAATACCTTGTCTATATCCTTGTCTATATCCGAAAGGAAAAGTCATATTGTTCATTGAAAAGGAGAAAGTCTCATAGATTATAATTACTTTTGTACATAAAACCCAAAGAATCAAATATAAAATGGCAAAGATTACAGTAAAAGACACAAGTGTCACAATTATATCAGTCAACGAGAATGATTATATCAGCCTGACAGACATAGCAAGATACAAAAGCGATGACCCGACTGCGGTTATCGGGAACTGGCTGCGTAACCGGAATACAATAGAATATCTGGGTATTTGGGAGAGTTTGTACAACCCGAGTTTTAAACCCCTCGAATTCGAGGGGTTTAAAAAGGAAGCCGGGCTGAACGCCTTTACCTTATCACCGACAAAATGGATAAGTACGACAAACGCAATAGGCATACTCTCCAAATCGGGACGCTACGGCGGCACTTACGCTCACAAGGATATAGCATTTAAGTTTGCAAGCTGGATTTCCGTTGAATTTGAACTGTATATTATAAAGGAGTTCCAACGATTAAAGACCGAGGAACAACAGCAACTCGGTTGGTCAGCCAAACGGGAACTGTCGAAAATCAACTACCGCATACATACCGATGCCATAAAACAGAACCTTATCCCGGCAGAGGTAACCGCCAAACAAGCCAGTATTATCTATGCCGATGAAGCCGATATGCTGAATGTGGCGATGTTCGGTATGACCGCCAAGATGTGGCGTGAGCAACACCCCGAACTGAAAGGGAATATCCGGGACTATGCCACAATCAATGAGCTTATTTGCCTCTCAAATATGGAAAACCTCAATGCAGTATTTATAGACCAAGGTATTCCGCAGGGTGAGCGGTTGATTAAACTCAATCAGATAGCCATTCAACAGATGAGAATATTGGGAACTGGCGGCAGCGAACGCAAGTTATTAAAGTAGATGAGTCTCTATCAGAATTTGTGCCGAGTACGTGATGAACAATACACTATCAAACCATGACGAATAAAGATGAAATGACAATGAACTCTGATAAAAACGCCTATTTTCTATCGCTTCCGGAGATAACCGAATTATCCGTTCCTCCTAAAACGATATTGTTGGAAGAAGGCAAGGTAGCCGACAGAATGTACCTGATCCGGAAAGGTTGCCTGCGCCTGTTTTTCAACAACGAAGGACGGGACATCACTTTCCAGTTCTTTTTCGAAGGGGATTTCGTCGCGTCATTCGACAGCCTGTATCAACGGACACCGAGCCTTTTTTCCCTGGAAAGCATAGAGCCGGCAGAACTGTCGGTTATGAAGCGGGAAGATTTTTTCAGAAACCTCGGACAGAAGCCCGCGCTACGGCAGATATATGAGGAAAAAATCATCGAACGCTTCCATGTTTATCAGCGGCTCTTCCTTTCCCGCATAAAGAACACCCCCCAACAACGGTATGAAGAACTGCTGAAAGAACACCCCTCTATCATACAGCGGATTCCCCAGCATTATATTGCCTCCTATTTGGGGATTACTTCTGTTTCCCTGTCGAGGATCAGAAACAGGCGATAGTTCATTTCTTTACATTTGTTATCGTCCGGTTCCAGTCGAAGATGCGAACTTTGCCGCATCTATTAAAACCGAAAGACAGATGAAAAAGATTTTTATAATAGACTGGAGCCTGATTCCCGTGTTTGTCCTGTCCGCATACTCCGGAATCGAATTGCATGTGGCCGACTATGAAGGCAATCACGAGGTATGGCATAATTGGGCAGTTTTCCATGTCCTGACGAGCCTGCTGTTCCTCATGGCCTCCATATTTCATATAGCGACGCATTGGGGCTGGTACAAGGGAACTGCCAAGAACGGAATAGGCCGGAAAAGCAAGGTCACGGCGGTACTGTCGGTCCTGTTCCTGTCCGTGGTTCTGACCGGATTTGCCCTGTTAGGCATAGAAGGAGCAGGTTCCCCGGTCGGGCAATGTCATTTTTGGGCAGGAATCGTTACAACTGTCCTTTCTATCGGCCATATACTGAAACGCCTTCCGTTGCTACGCAAATCATTGAAATAAGCACAACCTATTCAACGGACAACTTCCGGACAAAGCGTTCTTACAGAAATCGGGGTACTTATTACAAATGCGGCTTCTTGCTTACTGTCGAGAAGACCGCATTTTTCTTTATTTTTCGGCATATCATTCGATTTCAGCATTGCTCGTCCAACCATTTGGGGCATCCGGTCCATTCGTTGCCCCTTCAAATCCGGCATCAGAGAATGGCTGTTGTCATAGGCACCGACTTCATGCAGTTCCACGAATGAGGCATTTCCTCCGTAACGGTTTATGTTTTTCACGAGCTTACGGCCTGTCCGGAGAAAACATACGTGCCAGTTTTTCCCGACGAGATTCCGAAAAGACATTAAAATAGTTGAAGAATAAAATGTTACGCATACAATTATGTACAGAATCCTTTCATTTCGAACCATCATGCCTTATTTATACCGGACGGGGGCAATGTCGCTCCCGTAAAATAATTAAGGATTATGATAATAGGTTATTTAAGGGTCAGCACGGGCAAACAGAACCCGGCTAACCAACAAGACGAGATCCGGCGTTTCGCCGACAGTAGAAATCTTTCCGTCAGCCAGTGGGTGACGGAGGTCGCCAGCGGCAAGAAGAAGGGGTGCGACCGCAAATTAGGGGGACTGATACGGCGCATGAAACGGGGCGACACGCTGATTGTCACGGAAGTTTCGCGGCTAAGCCGCACGCTGACGGACCTCATGGCCATCATGGGCAAGTGTCTGGAGAAGGGAATCAACCTTTACACAACCAAGGAGGGGTATTCGTTCGACAACTCCATCAACAGCAAGGTACTTTGTTTCGCGTTCGGTCTGGTAGCGGAAATTGAACGCAACCTGATTTCGATGCGCACGAAGGAGGCTCTCGCCCTCCGGAAAGCCGAGGGTGTCGTCCTTGGTCGGAAAAAAGGCAGCTACACGAAAATGAACGTGCTGATCGAAAACCGAAAGGTCATCGTTGGCATGTTGAAGCGGAACTGTACGATTGCCGATATATGCAGGCGTTTCGACATTTCGCGGGATACATTCATGAAATTCCGTAGCCGCTATAAGGAAATAGATAAGGCCATGAAAGAGAAAGAGATAAGACGGAAAGGGGAGTTGCAAAAACGGAGGGTATGATTTTACGTTCGTTTTCAGCCACAAAATTACAAAAACACGAATTATCCACAAAAAAAATCTGCAAAAAATTGCGTTTCAGTTCTTTGAGTAGGACAAATTTTCCCGGAGTGTCCGAATAATACGACCTTTTTTCCGATAGTCTTTTTAACGAACGATTAAACCAACGATTTAACCAACAAATAAATCGGCATAACTGACAGTTATCCGGCTGATTATTTGTTGGTTCGGTGCTTTTTTACCTCTAAAGAAAGAAGCACGGCACGGACAAACGTACAGAGATTGAATAAATAGCTGATATAAATAAATTGGCATAGACAGAATTATGACAATGAAACGAATACTGTTATTATTTCTTTTATTCTGCGGCGGGTATGTTCATGCGCAAGAGTTGGACTCGGCCCGTATCCATTACCGGCAGGGCCACAGGGAAGTGGACATGCTCTTCCGGGACAACCGCGCGGAACTGGAGCGTTTTATCCGCACCCTGCGTGAAGAACACGGTGCGGACCGCCTTGAAAGCGTCGTGATACGCTCGTGGGCATCGCCCGAAGGTGTGAACCGTCTCAACGGGGTGCTGTCAGAGCGCAGGGCCGACTCCCTGAAATCCTATCTCGTGCGCCACGCCGGAATCCCCGACAGTTTGATCTGCATACATGGAGAAGGTATTGCGTGGGACATGCTGCGCCAAATGGTCGCCGCCTCGGACATATTATACAAGGAAGAGGTGCTGCATATCCTTGACCATACGCCCGTATGGGTGTTCGACAAGGCAGGTCGCGTAGTGGACGGACGCAAGAAACAGCTCATGGACCTGCGGGGCGGTATGCCGTACACCTACATGCTGGAGAATTTCTTTCCCGAACTGCGCTCCAGCCTCTCGGTGGCCTGCTACCGGAAACCCGAACCGCCCGTAAAAGTCATTTCCCAAAAAGAGACGAAAGTGAAAGAGCCGGAACCGGCCCTGCAACCCGATAGCGTGGCGGAACCGGCCTCCGAGCCGGCAACGGTGCGGAAGGAAGCGACCGTGCAACCGCATAGACCGACAGTACAGCGGTTGGCCGTTAAGACCAACCTGCTCTACGATGCGATACTGATGCCTTCGCTCGAAGTGGAGTACCGTATCGCCGACCGTTGGACGGTGAACCTCGAAGGCGACATGGCATGGTGGAATAATGACGGCAAGCACAAATGTTACCAAGTAGCTACAATCAGCCCGGAGGGACGCTGGTGGTTCGGACAGAAGCAAGGCAGCCCGTGGCACGGCCACTACCTCGGCGTGTTCGGCGGCTTCACGTGGTACGACCTTGAAAACGGCAAAGAGGGCTATCAGGGCGAGGCCGAAATGGTGGGTGTCAGCTACGGCTACATGTTCCCCATCGGACGGCGGCTCTCGCTGGAAGCCGGTATCGGTCTGGGGTACATGCACAGCAAGTACGAAGAATATCTTCCCATCGACGGGCACTACGTGTACCAGCAGACAAACCGAATGAATTACTTCGGTCCGTTGAAACTGAAGTTTGCCCTTGTGTGGCGGTTGTGGGATACCGATAAAAAGAAAGGAGGCGCACGATGAAAGCAACGCTACGATATACCCTCATGGGGCTTACGTTTGCAGGATTGACATTCCTTTCCACGAGCTGCCGGAAAGACCTGTGTTACGACCACGACGAGCATGGTCTTTCCGTGAAGGTGAATCTCTCTTCCGACTGGGAACAGGAATGGGAACGTACTTACGCCTATGACTGGGAAAAATTGTGGGAAGAGGACTGGAAGTACGACTATGAAGATTTGTGTCCTGCTCCGGCCGACGGAATACGTGTCCAAGTCTATACCAGCGACGGACAGCGTATAGAGAGCAATCTGCCCGATGAAGGAGGACGGATCGCCATGCCGGAAGGCACGCACGAACTGTTGTTCTACAACAATGATACGGAATATATCGTGTTCGATGGCGTGGCCGCTTCGGAATCCGCCACAGCCACCACACGCGGCGTGACCCGGAGTTCTTTCCATGAATTGCACGCGGGGGAACGTACCGTGAACCAGCCCGACATGCTTTACGGGGCATACATGGAAGAATACACGGCAGAAAAAACACTTGCCCCGACGGAGCTGCCGGTTACCTTGCGTCCATTGGTTTACACCTATATGATACGTTACGAGTTCGAAAGCGGACAACAATACGTGGCCTTGGCACGCGGAGCCTTGGCAGGCATGGCCGAAACGGTCTATCTGAACGATGGGCATACCGGAGAAACCGCAGCCACGGTAATGTTCGACTGTACGCTGGAAGATTACGGAGCGGAAGCGCTGGTACAGTCGTTCGGCGTACCCGACTATCCGGGTGAACATTACGGACGAAACGGTACGGACGGGCGAAGGTACAGCCTGAACTTGGAGGTGAGAATGGTGAACGGCAAGTTCAAGACCTTCGAGTTCGATGTCACAGACCAAGTGAAAGGACAACCACGGGGTGGCGTTATCGTCGTGAGCGGGCTGTCGATTTCCAACGACGAGGGGCTGGAAGGCGGAGGCAGCTTTGACGTAGATGTGGACGGCTGGGGAGAATGGGTGGACATACCGCTGCCCATTGACTGAAACGAATAAAACAACAGGTACTAAATAACCAAATTTTTAATTTAATTTTTTACATCTTATGAAGAAAAGTTTTTTTGTGCTTGGAGTGGCTGTAGCAGCACTGGCAAGCTGTACGAACGAAGAAGTTGTGGATATGCCGCAGAGCCGGGCGATCCAGTTCGGAACTTTCGTGAACCATTCAACGAGAAGTAGTGTGACTGAAACAACGGAGCAGAATCTTCAGAAGTTCTTCGTATTCGGAAACTATGATGATTCATGGACTTCCGTATATACCAATGTTCAGGTAGACGGAGGCACTGTAGGAGCGGAGGGGACGGTTTGGAATCCCACACAGACTGCTTATTGGATAAATGGCAAGAAGTACCGTTTTGGCGCTTACTCCAATGGTGGTAATAAAATTGAGAATGCAGAGTTTAATGCAACCTCTCGAGTGTTGACATTCCCAAATTACTCGGTAGACAATACGAAAGATTTGATTGTGGCTATACCCCAAGAGGTGACTGCAAAAGAAGCTAATAATGGTCCGGTAAACTTATCTTTCTACCATATGTTGTCGCAGGTGAAGTTCACGTTCAAGAACACGGACGCTTATGACTACACCATGAAAATCTCCGACATCAAGGTGAATGCAGTAAAAACAACTAATGTTACAGCGACTTATGCCGAAAGCGGGAAACCAGATATCAATTGGACTACTCAAAGTGTTTCAACAGAGGACTATGATTTCGGAGCATTAGGGGATATTGCCGAAGAATTTAAGGACGCTACCCACACTACGACCTGCTTTGTCATTCCACAAAGCAACGAAAATCTGGAAGTAACCTTTACCGCAACTTTCTATGATGCAGCAAATAAACAATTAAGTGAAAATCAGTTCAAAGGAAAATTGGCATATAAAGGCGATGTTAGCGGCACAGTACAGAACCAATGGACTGAAGGTTTCAAATATAACTATACAGTAGAAATCAACGGTAGCACGATTGATCCGGAGTTGAAGGAGCAGGTAATTGAGTTCAAAGTTATTGATGTAGATGAATGGGCTGACGCATCAAATAGTGATGTAACCCCGGAAAACGCCGGAGAGTAATCGCTTGCATCAATAGCCGAAAAGACATCACATCAGGCTATGAGGGGTTGAATGTCCCCTCATAGCCACTAACGGGAGTGTTGCTCCTTATTTACGCTACCGGTAGCGTCAGAAATAACCGGATATAAAGAAACAATGTATGATTATGAATAACAACCTATTCAAAACCTTGTTCATACCGGCTGTCGCCTGCCTGCTGGGAGCCTGTACGGAAAGCACGGGCCCGGACATGGAAACAAGCGGCAACAGCGGGGCGATCCGTTTTGCCGGTCCCGCCGTGACACGGGCCGCCATCGACGACGCGGACGGAATGTTGACCGATGGAAACTCGTTCAGCGTATGGGGGAACTACACCGACGGAACGGGCGGTACGGCCACGAGCGTGTTTAACGCCGAAAAAGTGACATACGTTTCCGGCATGTGGGGTTACGAGGGCACGAGATACTGGCTCCCCGGTAATACCTACGACTTCTACGCCCTTTATCCGTCTGTGGAAACGCTGGGCGATGCCGTGTCCTCCGCCACCTGCACGGACGGCACATTTACCGTCAAGGGCTTCGACGCCACGAAAGGACACGACCTGATGACGGCGAAAAAGACGGGTATCTCCGTCATGGCAGGCCAGACAGAGCCTCCCGGTCCGGTAGCCCTCAAATTCCAACATTTGCTGGCACGCATCACCTTTGCGGCACGCAGTGAGGGTGGCAACGCCACGGTACATTCCATCTCCCTTGAGGGGCTGGATGTCAAGGGAGATTACGACAGCGGCAAGGAACCCCTGTGGAGCAACACGGCAGAGGGAACCGTCAGCGTGGAGAAAGAGACTTCCGTAACTCCAGCCGGAAATGCGGACGTGTCGGGCGACCTGCTACTCATTCCGCAATCGCTCACGGACGGGGTGAAACTGACTGTCACCTACGATACCGATGCCGAGAGGGGAAAGACCGCTTCCTACACCTTGCCTGCCACCACCGTGAGCATGTGGGAGGCGGCGAACCATTACCGTTACTCGTTCACCCTCACCGGCGGAGGCTATATCGTGTTCGACCCGCCCACGGTCAACGCATGGAGCGACGCCATAGGCGGGAACGTAACCATCGACGTGACCCAATAACCCAATTATAAGCTATCTGTAACTTGACGATAAAATGAACATCCAAATGAAGCAACGATACATACTTCCGGCTCTCCTGCTTCTCTGCTCCGCCTGCCAGCAGGAGGAATGGGCGCAGCCCGAAGCCGACAGTCCCGACGCCATCCACTTTGCCGCCCCGGTCATTACCGTGGAGAAACTCACCCGGAGCACGTTCCACGACGCATTCCCCACCGGCGGCACGTTCGGCGTACTGGGCTACTGCGTGCCTTATCAGCGTGGCAGTAACACCGAAAAGGACTGGGCATCGGGCAGCGCGAACTGGGGTAACAAGAGCGGCAACGCCTTCCCCGACGTGTTCTTCAATCAAGCCGTCACCTACAACGGCTCGGCCTGCACTTATGACTATAATAACAGTGGCGGCCCGCGAAAATGGTACAACACGACGGAAAATCCGGCGGCGACCTCCCCCGACAGCTATCGGTACACCTTTTTCGCCTATTACCCGAAGGACGGTTTTACAGTGGAAAGTCCCGCCAGCGCCACCACACGGGGCGTGCCGAAACTGACGTTCACCATGCCGTTCGGCGAGACGGGCGATGTAGCGACTACCACGTTGAACGACATGCAGACACCCGACGCGATGGTTTCCGTCGTCTATAACCACCTGCGTACCACGGGGAACGTGGGCTTCAATTTCAGCCACATCATGACGGGCTTGGGCTTCGCCGTGAACAACTACAATTACGGAGATGAAAAGAAGGAAACTGTTACCGTCAAGCGTGTTACCTTGTCGGGCCACTTCACCCGCTCGATTACCATCGATTTCAGCAAGAATACCAACGAAGAGGGATTCTACACCTACAGCGGCACCTATCCCGGCACATACGAGATATATAACAACGAGACAGGGCTTGCAGTAGCTCCCAACAGTTCCGTCAGCCCGATAGGCGACAAGCACCTGCTTCTGTTGAGCAACGCCACGGACGGCACTTATTTCGGCAAGGACGTGGAGGTTTCCGTCGAATATACCTACAAAGGGGCGGATAAGACCGCTACAGCCGAACGTCCGACACAGTTCCAGCCCCGTGCGGGTGTCCGCTATACGGCGCAGCTCAACTTCGTGGGCGAAACCTTCGCGCTGAACTTTATTGCCGCCGATAACGAGTTCTGGGAAGACGGGGGCGACAGCGACGTCTCTATCCAATAAAACAACAACCGAAAACAGCATAAAGATGAAAAAGATACTTTATTATTTCCTGCCGGTGGCCTCCATGCTCTTGCCGGCAGCCTGCACCACGGAGGAGGACTTTGGCGGCGGTACCGTTCCGCCCGGCGACGGATTCACCATCGAGGCCGTCTGCCAGAACATGCTGCCGCAGCAAGTCGTCACCCGCTCGGCCATCGCCAAGGACGACAAGGAGAAGCGCATCAACCAGCTCTACCTGTTCTTCTTCGACGAAAACGGCGACTATCTGGAATCGAGCAACACGAAAGTATTCTCGCCGTATATGGCTCCGTCGGCGAATACGACCAATGTCAGCATTCCTACGGACGTGTTTAAAGATCCGGCACTCGCAAAAAAAACTACCATCTACGCTTTGGCCAACGTGACTCCGGAGGTGGTAACTGATGCCAACGGCGACGGTTATCCCGATAATTTCCCCCAATATAGCAAAGACGGGAAAAAGCCCAAGGAGCTGCTCGAAGCGTTCGTGTACGATCCTGCCAATTATACTCCTAACACCCGCGATGACATCACGACCCTGCCCAGCACGGGAATGCCGATGGCGGGCAAGAGCGCGACCGTGAACCTCACCGAGAAGGGAAGCCTCACGATGCAGCTCAAGGCACTGATGGCCCGCATCGACATCAACATCAGTATCGATTCCGACCACTCGGACGAGAGCGGACAACTGCCCCGCCTTTCCATTGCGGAATGGGGCGTGTACAACATGCCTACCGCCGTACCCCTGACCGAGCCTGCCGATGGCCAGACCAGCCTGACTACCGATGAGCCATACCGCAATGTAGAAAACATACAGAGCGATGCCGTCGTTTACAACCACGGCGGGGCCGCCTCCCTGACCTTCTACATGTTCGAGAACATGATTGAACCGGACGAAGATCCGGAAAACTATCAGTATCCGGCTGGAGTAGAGGACGATGTTGACAAGCAGCGGTGGAAGCCGAGACTTGTAGGCGAAAACAGTAAGGCTACCTATTTCAAGATGAGAGCCTACTACACTACCTATAACGGCGACCCCTCCCTGCCCGCAAATCAGGATAACACCACCATCGAGGCCGAATATACCTTCTATCTCGGAGGCAACCCGGTGAATGACTTCAAGGTGATACGCAACAGGCACTACGCCAACAACATCGTCATCAGCGGACTGACCCATGTGGGCAACAACCCGGACCACATCACCTTCGATGCCCGCGTCAACATCACCGAGCAGAACAACCCGTTCTACCTGTCCATGCTGCGCGAGCGTGACCACGACGCCCACTTCTGTATCACACCTTTGGACGTGTACCTCTTCGAGGAAGATGAGAATCCAAAGATGAAAGTCAGCATAGCCGACCCGGAAAGTCACACTTGGATACGCATGGAACGTGTGCCAGCCGAAAATATGGAGAATGGAACACTCTCTGCCGACATGAGTACAGATACCCATTTGGCGACCGGACAGAAATGGACTGCGGGAAACGGCAAACGCAAATACTTCACCACGGACTTGGTGACCAACACCCTTGCCCAAAACACCGAATACACCATCAGCAGGAGCCGTGACCGCATCTATTTCTACTTGGACGAAAACCTAAGCACGAAAGACCGCACCGCCACCGTCAACATCTCGTACACCGACAACAACACGCAGACGCCACGTACCCGTACCATTGAAATCGTACAGCACGGTCTGTTGCCGGTACAGTGGTATTATGAAGGCAGACTTCAAGGCACTATCTACGTGGAAGCCTATGAGGAATATATATCCCATTACGACCCCCTGAACGAGTTTGAAGGGGATTATATCTATGACGGTTTGGAATGGGGTTGTAATGGTGAATACATCGGAGGTCCGCTAAATAACGAATGGACGGAAGGAAACAAACATGGGGCGGCAGCTACCCGGCGCATTATTACCCAAGCTGGACAATCAGAAATGAACCTGAACGAAAAACCCCGCTCAGCGGCGGAATATTGCTATAACAAGAACAAGCGCAATGCCAATGGAGCCGTACAGGGCATGAGCAATTCTTCCGGTTGGTTCCTGCCCGGTATCTCCCAACTGGAAAGTATTCTTACCTCTTATTACAATACATACACGGAGTTCCAGAACAATTTCTACTGGTCATCGGCGGCAGCAAAAGATAGAACAGGAATATGGCCTGCGTATATCTATCCAGAGAGCACCAGCTATGCCCGTGCCACCAAGGCCCTGCCAGACGGTGGTTATGCAGAAAGTGATTGGGACGATATATACACGAATGATAACGGCACTACCGGTAAAGCACCCCGCATCAATAGACCTCTCCGCATCCGTGCAGCCTACGTACCGCCCAGTGGCGTAACTATCCAGTGACAACCGCCAAACTTTAATTCCGTGTCTTACTCACTGCCCGTCTGTAGGAAACCCCTCTACAGGCGGGCAGTGCTGTTTTTATTCTCCCGGTATGTCTTTGGCCTGTACAACCGACATGCACACGCACGTTTTATACGTCGGTCGGGATAGAAAAAGGTGTGACAATATCAAAAGAACCTATTCAACAAAAAGAGGTTTGTAGCCTCCCCAAAAGCCCCTCAAACCTATGGCAAAGGCATCAAGGGGCTTTTCTTCTATCAGCGAAACAGTAATAGACATTTGGGTTCGCGTTATCTGATTGTGTCGTCCGCAAAACACCTTCGGCGTCGGAACTTTATCTGTCATCCGACAGAAATACGATAATAAATATAGGATTTCTTTACCGCTTTTTATTTCTTCTTCAAGAAACGTTCCGTGAGCCATTTGCGCACCGGGAGATCATAGCACTTCAGGCAGGCATAGGCAAGCGCGAACGCCCCGACGAACGTGAGCAGCATGTAAGGAAGGCCTTCGGCAAGTGTCGCCTGACGGTTGAACGCCCATGCCGTATAAATATAGACCAGCGGATAGTGGGTGATATAGACGGGATAGGATATGTCGCCCAGAAACTTGCATACGGCAGCGGAGCGTTTGCCCGTTATCCTGCCTCCCGCTCCCATCGAGACGATAACCGGGAAAATGCAGATGATGCAGAAAGCCTCGTAAAGCCCGTTCATCCAATACCCGTCCTCCCCACCGATACGGGGCGCGGAAAGCACGGCGATTATCATCAGGCTGCACCACCCAAAAGCATTCTTGCGGGTGCGTATCAGCCAGCCAAGCCGGGACAGGAGCAGTCCGCCAAAGAAGGGGTACATCAGCCGGACCAGTCCCACGTACTGCTGTTCCCAGTTCAAAGCCCATCCGCCCACGATGTCGCCGGCAGGTGCGGTAAGGCAGCGGTGTACCGTGAAGCACGCCGCTATCGCCACGAGGACAGTCAATGCCGTCTTGCTGAACTTGCGGATGAACAAGGCGTACAATATGTTGCCGATGTATTCGTAGTAAAGCGACCATGCCGGCCCGTTCAGCGGGTGCATTTCCATCCATCCCCGGACGTCCCACTTCAGCGGCAGAGGCAGTAACGTACAACCCAGCAGCATGACCAGCAGCACCGCACCGGCGGACACGCCCTCCATTGCCGGATAACAGGGGGCATCCTGAAACCAAAAGAGCGCGGCTCCCACGATACTCCCCATGATCACCATAGGCTGTAGCCGGATAAGACGACGCTTGAAGAAGGTTCCCGTGCTCATCCGGTTCCAACGGTCATCGTATGCGTAGCCGATGACGAAACCCGAAAGCATGAAGAAGAAATCGACTGCCAGATAGCCATGATTGATAATCTGGTTCAGATGGTTGCCGCCGGAATGCGCTTCCAGCAGATGAAAGGCCACTACCATAGCAGCCGCCACACCGCGCAGTCCGTCCAGAATCTCGTAGTGCGGCTTCGAGGTCAGATAAGAGTTTTGCATGTTCATGAATTATACCGGTAAAAGACTGAATGCAAAGATAGTATATAATAAATAATTACGATGTTCGTTACCGATTAGAAAATATCAAACAGTCAGATTTCCGTTTAAAAAGAGAGCCGATCTTCACAGACAGGCTCTCCATAAACGAAAAAAAATGTTTTTATATCGTATGAACAAAAAGTATTATTTGAGATGCAGCATAACCTTTGTATGGCGGTTGGCCTCATTGGGCGCATAATCGGAAATGCCGCCTTGGTGAGTTTTGGTTATCTTGTCGCCCGACACCCCACGTTTGATTAATTCTTCAGCGATATAATCGGCTCTTGATGCACTCAAGACATTGTTTACGGATGCTGTTCCGGTCATACTGTCAGCTGCACCAATGACGCTTACCGATAACCCGTACTTCTTCGCTACTCTTGCCAACTCGTCGAGATTAAGCGTCTGGGAGGTATCCGTGAGACGCGCCGTATTGAGTTGGAAGAAGAAATACACGGGTGAGCCGATACACTCTTTTCCGTTCTGCATACGAGCCAAATATTGCATACAGAGTGTGTCTTGACCCGCACAAAGGGGAATTGTGTCGGCAGATTGTGTACCCTTCCCATCCAAGGGAGATTTCCCGTCCCACTTCCGGTTCTTAAGTCTCGCTTGAAGCGAGTTCAGACCGCTGTAATTGTTTTTGGGATAACGGTTGCCGTCGAATGCATCGTCGTCATCAAAAAGATGGCTGTACTTGTCGAGCAATCCTTCGATTTCCAGAATCTTTTTCAGCTCAGCGAGTGTCCGTCGGTCTCTGTCATGCTGCCCTGCATAAAGACGGTTCTCTTCCGACAAAGCATTTACGCGCTCGACAAGCCACTGATCGCGGCGGATATAAGGACTTGGGTCTATGGCGCGTTTCCAACCGACCCTGCCGATATGAAAAGAAAATCCGGCGGTAAGCGATAACATGTGGTCACCAAAACGGTTCTCCTTACCATACCCGTCGAAATCTTGGAAAGTGGTTGCGCCGGAGAGTTCCACGAGGGCGCTTACCCTTTTGGAAATCCGGTACTGCCCCTGTATACCATAAGAGACTGCAAACGGGTTATGCCCGTTGGTCGCATGATGCAGCAGCCCGATACCGGCAAAGGGAGCCAGATGCCAGCGTACCTGTTCCTGACGGGAATAACTGCCGCCGAGCACATTCCATAGCAGATCCGCATGGAGGTGGTGGTATTCCTGCACGGCCAGCGTACCGTCCTTGAACTGCAAGCCGCTATAATTTATGCGTGCGCCTACCCACGGGGTGAACCACTTGCCAATGGCAAGGCTATACGAGGGTTTCAACCTCCCGAACAGGTCTTCGCAGCCAAGCGGGGTGCCGAGAAAGGCCGTCGTGCCTCCGGCGATACTGACGAACCAGTTGCCGTTTCCCCGTGCCGGGACGACCACTCCGTCAAGATATGAGGGCTGTAACGGCTGCAGCAGTTCAGTGTCATCGTAACGGAACATGCAGCGTACAGTATCCTTCTCCGTGGGTTGTACATCCGCACGGGCTTGCAGCGTACAGAACGCCGCAAAGATAAAGATGATATTCTTTGTCATAATTCCAATTTTTTAATTGTAATCTATTCAGTTTTCAGGCAATCTTTGCCATTTATCGTTTGGGCTTTTTGCCGATGGCCGGACGCATCATGCGGCTCGCCATTCTCATGCAGCGGAGCGCCCATGCCCGGTTGTCCTCGTCGTCATCGCGTCCCCATTTGAGGTCACTGCCGCCACCACCTCCGCCACGTGTTTCGGCAAATGTAGTGGCATCATCGACCATGCCGAGGAACAACAGTGTGGCGCAGTGCATGACTTCCGTGCCTTGTTCTGCCACGGAGCGCACGAGGGTGCCATCGAACAGTTGCCGTTCGGAGGGCTTCATACGTGCCGACAGTTCCCGCCACTCATCGACCATGTTTTCCAGCATGGCATCCTTGAGCAGGCTGTCCACTTTGGAATGTACATCACGGGTGTATTCGTAGGCTTCTTCCTTAAGCTGTTCCGTGCGTTCCTGAATGGCATCCATATTCTCTTTGAGGTCGGAAAGCTGTCGGTCGGCAGTCTGTAACTTCTCCTGTTTGTCTGCCAGTTTCCCTTGGATAGCGACCAGTTCTTTTTCGAGTTTCTCTTTCTCGGCGGATATGGCCAAGGCATCGTCTTTTCGGGAGTTCATGTCATTTTCGAGTGCTGCCAGTTGGGCCTCCTTTTCGGATTTCTCTCGTCGCAGGTTTTCCACCATTGAAGTGAGACCCTTTACCCTGCGCTCTGCCAGCCGTATATCCGAATGAAGATCGGAAAGCACTTTTTGGTGGCGGTCAATATTCTCCTCGATAGTTGTACACTCTTCCGAGAGCATACGGCGGTATTCTTCCGTCGTCCTGTGCCGTGCGCCGGTCTCGGCGACGCTCCGGCCTCTCGCCATTCCCCATTTCGTGTTGACCTCGGCGAAAAAGTCCGTATGGAGCTGTTTCATTCTCGCACTATATTCGAACTTGTCCTTTCCGGCGAATATCTCCTTGTACGCAAACTTCCCGTCTTTGATTGGCAGAAGCGTGCAATGCACGTGCGGATTCAACTCGTCGAGGTGTACAATGAAGGCGGCAACATTCTGCTCTCCGTATCTGCCACAAACGAATGAATAGACATCCTTTGCCCAACGTTCGATGTCGCTCTTCCTTTTGATGCTGGTATTGTCCGCACCTTTTTCAAAATCCACCTTCTGCGTACCGAATGCGAGTTCGTGCATCCGCTCCCGCGAACCTCCAAAGATGATGTTTACCACCGTGCGGTATTTCGGTTCGATCAGTCCCTCGTTGGGGTCCTTTATTCCGCGACGGCCCAATATGTCCGCCATCCGTTCCGGGATATTACGGCTCGTGTCAATAGGGCGTATCTTGCCTCCGGACGCAATCTCGAAGTTCAGATGTTTGCGAGTGGGATCGTAGTTGCCCTTACTCATGGCGTACTTCTCTGCCTCTTTGCTGCGATTGCGCAGATGTTCGTTGCCTTGGGCGGCGGTGATTCCTTTCGACACTTGAACGTCAAGAACCTGTTTTGCATTTGCCATACTGCTTCCGTGTTATTTCGGACAATCCCCCGTGTCCCCAGCTTGCTGCTTGTACGGACACCCTTCCCACCGACGAATGTCGGTCGGGGTATTAGGCTCCCCCTTCCCTTTGTTCAGTGGCAGACGGGCAAGCCCGGATGCCTGCTATAACTGGAAGGATATTTGAACCTGAACCGGGGAGAATTGCCCGTGGTTATACAATCTTTGTCTGCGAATCCCTGTTCAACTTTCTTCCTGCGCCTTCGCTAAAAGCGATAGAAAGGGTTTACGAAGCGATTCGAGGCGTTCCGTCTCTTCGTCCGTACCGAAATCCGTTCCATCCGGCTTTCCGTCGATAACAAGCTCTGCAAGCTCTTTCGAGGCTTCGATGAACGCCGCCCATTCCCCACCGAGATCGGACCGGAAGAACTGCACGAGCGGTGAGCCGTCGTCGAATCTCGACTTGCGCAGAACCCGCCATAGGGCGGCATGGGCGATACACTCCAAAACGGTCTCACGCAATTGTTCTTCTGATCGGAGGGTATGCACGGATGTCGTGCCGGAATGGTTGTCCGGATAGGCCCGGCTGTCCTGTCCGGTTATCTCCGCCAAGGTCTGACGCATGATTTGTCCGCATGATTTGCCGACATCGAAAGAAGTTGCTTTGCCAATCACCCAATCGTACAATATTCCTTGTATTCTTGTGGCAAAGTCCGTTTCTTTCTGCCCACTGTCCGGCATGTCAGGCGTGCCGATTCGCAGGTGCATGGTAATGATGACGCTTTTCGCCAGCCGGATACGTTCCAACTGCCCGAATGCTTCGAGCGTGTCCAGAAACGAGCGGACGGTGGCGCGGTGCCAATGCCACTCGGATGCAAGGTCGGAAACGGTCACATGGCACTGGCAGGGACCGAGGTCGTAGTCTTGTTTCCTTAAAAACGGGGAGACGAAACCTGCCAGCGATTTATCCAACAGGTCGCAGTAGGCTTCTGTTCTTGTTTTCCGCTCGCCGACTTTTTCTTTCAGATAGTCGAACACTTCCGTGTTGGCCAGTATGGTGGCGGGTGCTTCATTTCTATTTCTCATTTTCGTTCTGTTTTTGATGATTCATATCGTGCGGATTGTATGGACTGCCATTATCCGCATTATCATGGCAGTCTTGCGTGATGATACTATGATAACTGTCGGCTAATGCTCCGGGATATTCCAGCCATTCGAGGAATTTGCGCATGTCTGTCCTTTCGGACATGACCCTTGCCGACGGGTAGAACAGGGCAGCCAAAAGAATAAAGGCGATGGTTACGGACATCGTGTACAGATGCGGCACGAAGCCGATGACCAATGCCAAGAGCGCAAACCAGACGAAACGTTTCGGCCGGTCGAGCAAACAGCGCATCCATCGGTCCGCCCGCCGGAAAGAGGCCCATGCGGCACACACAATGGTGGATGGCACAACACCGAACTCGCCGGGGTGTCCGCTCGTATAGACATAATGGAAGAGGAGCAATACGATAAGCAGCACATGGGTGTACAACCTGCGGGCCTTTTCGCTCCATATCATTTTATCGTAGAATTTTGCCATGAAGTAACGTCTGCTCCTGTACAACAGTGCCGGAAGGACGACAGGCATTGCAAGAAACACAAACTGTAATATAATCCAAGTCATAACAGGTAATAGGGTTTTGAAGGTATGTGAACGGGCCGTACCACGAGTTCCAAGCGGACAATCCCGTGGGTGGCCAAGCGGATAATGTTCTCGGTGTCTTCAGCTGTCAGGGACGATGCGCCTTTCTTCATCCGGGACTTGAATATGCCGTTCTGCTTGCGGTATGTAGCCAGTGCCGCGTCCAGATCATGCTCCGGAATCGTCCACGTCATGCCCCGGTCGTATGTGCCATGCGGTTTGCAAGCACGCAGTACCAGCGTGCGGGAAACCAGGAAATCGGTCCGGTTGTTCCTCGGAATGACGTGCTCCTTGTAGAGGTTGTCATCGGCCACCTCTATCCATGTGCGGTATGTGTCGATGCAGAAAATCATCTGGCGATATATCGTGTTTCGCATAGGAACTGTTTTACATGAAATCCAACAGCACGTCTTCCAGCTCCTTCTTGTACTTGAAGCTGCCGTTTCCGGTGTGGAGTTTCAAGTCGAGAGACAGGTCGCCGTACATCAGTTCCAACGAATCGTAAACGGTCGCGATGACGCGGTTTACCTTACCGTCCGCGTCTGTCCGGGCGTTCATCTTGAACATTTGTCCGAAAGCGGGATTGGAGTAGGCACAGGTGCTATGACCGGATTTTTCCAATCCGACCGGCACATGGTGGTAGAGCGTGATCAGCTCCATGTCGTCCTCGAATATGTCCATGACCTCCTCCAAATCATAGGGGTCCCGCAACGGGAACGTGAGCAGAACGTAGTCGCCGTAAAACTGCGGCTCCTCCATTGTCGCCACATTGAGAAGCTGCGGCATTTGCAGGGGTACGAACGACATGAAGTCATCCAGAAAGTGTCGTAACATAATCATATATCGTTTATTTTATGAATAGGCTTTTACAAAGAGGCGATGAATATCTCCATGAGCATACCGGGCAGCTCGTCCAACCGGTTGTTCTCTGACGACAGGATTTTACGCAGTGTCTCGAAAGCGCCGGGTGTTTCGGTCGCAATCCGGTCGAGGGCTTTCTTATCCTCTGGGGAAAGAAGCGTCATACAGAGGCCGTCCAAGGAAGCGTAGGGCTGGAGTATCATCCAGATGTAGGCGTGCGCCTGTTCGGGTGTCGCGATTTCGCCCCGATGTATGTCGTCGAGACAGGTACGCACGTTCTGTATCAGTCGGCGGTCGGCACGCAGGGCCATGTATATCAGGGCCTCCTTGTAGGTAATCTCTTTGCGTCCGGCAGCGAGAAACACCTCGGAACAGCACTTCTCCGTGTCGCGGGTAATGTCGGCCATGTTTGCACTGCCGGAATCGTGCAGACCGGACAGAAAAGCGCGAAAAACGGCGTCTTCTTTCTCGATGAATCTCTTGAGGTCACGACTGTCGTGTATGCCGTTGTTCAGGGTTCCGGCAAGCAACTTACGATATGCCGACAGCGTTTGCTCCTTGTTGCCACGGTAGGCAGGCCGTTTATCCAGCGCTGCGAAAAACGGGCGGATCTCCTCGGCGGAACGGTGTAGTTCCACGTCTCCGGCATAGGGAGAGAACCGCTCTTTTAAGCTCAACACTTCCTTGTAGGTGCGCGGTTTCGACAGGGCCAACCGGGAAAGTTCCGAGCAAATGGAGTCGTGTAACAGACGACATTCTTCCCGTGTGCCGGAATGGGCCTGACGGGCCGTGTCCTGCCGAATGGCTGCAGCCACGGAATCTTTCAAGGTTTGCCATTCCCCGATACATACAGTCAGCTCTTCAAAGGAAAGTTCTTGGGACTTGCGTATCTCGGAGAGGTACTCTCTGTACAGACCGGCAGGCGTGTCTTGGGGTTCCGCCAGTGATTTGCCGTTCGGACTGTCGCATGACGGGAATGTGAAAACGGCAATCGAAGCGGCAGAAAGTCCAGCAATGGGAAGTATGATTTTTAAGTATGATTTTCTACTATTCATTGTTCAATTTTGAATTTTACAGCGCAAATCTAAGTATTATTTTCAAGATGGCAAGTGTTGAAATTTGTTTTATAAGCTATTTTTAACATTACACTTAATAGTTTGATTTTCAATGAAAACAAGTGAAAAAAACGGGAGATTTAAGTGCTTTATTCGATTTTCCGTTCAAAGTATGGTTTAGTTTAAAATAAAACTGTTATATTTGTACTTGTTATCATAGAAGTGTACAATGAGATGGCAAAAGTAGGTTACATATTTAAGGCGGATCGTTACGACGGGTTCGAGGCTGACAAAGAATGGATGCAGAAGTACGGCTGTGTACAAGTGATAGAGGAACCGGTCGAAAGCGAGGCGCTACGGCCTAAATGGAAACAGCTTGTGGCGAGCCTCGAAAGGGGTGACGAGGTAGTGGTGGCCAAATTCAGCAATGCCCTCCGAGGGTCGCGCGAACTGTCGGCTTTCATTGAGTTGTGCCGTATCAAGGTGGTACGCATCATATCCATCCATGACCGGATCGACTCACGGGGTAAACTGTTTCCCGAAACGACGGTTGCCGATGTGCTGGAGATGTTCGGGGCGCTTCCCGAAGAGGTGGCGATACTGCGATATTCGTCCGCACGTGTCTTGAACCTGCAACAGAACGCGAAGATTCCGAAGAAAACGATGAAGGCTATGGATAAGGCCGACAAGGAAAATACTATTGTTGACATGTATGTCAACGGCCATTCATTCGAGGACATCATGGCGGTAAGCGGGTACAGCAGTCGGAGTTCGGTATTCAGCGTGCTCCACAGGCATGGGGTAAAACTCAACAGGGGGAAATTCAGCGGCCCCTTGGGAACCCGGAAAAAGAAAAAGGACGACAGTCCGGCGGAAGAATAACCCGTAAAACGAAAAGGGCGGCGGCAACTACCGCTTATAAACGGTTTAACTGTCGGAAAACAAGATTGAAAGGGATTCGCACTCTTGGTAACAAACAGCAGATGTTTAATTTATTAATACAGGTTAAATAAAAACGTAGTATGGAAGTAATATTGATAATCGTTGTGTTCTGGGTAGTGGGTAAACTTCTGAAAGCGGTGTTCGGCGGTTTTAGCAAGAGCGACTACCGGCGTGACCAGTAACACGTATGAGGCAACGGCGGCATTGTCTTGCCGGTTCTTTCGTGTCAGGAGTCGGAATATGATTCGTATAAATCAAAAGATGAATGTAGATAAATGAAAACTTACCTTATCTTGTTTTTGGCTATCGTTTTTGAAACTGTAGCCACTTCTTTCTTGAAACAGAGCGAACAGTTTACCAAACTCGTTCCGTCCGTATTGACCGTTCTGGGGTACGCGGCGGCTTTCTATTGCTTGAGTGTCGTACTGAAGAGCATTCCGGTAGGCATAGCTTACGCCATTTGGTCGGGAGTGGGTATCATTCTTATCGCGCTTATCGGCTTTTTCGTTTTCAAACAGCACCTCGACCTGGCTGCCATCATCGGGCTGGTCCTGATTATTGCCGGAGTGGTCGTCATCAATGTCTTCTCCAACTCGGTCTCTCATTGATGGAAGTGTCCCGTCATTGTGTTCTATACCAAACGAAAAGAAAGAAATCATGTTTTTCATCAGCATGGTTTCTTTCTTTTTTCAGCATTATAGGAAGGAGTCAAATATATACATTCAACATAAGATACAAGTATGCCTTTTCGTCCTTACTGTTATGATGTTCAAGTTCGAATTGTACCTTATCTTCACGGGCCAACCAGCCAATAGCACTACCCAACTCGGCATCATCCATCCCTGTAATTTTCTTTATCTCTGAAAATTCCCATTTACGGAGATGGTCACTATTCAATAAACGCCAAACTTTACCAGCGTTCTCGCCAATGATGTATTTATCCATAAATTATAATATATTTATTGTTATATGTATATAATATGCTATGCAAATGTACAGTTTTGATAACGAATTATTGCTTACGACCCATTAATGTTTATTAATACATCATGCATTTGGCGGAATTTTTATTCCGGATAACTGCTCAGAATGCCGCTACCAATCTTTAAACTTTTTTGATAGCGGCATTTTACATGGAACCTAAATCCGAAAAAATTACCTGCAAATTATGGCACGTTGCCGGGAATATATCCAAAATGTAACGACAATCACTAAAGTCGTCAGAATTTCAGACAACGGTAAGGCGAGCCAAATTCCTTTTACTCCCATTATGGCAGGTAATGCCATGAAGCACGGAACCAGAAAAACAAGTCCGCGCAAGACAGCAAATGTGATGGCCGGCTTTACTTGTTCCATGCTCTGATAATATCCGATAATGGAGAGGTTCAAAATAAAGAAGATGAACCCCGTGCCATAATAAGGGAATCCTTCTATCGCTATGCGTGCGGCAGTATTGTCAATGCGCAAGAATAGTCCGACAAGCAATTCAGGAAACAGGATAAAGGCGGCAGTAGAAATGACTCCGCAAACTAATGCCGCAAACACGGAAACGCGTAAGGCGGAACGAACTCTTTCCGTGCTTCCTGTGCCGAAATTGTAACTGATAATAGGCTGGGCAGATTGGGCAATGGCGTTACCTATCATGAAGACGAACGGGAGATAATAACAGCTTACTCCGAAAGCACCTACTCCGTCATCTCCCAAATGGCGCATGAATACCTGGTTGCCGATGAACAGCAATATCGCCATTGTCAATTCGCCTAACAAGGCGGATGATCCTATCTTACACTGCATTCCTATATCATGGAAGAAGAATAAAATCTTTTTTCTACCCGGACGAAGAGAATGCAAACGAGTGTCACGGGCATAGAACAACAAGTAACCCATCGCCACCGCTGCCCCGGCCAAACAACTCAGGGAGGTAGCAAATGCCGCCCCCATCACTCCCCAGCCCAGCGGGAAGATGAACAGCCAGTCGAGAACGACATTCACCGCTGCGGCTATGATGCTGCACCACATGGCGAGTTTCGGAGCGCCGTCCAGGCGCATGGCAAACAAGGCGACGGCAATCCACAACTCGAACAGCAGAGACGGGGAAAACCAGACCAGATAATCGACAACCAGCGGCAGCAAATGCTCCGACGAGCCAAGCATACGGGCGGTTTCTTCGGGAAACGCCAGAATGAATCCTCCGACGGTTACGGATATGAGCGTCACGAAAAGCATGGCTTGGGTGATGGTCGCACGTGCCAAAACGGTTTTTCCTTTCGACAAGTAAATGGAAGCGATTACGGAACAACCTGCCCCCATCATCAGTCCAACACCCATGAGTGACATCAGTAGAGGGACGCAGATATTTACAGCTGCAATCCCGTCGCTGCCCACGCCGTGTCCCACGAAAATCCCGTCGATAGTCGTTACCGCCGACATACTCAACATTCCCAACAGAGTGGGGAAAAACAGTTTCTTAAACAGAACGGAAACTCTCTCATTCCCAAAATCAATCACTTTTTCTTTCATACGTCTTTGTATTTTATATTATATGGTTTACTTCCGGCAGAAAACGACGGAAGCCGGATAAGACGATGGTTTTACCCAGTCATCTTATCCGGCTTCCATAGCCCTCCGATGAGGATTATAAAATGTCCTTTGCGTTATTTCGCCGCAAAGGTGGGCCAAAGATTTGACTTATCCAAAAAAAGTTGCATTTTTGTACATTGCTATTTAATTCTTATATATGACAAAAGCAGAAATTGTTAGCCGGATTGCACAGCAGACCGGAATAGAGAAAGAGGTCGTAATGACCGTGGTCGAGGCATTCATGGAGAATGTAAAAGATGCGATGATTGCCGGGAACGAAGTGTTCCTGCGGGGTTTCGGTAGCTTCATTATCAAGCAAAGGGCAGAGAAGGTGGCCCGTAACATATCAAAGAACACAACTATTGTGATTCCGGCTCATTCCATCCCCGCCTTCAAACCGGCAAAAGTATTCCTGAATGCCGTAAAAGAGGGAAAATAAAGGACGTGTAAAAGTTTCATTTTATTTTGTAGATTTGTATCTATTAGCGATTTAAGAGGGATTAAGTTTTTAGTCTAAAAGATAATACAGAATTGTTATGATTAAAGAATTGAGAGTTGGCAATTACGTTGCTTATAAAGGTAAACCATCTTTGGTTTGTGCATTGGATTATGATCCTAAGTTGAGAAAAGAGAATATATCCGTTGTTTATAAATGGGGAGAACCTCCGTATAAAACAAATGGAGACATTCAGCCAATATTACTTACTGAAAAATTGGTTTTGCAATGCGGTTTTAATCAGCTTGACGATTATACATTTGACAATGATGAAATGGAGATTACACAAGACTGGGATGATCAAACTGTATATTACATTACCACTCATGCTAATGAATATACGGTAAGCGGACACCGCATAGAATACTTACACCAGCTCCAGAATGCGTATTTTTGTTTATCTGGTGGAAAAGAATTAGAAGTTAACCTATAAAGAAAAGAGGCTTTTAGAACTGCCTCTTTTTCTTTATATCATGCGAGGGTATTATATATTTAATCCGTCACCTCCCAGTAATAGCTTAACTCGTTCCCTTTCAGATTCTCTTTGGCGTATTGGTCGGCTTGTTCCCAAAGAGTATTGTAAAGTACCGCCATATCCGGTCTGTTTTCATAGTATTGCCATATCTTATGGTTAAGTACCAATGTCAGTTCCGTCAAGAACTTATAGTCCCCTTTCCACTCCCTGAAAGCCCGGTTGAAAGTGTCCAAAACAGCCGCCAACCCAAATCTGTCCGCTATTGAGAAGTCTTCCCAAAAGGTTGTTTGTAACTCATAACCGTTCTCTTGCATAAATTCTTTAAATGTCATACGCTCTAAATTTTAAGTTTGAACTATTTTTTGTTTTTCCCTTTGGTACAATCCTGTACCGAAAGGTTGATTATTTTTCTGCCTATAGGATTGACGGTCGGTCCAGGCAAGAAGGCTGCGAAAAATACACTCTCCAACAAAGTCGGGGAGGAAGATTTTTCGACAGCAAGCGTAAGCGGTTCTTGACAGGACAGACAAGCGGCAATCGAACTTTGCAGAAAAAATAAGCGGGCTTTCGGCATGGAGTGTTGGGAAACGGCTGTAAGGAGGATAAAACGGGGGAAGCTAAAATGTTATAAAAGGATTACTTTCCGGCTGGATAGTCACGGTACAAAGGGGAACGGACCGCGTTTCGATAAAAGGGAAAGAGCCATGAAGATATAAAGGGGGAATTCCGGCAAAAGGATTCAGGACACATCCATTGTCAATGTATCCCGAACCTGCACCGGTCATTATCTGTACCGAATGTTTAGGAAACCCATTTGTAACCTTCGTCCGTCAGTTCAAAATATTCGTCCATTCCCGGTTTCACAAAAAACATGATTTCAAAGGCTTCGTTGCTTCTACCTTCGGGTATCGTCATGTTGATTTCTCCATTGCGGGCTGTTCCTCTTCCCGTATTGAAACCTAAGTCTTCGTCCGCATAGGCGTAATGGAATTCCACATCCGGAAATATCTCGGAAAGTTTTTGGATAAGCAGTGGCACTCCATTCCATGCCGTATCGAACCAAAGTATGTTCGGCTCTTCAAAGTCTTGGTGATAGGCATTCCATTTTGTACCCCATGTGGCGGTAGACCACTCGTACCAAGTGGGATAACCGTACTTTTTCCGATTTTCCAAATACGATGCTCCAAGTTGCAGCGCTTCTTTTCTGTCCTTTTCCGCCAATCCTTCTATCCATTGAATGGTTCTCAAAGCATCATCGTCCAATAAAAAATAGAATGGCTTCAACTGCATTGCTTCAAGGTATTTCATACCCAAATCTCCACTGCTGCTTTTTTCTATCAACAGTTCTTCAGGCATAGGAATGATGTTGTTGAAGTCGATGTAACAAGGCGTATTGTCATCATCGGTTTTACCTTTTAAGAAATTCATTACTTTTTGTACTGTTTCCCGGTCTGCGTTTATTTCTAAACGGTTTGTCACATGATTAGGCATAATCTTAGTTTTTTGAAATTGTTAATACTTATTTTCCCTTTTGTCGGTTCTTTCTTCCTGAACCGCTTTGGGGTTTTACGGATGCGGTACACGGCTGTCGGGAAAACTTCATACGGTGGCTTTCCTTGGAAAATTACTCTTACCCCGGTAAGGAAGAATTTTGCAAGAAATGCACTTCAAGCCACCGGATCAAGTGCGACGGCCTACCTTTGCATCTGGTAAAACCAAACCGGTGATGGAAAGAAGAAAAGACGGGAGATATACGAAAGACCGGGGTCGGTATAAAAGGCGGATATTGCTCCGTGAGTAGTGATAAAAAGGAATGGAGCTGATTATAAAAGGAGACGGTTCTGTGTTTCGCCCATTCGATAAAGGATACCGCAACCATCTCTGGCGGATGCGTTGCGGTATTTTGTGGACAGCATTTTATGCGGCCTTGTCCGGCTTGCGCTGCCTTGTTTTCCAGCCGTACACGGCGGCTACATACGGATAGAGGGAACGTGTTCTCCGGCGGAAACCTTCTTCGTCGATTTCACGGTTGTAAATCTTATCGGCGATACGCTCCGCTTCATCACGGTCTTTGGCGATACGATACAAGGTGTAGTTCGTACCGTCATGATGGCCCATCCGTCCGCGAATGTTATAGCCGTCGCCGTACCATTCTGCATCGTCGCACTGGGATTTCAAAATATCGGCAATGGTGCTGCCCAATATTTGATAGCCTTGTCTCCGGCCGTTCCATAATCCCAAGTTGCCGAACACGACAATAATGCCGTCCACTTCTTTATTCAGGTTGCTCCGTTCGTCGTCCAGCCAGCGATATACTTCTTCTGCCCATTCTTCATCGCTGACCTCGTAACAGTCATCGTCCAATATTTCCCGTTGTGAATTTTGATAGTATTCTTTTGCCGTTTCGTCCAACAGGTCATAGCTTGACCAAATCATCTGTTTCATACGTCTTGAATTTTAAGTTTGACTTTTGTTTTTTTATCCCTGCCTTCGGAGGGTTTCCCTCGTCCGGCGGGATTTGATTTTACGTGCGGACCACAAGGCGGACAGAAGGGAAACAAGGCAAGGAGGAAGCGGATAGTCCTATGGACGATTTCATTTGTGTTGAACAAGTATTGACGAGCTTGCGAGTTGATGGTTGTTAACCTCAAATGAAGCCGCGCCTTGCCGGTTCCCGACCGCCTTAACTTTGCACGGGAAAATCAATGGACGACGGCGGACTCTTCGTGTGGAGTATGAAGGAGTATAAAAGTATAGACGTTCCGGAACGGTAACGAGCAAAACAAAAGCGGCCTTCGGGCCGCTTTGTCTCAAAAAGGCAGGAATTACTTCTTGCCCTTCTTCGGTTTCTTTGCCGGTTCCGCAGGAACTTCCTCCTCTTTATCGACAGCCGGATAAAATTTGACTGCAACCGTCACGATGCGGTTGTGCAGCACGCCGTCTTTGTCGGTCCATTCTTCGGGTTTAAAATAGCCCTCCACGGTAAGCAGCGTGCCCTTGGTGAGCTGGTCGAACGACCCGGTATTCTCGTTCTTGCGCCACGCTTCAATGTTCATGAAAGCGGATATACGCTTGGTATCTTCGCCGTTCTTCTCCTGACGGGCCACTGCCAGCGGGAAACGTGCGACACTTGTGGTGGTGAACTGACGGACTTCGGCATCTTTTGCCACGAATCCGGTTACTGCGAAATTGTTCTCGATCTTTTTCATTGCGATTGCTTTTTGAAGTTAATAAATCAGTTTTACGGTGCATAAAAGTAGGTGCAGTAAAGGGCTGCACCAAGGATAGCGCATAAATACTCTTTATTTTGGAGGCGAAGCCCCAAACCGCAAGCCCGATAAAGGAAGATTTGTGCGATACGCCATTGGTCAAGACCATCGGGTCGCGCCCGTCTGCATACTAACTTTGCAACGAAAAACGATATGGCGACTTCAAATAGAAAGCGGTCGCGAAAAAGTCGAGGCGAAACAATCCGCAGCGGACTCGGAAACATGAAAGACCTGTCCGTCCACCGACACAAGACCGCTCCCGTTCCGGCAGGTGGGCGGGAAGAACATCAGGCGAGAAAGTGTATCGGCTGTTTGGGGTTGAAGCGGCAAGAACGATATACCGTTTAACAACCATATACGCTGCATCGTGGAAAATACTATCGGACGAAGATCCGGCAAAAGGCGTGTGCGACGTATCGATATCGCTGTCTCTATCCGGCAAGAGAAATGAGGGAAAGAAGAGGTAAAGGAAAAATGGCCGAAGTCTGCCTTGAAACAAAGCGGAGAAGCCGCCTTTGCATGAGTGGCCGTTCGATATAAAAGGATATGGCGCAGCCGAAATGTATAAAGGGGTATTTCCGAAGGAAACGGTATGAGTGTCTGTTCGGAAATAAAAGAGGGTATCGCACCCGCGTATCTGTTTTAGATTTTAGCCGGTGTAACCGGGCTGAAACTGGTACTCCAGCCCGTACTACATTTACCTTTTTTCTGTTTTGGTCTGTAATTCTACCGGCTCGTCATCCCATGTCAGTTCTTTGCCGAGAAGTTTGTAAACAGTCCCTTTGGGGAGTTCTATCTCGATTGGTACATTGTACACTTCTTCCAAATACTCCCAATGCCCACACCGGCCCCGAACGGGCTTTTCGGGCATAATCCATTCTGTTCCGTCTTTATTTACTGCCAACCATGCCATAATATCACATTTTTAGTCTGTTCCTTAGTAGTAATTTTATTCTTCTTGAGCTATCATTCTCTTACTGTATTCCAAAATTTTATCCATCGTAAGCCACTCCGGTTTTTCTCCCTCCTTGAAGCTATCATGCAGTTTTATCATAAACTCAATTTGCAATTTTTCGTCGCCAGCCCATAAGGTTTTGGGGTGTCTGTTACCGTAATTGAGGTAATACTCGCAGTCTGACCGTAAGCGGTCTAACAGTTGGTATCTGAAAACCGAATCCCTGTGTATTACTTCGTCTACCGTTACTCTTCCATTTGAATTTGTTACATCGTTTGTCATAACCTATAAAATTTTGAGTTTTCTTTTTCCCTCTTGTAGCACCTGCTACTTTCGGGCCTGATTTAATTATGTCGCCTCGAAAGGTGTCATAGCTCTTTATGCAAGGTTTCACGATTAAATACTACCCGTGCGAAGCGGAGGGTGGAGATTTTGTCGTGAACCGTCAGGCTTTGACCTTGCATACAAGAACGGCATGACAAGTACCTTTGCGACACAATTTATATCAGGCAGCCCGAAAGCGATGTGCGAACACAGGGAAGAGAAGGTCTCGTGTAAAAGGTTGATGGGCGATAAAAAGGGTTTGCAGCGAAAAGAGAAATATAAACGGGTATTCCGGGGCAGTATAAAAATTGATCGTGAGGATAAAAGGGGGATTGTGCCAGCATGTCTATTGCGAGAAAGAGGAACGGGCTGAAGCTGGTAGTTCCGGTTCAGCCCGCAAAGCGCATTGGAGGTCTTTTGCCTGTTCCTGTCAGAAATGGGCTACCATAATCCGATGTTTGAAAATCCTGTTTTTATCGCTCGGTCGCCGTTGCTTTATCCAGATATGGTGTGCTCCGTATCCGAATATGAAATAGTCGTCGAGCGTGGTTTCGTTCTTCAAGCGTTCCATACTTGCCCGAAGTTCGGTTTCGTCAGTTGCAAAAAGAATCGTGTTCATGATTCGGAAATAGATTTCTTCCGCTTCATCGCTATAGCGGCAAAAGACGTGTTCGATTGTTACGTTCATGGTTCTATTGGTTTGATTGAGGTGTTTCGGGTACATTAGTCATTATTGATTCTCCGTCTTGATTGAAAATTTCTATTGTCGGGTTGCCGTCGTTTTCTTCGGGGAGCATAGATTCCGATGTATCGGTCAATGCTTGCCACTCTTCATAGCAAAGACGGTTGTCAATGATGTTCGACACGTCCTCACAGTTCCATGAGCGGACGATTGCCTCGGCTTCTTCATAACTGTCCGCTTTCACACTGAAATAATCCCGTTCCCAACTTGTAACCTTACGGTCTTGATAAAATTTGTATTCTCCCATATCCTTGTTGTTTTAACCGCTTACTTCTACAATATCCTCTATTCTGCCGTACAGTATCGAGCGTAACGCTGTTTTGTCAATCGCATAATACTCGTGAATACTTCCGTGCTGTTTGACGAAATACCGTTTGAGGATGTCGGAAAAGTCAAAGTGATAACCGCTCAAGGCAATTCCACGTTTGAAATAGATACTTTCCCATACGTTACGGGTAATCCAGTTCTTTTCTTCCCGGTTTAACTTGCCTCCGTTGTTCAGGTGTACCCGCAATTTGTAAACCTTGCTGTCCTGCAATGTCGCCAGTTCGGGAATGTCCCATTTGACGAATTTTGTTGCTATCTGTGTCATACGTTTGCTATCGTTTAATCATGGATAATCACTTCATCACGGTATTCTGAAATTTCCTTGCCGCTTTCAAGGCGGACAACTATGGTATTGCCATAGTCGCCCACGATTGTGCCTTCCATGTAACCTTTATATGGATTGAGCAACGTGCAGGACAAACCGATAATATCGCTATCTTCTTCGTATTCGTACATAGTGAATTGTGTTTAGGTTTAGGATAACTTAATGTTCCATTTACCTTGCGAGAATATCCGAAAGCTCACGTATTCGTCCTCTAACTCGTATGTCAGTATGCGGATATAGATTTTGTCTTTGGCTGCCAATAAGGCTATTAATTCGTTGATTGCTTTTTCCGGGTATTCCCAGCGGGAATCAAATTCGGCATCTACCGTGTCGCCATACCGGTTGACAAAGCCGTTGAAATTATCGTCCAGAAATGCCTCTATCTTATTGAGGTCTTGTTTGTTTTCCGTACTTGCGTGGAAAATGTTTGTTGCGTAGTTTGCCATAACTTTGAATTTTAAGTTTTCTTTTTTCCCTCTTGTAGCATCCAGCTACTTTCGGGCTTGATTTAATTATGTCGCTTCAAAAGGTGTCATGGCTCTTTATGCAAGGTTTCACGATTAAATACTACCCGTGCGGAACGGAGGGTGGAGATTTTGTCGTGAACCGTTAGGCTTTGACCTTGCATACAAGAAAGACATGACAAGTACCTTTGCGACACAATTCATATCAGGCAGCCCGAAAGCGGATGTGCGAACACAGGGAAGAGAAGATCTCGTGTAAAAGGTTGATGGTTTATAAAAAGGGGGTTGCAGCGAAAAGAAAAATATGACGTGGAATGTTTTTTTCTTTTGGCTGTACAATGGGACCGGAGTGTTTTACGAAGTTCGGGAAAAGGTTTAGTTTAGTCCATTAGCCTATATATATGCTAAATCAAAGTAAACTATATTTAGGCAGCCAAATTTGCCTGCCTATAAGTTTTTCCTTATCTTTGTATGAACTAAAGAATACTTGCTTTTTTCTTTTGGCTGCAGTGGTTCTTGGAAGCTCACATGCAACCATCGGACGAAAAAAATCTGGTGGGAAGCTGTTCAAGAAGTCCCGATTATAAGCAAGTGCAAAGAAAGAAACAGAGTGAAAACAAAAAATTGGGAAATACCTTTAATTAACGATTTTGTTTCTTGTTTGTTCCTTAATTAAAATCGTGAAATTTTCAACAATCTGATTTTCAAATCATTATATAAACTATTTTTGAGAGATTGAATTTATTCGCAATAAAAATCCCGCTCTTTTATCATACTAAATACAGACATTCACTCATAGCCATTAGCATAATTATCAGTAAACTATTGCAGAAAAATAAAAAATCATGTATTTTTGTTCACATTAATTTAGCATAAGTCTAACCCGATAAACTTTAGAATTTTAATATGGCAGACTCAAAGACAATTCTCAGCGGAGCTGAAGAGAAAATGGATATGGCAATTATGTATCTGGAAGATGCACTGGCACACATCCGTGCAGGAAAAGCAGACGTACGCTTGCTGGACGGCATCCGCGTAGATTCTTACGGAAGCATGGTCCCCATCAATAATGTAGCAGCAGTGACTACCCCTGATGCACGCAGTATCGCTATAAAACCTTGGGACAAGAGTATGTTCCGTGTTATTGAAAAAGCAATTATCGACTCTGAATTGGGTATCATGCCCGAAAACAATGGAGAAATTATCCGTATAGGTATTCCTCCTTTGACAGAAGAGCGTCGTAAACAACTGGCAAAACAGTGTAAAGGTGAAGGCGAAACAGCTAAAGTCAGCGTTCGTAACGCACGACGTGATGCTATCGATGCTTTGAAAAAAGCCGTAAAAGACGGTATGCCTGAAGACGAACAAAAGAACTCTGAAGCAAAATTGCAGAAATCTCATGACAAGTATATCAAACAGATCGACGATATGCTTGCTGCTAAAGACAAAGAAATCATGACTGTTTAATTAATTTTATAAAGGATGAAGAACGAAGCTTCAACGACGCTCTGAAAACAGAATGCGTCAGCTTTTCTTCATCCTTTATCTTTCATCCTATAAAAATTTGGAAAAAGGCTTAGTCATTAAAAACACAGGAAGTTGGTATCTCGTCAAAACAGACGACAACCGGCAAATAGAATGTAAAATCAAAGGAAACTTCCGCCTGAAAGGAATCCGTAGTACCAATCCCATTGCCGTAGGCGACCGGGTACAAATCTCAATCAACGCTGAAGGTACAGCTTTCATTACAGAAATAGAAGACCGGAAAAATTATATTATCCGTCGTGCATCAAATCTGTCCAAACAATCGCATATTATTGCAGCAAATCTGAACCAGTGCATGCTGATAGTTACTGTCAACTATCCGGAAACATCAACTACGTTCATCGACCGTTTTCTGGCATCAGCAGAAGCTTATCGTGTACCTGTCTGTCTTGTATTCAACAAAATCGACCGGTATTCGGATGAGGAACTTCATTATCTGGAAGCATTGACCAATCTTTACACACATATCGGTTATCCTTGCTTCAAGATTTCTGCATTAAATCAGACAGATATCGAAGAAATAAAAAAAGAGCTGAAAGGAAAAGTCACCTTATTTTCCGGACATTCCGGAGTTGGAAAATCGACATTAATTAACGCCATCCTTCCAGATCAAAAAATAAAAACAGGAGAAATATCGACAGTACATAATAAAGGTATGCACACTACGACTTTCTCTGAAATGTTTCCTATAGGTGAAGAAGGTTATATCATTGACACTCCGGGAATTAAAGGGTTTGGTACTTTTGACATGGAGGACGAAGAAGTAGGACATTACTTCAAAGAAATCTTTGAGTTCTCAGCTAAATGCAAATACGGTAATTGTACCCATCGACATGAACCGGGATGCGCCGTACGTGAAGCCGTGGAAAACCATTATATCAGTGAATCACGTTATGCTTCTTACTTAAATATACTGGAGGACAAAGAAGAAGGGAAATACCGCTCAGCTTATTAATCTTTTAAATCTAACAGACATGAAAAAATTCACTTTTTGTATACTACTTGCAACCATGTCGTGGTTTGCAACTACAAATGCATATGCAAAGAAAAACTCAAGACCTACTCCAGAGGAAAAAGGACTTGCTCAAATCAACCAGGCAAATGCAGAAGCTTTTGTCCGTTTCCTGGCAGCAGATGAGCTGAAAGGCCGGGAAGCCGGAACAGAAGAGGGAAGAATAGCCGGAAACTACATTGCTTCGCTATTACAGCAATGGGGTGTTTCTCCGGTATTCGACAGCTATTTCCAACCGTTTGAAGCATACCGTGTAGAACGACAGAAAAAAGGCAAGTTGCAAGTTCATCCCGATTCAATCCAACTAATCAAACAGGGAGTACATCAAAAATATCACATGCGCAATGTACTTGCAAAAATAGATGGAAAGAACAAGGACGAGATCGTCATAATAGGTGCACATTATGATCATATCGGTTACGATCCCATGCTGGATGGTGATCAGATTTATAATGGCGCCGATGACAATGCATCGGGAGTTTCAGCCGTTCTACAGATTGTGCGTTCCTTCCTGGCTACAGGCAAGCAACCAGAACGTACTGTTATTTTTGCCTTCTGGGACGGAGAGGAAAAAGGATTGTTAGGTTCAAAATATTTTGCACAGACCTTTCCGCAAATCAAGCAAGTGAAGGGATACTTAAATTTCGACATGATAGGAAGAAATAATGATGAGTCACGTCCCTGGCATGTAGTATACTTCTTTACCAAAGGAACACCTGCCTTCGGTGAATGGCTGAAAGAAGATATCGAGCATTACAATCTGAATCTACAGCCCGACTATCGTGCATGGGACAATCCTGTAGGAGGTAGTGACAACGGAACCTTTGCCAAACTGGGTATTCCAATTATGTGGTATCACACAGACTGGCATCCGGATTATCATCTTCCGGGTGATGAAGCTGATAAAATAAACTGGGACAAGCTGGTAGAAATAACCAAAACATCTTTCCTTGGGCTATGGAAAATGGCAAATATATCTTTCTAAATATCTAAAGGATTTATAAAATATATTTTATCAAAACAGCTGTAATTCCTTTCATTCTTTAAAGTCTTACGTTTACAGGCAAAAGAATGAAAGGATTTTTTATTTGCAAATTTTTGCAAATAAGGTATTCTCTATTTAAACAATTCCTTAAGTTTGTTATCAAAGTTAATAATCATTATTTCCAAATCTTAATTTATACCATAAAAACACATGGACAAACGAGTAAAATGGGGAATTATCATTCTGGTAGGAGCCGGATTAATCGGCTTAGGAATCCATAATTTCACTCCCAAAGAAAATGAAGAACTAAATGAAGCTAGCCCAACAATAAAAACAAATAAAAAGAAAAGTCTGAATGTAAATGCACAGATCATTAAACCACATTTACTGACCGACCAGTTATTTGTCAGTGGTAAGCTTATGCCCGACGAAGAGGTAGATTTGTCTTTCGAGACTTCAGGAAAAATCATCGACATTAATTTCACGGAAGGTAGTTTTGTTACTAAAGGTCAGTTGCTGGCAAAAGTAAATGACAGTCAGTTACAAGCACAATTAGACCGTCTAAAGGCACAAATGCCACTTGCCGAAGACCGAGTATTCCGACAGAATGCACTATTACAACGAGATGCAGTAAGTAAGGAAGCATACGAACAGGTTAAGACAGAACTCGCTACGCTTCATGCAGATATAGAAAACATCAAAGCCAATATTGACATGACCGAGCTACGTGCTCCTTTCGATGGTGTAATCGGTCTGCGCCAAGTCAGTGTAGGAGCATATGCCTCTCCTACTACAGTTATAGCCAAACTCACCAAAATTACCCCACTAAAAGTAGAATTTGCCGTACCGGAACGTTATGCACGACAAATCAAAAAAGGAACCAGATTATCTTTCAAAATAGAAGGAAGACTGGATGCTTTCGATGCTCAAGTATATGCAACGGAATCGAGTATTGATCCGGAAACCCATACCTTGACAGTGCGCGCCTTATACCCAAACACCAATGGTGAACTGCTTCCCGGACGGTATGCCGACATCACATTGAAACAAAACGAAATTAAAGATGCCATAGCTATTCCATCGGAAGCCATCGTTCCGGAAATGGGAAAGAATAAAGTGTTTGTTTATCGTTCGGGTGTTGCCCAACCGGTAGATGTCGAGATTGGAATCCGCACAGAAGCAGAAGTGCAAATAGTACGAGGATTAGCCGCAGGAGATACAATCCTTACCTCCGGAACCTTACAGCTGCGTACCGGCATGCCTGTTGTTCTTGACAATATCAACTAATACCTGTCCGCCGTATGAATATATCCGAACTTAGCATCCGCCGACCGGTATTGGCTACCGTACTCACCATTATCATCTTGCTTTTTGGATTAATTGGTTATACAACGCTGGGAGTACGCGAATATCCCTCGGTAGACAATCCGATCATCTCCGTTACGTGTAGTTATTCAGGAGCCAATGCCGACATTATAGAAAGCCAGATCACCGAACCGCTTGAACAAAATATCAACGGTATTCCCGGTATACGTTCTCTTTCAAGTGTAAGCCGGCAAGGACAATGCCGTATTACTGTTGAATTTGAATTGTCTGTCGACCTGGAGACTGCCGCCAACGATGTACGCGACAAAGTTTCACGTGCACAGCGTTATCTCCCGCGCGACTGCGACCCTCCTACTGTTTCCAAAGCTGACGCCGATGCCAGCCCTATTCTGATGGTGGCCATCCAAAGCAATACACGCTCACTGCTAGAGTTGAGCGAAATAGCCGATCTCACCGTCAAGGAACAATTACAGACAATATCCGATGTAAGTAGTGTTTCCATTTGGGGAGAAAAACGCTATTCAATGCGTCTGTGGCTGGACCCGACCAAAATGGCCGGCTACGGAATTACTCCTGTAGACATCAAAAATGCCATAGATAATGAAAATGTGGAACTTCCCTCCGGCAGTATAGAAGGTAACACAATGGAACTTACCTTACGTACTATGGGACAGATGCACACGGCTACCGAATTTAACAACGTAGTAATAAAGGAAGTAAACGGACAGGTTATACGCTTAAGCGATATCGGCTATGCCGAATTGGGAGCTGCCGATATTAAAAGTTATATGAAAATGAATGGAGTTCCTATGGTAGGAGTAGTAGTCATACCTCAACCGGGAGCAAACCATATCGAAATAGCGGATGCTGTTTACGAACGTATGGAGCAAATGAAAAAAGATTTGCCCGAAGACGTTAGTTTTTCTTATGGATTTGACAACACGAAATTTATCCGTGCCTCTATTGCCGAAGTAGAAAGCACCGTATACGAAGCTTTCATTCTGGTAATCATTATCATCTTCCTTTTCCTGCGCGACTGGCGTGTTACTCTTATACCTTGTATTGTAATTCCAGTTTCGCTAATCGGGGCCTTTTTCGTAATGTACGTAGCAGGTTTTTCTATCAACGTGCTTACGATGCTCGCCGTTGTCTTGTCGGTTGGATTGGTAGTAGATGATGCCATTGTGATGACTGAAAATATTTACATCCGCATAGAGAGAGGTATGAAGCCTTTCGATGCCGGTATAGAAGGGGCCAAAGAAATATTTTTCGCTGTTATTTCTACTACCATAACATTGGTTGCTGTGTTCTTGCCTATCGTATTTATGGAAGGAACCAGTGGCAGACTTTTCCGGGAGTTCAGCTTCGTTGTAGCTGGTTCGGTATTAATCTCTTCTTTTGCAGCATTGACATTTACCCCAATGCTTGCGACCAAAATGCTTGTCCATCGAGAAAAACAAAGTTGGTTTTACCGAAAGACTGAACCGTTTTTTGAAGGAATGAACCGCATCTACAGCCGCTCCCTCAATGCATTCTTAAAGAAACGTTTTATTGCTATTCCTGTTTCTATTATCACCTTAATTCTAATCGGTGTATTATGGAATGTAATACCAGCAGAAATGGCGCCTTTAGAGGACCGTTCGAAAATAACCATTAGTACAAAGGCTGCCGAAGGAGCCAGTTATGAATACATACGCGATTACACTGAAGACATCAATGCTTTGGTAGATTCTATCATTCCGGATGCAGAAGCTGTTACAGCACGTGTGTCAAGTGGTAGTGGAAATGTCCAGATTACATTGAAAGACATCAAAGACCGTGACTACTCCCAGATGGAGGTGGCCGAAAAAATATCGAAAGCAATCAAGAGCAAAACGAAGGCAAGGGCATTCGTCCAGCAGCAATCTTCTTTCGGAGGAAGAAAAAGCAGTATGCCTGTACAATATGTACTGCAGGCGACCAGCATAGAAAAACTGGAAAAAATCCTGCCCGAATTTTTAAATAAAGTGTACGATAATCCTACCTTCCAGATGGCTGACGTTGATTTAAAGTTCAGCAGCCCCGAAGTACGGGTAAACATCAACCGAGATAAAGCAGGAACAATGGGGGTAAACGTGCGTGATGTTGCCGAAACACTTCAATATGGACTGAGCGGACAGCGTATGGGATATTTCTATATGAATGGTAAGCAATATGAAATATTAGGACAGATAAACCGCCAGCAACGTAATCAGCCGGCAAACATCAAATCTATTTACATCCGTAAAGATGCAGGGGAAATGATTCAATTGGACAATCTGGTAGAATTCGTGGAATCCATTGCGCCTCCTAAGCTTTACCACTACAACCGATTTATATCGGCAACAATATCAGCCGGACTGGCAGAAGGAAAAACTATCGGACAGGGATTGGAAGAAATGGATAAAATAGCATCTGAAACACTGGACGAAACATTCCGTACAGCCTTATCGGGCGACTCGAAAGATTATCGTGAAAGCTCATCCAGCCTGATGTTTGCTTTTATTCTTGCACTCGTGCTGATATATCTGATTCTGGCAGCACAGTTTGAAAGCTTTAAAGATCCGTTCATCATCATGCTGACAGTACCACTTGCCATTGCTGGAGCTTTGATATTCATGTATTTCGGTGATATAACGATGAATATATTCAGTCAGATAGGTATTATTATGTTGATTGGACTGGTAGCCAAAAACGGTATTCTGATTGTGGAATTCGCCAATCAGAAACAAGAAGCTGGAGAAGATAAAATGCTGGCTATACGCGACGCGGCCTTACAGCGCCTACGCCCGATCTTGATGACCAGTGCATCAACAATTCTAGGCTTGATACCATTGGCGTTCGCTACAGGAGAAGGCGCTAACCAACGTATTGCAATGGGAACAGCCGTCGTAGGAGGTATGTTAATATCTACTTTCCTTACGATGTATATCGTACCGGCTATCTACACTTACATTTCTACTAACCGAATAAAAAAAGAGAAAAAAGCATGAAACATTTTGCATATATATCACTGATAATCTGGTTTGTCACTACCCTTCCGGCCCACGCACAATATGAATACACATTAAAGCAATGTCTGGAGGAAGGACTGTTGAACAATTACTCTCTCCGCATCTCTCGCAATGAAGAACAGATAAGCAAGAATAATGCAACGCTTGCCAACGCCGGTTATCTGCCTACAATAGACTTGACGGCAGGATATACCGGAAACATTGACAATACCAACTCTACACAACGAAACGACGGAAGTGTTGTCAAAGAACGAAACGTATTCGACCAGACTCTTGATGCCGGTGTGGATCTGAACTGGACCATCTTCGACGGATTCAGCATCAGTACAACATACAAGGAACTCAAGGAGCTGGAACGCCAGGGAGCAACCAATACCCGTATAGCAATAGAAGACTTTATCGCCAGTCTGACAGCAGAGTATTACAATTATATTCAGCAGGAAATACGCCTGAAAAACTTCCGTTATGCTGTTTCGTTATCAAAAGAACGTTTACGTATCGTAGAAGAGCGCTATCACATCGGAAACTTCTCTCGTCTGGATTATCAACAGGCAAAAGTCGATTTTAATGCCGATAGTGCACAGTATATGAAACAGCAAGAGCTGGTACATACCTCGCGTATCAACCTGAATGAAATGATGGCAAATAAAGATGTAGACCGTCCGATAAAAGTAAAGGATTCTATTATCGAGCTGAAGCATTCGCTCGATTTCAATGAATTGTGGAATGCTACGCTAAACACCAATGCCAATTTATTGAAAGCTGACCAAAATTCAACTTTAGCCGAGCTGGACTATAAGAAAGTGTTGTCACGCAATTATCCTTATCTAAGGCTGAATGCCGGATATGGCTATACCCTGAACAAATATGATATCAACTCCATCCAACGACGGAACAACTGGGGATTTAATGGAGGTGTTACCATCGGATTCAACATTTTCGATGGCAATCGTCGACGTGAAAAACGCAATGCAAGCCTTGCTATACGAAATGCCCAACTTGAACGCGAACAACTGGAACAAGGTTTACGTGCCGATCTCAGCAATTTGTGGCAGGCATACCGTAACAATATTCGCTTACTCAATCTGGAACGTCAGAACTTGATTGCAGCAAAAGAAAATCACGAAATAGCCAAAGAACGATATCTGTTAGGAGATTTGTCTGGTATTGAAATGCGTGAAGCACAAAAAAGCCTGTTAGATGCAGAAGAACGAATACTTTCTGCCGAATACGATACAAAGATGTGTGAAATATCTCTGTTGCAAATTAGCGGAAAAGTTTCTTTATACCTGAAATAAAAACATTCGCAGACTCATAAACAATGCAAGTATCCTTTATATAAACAATCTTTCAATCAGCACAAATAATAACAAAAACGTCCTGATAGTTTTGGTTAAAGTACATATAATTTACCCAAAACATCAGGACGTTTTTCTGTATATATCAACAAGATACATATAAAAAAGAGTCACACATCCAGAATAAATACTATCTTTGCAACCTATAACATTCAAGCAAATACTTCAAAATGGGATTATTTATAAGAAAAAGTATTGAAACCCTACAAGCAGAAGCACAGCAGTCGGGTAGTAAAACGTTGAAACGTGTACTCGGACCAGTCAGCCTGGTAGCTTTGGGAGTAGGTGTCATTATTGGAGCCGGACTATTTTCCATTACCGGAACCGTAGCTTCCGAATATACAGGCCCGGCCATTACTTTATCCTTTATCGTTGCAGCCATAGGTTGCTGTTTCGCCGGATTGTGTTATGCAGAATTTGCATCCATGATTCCAGTAGCAGGAAGTGCTTACACCTATTCGTATGCAACAATGGGAGAACTGATAGCCTGGATTATAGGCTGGGACCTCGTATTGGAGTATACCGTAGCAGCAACGACCGTCAGCATCAGCTGGAGCCGTTATCTGGTTGTCTTTCTGCAAGGTATAGGCATTGAGTTGCCACATGCCCTCAGTGCATGTCCGTGGGATGGAGGTATAGTCAATATTCCTGCCATGCTGATAGTAGTACTCATGAGCCTGATTCTGATGCGTGGCATAGCAGGCAGTTCTTTATTCAACGGATTTATTGTTTTCCTGAAAATAGGTGTTATTCTGGTATTTGTTATTCTCGGCTGGAAATTCATTCAAGCAGAAAATTATGTGCCTTATATTCCAGAGAATACAGGTAAACTTGGAGAGTTCGGCATTTCCGGCATATTGCGTGGAGCAGCCATCGTATTCTTCGCTTTTCTAGGCTTCGATGCAGTAAGCACTGCTGCTCAGGAAACCCGAAATCCACAACGAAACATGCCTATCGGAATCCTCGTTTCTCTGCTGGTATGTACCATCCTGTACATTCTGTTTGCACATGTCATGACAGGAGTAGCACACTATACAGAATTCAAAGGACAAGAAGGTATCGCTCCCGTGGCAGTAGCTATCGAACATATGGGAAGTATAAATGCAGCAGGTGTATTCGTGCAAGCCTATCCATGGCTGAATAAAGCCATCATTCTTGCCATTCTCTTCGGATACTGCTCGGTCATCATGGTAACATTACTCGGACAAAGCCGCGTATTTTTAAGCATGAGCCATGACGGACTGTTGCCTCCATTTTTCTCACGCATCAACGAGCGTTTCCGCACTCCTGTACATAGTAATTTCCTCTTTATGATTGTAGTCAGCCTGCTGGCCGGATTTGTGCCAGCCCAAGTGGCAGGAGAAATGACAAGTATAGGAACACTGCTTGCATTCACATTAGTATGTGCAGCTGTATTAATCGTACGAAAAACCATGCCCAATGTGCACCGTACCTTCAAGACACCGTTCGTCCCCTTCGTTCCTATTATGGGTATCCTTACCTGCCTGTGTATGATGTGTTTTCTTCCGGCCGACACATGGATAAGACTTGTTCTCTGGATGTTGATAGGTCTGGATGTATATGCTTCGTATGGTAGAAAATACAGCAAGCTGGAACCGGGACAAGCACATCGTAAAGGAGATATCGTATTAAATATCTTAGGACTTGCTCTGTCTGTACTATGTATCATTACCGGATTATGGCATCAGCAAACCGTAGGATGGGATGCAGACAAAACATTATTGACTATTTCGTTCATATTTGCATTTACTCATTGCGCGTATTATATGCTACGAGTATGGAAGCAGTCGAAAGAGATAAAACCACTCGAATAAAAGCGGTTTCTGCTTAAAAGAAGTTATAAACAATGACGAAGGCCAAAAAAAGCGAAGATTAAACTACTAACAATAGGATAAAATGTTGTTATTTTACAACGATTTAGATAATATGGACAAGAATTTATTACTTACAGCCATCCGCGCATCACTGGAAGCCGGATCAGAAATAATGAGTGTATACACCGATCCTAACGCGGATTTTGAGATAGAGAAAAAAGCAGATAACTCACCACTGACTATCGCCGACCGCAAGTCGCATATGGTCATTGCAGCACGATTAGCTTCAACTCCTTATCCTGTTCTCAGCGAAGAAGGGAAAAAAATTCCGGTTGAAGAACGGCAAAGCTGGAATGAACTTTGGATTGTTGATCCGTTGGACGGAACTAAAGAGTTTATTAAACGTAACGGAGAATTTACCGTCAACATTGCTTATGTAAAAAATGGAAAGCCGGAAGCAGGAGTTATCTATATTCCTGTAAAAGAGGAATTATACTTTGCCGACAGCCAGTACGGAGCTTACAAAATAGAGCATATCACTCAATTGGATTCAGAGGAAACAGTCGACAGCCTTATCAGCAAGGCACATCGTCTGCCCTATCAGGAAGAAGCGCAGCGAAGCAGTTTCATAATAGTTGCATCCCGCTCTCACCTTACGCCGGAAACAGAGGCTTATATCGAAGAGATGAAGCAAAAACATCAAGAAGTGGAAACCGTATCGAAAGGTAGTTCACTGAAGCTCTGTCTGATAGCTGAAGGAAAAGCAGACGTATATCCCCGTTTTGCTCCTACTATGGAATGGGATACCGCTGCCGGTCACGCCATAATTCGTGCCATGGGAAAAGAAGTCTATCAGACCGGCACCCAACATCCTTTGGTATACAATAAAGAAGACTTGTTAAATCCATGGTTCATTGCCGAATAACCTATTTATGACATTAGAAGTTATTATTGTACTTGTCGCGCTTGTTGCCATGCTGACTGCGCTGATAATGGATAAGATGCGTCCGGGAATGATTCTATTCTCGGTCGTTGTCATATTCCTTTGTACCGGAATCCTCAGTCCTAAAGAAATGCTGGAAGGGTTCAGCAACAAAGGTATGATCACCGTTGCCATGCTGTTTCTGGTAAGCGAAGGTATCCGCCAAAGTGGTGCACTGACACAAGTTATAAAAAAGCTATTGCCTCAATCACAGACTACTGTTTTTAAGGCACAGGCACGCATGCTGCCCACGATTGCTTTTATTTCAGCTTTTCTGAATAATACTCCGGTTGTAGTTATCTTTGCTCCTATTATCAAGAGATGGGCAAATTATGTAAAACTACCCGCAACCTATTTTCTGATACCTCTGTCGTATGTAACTATCCTGGGAGGTATCTGTACACTGATAGGTACTTCAACCAACCTGGTAGTACACAGTATGATACAAGAATCCGGAATGAAAGGATTCAGTATGTTCGAGCTAGGGAAAGTCGGTATTTTCATAGCCATTGCAGGCATTATTTACCTGTTCCTTTTCTCTAGTAAACTTCTGCCGGCCGACCGTCCTGAAACTCTGTCAGATGAAGAAGAAGAAAACAATCCCTCCCTCCATTCTGTAGAAGCCGTCATCGGTGCACGTTTCCCCGGTATTAACAAGCGGGTTAACGATTTCGACTTTAAACGCCATTATGGTGCAGAAGTAAAAGAACTCCGCCGAGGAGGTAATACCTATAAGGACCTGAGCGAAATCCGTTTCCGTGAAGGTGACACACTGATATTACTTGCCGACGACAGTTTCGTAAAGACCTGGGGAGAATCTTCTGTATTTATCATGCTTGCCAATGGTAAAGATTATGAACCGGCAGGAAAAAAGAAACGCTGGTTTGCCTTGTTCCTATTGCTTTTTATGATCATAGGAGCAACTATTGGTGAATTACCTGCTATACAGAAACTCCTGCCAGAAGGCATTAAGCTGGATATGTTTTTCTTTGTATCCATCACAACGGTCATTATGGCATGGACCAAGATATTCCCACCTCGCAAATACACTAAATATATTTCATGGGATATCCTGATAACCATCGCATGTGCCTTTGCAATCAGCAAGGCAATGGAAAATTCCGGAGTAGCTGACTTGCTTGCAGGTTACATTATCGATCTCAGCCGAAGCCATGGTCCATATATTCTGTTGGCCGTACTGTTCATTATTACCAATATCTTCACAGAACTGATAACCAACAATGCTGCGGCAGCTTTGTCTTTCCCGTTGGCTCTTTCTCTGTCACAGCAGCTGGGAGTAAATCCGATGCCTTTCTTCGTTGTAATATGTATGGCAGCTTCAGCGAGCTTCTCTACTCCAATCGGTTACCAGACAAATCTTATCGTACAAGGTATTGGAAACTATAAGTTTACTGATTTTGTACGAATCGGATTACCATTGAATATTATCACATTCTTAATTTCTGTATTCGTCATACCTCAAATATGGCCTTTTTAATTAACTAACAAACGATATGGAAGAAACTAAACATATTTACCCGATATTCGACCGCATGCTAAGCCGTTCTGATAAAGAAGAATTATTAAAACAACATAGCGTAATGATTTGGTTTACCGGGCTGAGCGGCTCTGGAAAAAGTACTATCGCCATTGCTTTAGAGCGTGAACTTCAAAAGCGCGGATTACTTTGTCGTATCCTGGACGGTGATAATATCCGCAGCGGAATCAATAATAATCTGGGATTTTCTGCCGAAGACCGTATAGAAAACATCCGCCGTATTGCCGAAATAGGCAAACTGTTTGTCGATACAGGTATCATTACCATTGCTGCCTTCATCAGTCCGAACAATGACATTCGAGAAATGGCAGCAAATATTATAGGTAAGGAAGATTTTATGGAAATTTACGTAAGCACTCCTATCGAAGAATGCGAACGTCGCGACGTAAAAGGTTTGTATGCCAAGGCACGCAAGGGAGAAATCAAGAACTTTACAGGTATATCTGCACCGTTCGAAGCTCCGCAACACCCAGCTCTTTCACTGGATACTTCCAAACTTTCCGTAGAAGAATCAGTCAATAAACTGCTGGAATTAATCCTGCCGAGAGTAACCCGGTAAACATGTCAGGACTACGACTTTTGCACAAGAAACTACTGGTTTATGAAATAATATGAGTACTTTTGTGCGAGTCGGTTTTTCACTTATCCAAAAATTTGAACAAAAACATTCATAATTCAGATATGAAAGAAGAATATAAATTAAGCCACCTGAAAGAACTCGAAGCCGAGTCTATCCATATAATCCGTGAGGTGGCTGCCGAATTTGAAAATCCGGTTATGCTATACAGCATCGGAAAAGATTCATCTGTAATGGTACGACTTGCCGAAAAGGCTTTTGCTCCGGGAAAAGTTCCATTTCCATTGATGCACATTGATTCGAAATGGAAATTCAAAGAAATGATCCAATTCCGCGATGAGTACGCAAAAAAATACGGCTGGAACCTAATTGTAGAAAGCAACATGGAAGCTTTCCGCGCAGGTGTGGGTCCGTTTACTCACGGAAGTAAAGTACATACCGATCTGATGAAGACACAAGCTCTGCTACATGCACTCGACAAATATAAGTTTGACGCAGCTTTCGGAGGTGCCCGTCGCGATGAAGAAAAGTCACGTGCCAAAGAACGTATCTTCTCCTTCCGTAACGAATTTCACCAGTGGGATCCCAAAAACCAGCGTCCGGAACTTTGGGACATATACAATACCCGTATCCGCAAAGGAGAAAGTATTCGTGTATTCCCGTTGAGCAACTGGACCGAACTGGACATCTGGCAGTATATCCGTCTGGAAAATATTCCTATCGTTCCATTGTATTTTGCCAAAGAACGACCGGTTGTCAACATCGACGGACAGCTGATCATGCCAGACGACGACCGTTTGCCGGAAAAATACCGCGATAAAATAGAAATGAAAAAAATCCGCTTCCGTACGCTGGGATGCTGGCCTCTGACCGGTGCTATCGAAAGTGAAGCCGACACGATAGAAAAAATCGTAGAAGAAATGATGACTACTACCAAGAGTGAACGTACAACCCGCGTCATCGACTTCGACCAGGAAGCTAGTATGGAACAGAAAAAACGTGAAGGATACTTCTAACAAAACAGAAAATCATGGAAGAACTAGATAAAAACAAATCGGGAAACCCAATGGAAGGTGAAGCCAGAGGGACTATGTCTATCGAAGAATTTCTTGAAAAGGACGAGCAGAAAGACTTGCTCCGTTTTCTTACAGCCGGATCGGTAGATGATGGAAAGTCTACACTTATCGGACGCCTTCTCTTTGATAGTAAGAAACTGTATGAAGACCAGCTCGACGCATTGGAACGTGACAGTAAGAGAATGGGAAATGCCGGAGAACACATCGACTATGCTCTGCTGCTGGATGGACTGAAAGCTGAACGTGAACAAGGTATTACTATTGATGTAGCATACCGCTATTTTTCAACCAACAACCGTAAGTTTATCATAGCCGACACTCCGGGACACGAACAGTATACCCGTAACATGATTACCGGTGGTTCTACTGCTAACCTTGCCATCATTCTTGTTGACGCCCGCACAGGAGTCATTACACAAACTCGCCGCCATACATATCTGGTATCCCTGCTGGGAATCAAACACGTAGTTCTGGCAGTCAACAAAATGGACCTGGTAGATTTCTCCAAAGAAGTCTTCGACAAGATTGTTGCCGACTATAAGGCATTTATCGACCCGCTGGGAGTACCCGATGTAAATTGTATTCCGCTGTCAGCACTCGACGGTGACAACGTGGTTGAAAAATCCGACCGTACTCCGTGGTACAGCGGTCCGTCACTGCTGGAATTCCTCGAAACCGTACACATCGGCAACGACCACAACCTGACTGATTTCCGCTATCCGGTACAGTATGTACTTCGTCCAAACCTTGACTTCCGCGGATTCAGCGCCAAAGTTGCTTCGGGAGTTGTACGTAAGGGAGATGAAGTAATGGCATTGCCTTCAGGCAAGAAGTCACGAGTAAAGAGCATTGTTACTTACGACGGTGAACTGGATTATGCTTATCCTCCAATGTCGGTAACCCTGACACTGGAAGACGAGATAGACGTATCACGTGGCGAAATGCTGGTTCATCCGGATAATGTCCCTATGATAGGACGTAACTTCGAAGCCATGCTGGTATGGATGGATGAAGAAAAAATGGACATGGAGAAATCATTCTTCCTGAAGCAAACCACCAACACCAGCCGCACCCGTGTAGACAGCATTAAATACAAGGTGGATATCAATACAATGGAACATCTGAGCGTAGAAAACGGACGTCTGACCAAAGAAGACATCCCTATGCAGTTGAACCAGATTGCTCACGTTGTACTGACCTCATCCAAAGAACTGTTCTTCGACCCTTATACCCAAAATAAGGCAACCGGCTCTTTCATACTCATCGACCCGATTACCAACAATACCAGTGCCGTTGGTATGATTCTGAACCGTGTAGAAGACAAGGATATGCACAATACGATGGAATTGCCAGTTCTCGACCTGCCTAAACTGGGCATTGCTCCCGAACACTATGAAGCTATAGACAAAGCTGTAAAAGAATTGTCCAGACAAGGCATTGCCATCGAAGTAAAAAAATAAGTTTTTAAAGTATCAACTTAAATTTATAAAATGGGATTACTTGAATTCAGTAAACTGCCTATCAATACCCTTGTAGGTGCAGACTGGAAAACATTCAACCAGATAACAGCAGGTAGAACGATAGATCAGACATATAAAGGGAAATACCGCCTCACCAAGGCGGTATGCCGTCTGCTTTCTACCTTAAAGCCGCTGCAAGACAAGCGTTACGAAAAATTGCTTGCTAACCAACCGCTGGAACACGATCCGGTATTTATCCTGGGACACTGGAGAAGCGGAACAACTTTCATGCATAACGTCTTTTCATGCGACAAGCACTTCGGTTATAACACTACATACCAGACTGTATTTCCACACCTGATGATGTGGGGACAACCGTTCTTCAAAAAGAATATGAGCTGGCTGATGCCCGACAAACGTCCGACAGACAACATGGAGCTGGCTGTCGATCTGCCTCAGGAAGAAGAATTTGCACTGGCAAATATGATGCCGTACACATACTACAACTTCTGGTTCTTGCCTAAGCACATGCAAGAATATGCCGACAAGTACCTGTTGTTTGACGACATCAGTGATGAAGAGCTGAAAGTATTCGAAGAAACATTTACCAAACTGATTAAAATCTCCTTATGGAATACCCACGGAACACAGTTCTTAAGCAAGAACCCTCCGCACACCGGACGAGTAAAAGAGCTGGTAAAAATGTTCCCGAATGCCAAGTTCATTTACCTGATGCGTAATCCATATACGGTATTCGAATCAACAAGAAGCTTCTTCACCAATACCATCCAGCCGCTGAAATTACAGGATATCAGCAACGAACAGTTACAAGAAAACATCCTCTCTGTTTATGCCAAACTGTATCATAAATACGAAGCTGACAAGAAATTCATTCCGGAAGGTAATCTGGTAGAAGTCAAATTCGAAGACTATGAAAAGAATGCTTTCGACCTGACCCAGGAAATTTATCAGAAACTTTCTATTCCTGGATTCGACGAAGCTCGTCCTGCTATCGAAGCATACGTGAACAAAAAGAAAGGTTACAAGAAAAACCAATATCAGTACAAACCTGAAACGGTAGAACTGGTAGAAAAGAACTGGTCGTTTGCTCTCGACCAATGGGGATATAAACTCTAAATATAAAAGACACAGACTTTGTGCTTAGAAGTAAATTCCGGCCAAACACCCAATCAGAATTTACTTGTTCAGGCATCAGGTCTGTGTCTTTTTTATGCCTTCATTTCACGAGAAACATACATATTCATGCATTTTATCTAAAATTTTCACGCATTTTATCCACTCAAAATGCATATTTAAACAGATTTGTTGTATCTTTGCGCCCGCTAAACAATTAAGATATAATGAATTCAATAAAAAAATTCCCTTCACCACTGATTTCTTTTTTACCGATAATTATACTGATATGCATGTTAGTTGCTACCATCAGTACATTCGGGAGCGACGCACTAAACGGCGGTAGTCAGATTTCCTTGCTGGTAACCACTGCTGTCTGTATATTTATAGGAATGGCTTTCTACCGCATTCCATGGAAAGATTATGAACTTGCCATAACGAACAATATTTCGGGGGTTGCTACAGCCATTATCATTCTGCTCATCATCGGAGCACTGAGTGGAAGCTGGATGATAAGCGGTATTGTTCCCACACTTATCTATTATGGAATGCAAATTATTCATCCAGACTTTTTTCTGACATCTACCTGCATCATCTGCGTACTTATCTCTGTCATGACAGGAAGTTCGTGGACAACAATCGCCACCATCGGAATTGCATTGCTAGGTATAGGCAAGTCACAAGGTTTTCACGAAGGCTGGATAGCTGGAGCAATCATTTCAGGCTCTTACTTCGGTGATAAAATCTCCCCACTGTCTGAAACAACGATTCTAGCCTCATCCATTACGGAAACTCCTTTGTTCCGCCATATCCGCTACATGCTCATCACGACCATCCCTTCACTGGTAATCACACTCATTCTGTTTACCATCATGGGATTCACCCATAATGCCCATACTATGGAGCATATGACAGAAGTAGCAATAAGTCTGGAAAACAAATTCAACATTACCCCCTGGTTACTTATCGTCCCCGTCGTAACCGGAATCCTGATAGCCCGAAAGGTTCCTTCTATCATAACTCTTACGATTTCTACATTTTTAGCCTGCATAGCAGCAATCATTTTCCAACCTAACCTGTTGAATGAAATTGCCGGAGAAGAAAACTTGTTTAAAGGAGTGATGATAACCTGTTACGGAAGTACCAATCTTGAAACCGGTAATGCAGCTCTGACAGAGCTCGTTGCCACACGGGGAATGGCAGGCATGACAAACACGATCTGGCTGATACTATGCTCCATGTGCTTCGGAGGGGCCATGACCGCAAGTGGTATGTTGGGAAGTATCACATCTGTTTTTGTACGTTTTATGAAAAACCGTTTCAGTCTGGTTTCATCAACAGTATGTTCTGGTTTATTCATGAACTTAGCCACTGCCGACCAGTATATAAGTATCATTCTGACAGGAAGCATGTTTGGTAATATATACAGAAAACAAGGATATGAAAGCAGACTGTTAAGCCGTACAACCGAAGACTCAGTAACGGTAACTTCCGTATTGATTCCCTGGAATTCATGTGGTATGACACAGGCTACCATCCTGAATGTTCCTACCCTGACCTATCTGCCTTATTGCTTCTTCAATATTCTCAGCCCGATTATGAGTATCATCGTTGCAGCTATCGGATACAAAATAATCAAACATTCAACACCTGAAAAACAATAGTTTATTTAAACTTAAAGTAACAAAAAAGGCTGTTTCAAAATAAAAAACTGAGATAGGATTACTTATAATCCATTAGTTACAACATAAAAAAACTCCTGCTTTTAGTCTTGCAATTGAAATAAACAACGACTAAAGCAGGAGATTTTTATTTCCCAGTTCTATTTTAAGGAAGATTCCTTTTACATTTATACCTTTAAATCATTGATTTACAGCATCCAATAAAAGCTCTAAATTTTCGTACAAATTTTTCAAAAACATCAAGAAGAATTCTCCAAAATATGCTGATATTTTCCAGAAAACAAGGTATTGTTTTTTGTCCTGCATCTTTCTTCCCTTCACCCGATAGTACAATTATATGGGAAACGTCTTCATTCTCACATGCCATGAAGAAAGTGAAGGGCCAAAAAGAAGAAACAATCTACCATTTATGACTCAAACATACTTCTACGCGATAACATACAAGCTCCTATGACTCCAGCCTTATCGAGCAACTTCGACAACGCTATAACTGAATCCTTATTTACCAAATTCAATGAATACTTACGGACCGCACTCTTTATCGGTTGCAGAATATAATCTCCCGTCTGAGCTAAAACTCCACCAATAATAACAAGTTCGGGATTAAGCAAATTAATCAATCCAGCCAGATAACGTCCCAATTTCTGTCCGATTTCCTCAACCAGTTCGATACAAAGCAAATCTTCTTTGTTGGTTGCAGATATGATTTCATCTAATGTCAAAGAAGTATCGCCATGTAAGATGCGTTTGGAAAGAATAGACTGTTTGCCATCTTGCACACATTGCACCAGCTTCCGATGCAAAGCAGCTCCAGAAACCTCCGTTTCCAGACATCCACGCTTACCACAATGACAAAGAATCTCATTATCGAACACATTAAAATGTCCAAACTCTCCCGAAAAGCCTGACTTTCCGGTAAAAATATCTCCATTTATTACCAATCCGGCTCCAAGTCCCCAACTCAAATTTATAAAGATGATATTTTTTTCTCCTTTCACCAACCCTTTGACCATTTCTCCATACGTCATGGCACGGGTATCATTATCAATTGTAACCTTATAGCCTATCTTTTCAGTCATAATCTCTGCCAGCGGACGTTCCTCGAAATTAAACAGACTGAAACTGTATCCTAACTCAGGATTGACCCGACCGGAAATATTGACTCCTATATTCAAAATCTTCTCTTTATCAATATTTGCATGATTTATGAAATCTGTGATGTATCCACACAGTTTATTCAATCCCTCCGGACTATTTTCTGTTTCGTAAGGGATACCCATCTTCAGGTCTACAAAATCTCCCACAAAATTCATAAGTCCAATGTTTAAACTGAACTTCTTAATGTCAACTCCTATAAAATATCCAGAATCGGAAGTCAATCCATACAAAGTAGGAGGACGCCCTTCGCTGGTTTCCTGCTTTCCGTAACTCATGATGTACCCTTCATCACACATCTCCATAATAAATTTTGTAACGGTAGGTACACTTAAATCAAGTTCTTTCGACAAATCTGGTATAGTAGATGAACGGTTATACATATAATAAGTAATAATCCGTTTCTTGGTCAGTGCATTCTTCGACCCCCTTTCGATTTCTTCCAATAACTTTCGAGTCATATTTCCTTCCTTATTAATTCCTCTTTCAAATATAATAATATTTTTTAGAAAGCATCTCTTTCAAATATAATAAATCAAATTACCCTATAAATAAATTCATATTCAAGGAATTCTGCCTTAAACAGACAAAATTGAATAAGCTTATAAAAAACATTAAACTGTATACCCATCGTTACATTAAGAAAAAATTAATTATATATTTGCGATAATTAATAATTAATTTTATTAACTATCTAATTTGTTATATTATGAAAAGAACCATAAAACTTTCCCTTTGCCTACTATCAGCCCTACTTACACTTTTGTCTTGTCAAGAAGAAAGCATACAAGCTGATTACCAAATCATCCCATTGCCTCAACAAATCCAATTAAAAAGTAATGAAGATCCATTCATTATCAATAAAAAAACAAACATACTATACCCAAAAGGAAATAAAAAATTGAAAAAGTACGCACAACTATTGGCACAATATATAGAAGAAAAAACTCATAAAGAAATAACAATAGACTCCGGCACTAAGGCAAATAACTCTATTATTCTACAAATTGTACCCCAAAGTACTAATTTGGAAGGATATCAGATAGACATCAACTCCCATCAAATTACCATTAGTGGCAACAGTGAGGCTGGTATTTTTTATGGCATACAAAGCTTATGGAAAGCATTGCCTATAGCACAAGAAAATAAAGTTATAGCACTTCCAGCTGTACACATTAACGATTTTCCCTACTTCCAATATAGAGGAGCACATCTTGACGTAAGTAGACATTTTTTCAGCGTTAACGAAATCAAGACATATATCGATATGATGGCCATGCACAACATGAACACCTTACACTGGCATCTTACAGACGACCAAGGATGGCGTATAGAGATAAAAAAATACCCTCGTTTAACACAAATCGGCTCAAAAAGAGAAGAAACATTAATAGGACATCTCAATGATTATCCTGAAAAATATGATGGAAAACCTTACCAAGGATTTTATACCCAAGAACAAATAAAAGACATAGTCAGCTATGCATCTCATAAACAGATTACAATCATACCAGAAATAGATTTACCAGGACACATGCAAGCAGCATTAGCATCATATCCAGAATTAGGCTGTACAGAAGGTCCTTATAAAGTATGGACCAAGTGGGGAATTTCAGAAAATGTACTCTGTGCAGGAAACCCCAAGACACTCCAGTTTTTAGATGATGTCTTTAATGAAATTATCGAAATGTTTCCTTCCACATACATACATATAGGAGGCGACGAATGCCCTAAGACCCAGTGGCAGCATTGTCCTAAATGCCAGGCATTTATTCAAAAACAAAACATAAAATCAGATTCAATATATACAAAAGAACAATATCTGCAAAGCTTTATAATGAAGCACGTATCAGAATACCTTAAGAAAAAAAATAGAAAAACAATTGGATGGGATGAAATTCTAGAAGGCAATGCTGATCCTCAAGCAACAGTTATGTCCTGGCGTGGAGAAGCCGGTGGAGTAAAAGCTGCTCAACAAGGACACGATGTCATTATGACCCCTAATACTGTTATGTATTTTGATTTCTATCAAGCATTAGATACAGACAAGGAACCTTTAGCTATAGGAGGATATATTCCTATTGAAAAAGTATACAATTACACTCCAATCCCCAACCAACTAACCCAAAATCAGCAAAAACATATCATAGGAGTACAATCCAATTTATGGACTGAATATATACCCGACTTTTCACATGTGCAATATATGACACTCCCCCGATGGGCAGCACTAGCAGAAATTCAATGGAATAACCCCAAACAGAAAAATTATAATGAATTTCTTAATAGACTAAGAAATATGCTAAAACTATATGATTTAGAAAAATACAATTACGCTAAACATGTACTAAACGTAGATGCTACCTATGTATCTAACCCTGAAACAGGATACACAGAAGTAACTTTATCTACATTAGGAAACGCACCCATACACTATACACTCGACGGCACTATTCCAACAAACCAATCACCTGTATATCAGAAAAAACTACAAATAAACAAAACAACAACTCTACAAGCTATTGCAATCCGCCCAGAAGGAAACAGTGAAATCTACAAAGAACAATTTCATTTCAACAAAGCAACCAACAAACCTATAATACTAAAATTCCCTGCCGACGAAAAATATAACGGACAAGGGTATGGAACATTGGTAGACGGAATCTCCGGAAATACAACTTACGGAAGTGATAAATGGCTAGGATTCAGTAATGGAAATGACATGATTGCAACAATAGATCTAGAAAAAGAAACACCTATTACATCAGTCTCACTCAACACATGCATAGCGACTGGTGATGGTATATTTGACGCGCAACATATTTGCATAGAGCTATCAAGTGACGGGAAAAACTATAAAAAAACAGCATCACAAATCTATACGATGCCAACAGAGCATAGAAAAGAAGTCAAGCAACATACACTAACTTTCCAAACTCAAACAGCACGATACGTCAGAATATCGGCTACATCAGAAAAGAAACTGCCTTCATGGAGTGGACTTCCAGCCATACCTGCCTTTATTTTTGTAGATGAAATATCAATAGAATAATCCTACCTTATAAACCAACCATGACTCAAACCAAAAACACCATATATCCCTAGCACAACAAACCGTACATATTACAAATATCTCACACTATCAACGCATTTAATAATAATCTAAAACAAAATACACAATATTAATAATATTGTAAAACAAAAACAACACCAAATAGTAACAAATAGCCAAAAGAAATTAAATAAAAAATAAAATAATACACCAATAGTATAATAAATAAAATATTTTATATATTTGCATTATAAGAGTACTCTACATTTATTAATACAATTAAATCGATAAATAAAGTATTATGGACGATTTAAAACAATTAAAAGAACAGTATAAGGAAGAATTACTTAATAATGTACTTCCTTTTTGGATTCAACATTCCCAAGATAAAGAATGCGGTGGTTATTTCACATGCTTGGATCAATTCGGAAAAGTTTTCGATACCGACAAATTCATCTGGCTACAAGGTAGAGAAGTCTGGATGTTTTCTATGTTATATAATAAATTGGAGAAAAAGCAAGAATGGCTGGACTGTGCCATACAAGGTGGCGAATTCTTAAAAAAATATGGACACGACGGTAATTACAACTGGTATTTCTCATTGAACAGAGAAGGAAAACCTCTGGTAGAGCCATATAATATTTTTTCATATACATTCGCAACAATGGCCTTTGGACAGTTAAGTCTGGCTACCGGTTGTGAAGAATACGCTGACATTGCCAAAAAGACATTCGATATTATTCTTTCCAAAACAGATAACCCGAAAGGAAAATGGAATAAACTCCACCCCGGTACACGAGACCTAAAAAACTTTGCTCTTCCTATGATTCTTTGTAATTTAGCCTTAGAAATAGAACATTTACTCGACAAAGATTATCTGCAAAGTACAATAGATACGTGTATACATGAAGTAATGGATATCTTTTACCGACCTGAATTAGGAGGACTCATTGTAGAAAATGTAAATAGTGATGGAACCTTGGCCGACTGTTTTGAAGGAAGACAAATAACTCCCGGGCATGCTATTGAAGCAATGTGGTTTATTATGGATTTAGGAGAACGTCTCAATCGTCCTGACCTGATAGAAAAAGCTAAAGATACAGCATTGAACATGTTCGATTACGGCTGGGATAAAGAATTTGGTGGTATTTTCTATTTCATGGATCGCAAAGGTTTTCCACCTCAACAATTAGAATGGGATCAAAAATTATGGTGGGTTCATATTGAAACATTAATCGCCATGATAAAAGGTTACCAACTGACAAAAGACAACCGATGTCTAGAAGTTTTCAAAAAGGTCCATCAATATACATGGAGTCATTTTAAAGATCCAAAGTATCCGGAATGGTTTGGTTATCTAAATCGAAGAGGTGAAGTTTTACTTCCACTAAAAGGTGGTAAATGGAAAGGATGCTTCCATGTTCCTAGAGGGCTTTATCAATGTTGGAAAACACTGGAAAAGCTATAATACATAACCTATCTTTACCTTAATCTTTAAAACCGCATTCTTATGAAAAAAAATTTCAAACGCGAAAAATGGATTTCAAGGATATCACTTGTAACCATTGCTTTAACCTGCCAAAATGCAGTATATGCCACTGATGTTCTATCAGGATCAACCGTGGTATCATCTATTATACAACAAGAAGGTCGTACGATTTCTGGTACTGTAACAGACGAACAAGGTAATAGTATTCCTGGTGCAAATATTCTTATAAAAGGGACTTCTATCGGTACAATTTCAGATATGAACGGAAATTTCGAAATACTAGTTCCCAGCAATCAAAATATCCTACAAGTTTCCTTTATAGGCTACAAGAATAAAGAAGTTACCATAGGGAATAATAAAAGATTGAATGTCCAGCTAAGTGTTCAGTCAGAACAACTCAATGAAGTAGTTGTCACAGCACTGGGTATCAAGCGAGAGAAAAAAGCGTTAGGATATGCCATGCAGGAGGTTAAGACAGATAATCTGACAGAAAACAAATCTATCAGTCTCAGCAATATGCTACAAGGAAAAGTAGCCGGTGTACAAATTGCACAATCAGGATCCGGAATGGGAGGATCAACGCGTATCATTATGCGTGGTCTAAACTCACTAAGTGGCAAAAATCAACCTCTTTGGGTAATTGACGGCATTCCTATTAATGATGATTCAAATGGTGATGCCGATGAATATGGAGGTACAGACCTTGCCAGTGCAGCTTCACAAATTAATCCGGAAGATATTGAAAGTATTTCTATCTTAAAAGGAGCCAATGCTGCCGCACTTTATGGTTCAAGAGCACAAAGCGGAGCCATCATAATTACCACGAAGAAAGGAAAACAAGGGCAACCTTTACAGCTGGAATATAACGGCAATATCCAATTCAGCAAAGTATACAATCCATACGACTATCAAAATATTTATGGTCAAGGGTCCAGTGGGGTATTCAGTACTTCAGCCAAAGGTAGCTGGGGTCCGAAAATGGAAGGTCAGATGGTTGACAACTGGAAAAATGTCATCTATGGCAATACAGATTATGGTCAATATGCATTGCTTCCACAAGATGACTACATCAAGGAATTCTACGATACCGGCGTACAATATTCAAACACTGTAACAGCATCAGCAGGAAGCGACAAACTTACGGGACGTTTATCATTTACAGACAGCAGAAACAATGGTATTGTTCCTAACCACTCTATCAATCGACAATACTTCGACTTAAACACTGAATTCAAAAGCGATTTTCTGACTATCGGAGCAAAAGCCAATTACATGATAGAAAAGACTAATAACGCTCCGGCACAAGGTAGTTACGGGTTAATGTCGCAGTTCATTACCATGCCACGTGGTATTCGTCTATCTGACCTTAGCACTGATATGTTTAAATCAAACGGACAGGTACAAAACTGGACAGGCCCGGCAGAAAACTATACCAACCCTTATGGAATGATATTGCCCGATAACGGAAATAAAAATACCAGAAACCGTTTCTTAGGACAAATCAAGGCATCGTTAAAACTGACCAGTTACCTGAACTTGACGGGACGAGTAGGTGTAGACTGGTACAACGACCAGTACCGGAAATACGCTATTCATCAGTCTGATGGATCGACAGCTTCACAATATGTTCATAGTGAAACTTCTCATAAGGACTTTACTGCCGATTTAATATTGAACTTCAACAAGACATTCGGAGATTTCGGTGTAACAGCCAATCTCGGTACTTCTGTCGAAAACCAATCGTATGAAGGTCTTGCAGGCGATGCAGGTACTTTCCAGATTACCGACTTCATCTGGATGGGCAACGGCGACAAACGAGAAGCATCTGAGTCTTTCTATAAAAAAGAAATTCAATCTGTATTCGGTAATGCATCTCTGAGCTGGAAAAGTATGTTATACTTGGATGTGACCGGACGTAACGACTGGTCTTCCACTTTACCTAAAGAAAATAGATCGTATTTCTACCCTTCAGTCAGTCTGAGTGGTATTATCTCTGAAATGCTGAAAATGCCAGAATGGACCGATTACCTAAAGGTTAGAGCATCATGGGCAAAAGTCGGAAATGATACTGATCCTTATAAATTGGCTTATGCATACAGTAAATATGGTAGTCTGGTAAATGGAGGAACCATTCTTGAAATGCAATTACCGGATGAACTTCCACTGAGCGACTTGAAACCGGAAAGTACCAATTCATACGAAGCTGGCTTAGAATGGCGTATGTTCAAAAACCGATTAGGTGTTGACTTTACTTATTATCAAAGTACAACTACCGATCAGATTCTTGCCATCAATACTCCGGTTCCATCAGGATATACCAGCAAGTTGATCAACGCAGGTAAGATTCGCAGTAAAGGTTATGAATTGACCGTAACAGGAACACCTATTCTGACCAAAGACTGGAAATGGGATATCACATTAAACTGGGGATCAAACCGAACCGAATGTATAGAACTAGGTGGAGGAATCAAACGTTATACACTAGGTAGTACCAGTATCGCATCAGTTGTTATCAACGAAGGTGGAAAATACGGTGATATTGTTGCAACCAACGCTTATCAGAGAGATGCCAATGGCAATATTTTGATTGGTGATGATGGACTACCTCTTACTGAGACAGATAAGGTTATTGGTAATATGTTACCAAAATGGACAGGTTCAATAGGCACCGGATTACAGTGGAAAAATCTGTCTCTTAATGCTTTGATCGATATACGTTATGGTGGCGACTTTATCTCTATGACTGATGCCAACGCATGTTCTGCAGGAACATCTGCACGAACATTGGAAGGACGTGACAAAATGGTTGTAGATGGCATTTTAGCTTCAACAGGAGAAGTAAATACCATTCCTGTTACAGCACAAGAATTTTATACTAAAATAGGAAGTTCAAGTGGTGTAGCCGAAGAATTTATGTATAAAGGAACCTATGTAAAAATGAGAGAACTATCTATAGGATGGAATCTTCCAACTTCCTGGCTTAAGCCACTCAAGCTACAAGCTGTTAAGGTTTCTGCAGTAGGACGTGACCTCTTCTATTTCTACAAAGATGCACCTGTAGATCCAGAATCAGCTATTTCTAGTGCTGACTATGCTCAGGCATTCGAATATGGTTCAATGCCTCCTACTAGAAGTTTTGGATTTTCTTTAAATGTTAAATTCTAAATTTAGAGCTATGAAACAATCTTTGATTTTATCCAGTATATTTTTGGTTGGTATGGAACTATTCAGCAGCTGTACTGATAAGTTCGAATCCATGAATACCAATCCCGGAGCTGTTACAGAAGCAAGTTTAAAATATATCTTGCCTTATGTACAGGAAGTAGGTGCTCACCTTGATTGTACACCCTACCAAAGAGCAGACAACTTATATGCACAAATGTATTGTCAATATTTTGCAAATGCAGACGCCGGCTTTGCATCCGACCGATACGGTTACAACGATTCATGGTCCAATGAAGGGTTTTGGCAACCATATTACAAAACTCTAAAACACATGAAAGTAGCAAAGCAAACAGCTGAGAATAATCCAGAAGAAACAAATATATGCCAGATGATTCGTATAACACAAGCCTATAACACAGCTGGCATGACAGATACATTTGGAGATATTCCGTACTCAGAAGCTGGATTAGGAGAGACAAAAAACAAATATGACTCTCAGGAATCTATCTATCAAGATATTTTTAAAGAATTAACAGAGGCTGTAAACATATTAAAAGAAAACAGAGAAGGACAAACAACCTGTACTTCAGACAATGATCTAGTCTTTGGAGGCGATATTCAAAAATGGATCCGTTTTGGTAATTCATTAAGATTACGCTATGCACTGAGAATTTCATATATCGATCCGGCACGTGCAAAATCAGAAGGTGAAGCAGCCTTGGCAAGCGGAGTAATGACCAGCAATGATGACAATGCCTATATGACAGCCTCTGCTACCGGAGATTGGGGATGGGGACATCCTTTATACATGATGAGCTTATGGAACGGATTCTGTATGAGTAAAACTATGGAAAATATTTTAAAAAATGAAAGTACAGTCACTGATCCACGTATGCCTCTCTGGTTTGGACAAACACAAGATTACGTTGCAGCTTTAAGAAATGGAGACAATACTTATACTGGAGAACAATTTGCCGGCATGTCAAACGGAATGAATGCAACAGAAATCGGATTGCCGGAAAACGGAGTAAGAAGACATTCTGTTTGCCTTGGATTACAAGCATATCCCGACTGGAATTCTCAAACAACTCCTTCGGAAGATGTATTAAATATAACAGTTACTCTTCCTCTAAAAATCATGACTTACGGTGAAGTTTGTTTGTTAAAGGCTGAAGCAGCTCTACTTGGTTGGAACGGCGCTGGAGATGCTGGAGAAAATTACAAAGAAGGCATTAAAGCTTCTTTAGCAGATGAGCGTTCATTCTTAAGTGACGCTTCACTGTCTCCATCAACCAACGACGAAACTTATATGACAACAGGTAAAGTTGCATGGAACGACAACGATACAAAAGAACAGAAATTAGAAAAAATCGGAACACAAAAATGGCTAGCCCTTTATCCTAATGGCATAGAGGCATGGGCAGAATGCCGTAGAACAGGATATCCGAAACTTTCACCTGTTCTGCATAGTGAAGATGCTAACATTAATCCTGCCAATCATGAATTCATCAGAAAATTAAGATATACCGACGATGAACGACGTGAGAACAGTGAAAATGCAACAAGCTCCTCCCTTAATCAAAATCAAGGAGACGGCTCTACTGTACACGTTTGGTGGGATACAAATCGTCAGCAAGAAGTTCAGCAATAAATAAGTGCCTTATAAAGATACAGATTATCAAAGATGTTGATAATCTGTATCTTCAAACTGATATAAAACCTTATCATTATGGAAAAAGCACAGCGCCTTATCTCCTTGGATGTTTTAAGAGGAATTACAATTGCAGGTATGATTATCGTCAACAATCCTGGCTCATGGAAACATGTCTACACGCCATTGACGCATGCTGTATGGAACGGACTAACACCGACAGATTTGGTGTTTCCTTTTTTCATGTTCATAATGGGTATCTCAACTTATATATCACTCAAAAAATTTAATTTTTCATTTAGTTTACCATTAATAATAGTTCGTTAAAAATTCGCCAAGCCTAAGCGGCTCTGGCAGTAAATAAAATGAGTTCTTTGAAAAGTTTGTCAATAACTTGCATGTCTGGGTTAATCCCGAACACGCAAATAAATCGTTCAAGCATATAAGCATTGTGTATGAATGACTTGCAAGAGGATATGGAATAGGCTATTCCGAGCCTCTTACATGCCGCTTTGGCCAAGTTGACAGCTGCGAGCGATGCATTGAAGTGAAAATCCAACTTCCTGAAGTCGGTTGACTGGCAGTTGGTGATTCCTGCATGCTGCTTGCCATCTCTAAAGCAAAATTCCAACTGGAACCTGGTTCTGTAATAATCCAGCACCTCGCGTCCATCCATGGAATCGTCTGTAGAGAAATAAAGTTGCCACTTGTCTGTTCTTCCGTCCATCGGATACCAGACGGCTAAGGAAACATACCTTTTGAAAGCTTTAGCATAAACCCTCAATCCGTATAGCTTTCCTTTGTTCACCTCGTATTCCTTGCACCGGGTCAAATCCAGATTGGCAAAGTCAATCCTGCCGTCAAACCACTTGGGATGACCACGTTTTCCTGTTTTCTTTTCCAATGTCGGATAGTACAGGACAACATCATTCCTAAAGCGGCTGATAACATGGAAACTGTTCTCACACATAGGCGTTACGAAAGTTTCCTTGGAAAAGAATGCGTCTGCAACCACCGTTTTGGATATGCTTTGCAGCTTGTCTTTTCTGCTGATAAGATAGCAGCTGTACCAGTCAACAAGGTTCTTGTCCATATTATCCAAGGTCTTACAATCCGGCGTCTGAATGGAACCTAAAGTCATGCATTCATGGTTGTCGATGTCAATGACACCGATGCCCATGATTTCCAGTCCACGCTTGTACTCTCCTGCACAACCGGACCAGAAGTAACCTATCCAAGGTGTCTTCTTGCCTGATTTGGGAATATGGAAGGGTCGATGGCAATGGCTTTTCTTTTGCCTGTGAGATGCTTGCTGATGATAGATCCGTTGAACGCAAACCAGTCGAAAGTTTCATGCTCAAAAAGGTTACGATAAGTCTGTTCTGAGAAACAGCCATATCTGCCCAATTGGAGGAAGTTTATACGATCCGGGATGGCCATGAATAATTTCATGGTGTCCATGAACGTTTTTTCAAAAGGTTTTTGTATATTCGCTACTGATTTGAGAGCCGACAGGCACTCGGATTGGTATTGCATAAGGAGTGTTTCTTTAGTCATAATCAGAAGAGTTGAGAGACTTCTAATTTACTAAAAAACCAGCGAATTATGCAATACTTTTTCACCTTTATTATCAGCAGGTTAGCACATTTTTTTCAGCACATTTCTTCATGCTTAACCATTCGTTTTAGACAACATTTCAATGACCTCTTTAGTGTTTCCGAACCGACTTTTGCCGGTTTTATTGTTTAACTTTTAATTTTTCGGTAAAAATTTACCGAAGTATTGCCATTAATAAAGAAAGTAATTAAACGTACCATCTTATTATTTCTCGTCGGATTATTCATCAACTGGTGTGCTAAGGGTATGTGCAGCTTTCAAGAATTAAGAATACCAGGAGTATTGCAGCGCCTAGCTCTTTGTTACTTTTTTACAGTTATCATATGTACAAATATTCACGAAAAATATATTCCTGCTTTAATCACTGTATTACTCCTCATATATCAAATTATATTAGTGACTGGCAATGGATTTGTCTATGGACCACAAAATATAATCGCTGTTATTGACCAATATATTTTAGGAGCTTCACATCTTTACAACGATCATGGTATTGACCCTGAAGGAATATTAAGCACGATACCATCCATATCACATACACTCATCGGATACTGTATTGGCAAAATTTGCATTGAAAAAGAAAATATACACAGTAAATTAGAGAAACTTTTTCTGATAGGTACTGTACTCTTGTTCGCCGGATATCTATTCAGCTATGGCTGTCCGATAAACAAGAAAATTTGGTCGCCCACTTATGTATTTATGACTTGTGGTGCCGGCATTCTACTATTATCTTTACTTATTTGGATAATTGATATCCGAAAATATCAAAAAGGATTCAAACTCATTAGTGTCCCGTTAAAATCGGGACGAATTAAATATTAATCAAACAACCCCGGGAAAAGGGGATTTAATTGCTCTTTGACATCATTGAAATTAGTCTTATTGAACAACTCTTGTAAAGGTGTTTTATCCGTTAATGAAATGCTCAAAATCTGTAGGACCTCATAGGTCGAACGGCTTAAGTGCAAATCATGTTGGATAATAGCTACCAAACAATAAGTGATAATAGCCACACTTATCTGAATACGGACTGCGTTTTCTGTGGTGCCCCAGAACCTTTTGATTTTAAGGTGCTGCTTCAACCATTTGAAGAACAGTTCTACAAGCCATCTCTTTTTATAGAGATTAGCTACATCAAGTGCAGATATATGTTTGGCATTTGTCAGGAAGGTAAATTCACGATCATCTTCTTCATCATAGAACCTGATAATCCTGAATGATTCCGGATACTTCTTTTCAGAGGTATATCCTGATAATTTCACTTCAGCATCAGATAGTATATTCTTTGGTAGTCTGCGTTTCCATTTGCAGAACTTAAATTTAAGATTCGACTTGGCTCTTACGACAAAGAAAGAGCCAGTAAGATGAATCCGATATAGTTCCTTAAACGAATCATACGCTCTATCAAAAATATAGTATGCATTTGGTTCATAATGAATTGCAGACATTGCTGTTGAGTCATGTTTTGAAGCTGTGGTTACTGTAAAAAAAGCCGGAACCTGAGCCTCAATGTCATAAAGGACATGTGCCTTGACTCCACCTTTTTTACTTCGAAATTTAGCCCAAGGAAATGTTGCCAAACATAACGGAATGGTGGTTGAATCAAAAGCGTACTTCTTTCCTTCGATATCCAGAATATGAGTAGCTCGTTTATCACTGGCTTCTTTCATCATGAAGAATGCAAAATCTTCAAAGATTCTGTAATCCCTATTTTGGTTAGCTGATGCAAGTGTGGTTTTGGCCAAGGGTTCACGACCCAATCCCAAATGATAACACTTGGCTTGATGTGCTTCCAATGCAACAATCAGGTCGCGTAGGCTCTCACGATTGCTTAGCTGTCCGAACATCATAGCAAGAAGCTGGTTCCAGCAAGTGAAATGTTTGACGTAACGATTTCCATCGTATTTGTCCACGATTCTTCTGAATTTATTGTTGTTCAAAAACTCTACCAATTGAGCGAAAACATATTTGTCTTGATTCATTTGAAGCCATTTGATTTGGTTTCAAAGGTACAATTTCAAATCGTCGCGCTTTACAAATAGAGTATAATAAGCTATATTTCAGTTATTTCAAAGAACTATTTATCCACTTTTACGGGACAGTAATGATTCAAACTTTTTACTGTATATGGCGTCAATCCATTATTCTGCTATACAGCAGGCGAACTATTATTCATCGCTCTGATACATATTTCAATTGGAGGAAACACACTTCATACATGGTATTATCAGCATGTATTAGCTCATTACTTTGGAGATAATTGTTTTTCATCGCTACTCATGGCATTATCTATAGCTGTTGTTATCGGAATAATAGGATACACATTATACAGAAAGAATATTTATATCAAAATATAAAACAGAAAAAATTAAAATTTAAGCAATATGACGAACCGTAGAGATTTTATAAAAAAGACATTACTGACAGGTGCCGCAGCTTTTGCAGCTCCCTCCTTCCTGCACTCAGAAAATGAAATGCCCGCTATTGCCTCATTGGCCAATGAAAGCAATATGAAAAAAGAAAATGATAACAATCCGTTAATTATTCCCAAAAACAATGGCTTACGCATCACTGGGACTTTTTTGGATGAAATATCACATGACATACCACATCAGAATTGGGGAGTAAAAGAATGGGATCGTGATTTTCAATATATGAAAAACATTGGAATCGATACTGTAATCCTTATCCGTTCTGGTTATCGTAAATTTATTACTTATCCATCAAAATATCTATTAAATAAAGGATGTTACATGCCATCAATGGACCTAGTAGATTTATTTTTGCAATTAGCTGAAAAATATAAAATGAAATTCTACTTCGGGCTATATGATTCGGGAAAATACTGGGATACAGGTGACCTTACATGGGAAATAGAAGATAATAAGTATGTTATCGATGAAGTATGGGAACAATACGGTACCAAATATAAAAGTTTTGGAGGATGGTATATAAGCGGAGAAATCAGTCGAAAAACTAAAGGAGCTATTGGTGCCTTTCAAGCATTGGGGAAACAATGTAAAGATGTATCAGGAGGACTTCCTACGTTTATTTCACCTTGGATTGACGGTAAAAAAGCCGTTATGGGAACAGGTAATCTAACAAAAGAAGATGCTGTATCCGTACAAGAACACGAACGTGAATGGAATGAAATATTCGATGCTATACACAATGTAGTAGATGCTTGTGCTTTCCAAGATGGGCACATCGACTACGATGAACTTGACGCTTTTTTCAGTGTCAACAAAAAGCTAGCAGATAAATACGGCATGAAATGCTGGACAAATGCAGAATCATTTGATCGTGATATGCCTATCCGCTTCCTTCCAATCAAGTTCGATAAACTACGAATGAAGCTAGAAGCAGCTAAAAGAGCCGGATATGATAAAGCTATTACTTTTGAATTTTCGCATTTCATGAGTCCTCAGTCTGCTTATCTGCAAGCAGGACATCTTTACGACAGGTATAAAGAATATTTTGACATTAAATAATAAGGAGAAATTATAATGGAATCAACTAAATTCAATCTGGGATATATGATTTTTCTTTCCTTTGTTGCAGCCATAGGAGGATTACTTTTCGGTTATGATACTGCTGTCATTTCTGGAACTATCAGTCAGGTTACCGATCAATTCCAACTCGATGCATTACAACAAGGTTGGTATGTAGGATGTGCTTTAATTGGTTCTATATGTGGTGTAATGTTTGCAGGAATGTTAAGCGACCGTTTAGGACGAAAATGGGTAATGATTATCGCTGCTCTTTTATTCTCTATATCAGGTATCTGGTGTGCAGCTTCATCTGATTTCAATCACTTAATAGCTGCCCGTATTTTAGGAGGTATTGCTATTGGAGTAGTTTCAATTGTTTCCCCTCTATACATATCCGAAGTTGCAGCAGCACAGTATCGAGGTAGGCTAGTGTCACTTTATCAAGTAGCTGTAACCGTAGGCTTTTTAGGAGCATACATTGCTAATTTTTATTTATTGAGTTTCTCACAAAGCGGATTCGAATCAAATATAGAATGGATTAATAAAATATTTATATCAGAAGTATGGAGAAGTATGCTCGGGATGGAATCAGTACCAGCTATTATCTTTCTGATAACAATATTCTTTATTCCCGAAAGCCCACGTTGGCTTATTGTCGTACAAAGAGAAAATCAAGCCCAGAAAGTACTTCAAAATATTTATCTTACCACTTCTGAAGCACAATTACAAATAGAACAGACCAAAGCTATTCTGGCAAACGAACATCAATCCAGCTGGTCTATGTTGTGGCGACCTGGCATATTAAAAGCAGTTATCATCGGAGTATGTATAGCTATGCTTGGACAATTTATGGGAGTAAATGCCGTACTCTATTATGGACCTTCTATCTTTGAAGATGCAGGATTATCAGGAGGAGATTCCCTATTCTACCAAATTCTAATCGGCACAGTCAATATGGTAACAGGAGTTTTGGCTTTGCTAATCATTGATAAAATAGGACGTAAAAAACTCATTTATTATGGAGTCTCAGGTATGATTATATCTCTTATCGCCATTGGAATCTATTTCTTGGCAGGAGAGAAAGTTGGTTTATCTAACACATATTTATTACTATTCTTCCTAGCATACATATTTTTCTGTGCAGGTTCTATCAGTGCTGTTATATTCGTTTTGCTTTCTGAAATGTATCCAACAAAAATACGAGGACTGGCAATGTCTGTAGCCGGATTATCCTTATGGATCGGAACTTATTTAATAGGACAGCTTACTCCTTGGATGCTAGAAACACTTACTCCTGGCGGAACATTTTTCTTATTTGCATTCATGTGTCTTCCCTATATGCTAATCGTATGGAAACTGATGCCGGAAACTGCTGGAAAGACACTTGAAGAAATAGAACTGTTTTGGACTGGACAAAAATGTAAATCTTAATAAAAAAATATCTGATGAGACATATTTTATGCATATTATTATCGGTTTTTGGATTAACAACCGGAATGACACAGCACCTGCATCAGATAAGAGGTACTGTATTTTGCGAAAATAAAGGCATTTCTGGTGTTGTTGTTTCCGATGGAAAGAATTGCGTACAAACAGATAAACAAGGTAACTATAGCCTCAATATTGATAATGAAAGTCGATTTGTATTTATATCCACACCATCTGGATACCTGACAGAAATCAAAGAAAATACGATTCCATTATTCTATAAGCCAATAGATCGTTCTGTAGATAAGAACTATAATTTTCATCTTAAAAAGAACCCTCATGATGACTTAAATCATGTATTCTTTGCCCAAGCCGATGTTCAAGCTATCAGACCTGAAAATTTAGAAACATATCATACTTTTCTAAATGATTATCAGGAAGAACTTGCATCATATCGTAATACGGATATCTTCGGTATTGACTGTGGAGATATTACGGGCGATAATGCCCAACTATTTCCACCATATATTGAAGCAATCAAGTCATTGAACATCCCTGTATACCGTGCCATAGGAAATCATGATATGGATTATAACGGACGTTCTTTCGAAACCTCACAGCATAGCTTCGAAAGCTTTTTTGGTCCTACATGCTATTCCTTCAACAAGGGTAAAGTACACTATATTATTTTAAATAATAACTTTTACATCGGAAGAGAATTTTATTATATCGGCTACATCGACGAAAAAACTTTTCGATGGATGGAAAAAGATCTCTCTTTTTTAGAAGAAGGAACTCCACTTGTAATTGTCATGCATATACCTACCCGACTTACAGAAAAACAACAACCGTTCCAATTCGACTATAATACACTAGCCGACCAGACTGTCAATGCAGAAGCATTTCACCAGTTAATTAAGGATCATCCCACGCACATTATTTCAGGACATATGCATTACAATCTCAATATATGTTATAATGACAAACTTATGGAACACAATACAGCTGCAATCTGTGGTACTTGGTGGTGCTCCGATATCTGTCTAGATGGTACTCCACGAGGATATGGTATTTATCAAGTCAACGGCAATCAGCTTATCTGGAAATATAAATGCATCGGAAAACCTGATAACTATCAGGCCAGAGTATATCTGCCTGGAGCCTCAAAAGAATTTCCACAAGCAATAATCGCTAATGTATGGAATTGGGATAAGCTATGGAAAGTTGAATGGATGGAAGATGGAAAACTCATGGGAGAAATGACTCAGTATACAGCTTATGATCCACTAGCTGAAAAGATGTGTCAAGAAGCTGTACAGACATATAGCTGGATTGCTCCGGTTAAAACAAATCATCTATTCAAGGCTATACCCCAAAACCCACAAGCTCAAATAAGTGTAAAAATAACCGACCGATTTGGACATGAATATATACAATCGGCACAAGATTTTTCATCTTTCTTTTTACAATACCAGAAATAAATTTCATAAGTTATATTAAGGTTTTTGTTGATTAATGATGGAGGGATAACGCATAAAAAGGTGACCATCATTTATAGAGGCGTCAGTCATTCAATCTCGATGAGATGAGAACTACGCCTCTATTTGCAGAATATTTATAAAACATAAATCTAAACACACAACCAATGAATCAAAGAGCTTTAGCACTAGACGCTTTACGAGGATATGCTATCATCACAATGGTATTATCAGCTACCATTATATCCTCCATTTTACCAGGATGGATGAGTCACGCCCAAACCCCTCCTCCTGAGCATATTTTTAACCCGGAAATACCTGGTATCACATGGGTAGATTTAGTTTTTCCATTTTTCCTTTTTGCTATGGGAGCTGCATTTCCTTTTTCCATCGGCAGACATGCAGAAAAAGGAAGAAGCAAATTAATGCTATGCTATGATGCGATCAAAAGAGGAATACAATTAACCTTCTTTGCTATTTTTATCCAACATTTTTATCCTTACGTAATAAGTTCTCCACAAGACTTACGTTCCTGGTTATTAGCAATAACTTGCTTTATGGTTTTATTTCCTATGTTTATGCGTATTCCATATCAACTACCTGAAAAAATACATAAAATCATAAAACTATCAGCCTATCTAATCGCCATTATTATGTTGGTAACGACACAATATGCCAATGAAAGAAGCTTTTCCCTATATTTTAGTAATATAATCATATTAATATTAGCCAATATGGCTATATTCGGCTCGTTACTTTACATATTTACTATACATAATCGCTTGCTAAGAATCTGTATTTTAATCTTATTAGGAGCTTTGATGATAAGTAAAGATATCGAAAGCTCATGGGTAGAACATTACCTGAATATTTCTCCTATACCTTGGCTGTACCGGTTTGAATATCTGGAATATCTGTTCATTGTTATCCCAGGAAGCTTTGCAGGAGAGATTCTAAAAAAATGGCTCTCAGAGAACCATGAGAATATCTATCCGACAAAAGTCAGAACAGGAGTTGCTTTATTGAGTATTCTGGTATCTGTCATATTAGTAAATCTATATTGTTTATATAATCGATTTCTTGAAGCAAACCTGATTATTACTATTATTTTACTAACAACCGGATATTTATTACTTAAAGGTAAACCTAAAACTGATATTAGAACACTTTGGTACAAACTGTTCGACCTAGGAAGTTTCTTCCTGCTATTAGGGCTTTTTATTGAACCTTTTCAAGAAGGTATCAAAAAAGATTATGCAACATTCAGCTATTTCTTTGTTACATCAGGATTAGCTTTTATGACATTGATTATTTTCAATATTATTTGTGATTACTTCAAATGTGTTCGTTCCACACGTTTCTTAATCATGTCTGGACAAAATCCGATGATAGCCTATGTAGCAACAGATCTTTTGATATATCCAATACTAAATATCTTAGGAATAACTCCTTTATTAAAATATTTTTATTCATCTCCTTGGCTAGGATTTTTACACGGAATTATATTAACAAGCTTAACTGTATTTATAACTATGTTTTTTACTCGTATCAAATGGTATTGGCGAACTTAAAATAAAAGATGAAACAATAGTATCTTTTATTAAGTATATTTTTCAAGTTCAAGCAAACATTTTGCCCTAAAACAACTTTCTTTTACAAGGAAATCAATAGCTTTGTAAAGCAAAACCTATTTTATATGGAAAAAAGATACTATAAAAAATCACTAATGACAGGAGTAATATGCGCAATGGCATGCAGTAATCTCCTTGCACAAGAAACTGAGTTTGATTTATCGTCACAACGACTGGAAATCCAACAAGTATTGCCCGTTCCCGGAAAGAAGATAGACCATCAGGGAATTATCATCAATCCGACTCCCCACAAACTAACAGTAGATCGAAACAATATGTTGGATATTGCTGGTGGATTGGTTCTTAAAGATAAACAAGAAAAATTTGCAGAAGATCTGAAATTTCTTACTCTGACAAAAAAAGGAGTGAAACTAACTATCGATTTTGGAAAAAAGGTAGCACTTAAGCAAGGGGTCAAGGAGATTTCTGGAGCTTACACCATGCGTATTGACAAAAAAGGAGTTACAATCGTTGGATATGATGAACGAGGAGCTTTTTATGGCATCCAAACATTGCGCCAACTTATAGAAAGCCCTATCGCTGCAGAAAAACAATTACCTTATTTGGATATCAACGATTATCCAGACCTACCCAACCGTGGTGTAGTAGAAGGTTTTTACGGCACGCCATGGTCACATCAGGTACGTATGTCATTAATTGATTTCTACGGAAAATTCAAAATGAACACTTACTTATATGGTCCTAAAGATGATCCATTTCATAGTTGTCCGAACTGGAGACTTCCTTATCCCGAAAAAGAAGCTCAGAATATCAAAGAACTGGTTCAGGCGTGTAAACGGAATCGCGTAGATTTTGTATGGGCCATCCATCCGGGGCAAGACATCAAATGGAACGAAGAAGATTATCAGAATCTGGTTAATAAGTTTAACTGGATGTACGACCTGGGAGTAAGAGATTTCGCAATTTTCTTCGATGACATTTCAGGAGAAGGAACCAATCCGTTAAAACAGACAGAATTACTAAACCGTCTGACTGATGACTTTGTAAAAGCCAAAGGTGATGTATCTCCATTGACAGTCTGCCCGACAGATTACTCTAAGCTTTGGGCTAATCCTACTCCGCAAGGGAGCCTGGCTATTTATGGAGATAGTTTGAATCCAGATATAAAAGTATTCTGGACAGGAGATGTGGTATGCAGTGACCTGACTCCGGAAACAATGGAATGGATTAACTCACGTATCAAAAGACCGGCGTATTACTGGTGGAACTATCCGGTAACCGATTATATCCGTAACTTCATTCTACAAGGTCCCGTATACGGTCTGGATACTTCGCTGACTAAAGAAAATGTCTGTGGTGTTGTCAGCAACCCAATGGAACACGGTGAGGCTTCCAAGCTTGCTTTGTACGGAGTTGCAGACTACACATGGAATATCGCAAACTATAATCCTATAGACAGTTGGGAAAGAGGATTGCAGGAGTTGACTCCAAAAGCCAAAGATGCTTACCGTACATTTGCCATTCACTCCAGTGACACTGAAAACGGATATCGCAGAGATGAATCTTGGGAAACTAAGACATTCCGGATTGCAGAATGGAATGATGCCACGGCTCAGGCTCTTAAAACAGAATTCGAAAAAATAGAAAAAGTCCCGGCTGAAATGGAACAGGGATGTGAGAATAAAGCCCTGCTGCAAGAACTCCGTCCGTGGCTGACAGAATTCGGGAAGCTGGGAACAAGAGGGAAACAAGCTATTGAACTGGCTCAAATTTATCGCTCAGGCAACGACGACAGTAGCTTCTGGAACAAATATGTGCAGAACTTGATGAGTAAAGAAGATCGTAAAGCTTATGAAGCTCATAAATCCGGAACACTCAAACTGCAACCGTTCTATGAAAATGCAATGGACGATATGGCTCATGGCTTCTTAAAGAAACTGCTGGGTACAACACCTAAAGATTATAAAGGCATTGGTTCATTTGGTAACTCTGGTACAATCCTTACTAAATTAATGCTTGATAATGACACTACTACTTACTATACGTCAGGTATCGGACAAAAAGAAGGTGACTGGATTGGAGTAGACCTGAGAGACATCCGTGACGTGACAGAAATATCAATCCTGCAAGGACGAAATTCTGTAGACGATGTAGACTACTTTGACCATGCGATTTTGGAATGTTCTGCTGACGGCAAAACATGGACTCCCCTTATCAAAGAATTGAATAAGCAATATGTCATCAACTGGAAAGGAGATGCTGTAAAAGCACGTTACGTACGACTGAAAAGACTGGAATCTGAACGCAAAAATTATGCTTCTGTCCGCTCTTTCGAGGTCAACCCGCTTCATGTTGAAAATCTAGGATTCAAACTGGAGTCAGAGAATCCACAACAAGTTGTTTATGCATTCGATCAAAATCTGTCTACTTTTTATAAGGTTTCTAATGCATTAACTTTCGAAGTTCCTCAAGGAACAAAAACTTATACATTATTGATGGATAAACTTTCAGCTCCGCTCAAAGTCAAACAATTTGATAAAAAAGGAGAATTGGTATCCGAAACAAGTATTTCTTCGCCTTTCTTCAAACTTGAACTGACAAACGATAAAGTAACCAAAGTCACTCTGGAAGGCAAAGCTGAAATATTCGAAGTCGTCGCTAATCTTCAATAATAAACCGACCAGGAATATAAAAAGAAAAGGCATCATCCTCTACTGATTTGAAAGAGGATGATGCCTTTCTTATAGTTGAAAATAAATTACTTATTTACAGTTTCCAGTACAACGTGGTTTGATCTGTTTAAAGAAATCATTACCCTTATTGTCAACCAGGATAAATGCAGGGAAGTCTTCTACTTCAATCTTCCAGATTGCTTCCATACCCAGTTCAGGATATTCTACACATTCGATGCTCTTAATATTATTCTGAGCAAGAATAGCAGCCGGACCACCGATAGAACCCAGATAGAAACCACCATGCTTCTTACAAGCATCGGTTACAGCCTGGCTACGGTTACCTTTAGCCAACATAATCATGCTACCACCATGACTCTGGAACAAGTCAACATACGGGTCCATACGTCCGGCAGTTGTCGGTCCCATAGAACCACAAGCCATACCTGCAGGAGTCTTGGCAGGACCAGCATAATAAATAGGATGGTCTTTAATGTACTGAGGCAAATCTTCACCACGATCCAAACATTCTTTCAGTTTAGCATGAGCGATATCACGACCAACAATAATAGTACCATTCAGTGACAGACGAGTGGCAACAGGATATTTATCGAGTTCTGCAAGAATTTCCGGCATCGGACGGTTAAGGTCAATCTTCACAGCATTACCTTCACCTGCCTGACGCAATTCTTCAGGAATCAATTCACCTGGATTTGAATCCAGTTTTTCAATCCAGATACCATCTTTATTAATCTTACATCTGATATTACGGTCAGCAGAACAAGAAACACCCAAGCCAACCGGACAAGAAGCACCGTGACGAGGCAAACGAATGATGCGTACATCGTGAGCATAATATTTACCACCAAACTGTGCTCCCAAACCAATACGGTGAGCTTCTTCCAATACTTGCTTTTCAAGTTCTACATCGCGGAATGCACGTCCGTATTCATTGCCTGTAGTAGGCAAGTTGTCATAGAAACGAGTAGAAGCCAATTTCACAGTCAGCAAGTTCTTTTCAGCAGATGTACCACCAATTACAAATGCAATATGATAAGGAGGACAAGCAGCTGTACCTAAAGTCTTCATCTTTTCTACCAGGAACGGAACCAATGTAGCCGGATTCAAGATAGCTTTGGTTTCCTGATACAGATAAGTTTTATTAGCAGAACCACCACCTTTTGTTACACACAGGAAGTTATATTCCATACCTTCAGTAGCTTCCAGGTCGATCTGTGCAGGCAAGTTACAACGTGTGTTTACTTCTTCATACATACTCAACGGAGCATTCTGAGAATAACGCAAGTTGTTTTCTGTATATGTTTTATATACACCCAGTGACAAAGCTTCTTCATCACAGTATCCAGTCCATACTTGCTGACCCTTTTCACCATGTATAATAGCAGTACCGGTATCCTGACAGAAAGGTAAAACTCCTTTTGCTGCAACTTCAGCGTTACGCAAGAAAGTCAAAGCAACGTATTTATCGTTTTCGCTAGCTTCCGGATCATTCAATATTTTGGCTACCTGTTCGTTGTGAGAACGACGCAACATGAAAGAAACATCGTGGAATGCAGCGTTAGCCATTGCAGTCAATCCTTCTTTTTCAATTTTCAGGATAGGTTTTCCTTCGAACTCGCTTACAGACACATAGTCTTTTGTAAGCAAATAGTATTCAGTAGTATCCTTTCCGTGTTCAAACATCGGCTGATACTTGAATTCTGGTGTTGCCATAATGATAAGAAATTAATTGTTAGTTACTATGCCAACAAAGGTACGAAGTATTATCGAAATTTTTCCTTAATTAAGATAAAATCTTTGTTCCGAATGATTCAAAAACTCTGCCGTATTTCACTTTCATGATTCAGTAAGAGATTTACTGAAACTCTCCTACTCCATAGCTCTCAACAAATCTCTCTGCAAAATGTCAACTCCAGGAAATCCTACATAACGATCCTGAAGCTTACCATCGTAACTGATTACCAGATATCCCGGAATTCCTGTAATGCCATACGAATTACAAAGATATTCCCATTGTTTCTGAGTCAAACGATAATGTATACCATTTATTTCCGCAATAGCAGTCTTCCAGACTTCTTTTGGAGAAGATGGTCCTGTAACATAAACATATACTACATCTTTCGATGACATCCGCTGCTTTAGTACATTTACCGCAGGCATGCTTTTCCGGCAAGGACCGCACCATGTAGCCCAGAAATCAACAAGTACAGCATTACCCCGATGCTGAGATATGATAGCAGGCAATATATCAGCTCCCGACACTAATGTATCCAACTCTGCAATAACATATTTTTCAGAAGCCTTTGCCCGTTCGGCAACAGCCTGCATGGTCTTTATCTTTTCTCTTACATATGCACTTATTTCCGGATGTTCTATCGAAGCCAGCATTTTTTTGTCTGCCGATTTCAGACGTTCTTCTTTAACAACATTCTGATAAATATTTCTTGCCTTTTTTATATCTTCCCACAAATCTAACGTTTCCCCCGTATCACGTTCCCGATACTGTAAGTATGTCACATAATCGTAACCATATTTATCATAAGGAGAGTTTACAATCCCCTGCATTTTAGTACGGGCACCTTGCAGAACAAGAGCATTTATCTGCATATTTGCAGATACGTATTCCTTATACGCTTTACCGGCTCGTTGGTCATGGTCTAAATCCGATTCAAGTCTTTCCAGCTCAGACTGCACCTGTTTATTATATTCTTCATCAGATAAATCCAGCGTCTTACTTGAGAAATCAGGATCATCGTTAAGAGCCAGAGGGTATCCCCAGGTAGCCAGTTCCGTATTCAACAAGGATTCAGCTCCATCAAACCACGCTTTCTGCTTCCGGTCATACTCATCCTTCAACAAACGGGAAGCCGACATACTCAATCTGGGAAGATGAATATACACAGTCATTTCTTTACCTGGTAAAAGGAAAAGATCCAACTGTGCCTTATTTATCTGAAGTTTTGCCCCTCCGGCAAGCAGTAAATCGGTTTCAATATGAAAAGAACCATCCTGACGTACCTTTACAGTCTTTCCCCAATCATTATAAAACAGCCAGTCTGAATGACGAAAAACAACATCCAATGCAATTTGAGGATCATAACCTAATATATAACCGTTTATTATAGACTTACCTGCTTTTAACTGGGGAGCAGGCAAATCCTGACTTTGCTCCAGATGATTAGTTTGCAAAAAACTTGGTATATATACATAGGGTTCTGCCTTACTTAGTTGTACCCCCCATATAATCCATCCTTCTTCTTTCTCTACAAAATCAACAGCATGCACTCCTGCAGGAATCGGAGCAAAAGAAAGAGTTACATGATGCTTCCCCGACTTCGAAATAAGCTCCGGCTCGGTTTTTCCATCAATAGACACCCCTTCAGCTTCACGCAAGCTAAATTCTTGCTGCGTGGTACGCAGACATGTTTTCGAAGAGATAACAGCAGCTTCTCCCGGCTCACCATACAAAACAGCATCTACCTGCGTCTGCTCATCCGTTAATATGATTTTCTTTATTTCTATTTTCGACGTATTTGTCGTAATAAAGCACGGGCGGCTAACTTCTCTTTTACGATAAGTTCCCGCCTGCAAAAACAAAAACATACAACTAAAAACAAAAAATAGCCATACGCCTTTCATAAATCACATTCTTTTTAATTATATATATTGCTTAAACGAGCAACTAATTCATTTCCAAGTTCAGTCTTCACTTCTATATGCTTCAAAACGGCTGTTACAAAAGGATTACTTTCGAACACACCGCGCACTTGTTCAAAGTCAAGCATTTGCTCTTCCTTACTACCATCAGCACCAAAGCCAGTCATCGAAGACAAAGAAAATTCTTTCTTTGCATCTTCATATACCATCTTATCCAGCCATACCACAGACTGTTGCCATTGATGCACAATGTTTATAATATCCTTTGCAGTTATTGTTTCGGCATCCAGTCTGTAGAACTCCAGCATTTTTCCATACGCCCAAGTCCATTCATAGGTATAATAATTGGCATGCATTTCTGCAAAACGGTCATGTATCTGGTCAACAGTGTGCAAAACACCTGTTTCTATATCGCTCATCAATCGCTCTATCTCTGTTTTTGGAGCTATTAAGCCAGAAATGTCAACCCATTCACCTTGTCCGATCGAAGTATCCGGCAATAAACGCTGTCGTACTTCCTCATCATTCTTAAAATGTATTTCCTCCAGACGCTTGATAACCGAATTACCCAGGAATTTATGAATAGCTGTTTCATAAAACTTGATACCTTTATTCAACGCCGAGTTTTTAATCTTTGCGCTCTGATAAGAATATGTTTCCGAAGTTTCTCCCGATACTCTTTCCAACTCTTTCAGAATACTCCGTCCTTTCATCATCTTCTGAATTGTGTATGGACTGAGCAAATTATAATTAATCTGATCCAGACGGAAAGGATCTTTACGCAAATCACGTTTCGGCCATTTCTGTGCATCACGAATTGTGCCGACGCTACGAAGATTAACCCCCGGAACCAGATAAGTCGTATTTTTATCCTCTATCAAATAAGAGAAAGGTAAATCCGATGTATCAGGATGATTGACATGACGTCCCATTACAAGTGAAAAGGCTCCGATACGTGCAGGCCAAAGGATATATGAATCCGAAGTAGTCTTAGCACCTCTTTCCAACGCTCCCTGATGAATCGGCCCCAGCTTATACATATGATTACTCTGGTTAGATCCTGAACCCGCATTCATAAATGAAAACATCCCGGCAATCAGCAAAGTTGACTTATGATGAGTCACCGTAAACGGTCCGGCAAAAATAGCACATGCTTCTCCATTTTCCTCCTGACAATTGCTGAAAAACAAAGAATCCGAAGCCGAATAATTATGCCCCATATGACAAGCCTGTCCCACAAAACAGCGAGTCATCATCGTGCCATCCTCTATGTGCGAACCACTGGAGATAATAAAATCATCACATACCACTCCGTAACCGATATGTACCGGATCGTCAGCATTACTGTTAATACTACCGTTCTTCAGTCTGCCAGCTCCCTCTATTTCACAATGGTCACCGATACGCACATTTTTAATATATCCCGAATTGACAATCGTGACGTGCGAACCTATCGTTCCTCTATCCGAAGCATGTTCGTCTGCATAAGCCTCAACCAACGCTTTCATACGCTCAATGAGCTGCGGACGATGACGGTAAAGTGCCATAATATATGCCTGATGTGCAGAAAGACGGTCATGAATCATAACCTCACGACCTCCTGTTTCATTCAAGACAGACACCTCTACCCCATTTCCAAAACGAGATTTCCGGTCTACCAGAATAATATCCACATTCTCGATAAATGTATATGCCCCAATCTCATAGTTAGCAATGTAATTCTTTACATTTTCAATGCAACAGTTATCTCCCACTGTCACATTATGCAGAGTCACATACGATAATTCGGAATGCTTACAGATACCTCCCGGCAATGTAAATTCGTGTTCAAATACTCCCAGACACACCTTCCCGGAAAAACGAGCATGATGTACATAGTCAGGAGTGAAACGTTCAGCCACCCGTACATCCTTCCAGTCGGAAGCCGAACAAAGCTGCGATTCCAGCCTGTTTATTTCTTCATCAGTCAGCGAACGGTAATTTATCATAATTATTCTTCATCATAAGTTTGATAAAGGAAATCATTATAAGGATACTTCTGCACATGCAACTCTCTTACTTTCTTATAAACAATTTCCTTCAGTTCATCGATATTCGTTTTATTTCGAGCCGAAATAAAGATACAATTATCATTCATCTTAGCCATCCATGTATGCATAAGCTCTTCCAGCGTAATATTCTCCTTCGTTTTCGGAGTCAAATCATCTTCAGCCTTTTCTACATAGGTATACGCATCTATCTTATTGAATACAATCATGGTAGGCTTTCCTCCTGCTCCTAAATCAGCAATTGTTTTATCTACCACCTGTATCTGCTCCTCAAAATCAGGATGAGAGATATCTACCACATGAAGCAATAAATCAGCTTCACGCACTTCATCCAGTGTAGATTTAAACGAATCGACCAAATCAGTTGGAAGTTTACGAATAAAACCTACCGTATCGGAAAGCAGGAAAGGCAAGTTTTCAATAATCACCTTACGTACTGTCGTATCAAGAGTAGCAAACAGCTTATTTTCAGCAAAGACTTCACTTTTAGCCAATAAATTCATCAATGTCGATTTTCCGACATTCGTATATCCAACCAGAGCAACACGAATCAAGCGTCCGCGATTTTTACGCTGAGTAGATTTCTGAGTATCTATTTCAGCCAGACGCTGTTTTAGTAAAGCCATACGATTCAAAATAATACGACGGTCCATTTCAAGCTGAGTTTCACCCGGTCCACGAAGACCAACAGAACCCTTACCACCTCCGGCTCCGGAACCACCACCCTGACGCTCAAGGTGAGTCCACAAACGTTGCAAACGGGGTAGCATGTATTTATATTGTGCCAATTCAACCTGTGTCTTGGCATTGGCAGTTTGTGCACGCATCGCAAAAATATCCAGAATAAGCGATGTACGGTCCAGAATCTTTACATTCAGCTCCTTTTCGATATTACGTATCTGTTTGGCAGAAAGTTCATCATCAAAGATAACCATACCCACTTCTTCTCCTTCTTCCTCCTTTTTCTGAAGAAGATATTCTTTAATTTCCTGCAACTTACCTTTACCTACGTATGTCACAGTATTGGGATAATCCATTTTTTGAGTAAAACGTTTTACGACCTCAGCTCCTGCCGTTTCTGCAAGAAAAGCAAGTTCATCCAAATATTCATTCGTTTTACGCTCGTTCTGTGTCTGGGTAATCAAACCCACCAATGCAGCCTTTTCAGTCTGCGCATCTGATATAACAAATTCTTTCATTCAGTATAGTTGTATGTCTAATTGTGGCAAATATAGCGAAAAAGCACGCACCAAGTATTTTATCAAACAAAAAATTAAAGAAACATTCATACAATAAGTATTTATCATACAGCCCCAAACATCATGCTATGTATTTTATGAAAATCATCCGAAACAATAAAACCCCGTCATCAACAGTTTAATGCCAATGACGGGGTTCTAAAATATCAGTGCTTATGCTTTAACTTAATCATCCAAATTCGGATTATTTATAATCTCTTTTTCTGGAATTTTAAATGTCAAGCGTTCATCTTTATAATCATAAGTTTGTCCAGGAAGCATAGCATCTTCTGCACAACGAGTAATACTCTTCTGGAAACGCTTCATTGTAAGCAATCCACGTCCTTCAGCCCATAATTCCAAACGCCAGTTAAAGTAAATTTCATCCAAAAGCCCTTCTTTACCCATCTGTTCTACTTTTGCGGCTGCTTCTGTATCACGCTCATCCAATAAAGCTTTCAAAGAAATTTTCGCATCAGAAAGATTATTCTCTCGTGCATTAGCTTCTGCATTTATCAAATACATTTCAGCGACACGCATATATACTTCATCGTCATACCATTCTCTGTTTCCTAAGATACGCTTGCTGTTATAGAATTTCCACCAGTTTGTCAATTCATATTGTTCTCCCTTTTCATCTGTTTCAGTAAACCATTTTTTACGAACATCTGTATCCGGTATAGAATTATACAAATTAGTATCAATCAATTTTTCACCGCCGGCATACGCATAGCTATATGTAAACAAGTCCATATGTCCCCAGAATGTAGGCAGAGCCGGAGAGTTACTTGTTGTCAGATCAATAGCCCACATCCATCCAGGAATAGAAACAGAACTAAATCCTGAATTGATAACTTCCGTTCTATTCATCAAGGTAAACTCTTTCGAATCAATCACCTCTTGAGTCAATCGAGCCGCTTCTCCATTTTCACCCATCATAAGATAAGCATAAGCCAGCATACCTTTTGCTACCGCCTGATTAATCTGGTCCTTTTGTCCTGAAGGACGTTCATATCCTTCAAGCATAGGAATAGCATCTGTCAAATCTTTAACAATCAGTTTATAAACTTCTTCTACACTTGATTTCTTTGCAGCTTCCGAAGTTAATTGAGTACGATAAATAGGTATTGCTAAAGCTGTTTTATCTTCCTGATAAGGACGGGCATATAAGTTTACCAAGTTAAAATAAGAATGCGCTCTCAAAGCTTTGGCTTGTGCAAAATACACACCATTTTCTCCAGTAGGTTTCGCTTCATCACCTCCAGCAGCATCAATAATTTCATTGGCAGCTTTGATAAGACGATAATAATATCTCCAGAATTGATAAGAGAACTGAGATGCTGTACGAGTTGAACAAGTCAAATCACCAGCATATTCAAACCAGCCATATCCTTTCATCATAATGACCATATCTCCACTCATCAAGTCTGTTGCTATATCAACAGCTTTCTGTCCGAAGTCATCATGACCTTTTACATCACCTGTAGACATTGCAAATGTTGTAGAATAAGTACCTAATGCTTGTCCCATCAATATATTGGTATTCCATTTAGCCACTTCTTCCAAATCACCAGATGTGATATAATCCGAAGGACTTTTTTCCAAAAATGAATCTGAACATCCACTGTTTAGAAGCATCAAACTTAAAGCAGCAACCGGAATGTATTTATTTAATTTCATAAATTTCTGATTTTATTTTAGTTAAAACTGAACTTTAATACCTCCCATAATTGTACTCAATGGGCTGTATTGGCTTCTGCCTGATTCTCCTGAGTCATTATTATTATCATTGTTGACCGTATCTCTACTACCTGAAGAAGCATTAGCCACATAACCTTTACGAGCCGAAAGGAAGAACAAGTTGTCTCCAGATACATATACGCTCAGACCTCCCAGGTGCAGTTTAGAAGTAATGCTTTGTGGGAAAGTATATCCCAAACGAAGATTAGACAGGTTCAGATAAGAACGGCTAGTCAAGAAACGTGTTGAAGTTGCATTAGCATAACTAGTACCGTCATCCCCTCCACCATAGTTATTGGTAAGTCGAGGAACATCTGTAATATCACCAGGCTGCTGCCAACGGTTTTCAATATCTTTATGCCAATTATGCTTTCCAGCCCCATCATTATGCATTAATTCCTGATAATTATAATCGTAACCATATCCTCCCAAGCTATATGAGAATGTCGCATTCAAAGTAAATCCTTTTGCATATAAATCAAAACCAAAACCACCTTGTAAAGCAGGTATTGCTGATTTATCAACAAATTTCTTAGTAGCTTGACTCCAGTCGCTTGTCTGCTCTACTTCCAGTTTATTGATGGTTTTAGTTGATTTATAAGTTTCCATATCTGTAATCAACTCTTTAGTACCATCAGGCAATACATTATAATACTGATTATACATAGCGTATCCGGTCTGAGGATCTACACCTGCATATTCACGCATGTAGAAATCATACAAAGAATGTCCTTTTGCCCATCCATAGTAAGTGCTTAATTCCAAAGCCTTCTCTTTACCTGTAGTTTCATCAATAGGCATCTTAGTCATTTCATTCTTATAATATCCACCATTAACACGGAAATCGAATTTATAATCTTTCTTATTCAAAAGATGTGCAGTCAAAGAAAATTCTACACCCTGATTTACCAGCTCTCCATCATTAACAGGATAAGAAGCATATCCCAAAGAAGGAGCTACCTGCTTCATAAACAACATATCAGTTGTCTTTTTATGGAAATATTCAACTTCACCTTCAAGTATACCAGCAATATCAAATTCAATACCAGTATTAATAGTAGAACTTCTTTCCCAAGTTAAATCAGGATTACCTTTATAAACAAAGCTGAAAGTATAATTATCGTTCAAGTTGTTAATCTGATACAAATCTTCATATGGATAGTATCCAGCGACAACAGGACTTGTTATAAAATCCTGATTACCAAGAACACCCCAGCTCAATTTATATTTCAAATTCTTCAACCATTTGATATCTTTCATAAATTCTTCGTTAGTAATAGCCCATGCAGTTCCAATAGATCCAAATGTTCCCCACTTATGACCTTTAGCAAAACGTGAACTACCATCAGCACGAAGTGTTCCGTGAATAAAATATTTATTATCCCAGTCATAACGCAACTGACCAAAATAACTTTCAATCGCATAACCATAAGTATACGATTCCATATAATCCATTATAACAGCATTACTCCATTCTGTATTATCCGGACGAACCATTTTTGATTTAGCACCATATGATACGTTGGTTGTACTATTTGTTGATTCATGAGCAACAAAAGCTTCAAAATTATTTCTTCCAAAACTTTGAGTCCATGATAAAATCTGGTTAGCAGTAAAGTTCAAATAATTCACCTGAGTTTTCACAATTTGTCCTTTACCAGCACTATCACCATAATATGGATTTGTCAATTCGTTTTCAGCCTGACCATAATACTGCAAACCAACATTAGCAGTTGCTTTGAAGTGTTTCAAGAAACGAGCCTCAAATGAAGCATTACCATTAAACTGGTGTGTCTTGATTTCATCTTTATCCAAAAGCAATGCACCAGCAGGATTAATACCAGCAGCAAACGGACGGCTATAACCGGCATTCATACCATAATCGTATTTATTTCCTCCAATGCTTGTATCTTGTACAATATTTCCGTTTTCATCACGTTCAAAAACAGGGAACAATGAAGGCATACCGTTTATAAACTGGAAACCATTGTTCATATTACTATCAGACTGTCCCGGCTTATTGGTAATCATATATGCATACGATAATGATGTTGTAGCTTTCAACCAAGGGGCAATCTGATTACTCATATTGTTACGAACATTGAATCGTTCGTAATCCGAAGAAATATAATATCCTTCATCCTTCAGATAACTAAAAGCTGTATAATGGGTCATTTTCTCGTTACCACCTGAGATTTTAAGGCTAGCATCAAATTTCTGACCTGTTCTAAACAAATAATCCTCCCATTTTTCCGGAGTATATTTACGTGTAATGCCACTATAAAAACGTCCTGTAGAAGGATCAATCAACTTGTCACCATCTGCGTTCCACATATTATATATAGGAGCAATACCATTTTGTCCTCCGAACAACTGTTGTGAAGCCCATGTTGCAGCTGTAGCACGATCATACCCACCAGCAACTTCTGCATAACCACGTAAACTTTCCCAAGTAAGCTCTGTAAATCTTTCCGGACTATCAATTACATCATAAAGCGGAGTCAAACGCATGTTTGCACCATATTTAACTTCAGCATCAACACGTGTTTTACCTGCTTCACCTTTTTTAGTAGTAATCAAGACTACACCATTTGCAGCACGAGATCCATACAATGCAGTAGCAGTAGCATCTTTCAAAACTGTCATAGAAGCAATATCACTTGGATCGATACCACTTAAATCAGCTTCAAAAGGAATACCATCTACAACATACAACGGAGAACGGCTAGAATATGCTGAACCTAAACCACGAATACGGATACTAGCATTACTTCCAGGTTGTCCAGAAGTAGACATCACTTGTACTCCGGCAACTTCTCCAGCCAATGCTTTAGATAGTTCAGTCGGATTCTTCAACGAGATTTGCTCTCCACCAATTTCAGTAGCTGAACCTGTAAAAGAACGTTTGGTAGCTCCTCCATAAGCAACAACCATAACTTCATCCAATTGTTCTGAATCTGAACGAAGTACGACCTTAACAGTAGGCTTGATAGTTACTTCTTGGCTTTCCAGACCAATGAACGAAACAACCAAAGTTTTTGCCGGACTAAACTAATAGGCAGTTTTGGGAAAACTGATACATAATAAAAACAGTTTCATGTAGATTCTGATAATATATCTAGATGCAATGTGTACTTTTGTCTAATGGAATACTTTGATTTTCTACCTATTTGTTGTTAGGTTAATTCTTCTATTATACATTCTACATTTACCTGTTTAATCAAAACTTGCATTTTTTTAGTTCCTTGATTATCGTTTGCGGTAGTACTTCACCATAAACTTGGGTTGTTTTTATATTACGATGTCCTAATAGTTTTTGCACGGTAGAAAGCTGTACACCTTTATATATTAATAAGGTAGCATTCGTATGACGTGCTGTATGGAAAGAAAAATGTTTTGTTATTCCTGCTAGTTTTCCTATACGAATTAATTCTTTATTAACCGAAGCGTTAGGCTTTATATGAAAAAATTCTTCTATATCTGGATAATGATATAAAATGCGGATAGCTTTTCCCTGAAATAAATAGCCAAGGGGAAGTTGAGTGACAGTTCCTGTTTTTTGTGATTTGAAAACCAGCCATAATTCTTTATCAGTTTGAATAAGATTTTGTTTTTTCATACTTATAAAATCAGAATAACGTAAGCCTGTATAGCAGCAAAATAAGAATGCGTCGAGAGTATGGCGAAGTGTATTCTTCTTTCTGGAAAGATTGATATGTTCTAACTTATCCAATTCTTCTGGTAATAAGTATGTATGGTGGCTTTCTGTTGTTTTTATCTTATATTCTGTAAAAGGTGAATCTTCTTTAGCTATAATTCCTTGACGGACAGCTTCATTTATAATCGTTCTTATATGTCGTAAATGTTTTGCGATGGTATTTATTCCTAATTTTTTGTTCTTCATAAATTGCTCGAATGATAATAAAAGTTTGTAATCCATCTGTTTAAAAGTAATCTCATGAGCAAAACTTTCTAATAGGGTAAGTGTGGTATACAAATTATTTTTTGTACTACTGCGTATGGGGGAATTTTCTATCCATTTTCTACCAAAAGAAATTATTTTATTGTCGGAACTTGTTTTTTCTTCCATTTCCTTTAGTAATTCCAAACAAATTTCTTTTCCTTGTTTCCAAGCATTTATCTCACGCATTTGCAAATTCAATATGAATTCTTCTAACATGTAATTTAATTCTTCAGCATGGGGATGGTTGCAAATTATTGATTTACGACTATTCCATTGGTCGGGTTTAATATAAATATGAGTAGAAAAATAAGCTTTTTTCCCTAATAGATAAGCTTCCACTTGAACTAAAGCTTTTCCCTGGCTATCTAACCGTTTTTTGCGGTTATAAACTATGCGATACTTAATCTTTTTCATTTTCAACTATTATGTGAAAGTATTATATCTTTATCTTAAATAATCTTTATTGCGTTTATATATACAATTAGTGAATATATATGCATTGATGGTCTAAAAAAACATATAGGTCTCTTTACAAAAATAGACTTAGAAATTGAATATTAACCATCGCTTTTTTTAGAAAAACGTAATAATAACAAAGAAATTATTGTCATTTTCTATATTTTGTTTTTTTCTTATATAGCTTTTAATAATGACAAAGTGAAATGCTTTAGAGTTGAAAATAGAAGCATTTTGGTGTAAAAAACGTGGTGTAAGTGTTAAAATAAAAGGTTTATATTGAGTTTTTTCTATCGAAAAGTATACAGTTATTACATTTTTAACTATTTTTGCGACCGAGAAATATAACTAATGAAAAATTATTAATTCAAAGTTAAACTTTAAGAGAGAATCTTATGAAAAGAAAATTGATGCTTTTAATGACCTTCCTGATGATAGGTATAGGTCTGGTAAACGCGCAAGTTTCAAAGGTTACTGGTACAGTCACCTCTGAAGAAGACGGTTTGCCGGTTGTTGGAGCGTCTGTCTTAGTTAAAGGTACTACTGTAGGTACTGTAACAGACATCGACGGTAACTTTACAATCAACAATGTGCCTAGTCCGGCAAAAACTTTGGTTGTTTCGTTCATTGGTCTGGAAAGCCAAGAAGTAACTATCAAGCCTACTGTTAAGGTTGTACTTCGTTCAGATGCAGAACAATTGGATGAAGTTGTTGTAACAGCAATGGGTATAAAAAGATCGGAAAAAGCATTAGGCTATTCCGCTACTTCGGTAAACGGTGAAAAGATTTCTGCAAGCCGTACTTCAGATGTAATGTCCAGCCTTGCAGGTAAGGTTGCCGGTGTACAGATTTCTGCCACATCCTCCGACCCAGGAGCATCAAACTCTGTTATCATCCGTGGTGTAAGCTCATTAAGTGGCAGCAACCAACCTTTATATGTTGTTGATGGAGTACCTTTGGACAACTCATCTGTATCTTCTAGCGATGGGTTGAATTCAGGGTTCGACTTTGGTAATGGTGCTAATGCTGTAAATCCAGATGACGTAGAAAACATGACTATCCTGAAAGGAGCTGCTGCTACAGCCTTGTACGGTAGCCGTGCAGCCAATGGTGTAGTAATGATTACTACAAAAAGCGGTAAAAAAGGTAAAGGATTAGGAATTGAATACAATGGTGGTGTTCAATGGTCTTCTGTTTTACGCATGCCTGAAATGCAGAATGAATTTGGTATGGGATGGAGTGGATCACATACTACGCTAGAAAATGGTTCTTGGGGACCACGTTTTGACGGTTCAATGCAGTTGTATGGTAACGTATATAACAATTCACAAAAGATAAAACCTTATGTCGCTGTAGAAGACAATATGAAAAACTTCTTCGATACAGGTTTCAGATATAATAATAGTTTATCTTTCAACGGAGCTACAGATAAAAGTACCTACTTTGTATCATTCTCACAAATCAGTGATGATGGTATTATTCCTACAGATGCAGACTCATATAATAAGTATACTTTCTCTGGAAGAGGTAGTCATAAAATTGGTAATCTGACATTTAGTACTTCTTTGAACTATGCATATCAGGATAATAAGTTTGCAACAACAGGTCAGGGACTGTCAATGGCTAATTCTCTATGGCAGACTCCACGAGATATTAATGTAGAAAGCCTAGCCGATTTGAATGATCCATTCAATACTCCGGGATATTATTATACTCCTTACGGCGTTATGAACCCTTATTATATATTGGAACATAATTTAAACACTTATAATTCTGAACGTTTTTATGGTAAGTTCCAATTAGATTATGATTTTTTGAAATACTTTAAGTTTACATATCGTATGGGTTTGGATTCTACAACAGGACAAACTGAATATGGAACAGAAAATCTGTACGCGTTATATTATGAAGGAACTCCTAATGGAGAAGGTATGGGAGCAAGTAGCCCGTTTGCCGGTCAATACGGAGAATATAGCATCATGACGACTCGCCGTCGTGAAATCAACCAAGACTTCTTGTTATCTTTTGACATGCCAATCAACGATTTTCATGTAAATGCATTGGTCGGATTCAATGGAAACGAACGTAAATACTCTTATCAAAAATCAGCAGTAAACAACCTGACCATTCCTACTTGGTTCAATCTGTCAAACTCATCACAAACTCCAACTGTAACTCAATATAGCGAACTCCGCCGTTTAATGGGTGTATTCGGACAGTTTGAAGGTTCATGGAAAAACATGTTGTATTTAACAGTAACAGCTCGTAACGACTGGTCATCTACCTTACCTAAAGGAAATCGTGATTTCTTCTATCCTGGTGTTACTGGTAGTTTCATTTTCAGCGAACTTTTAAATGACGAAATAAAAGACATCATTACTTTCGGTAAAGTACGTGCCAGCTGGGGTAAAACAGGTAACGATGCTGATGTATATATGTTAAGCCCAGTATACGGTTCAGCTCAATATTCCATTCCATTTGGTTATCTGAAGTTCCCATTAGGTGGAGTAAACTCTTATACATTAGGAAATATTTTAGGAAGTAATACTTTAAGTCCAGAAATGACAACCGAATACGAATTCGGATTAAATATGGCTTTCTTCAATAATCGTCTTTCTTTCGACGCTGCTTATTACAATCGTAATTCTGATAAACAGATCATGTCTTTAAGCATGGATCCAGCAACAGGATATGGTTCTCAAAATATCAACTTAGGTAAGATCAGCAATAAAGGTGTCGAATTATTAGTAAGCGGAACTCCTATCCAAACTAGAGATTTCAGTTGGGATGTTACAGTAAACTTTACCAAAAACTGGAGTAAAGTTGTAAGCTTACCAGAAGAACTGGGAGGTGAAACAGTTATATATGGATTGAACGGTAGTACTAGTATGTATGCAATTGTAGGACAACCATTAGGTGTATTCAAAGCCGAAGCTGTAGAACGTGATCCGCAAGGCAGAATCGTAGCTGATGCCAATACAGGTCTGCCAGTTGCAGCAGCAGAATTTGCTACTTACGGTGATATGAATAACCGTTATCAGATGGGTGTTTCTACTACACTTACTTACAAAGGTGTATCATTAAGTGCTGATTTTGATATTCGTCAAGGTGGTATCATGTATTCAAAGACAAAGAATACTCTTTACTTCACAGGTAATGCAATACAAACAGCATACAACGACCGTAATACATTCATTATTCCCAACTCTGTAAATAAGGTTACTAATGCTGATGGCAGCATCAGTTATGTAGAAAATACAACACCTGTTTCAAGCGCAGATATCTGTAACTACTATTACGACCCTATGGGAGGTATCGGTGGAGAAATCGATTTAATAGACAAATCATATGTTAAGTTGCGTACTGTTGTGTTAAGCTGGGATTTACCAAAAAAATGGTTAGCTAAAACTCCGCTACAAGGGGTTCGTATTTCAGCATACGGAAATAATCTCTTTATCTGGACACCATCAAGCAACACATTTATCGACCCAGAAACAACATCATTTGGTAACGACCTGTCAGGTAATTACGGTGAATACTCTTCAAACCCAACTTCACGTAACTTCGGTATCAACTTAAATGTGAAATTCTAACGATTAAAAAGAAGTTTATATATGAAAAAATTAGCATTATATACCTTATTAATGGCAAGTTTATGCACAAGCTGTGACCTTGACATTAATGAAAATCCCAACTACCCAAGCAATGAGCAAATGACGCCAGACTTGATTTTTCCTTCTGTTGAAGCAGGTATTGCAGCTGCTGTAGGAGGAGAAATTCATAACTATGCGGGTTATTTTGCACAGTATTATGAACAGAATCCAGAACAAAGCCAATACATAGAAATCAGTCAGTATATGTTCAATGAGTCTTCACAGCTGATGGACTATTCATACCGCATTATTTATGCAGGGGCACTGATGGATGCTCAAGAAGTTCTAGAAAAAAGTACAAACCCTGCTGACCGTTTTGCTACAACAGTATTGCGTGCATATGTCTTACAGGTAATGGTCGACAATACTAACGAAGCTCCATATAGTGAAGCGTTAAAAGGTAACTCAGTCAGCAATCCGAAATGGGATAACGGAGAAGATGTATACAAAGGTGTATTGGCAGAAATGGATGCAGCAGAAGCAGCTTTGACAGATAATGCATCTATGGATAGCCAAGATCTGATTTTTAACCGTGATATGAAACAATGGAAAGGATTGGCTAACGCATTACGCTTACGTATGTATCTGCGCTTCATAGATGCAGGAGTAGATGCTGCTACCTATACTGAAAAAGTAAAAACTTTAGTAGCAGAAAATAATTTCTTTACTGGTGATGCTGCATTTACAGGTTTCGCAGACGAAACATCAAAACGTAATCCATGGTATGAAACGAATGCAGTAAATACACCGGGTAACCAGTGTGCAGCTTATCCGATCGTAGCTTACTATCAGGCAAATAATGACCCACGTATAGCTTACGCTATCAATAAAAACAAAAAAGAAGGCAAATATTTAGGACAGATTCCGGGTGGTAGAACAAAATCTGATGACAACAACGGTTCGGATACTTGGAAGAATGAAAATGTAAGTGCCATCAATTATCAACATTCTGACGGAAACGGAGCAACTCAGCCATTCTATCTGTTTACTCAAGCAGAACTTCAGTTCCTTATCGCAGAAGTTAATTTACGTTTCCTGAATGATGAAGGAAAAGCTCAAAATGCTTATAATGCTGGAGTTACAGCCGATTTTGAAGCACGTAGTATGAGTGGTCAAGAAGCAGGAATTTTGGCATTATGGGACAATGCTACCTCAACAAACGATAAACTTCATTTAGTATACATGCAAAAGTGGGCAGCTTTATTCTGTATGGATCATATGGAAGCATGGAGTGAAATACGCCGTACCGATTGTCCGAATATTACTACTGTTTCTCAGTTAGATATTTTTAAAGGTAACTCAAGTTATGTTCCGGGTGATTTAATAGAGCCATGGATCAACGGTCTTGGTAATGGACTGGTAAAACGTATGACATACCCATTGAGTGCACGTATGTATAATGTAAACACTCCCAAAGCAGTACCAGTAAGTACTCCTGTATGGTGGGACAAGAACTAATAACTTAAATGTTTTATAGAAATGAAAAAAATATTTTATTACATACTCATGGGAGCATTCTTATTGGGAACTGCCACCTCATGTGAAGACTCAGTAGAAGACCTTTCTAAGGTAACATATTTTGCAGAATTAAACTTGAAAGGAGATGATTTTGTAAAACTATCATTAGGTGAAACTTATACAGAGCCTGGATATGAAGCAACCGAAAACGGGGAAGATATCAGTGAAAAGGTAAAGGTCACTGGTAGTGTAGACAGCTCAACACCTGGATTTTATAACTTAGTTTATTCTGTAGCCAACGTTGATGGATTTTCAGTAACCAAAACTCGTCAAGTAATGGTAGTTAATCCTGATAGTTTTGCAAGTGCATATCAGGGAGAATCACAGGCTGGAACTCGTCACTATACAGGCGCACCCATCTTGATTACAGAAAATGAAGATGGAACTTACCTTATTGATGATTTATTGGGAGGCTTGCAGTTTTATGGAATGAATCCGGGATTTGAGCCAATGTACGATTTCCATGCTGAAGCAAAATTAAAACTGAACGCAGATAATACACTCACTTTAATTAAAGTAGGAAACTGGTATTTTGCTTCAGAACTTGCATTGAGCTTAACAGAAGGAAAATATAATCCAGAAACAGGCGTAGTCACTATGACCGTAGATTATGGAGGAACACCTCTAAGCGTTACACTAACTAAATAATTATTGAAGCTTTATGAAAAAATATATCATATTTTTATTTGCCATATTGGCTGTAGGACTAACTTCTTGTAATGACGATACCGAGCCAGGAGGAACATCTGTTGAAAAGATGGCAGGCGACTGGTGGGTTACTGCCACTGCTATAAGTAACGGACAAGAGCTTGGTGATGTAGGTTTAGGACATTTTCGCATGTACACATACAATACAGCTGCCAATGTATCTACTGAAATGTGGCTAGAAGACGGAGCAAATTTTTGGGATTATAAAGTTAAAGTAAATGTAGACTATAATAACAGAACATTTACAACCAACGACTTCATTGACAATACTTCATACGATTGCAAAGTGAAGATAACTGATGGAAAAATACTCGAAGGAGCAGCCCTTACTCCTAGTGGAATGCCTGCCGACAGTATTGTGTACATGATACAGTTTGATGATGACCCAGACGGACTGACTTATAAAGTTTCAGGATTCCGCCGCACAGGTTTCCCTGCTGATGATTTTTAATTTATTTTGTAAATATAATTAATGAAATTACTCCTGCTGTTTTTCAAAATGGCAGGAGTTTTTTTTATAAAAGGATACCCTGATAATCCTAAATTTACACCTCATATATACAATAAAAATCAATATAGTCATAGAACCATAAAAACTGTATTGTATATCCTCGTAGCTTTATATACTTTTAAAAAATCAAAAATTTAATAAAATTAATCCAATAAAAAAGATTTTGTTTTTAGCAACACTCCTGATCAGTATTTTTTGTTTTTCATCATGTTCTAAAGACGATGAAGCTATCGAAGTAAATCAGTTAGAAGGAGTATGGGGTATGACTGCCGTTAACGGATATTACTATTATGAAGGTGAAAAAATTTCTTATAATGAAAACTTCAATCCTTTTGAACCTACAGATGACTGCGAAAAAATTACTATAGAAAAAACAGACGGTAATAAATACACTGTAACTCACTATGAATACTATAGTGGTACTTGGCGTCGATACGATAGTGAAAACTTCTACCTGGAAGGAAACAATATGATTCCGGAAAGCATGGAGGGAGTCGATGTATCTACCGCAAAAATACTTGAAGCTTCTTCAGACAGACTTGTTATCGAAACAACTGGAGCAGACGAATACGGTAGTTTCTATGATAAATATACATATACACGCATGGCAGAATAATCTGCATTTCAATAAAACAACACGAGAGAGGATGCTAAACAACATCCTCTCTCGTGTTGTTTTATTTATTCTTTATCCATAAATTTGTGATATCAAAATAATATCAATTAAATATGAGTTTATGGAAGCAAAAGAATTAAATTTCAGAGGATTTAAAGCTAACGGATTTCTCATGCTGGCTATGCACCTGTTATTGATCTCAAGCATCATTATTTGCTGCTTTATGCAAATGACAACTCCATTCTTCATATTGGGTGGAGTACTCTTGCTTATCTGGTTTATTTTATTTGGTGGTTATATGCAACTGGAACCTAATGAAGCGCGTATCATGGTCTTTTTCGGGAAATATAAAGGAACTTTCAAAGAAACAGGATTCTTTTGGGTAAATCCTTTCATGAACAAGAAAAAATTATCCTTACGTGCCCGTAACCTTGATGTAGAACCGATCAAGGTAAACGATAAAATAGGAAATCCGATTCTTATCGGTCTGGTACTGGTATGGAAACTGAAAGATACATACAAAGCCATGTTCGAGATTGATTCACAAACTATGGCGAGCGATACAACCTCTTCTGGTAACGGCAAAGAAATCAGTGTTGGAAATGCTGTAGCCAATCGTATGAATGCTTTCGAGAACTTTGTGAAAATACAGAGTGATGCAGCTCTCAGACAAGTAGCCGGACAATATGCCTACGATGACAATGAAGCGGGAACTGATGAACTTACTCTACGTTCGGGAGGAGAAGAAATCAATGAACAACTGGAACAAAAGCTGAACGAACGTCTGGCTATGGCCGGCATTGAAGTCGTAGAGGCACGTATCAATTATCTGGCATATGCACCGGAAATCGCTGCCGTCATGCTACGTCGTCAACAAGCTTCTGCTATTATCAGCGCACGCGAAAAAATCGTAGAAGGAGCCGTATCAATGGTGCACATGGCGCTCGACAAGCTTTCTCAGGAAGATATCGTAGAGCTGGATGAAGATAAAAAAGCTGCTATGGTAAGTAACTTGCTTGTTGTGCTCTGTGCCGACGAAGCCGCCCAGCCGGTTGTGAACACAGGAACGCTGAATCATTAATCAAGAAAACGGCCAATGGCAAAAAAAGAGAATACGACTAAAAGTTTCGTTCTACGTGTAGATGCCGCAACGATGGAAGCTATCGAAAAATGGGCTGCGGATGAATTTCGCAGTACCAACGGGCAACTTCAGTGGATTATCAACGAAGCATTACGCAAAAGCGGAAGATTAAAGAAAACAAAGAAAACTGATACAAAAGAAGAATAATATGTTCACCATCAATTTAGGTCCGTTTTCCGGAAAAAACGCTCCTGAAATACATTATCATCCATCTATCGCAGATAGGATATTGGAAGGTACAGCAGCTCTCTGCTTGCTTTCTGGCATCGGAATAGTATGCTGGAATTATTTCCATACAGACCTCCTCTCCGATTATGGAGTATATGGAATATTCATCAGTATAGTAGTATTTGCTTTATTGTTTGGAGGAGCCTATGCTCCCGTACGTTGTATCAATTTTCCGGTACGCATTGGAAAACATAATGTTGTCAAACAATATATACTGGTCATTAAACTCATACGTATCTTCAATATCTTTTTGACATTAGTGTCCACTAAAAAATCATAGAAGTTCTTTGAAATTATTGAAATTCAATTTGTTATAGGAGATTTTTGGGAGAACGGATTTGAATTTACTTTTGTGGTAATTTTCAGACCGTTATGCATAAAGACCCATATATTTTTGCCCAATTAGTTAAGTTCCTTGACCGAAGTAAATTCAATCGTATCGTTACAAAGTATGAAGGCGATAAGTATATCAAGAGCTATACCTGTTGGAATCAGCTGCTTACGATGATGTTCGGTCAGCTATCCAATCGAGATAGTCTTAGAGATTTGATTGTGGCTATGGAAGCTCATGCTGGAAAACTTTACCATCTCGGAATCGGGAAGTCTGTAACTCGGAGCAATCTTAGTAAGGCTAATGAGCAACGTAACTACCGCATCTTCGAAGAGTACGCAACATTCATGATTGCCGAGGCCCGCAAGCGTAGAATCAATAAAATATTCGAACTTGACGGTCATGTTTATGCATTTGACTCTACAACGATTGATCTGTGCCTGTCAGTGTTTGAATGGGCTAAATTTCGCAAACATAAAGGCGGAATAAAGTTGCATACGCTCTACGATATTGAAGCGGAAGTACCTGCATTTGTGCATATTACACCTGCCAATATTCACGATTCAAAGGCTATGCCTGAGATTCCATATGAATCAGGAGCGCATTATATATTCGACCGAGGGTATAACGATTTCAGCAACCTTAATACAATAAATCGTATAGGTGCTTTCTTCCTTGTACGAGCCAAAACAAATGTACGGATCAAGCCTAAAACCTGGAAACGAAGATTGCCAGAAGGTGTAGTATCGGATGTAATCGGATGCTTTACGGTTTATAAAAGTTCTAAGGATTACCCTGAGGAACTTAGAAAACTCATCATTGAAAATCCTGAAGACGGTACACGATACATCTTCCTGACAAATAATCTTGACGCATCTGCAGAGTTTATATCATCGCTTTATAGAAACAGATGGAGTGTTGAACTGTTCTTCAAATGGATAAAACAACACCTCAGGATTAAGAAGTTCTGGGGAACATCGGAAAACGCTGTACGCATACAAATCTATTGTGCGATAATCACTTACTGCTTAGTAGCAATAGTCCAACACGATATGAAATTAGAACGTAGCGTCTATGAAATTCTCCAAATACTCGGAATCTCTCTGACCGACAAAACACATCTCAGTGACTTGTTTGACAAATCGAATTTCAAAAATGTCAAAGACCGATATGATTCAAGTGAACCGAATTTATTTAATTTTTAACCTTGTCCATTTTTAGTGGACAGTAGTGAGCTCAAATATATCTACAGTGTTTATTCCACCCAGACACAAGGATAGGAGTGCCACATCTCGGCCCAGTTCAGGAAGAGAGGAAATCATTTTGGTTTCCGGTAGGGGACGATTGAAAAACTCTCTACACGCCTCTGCACTGATGGCTCTTTGAACTGTACTGTCAGATTTAGGAATAGATACTTTTAGCCAAGGATTGTATTTTATTCGCATGATACCACGTTCTTCATCGTTCAGCTCTATAAGTGCCCTTTTGAATATCTGTCTTAAACAAGTCGGGTACATTTCTTTCGCCCTGTTCGTCAACGAAAGGCTATTAATCCATCTTGTCAAAACAGAAGATGACAAGTGAGTAAACATCACTCTGGTTGTTCCCAAATATCTTTCAAGGTGGTTTACAGCCAGACGATAGTTCTTAGCATTACGTTCATGTCCTTCAGAGGCCATACGGTTAATGAATTTTGTAGCATAGTCACTAAAGCATACTTCCATATCAGAGTTCATTAAGTATTCTATTAATTCTGTTACAGAGTATCCTGACACATCTTTACGATTTACCAATTCTGTATAACGAAGTATTTCCTGTGCACAATATTTATTTATGACAGCATCCTTAATCTCTCCAGATTTGGATAGCTGTTTGTCAGTAACGAACTTATCAGTCTTAATATACCCTGATTTTGAACGATGAAGTACTCGAATGTACACTTGGTAAAAGCCGTCAGCTCGCTTATACCTTACAATAGTCTTAAATGTTGCCATACCTTATTGATTTACAGTTGTTTTACTTTTGTAAGTTCTTTGTAAGCGTACCCTCTCAGTTTAGTAAGCTATTTGTAAGCAAGTACCGTTTATTTGGCTCATTTTTTGCGGACAAATGCACGAACCGCCTAAAAACAACTTAGGCTGTAATGTCTGATAAACAGTCCGTTACAGCCTAAATCAAATATTATCCTATATTGCTTATGCTTCCTCAATAGCAGCCTGCGCCGCAGCCAAACGAGCGATAGGCACGCGGAATGGAGAGCAACTTACGTAGTTCAGACCAACTTTATGGCAGAACTTAACAGAAGATGGTTCACCTCCATGTTCACCACAGATGCCACATTTCAGATCTGGACGTACTGAACGGCCTTTTTCAACTGCCATTTCTACTAATTGTCCAACACCGTTTTGGTCGAGAACTTGGAATGGGTCTACTTTCAGGATTTTCTTTTCCAGATATACAGGTAAGAAAGAGGCAATATCATCACGTGAATATCCGAATGTCATCTGAGTAAGGTCATTAGTTCCGAATGAGAAATACTCTGCGCGTGAAGCAATTCGGTTGGCTGTAAGGGCAGCACGTGGTATTTCAATCATTGTACCTACCTTGAACGGTACTTCTATGCCTTCTTCTTTGAACAATTCGGCAGCTGTACTGCGAATTACTTTTTCCTGTGCTTCGAATTCATAAAGAATACCGGTCAATGGAACCATGATTTCTGGATGTGGATCGTAACCTTCTTTTTTCAGTTCGCAGGCAGCACCCAAAATAGCACGTGTCTGCATTTCTGTAATTTCCGGATAAGTGTTACCCAGACGGCAACCGCGGTGTCCTAACATTGGGTTGTGTTCGCACAAACTTTCTACACGCTGGCGGATATATTCTACCGTAACGTTCATTGCTTTTGCCATTTCTTCTTGTCCTTTCAGATCATGAGGTACGAATTCATGCAAAGGAGGATCGAGCAGACGTACGTTCACCGGACATCCGTCCATAGCCTTGAAGATACCTTTGAAGTCAGCTTTCTGATAAGGAAGCAGTTTGGCAAGTGCTTTCTTGCGACCTTCTACATCAGGAGCAAGAATCATTTCACGCATGGCAATAATCTTCTGGTTATCGAAGAACATATGTTCTGTACGGCAAAGTCCGATACCAGTAGCACCGAAACTGCGTGCAACCTCTGCGTCTCTTGGAGTATCAGCATTGGTACGTACTTTCAGGCGAGTATACTTATCACAAAGATCCATCAGTTTAGCGAAGTCGCCTGACAGTTCAGCTGCGCGGGTAGGAACTTCTCCTGCATAAACTTCACCGGTACTTCCGTTCAAAGAGATAAAATCACCTTCTTTCAGAACTGTACCGTCTATTTCTACAGTGCGTGCTTTATAGTCTACGTTGATTGCGCCTGCACCTGATACACAGCATTTACCCATGCCTCGTGCTACAACTGCTGCATGAGAAGTCATACCTCCTCGTGCGGTTAAGATACCTTCAGCAGCAGTCATACCGGCAAGGTCTTCAGGAGAAGTTTCAATACGTACCAATACAACACGGTGTCCGTCTGCACGCCATTGTGCAGCATCTTCTGCAAAGAATACAATCTGACCGCATGCTGCTCCCGGAGATGCTGGAAGACCATGAGTTAAAACTTTTGCCTTACGCAGAGCTTCTTTGTCGAATACGGGGTGCAACAGTTCGTCCAGTTTGTTAGGTTCGCAACGTAAAATAGCAGTCTTTTCGTCAATCAGTCCCTGCTGAAGCATTTCCATTGCGATGCGGACCATAGCAGCGCCTGTACGTTTACCATTTCGTGTCTGGAGGAACCAGAGTTTACCTTCTTGAACGGTAAATTCCATGTCTTGCATATCATGGTAGTGGTTTTCCAGTTTTGTCTGTAATGCATCGAGTTCTTTATATATTTCCGGCATAGCTTCTTCCATTGACGGATATTTGCTAGCGCGTTCTTCTTCTGAAATACCCTGTAGGGCAGCCCAGCGTTGAGAACCTATTTTTGTAATTTGCTGAGGAGTACGGATACCTGCTACTACGTCTTCACCTTGTGCATTGATCAGGTATTCGCCGTTGAATAAATCTTCACCAGTTGCAGCATCACGAGAGAAGCAAACTCCGGTAGCTGATGTATCACCCATGTTACCGAATACCATGGCTTGTACGTTGACAGCTGTTCCCCATTCTGCAGGGATACCTTCCATCTTGCGGTAAAGAATGGCACGTTCGTTCATCCATGAATCGAATACTGCGCAGATAGCTCCCCAAAGTTGTTCGTAAGCATTTTCTGGGAAGTCTTGTCCGGTTTGAGCTTTTACAGCAGCTTTGAAGCGTACTACCAGTTCTTGCAGTTCGGCTACTCCCAGTTCGTTATCCAGGCGTACACCTTTTGCTTTCTTTACATCTTCTATGATAGCTTCGAACGGATCGATATCTTCCTTATTTGTTGGTTTCATGCCAAGTACGACATCACCGTACATTTGTATGAAACGTCTGTATGAATCCCATGCAAAGCGTTCGTTACCGGTTTTCTTTGCCAGGCCGACAACAACCTTGTCGTTGAGTCCAAGATTTAAGATTGTATCCATCATTCCTGGCATAGATGCTCTTGCACCAGAACGAACAGAAACAAGTAATGGATTTTCTACATCACCGAATTTAGATTTCATGAGTTCTTCCACTCCGGCGATAGATTTTTCTACATCGTTTTTCAGGAGAGCGACAACATCGTCTTTACCCTTTTCAAAATATTCATTGCAAACTTCTGTTGTAATTGTGAATCCGGGAGGAACAGGAACACCGATTAAGTTCATTTCTGCAAGGTTGGCTCCTTTGCCACCCAAAAGATTTCTCATATCTGCCTTACCTTCAGCATGTCCGTTTCCGAAAGTATAGATTCTTTTCTTTTCCATTTTATTAAAAGGTTTATTAAGGTTTATTTATGTTTTTCTAGTTGTAATGGTTCTTTGTAAAAGAATTTAACGCTCGCAAAACTATATATATTTTATGAATATCCAAATGAAAAGAGAGATTTTTATTGTATGTTTTGTAATATAGACTTTGCAAAATCAACTTCTTTCAAATTCGTGACAGATTATTGGGATTATTTTGTAACTTTGCTCCCAAATCGGATTTATATAAAATAGACGTGGCAAGAAAGAAAAAAGAACTTCCTTTACTGGAAAAAGTAACAATAACAGATGTAGCTGCCGAAGGGAAGGCAGTTGCTAAGGTAAACGATTTGGTTATATTCGTACCTTATGTAGTTCCTGGAGATGTAGTCGATTTACAGATAAAGCGTAAAAAAAATCATTACGCGGAAGCTGTTGCAGTAAAATTTCACGAAAAGTCGTCAATGCGTGCCGAACCGTTTTGCCAGCATTATGGTGTTTGTGGCGGATGTAAGTGGCAGTGTCTTTCTTATCAAGATCAGATTCGTTATAAGCAGAAGCAGGTGTATGATAACCTGACTCGTATCGGAAAGGTGGAGTTACCTGAGTTTATGCCTATTCTTGGCTCAGAGAAAACAATGTTCTATCGTAACAAGCTGGAGTTTACTTTCTCTAATAAACGTTGGCTTACCGAAGAAGAAGTCAAGCAGGATGTGAAGTATGATCAGATGAATGCTGTCGGATTCCATATTCCGGGAGCTTTCGATAAGGTACTTGCTATCGAAAAGTGTTGGTTGCAGGATGATATTTCCAATCAGATCCGTAATGCAATCCGCGATTTTGCTTACGAACATAATTATGAGTTCTTCGATTTGCGCAGTCAGGAAGGTATGCTCCGTAATATGATGGTGCGTACTTCTTCCACAGGAGAACTTATGGTGTTGTTGCAATGTAAGATTACTTCGGATGCGGAACTGGATAAGATGAAAGTGTTGTTGCTGTTTGTTGCAGATAAGTTTCCTCAGATTACTTCATTGCTTTATGTCATCAATAATAAATGCAATGATACTATTGGCGATTTGGATGTCGAAGTATTTAAGGGCAATGACCATATCTTTGAGGAAATGGAAGGGTTGCGCTTTAAGGTCGGTCCGAAATCTTTTTATCAGACAAACTCAGAACAGGCATATAATCTTTATAAAGTAGCTCGCAACTTCGCAGGGCTGACTGGCAACGAACTGGTGTACGACCTTTATACCGGTACGGGTACGATTGCAAACTTTGTTTCCCGCCAGGCAAGGAAGGTTATTGGTATAGAATACGTTCCCGAAGCTATTGAGGATGCAAAAGTTAATTCTCAGATAAACGGTATTGAGAATACACTGTTCTATGCCGGTGATATGAAAGATATCTTGACGCAGGATTTTATCAATGAACATGGTCGTCCGGATGTAATTATTACCGACCCTCCACGTGCGGGTATGCATAACGATGTGATAGATGTAATTCTGTTTGCCGAGCCTAAGCGTATTGTATATGTAAGTTGTAATCCTGCTACTCAGGCACGTGATCTTCAGTTGCTTGATGCTAAATATAAAGTAATGGCCGTACAACCGGTAGATATGTTCCCGCATACGCATCATGTAGAAAATGTGGTATTATTGGAGAAAAGATAAATTATATCAATAAGAAGATATGTCAAGAAGAGATAGAAATACAAGCGGGCGTCCTGTAGCGCGTGCTGCTGCTAAATATACTGTATATAATGTGACGGAACCTGCCGAACTGATGGAGTTTCTGATGAAGAAGATGGCGGGGATAAGTCGCACTCGTGTGAAGGCTTTGCTTACCAATCGTGTTGTACTGGTCGATAATAATATCCAGACATTATATAATTATCCTTTAAAGCCGGGAATGAAGGTGCAGATAAGCCGCGAGAAGAACAAGCATGAGTTCCGTCATCCGATGCTGAAGATCTTGTATGAGGATGCTTATCTGATAGTAGTGGAGAAAAAGGAAGGTCTTCTTTCTGTTGCGACAGATCATCAGAAGGAAAAGACGGCTCAGCATATATTGAATGAGTATGTAAAACGTCAGCATCGCAATAATCGTGTGTTTGTAGTGCATCGGTTAGATCGTGAAACATCGGGTATTATGATGTATGCCAAAGATGAAAAGACACAACATACATTACGTGATAACTGGCATGATATTGTGCGCGATCGCCGTTATGTTTCTATCGTGATGGGAGATATGGAAAAAGATCAGGGTACTGTGGAATCTTGGCTTACCGACCGTAAGTTGTATGTAAGTTCTTCTCCAGTTGATGATGGTGGAAAATATTCGGTTACTCACTACCGTACCATAAAACGCGCTAATGGCTATTCGCTGGTAGAATTGCAGTTGGAAACAGGTCGTAAGAATCAGATTCGTGTACACATGCAGTCACTGGGACATCCGGTCGTAGGGGATGAACGTTATGGCTGTGAAGTGAATCCTTTGGGACGCTTGGCACTCCATGCGTTTAAGCTATGTTTCTATCATCCTGTTACAGGTGAACTGATGGAATTTGAAACTCCATATCCGACTCCTTTTAAAAATTTGATGCTAAGAAAATAACAGGTAGTAAAGATAGAGAGTTCACGCCACCTTGTCAATGTTAGTGACAGGGTGGCGTACTTTTTTATAGGATGTTAATAGCTATTTGCGCACAAGCTTCTGCATCACAAAGCGCATGATGGTGGTGTGATAAATCGTAGCCGCATTTTAGAGCTACTGTTTGTAGCTGATGATTGGGAAGACTTTTTCCGAATGTCCGCCTGGAGGCTCTACAAGTGCAGTGAAATGTATAATCAGGATATTCCATGTTGTATGCTTGAAATGCTGCCTTCAGACACCCTTCATCAAAAGGGCTGTTATGCGCTACTAAGGGTAATCCGGCTATTATAGGATCAATCTCTTTCCATACTTCAGGGAATGTTGGCGCACAGGCTGTGTCTTGAAACGTCAAGCCATGTACCTGTGTGTTCCAGTAGCTATAATAGTTAGGGTAGGGACGTATCAGCCGATATAGCTTTTCGGTAATTTCTCCGTTCCTTACGATAACAATTCCCACACTACATACGCTGGAGCGTTCCTTGTTTGCTGTTTCAAAGTCGATTGCTGCAAAGTCTGTCATAGATTTGTATAGTTTATAGTTTCCCGATTCGTGCACTTATCTGAGCATAAGTGTACAATGCCTCTTCGGGCAGTTTGTAATTGCCAAGTCGGCTTATCTGTCCGGAATAATAGGAAACTATTTCATTGAATCCTTCTTCCCAAGCTTTCTCTTTTGCTTCTGTATCTTTCAGATTTTTGTTTTCAAGCTCATTGAAGAATGTTACTACACTATAGTAATATGCTTCTTTATATAAGGTATAAGCTTCTTCTGTTTTTCCTTCCAGAGCTTTTAACTGTGCTTCTGTTATCTTGCGGTTTTCGGCTTGTGGTTCGTTCAGTTTCTGTCGGATTTTACGCACATCGCCTGTCATCATCCATATTTTGATGATGAGAATTACTTGTACTGCTGTAATGAGAGATATCAGTAGCATTGTTTTTACTTATTTGATTCAAATGTTATTTCTCCGAAGAAATCGGGGCAGTGAAAGCATGGGGAGGGGAGTGCAATAGGACTCCATGATAAAAAATGAGGAGTCTGAAGTTTGTCTCCGCACTTATAAAAATTTGCTTTCATTCTCATTCCGTCAAGTGATGTCAGTGAATGGTGGAAGAAGGCGGATATGGGGATTCTTAAGGCAAGTTGCCATGAACATTCTCCTAAACGCTCTTCAAAGGGAGTTCTTCCTAATGAAGCCCAGCGCGTAACTTGTCCCACAGTTTCCAGTGGAGCGTGTTCCCGGTTACCTGGCTTTCCGTATTCTATCAGTAATGTACCTGCACAGTTACATTCAAAATTATAATATTGGTTGTCTGTTCCGGGCTGTACAAAAAATTCTGCACATGAATCCTCCCATACTCTTCCGTTGTCCTCCGGAGCTGTTGCACGTACACTCTGTTCTGTTATACAATAATGCAATAAAATAGCATTTCCAGTATGAGCTATTCTGAATTTAACGTCAGGGTGATATGGATAGTCTTTCCAGTTGATGCAGTCTATCTGGTGGAATGGTATTTGTTCTATATCAAATATTGTAGGTATCTGTTCTGCCGAAGTAATTGCAGAGTCGTTGACTTTTTTCACTGATAGTGTTTTCATAATAAGCGTAGGATAGAAGTTAATTAATAAAAAAAGGTTGATAATTTAAACGTTTATCTTGTTTAATTATCAACCTTTTGTCGGGGTAGCGGGATTCGAACCCACGACCCCCTGCTCCCAAAGCAGGTGCGCTAACCGGACTGCGCTACACCCCGAGCTTATTTACTCAAAACAGTTATTAAAGATCTTTTTCTTTGTCGGGGTAGCGGGATTCGAACCCACGACCCCCTGCTCCCAAAGCAGGTGCGCTAACCGGACTGCGCTACACCCCGAAGAAGTGCTTTTCTTTAAAAGCGATGCAAAGGTAGTGCTTTAGAATGTAATATGCAAGTGTTTTAGCGTCTTTTTTTTGAAAAAAATGAATCAGAGATTGCCACTTGTTGAGCTTTTAATAGGGTAACAGACTTAATATCTGATTGATACAAGATTTTTTGTTAGCAGGCTACTTAATACAGTTTTTATCTCTGCAAGTATACTAAAACAGAGATTCCAGTATGTAAACCGGAATCTCTGTTTGGATATTTGTTATATTTTACTTCAGTTTAGCGAGTAACAGGCTTAATTCTTTTCGCCAGTCACAGCCATTTTCTGGTTGGAAGGTATGCATACCCAGTTGGCTTGCTATGTTTATGTTCGATTGACCATCGTCTACGAACAAGATTTCTTTCGGTTCTAAGCCGGCATCCGACAGCATGTATTCGAAGATGCGCTGTTCGGGTTTTGTGCAACCTACCTGATAGGAGAGGTATAACTTGTCGAAATACGATGTCAAAGGTTTGCCCTCTGAAGAAAACCGTTCGTTGCATGCCCATCCCATTACGTAAGGATTCGTGTTGCTAAGTACATAGAGCTTGTATCCTTCGCTACGTAACATTTCCAGATATTCCAGCTTCCGTATATCTACACCAGTGATAAAGCCTAGCCATGCTTGCTGTACTTCCTCCCATGACAATGTACGTCCGCATAGTTTTCCCAATTCGTTTCGGTAAGCTTCCTCTGTCAGACTTCCTTCTTCCAGCTCCTGAAAAATGTCGGTCTGATGATACTTGTCGAGGATGCGGTCGGCATCTTTTACACCCAGACGGATGAATGCCTTTACAGCCTGTTCGCGGCTTATATCGGCTATAACTCCGCCAAAATCGAAAACTATATTTTTTATCATTTTCTCTTACAGTTTAGCTGTGGTTATTTATTCTCAGGCTTTAGCCATTGATCCAGCCATGCAAAGAATGTGCGTTGCCACAGGATACCGTTCTGCGGTTTCAGTACCCAGTGATTCTCGTCAGGGAAGATGAGCAACTGTGCCGGAACGCCTCTTAGTTTGGCAGCATTGAAGGCAGCCATTCCTTGTGAAGCCAGGATTCGGAAATCTTTTTCTCCATGTATGCACAGTATAGGAGTGTCCCATTTATTTACAAACAGATGAGGAGAATTGGCGTAACTGCGTTGTACTGCCGGATTATTTTTCTCCCAATATGCTCCACCCAAATCCCAGTTGGTGAACCAGAGCTCTTCTGTTTCCAGATACTGCTGTTCCATGTTGAAGAAACCATCGTGAGCAATAAAGGCTTTAAAGCGTTTGTTGTGGTGACCTGCCAACCAATAAACAGAGTAACCGCCAAAGCTGGCTCCTACACATCCCAGACGGTCTTTATCTACATAAGGCTCTTTAGCTATATCGTCGATGGCACTCAGGTAGTCGTCCATGCAGTGGTCTCCGTAGTTTGTACTGATATCTTCCAGCCATTCCATGCCGAATCCCGGCAGACCGCGACGGTTGGGAGCAATGATGATATAGTCGTTTGCAGCCATGAGTTGCAGATTCCAGCGATAGCTCCAGAACTGGCTTACCGGACTTTGTGGACCTCCCTGGCAGAAAAGAAGAGTCGGATACTTCTTGTTCGGGTTGAAATTAGCCGGATAAACTACCCATGAAAGCATATCTTTTCCGTCGACAGTCTTGGTCCAACGTGCTTCTACTTTACCCATTTGCAGCTGACTGAATATCTGATTGTTTTCTTTTGTGATGCGGGTTACTGCATTTTTCTTTTTCAAATCGACAGTGAACAGTTCGTCTGCCTCACTTAAAGAATGACGTTTGGTGAGCAGTTGTTTGTTGTTAAGCATGGCAACCGAAGTGTAGTCGTACATACCGTCAGTAAGCTGCTTTACTTCTCCTTTCAGGTTGGTGCTGTGAACCATACTGGTAGCGTGCCATACGCCTACGAAATACAATGTTTTTCCATCGGGAGCCCAGCAATAGTCGTCTACACCCGACTGGAAAGCTTCGGTTACATAAGTCTTTTCTCCACTTTTCAGGTTCATGACGCACAACCGGTTGCGATCGCTCTCATAGCCGTTGCGTTCCATACTTTGCCATGCAATACTTTTTCCGTCGGGAGAAAATTTCGGATTGGTATCGTAGCCCAGATTCTTGTCCGTAGCATCTTCCTTACAGAGATTACGAGTTTCACCTGTTTCCGTATTATAAAGGTAAATATCCGAATCGGTCGATACAGAATATTCCAATCCTGTTTTCTTGCGACAAGTGTAAGCAATTTGCTTGGAATCGTTGCTCCATGCCAGCTGCTCGATACCGCCGAAAGGTTTCATGGGCGATTCATAAGGTTCATCTTTCAGAATATCTGTAGCAGCACCAACCTGATTACCGTCGAATGAAGCGACAAACGGATGCGGAATATTTTCCACCCATTCATCCCAATGCTTGTACATCAGGTCATTGATGACCTTTCCGCTGGCTTTATCCAGATCAGGATATATGTCAGAAGTACGTTGTCCGTATTTAACTTGCGAGATGAACAATACTTTACTTTCATCCGGAGAAAATTTAAATCCTTCTATACCACCTTCGTACGATGAAAGTTGTTTCCGTTCACTTCCGTCGGGATTCATTTCCCATATCTGCATACTTCCGCTTGCAGCTGTAAGAAAAGCAATCTTGCTTCCGTCTTTTATCCATGTCGGTTCAACCTCGCTGTCGGCAGTATGAGTAAGAAGCAAATTGTTTGTGCCGTCGGCATTCATCACATAAATTACAGTGTGGCTCTTGTTCTCTTTTACACTGTAATAAGATACGGTGTACGCAATCTGCTTTCCATCGGGGGATACGCTTGAACTGCCTATGCGTCCCATTGCCCACAAAGCCTCGGGAGTAAGTTTTTTATTTTTGATTCTGATTTCTTGTTTGCCTATAACAGGCTTATCGGTATTTGCCGGTGTATCGGCATTGACATACCCCGATGCTGCAAACATCATGGCTGCTGTCATTGTCATAAGGTCTGTTTTCTTCATGATTATTGAACTTTTGTTTTTTCAATACACAAAGTTACTAATAAAATGTGATATACGTAATATGTTATATCGTTATTGGTTCATGGGATACCTTGATAGGTAGTTTGTGTTAAATGTCTGTTAAAACATGCTGTTTGTGAAATTTTTACTAGTTTGGTGGTATAATTACAATAAAAAACACCACATGGTATTGGTAATACGTTTTTTAGATAAAGTTATATTAAAAAAATCAGCGAAATATGAGAAATAAAATTCTATACATACACGGACTTTCATCTTCCGGTTCTTCTTCTACGGTAAGAAACTTGCAGGCTCTTTTACCCGATTATAGTGTGCTGTCACCCGATTTGCCTGTTGCTCCTCAGGAAGCTTTGGACATGCTGCGGCATTTATGTGAGCTAGAACAGCCTCAACTTATTATTGGAACCTCCATGGGAGGTATGTTTGCCCAGCAACTTAGAGGATATAAAAAGATCTTAGTGAACCCGGCTTTTCATGTATCCGAATTTATGCGTACACAGATTGGTGTACATGAGTTTCTGAATCCTCGTCGGAACGGTGAAACTCATTATGAGATAACTTCTAGTTTGTGTGATGCTTGCCAAAAGGTAGAGAAGGGACAGTTTTCGGATATTACGGAGTTCGATAAAGAAAACACTTATGCTCTGTTTGGTACAAAAGATACATTAGTGCATGGATATGACGAGTTTATGTCGCATTATGAAAAGGCTTCATGGTTTGAAGGGGAACATAGGCTGAATCTTGAGGTTATGCGGAGTAGTGTTATACCATTAATAGAAAAGATTATGGCGAAGGGTTTCAAAGAAGCCCTTAGGACTTCACCACTATTTAATTTGTCCTTGTGTTCAAAGGAGTTATTCCACAGTAATTTTTTATATTGGTTAGGAACAACACATTGTGCTCTATTTGTTGCTGTATGCAAAGAACTAGGATGTAAGGTTAATTGGAATGCTTCTCTGGAAAATATTAAAAGAGAATATTGTAACCTTGATCTTTGTGCATGTTGTGATGGACAGATAACATTTATTTTAGAGAATAAAGTAAAAAGTATTCCTCAAAAAAGTCAGCTGGACAGGTATGTGAGGGAAAACAACCCACAGACAGACGATTTGATTTTATTATCATTGGCTACAGAATTTCCTGATAAAGAAAATATTCTTAACGATGGGTTGTGGAAAATATGCAGTTATAAAGATTTATGTGAGGCTATAAGTAAACATAAAAACCTACTTGAGGGTGATTCTTATGCATTAGCATTGGTAGAAGATTATTGTTCGTTCATCAATAATCTGCATCAGCTGTCACAGACTTGGCTTTTGAAAAAGGAAAGTTATTTTTTATTGCCAAAGGATGAAAAAAGGAAATTGAAGAATTGTGTATAGGAGATTTGATGGATAAAATATGGTATTCCCAACTTTGTGCTAGTCTGAATAAATATATAATGGATAAATTTCATCTTGAAACTGTATCGGGGTATGGAGTTGAGGCTATTGCTAAAACAGGAGGAAATATACTGAATACGGTATATACTAATTGGGGATTTACTCATGGACAAGGTCTGTTGGAGGCTAAATTGAAAATAAATAATGACTATGTATTGCTTATACAAATTCAAGGGAATAGATACGAGCATGGTATAGAGTGGATTTGTGAAAGAAACTGCTCACACTCTGAATTCTGGAATAGAACTCAAAGTCTTGATTTGATTTTCGAGCTATCCTTCTTGCAATTTAGTGAAGCTGAAACAGCCTCGTTTCCATCAGTCTGCGTAAATGAGCCTATTACAGCCCGGAAAAAGAAGGGAGAAGTAGAGAAGCGTATTTATTAAGTATAGCGACAGATTTTTATATCAGTCCAAAAAGATAAAAGAAAATGCCTTTGCTATAGATGTATTATATGCTATATCGGAAGAAATAGGGTGTATAGTTGAAAAAGCAAATAATGCAAAATGATAACCGTCTGAAAAGATGCTGAAGAACCAGTGTTTTTTTGTACAAATTTTTTTAAAAAAGATGCTGATGTTTTACTAAAAACATGCTGAATTTTTTCATAAAAATTCCCCTTTTCCGTATTTCGTGCTTCTTACAGCATGAAAATACGTAAAAGGGGATGTGAGAGAGAGAATGAAAAGTTTCTTATTTTCCAATGAAATAAGCGGGATAGCCATCCAGCAGGCAGTTCAGCTGGTTTCCTCCCATTGCAATATTTTCCATGTACGAATATCTGTTGCCGTAATTGAAACGGATGCTTGTGTAGTTGCTGTCCCACCAATCCCATCCGAAATTAAGGCTTGATTCTTGCCGGTTTCCGTAGCGGTCTTGCGAATATAAATAGTCTACTCCCGTATTGTTCGGGTAAAAACAAATTTCCTGATAGTAGTAAACGCCATATTCATCTGTCCATTCATCAGTCCAGATACGGCTGCATAAATAATCGGTACTTTCGTGATAACTGTTCGTGCCATTTCCGATTTCTATTCCCAAACCTACATATTCGCATGAGCTCAATGTAAAGATTAAAGACAGTACTGCTGCTATATAATGGAATTTACGTTTTATTCTCTTCATAACTACCTCCTTTGTTTTTTTGATATGACAAAGATAGACCGGGAATCTGATATCCACAATTAATTTCTCCTAATCGTAAAGGGGAATATTCCTACTTATGATAGGGAAATTCCTCAAATACGTTTATGTTGCCAGTTTGCCTTCCTGATATACAGATAACTGGCTATACCGATACAGATAGCATATAAGTGCTCGGCTGTCCAGCATATGGCAACGTCAGCTTTCAAACCTGTAATTACGATGAGGATGTATATGGTATACAGTGCCAGGGCTATGATCTCAAGAATGAAAGCAGCACGTGTGTTACCCGTTCCTGATACCGACTGAAAATAAATAAAGCCTGGAATACTGACGATATAGGTAGAACATAATACCCATAAAGTAGGAATACTTGCTGTTATCAGGTCGGGTATATTGGTATATATACGCAAGACTGTCGAGGGGAACAACGCGATAAGTCCTATCAGTGGAATGACAAAGAAAGAACATAGGTGTATATGTTGGTTGATTAATGCCGGGACTTCTTTGCTGTGTCCGGCACCAATCTGGTTGCTTACCAGTGAACTGCAAGTTGATGCGAAAGCCATGACCGTCATAAACGGTATGCTCGATACACTTCGTATGATATTGGAAATGGCGAGCGGACGTTCTCCCAGATGTTCGATAAATATAAAAAACAGAAACCATGTAGACAGTGATATAAAGTTTTGTATCATTGTCCATAATGAAATGTGCATGATTTGTGACAATGCTTTGGTACGGATGCCGGGGATGCGGTTTAATCCATACTTGCGATAATCTATCTTCCGGTATGTATAACTTATAAAGAATAATACGGATACCAGTTCGGCCAGCGACGAGCCTATAGCTGCTCCGGCAATTCCCATAGCAGGGAATCCGAATTTACCGAAAATAAGTGTATAGTTGAATATTACATTGGCAGCTACCATCACGCTGGAATTCAGGGTGAGGGTACGTGTCTGCGTAGTTCCTACAAAAAAGGCTCTGAACATGGCTCCTATAAAGGAGAAGAAGAAACCATACACACGCCAGCGTATATAGTCAGTTGCTGCACCTACTATACGGTCCGAACTGACTAACATTCCCAGTATTTGTTCGGAAAAAACTTGTGAAAGGATAAAAATAACCAGACTCATCAGCATCAGGAAATAGATACCCTGATAGAAGATGTTTCCTATAACACGGTAGTTCCCTTCACCGTTTCTTCGGGCTATCAGTATTTGTGAACCGACTGTAAAGCCGAATCCGATCATGAAGATTGCCAGATAATATACACCGGCTATGGCAGACGCTCCTAGTTCTATCTCACCTACATGCCCAAGAAATGCAGTATCGGTGATACCGATCATTTGCTCCATAATCAGGCTGATGAGAATGGGATAGGCAATGAGCCAGATATCTTTATAGGTATAACTTGTAGTTGACTTCATACTTTGGGAGAAAGATTAGAAACGGTTCTTGCTTTTTGCACTGATTTCTTCTATGTCCAACCGGATGATTTCTGTACGGTGAAAGGATTTTTGTGCATATTCCAGCCCTTTTATTTTGTCGTTGGGGCAGTATTTGCTTAAAAATAGTGACAGGGCAGACATACGTTCTGCTTCATGCAGACTGTGATGTGCCGTACAGCGAAGTACGATGCTTTCGTATGCAGTGGTAAATTCTCCGGGAATGACTTTTGTGCGTCCTACTACGCAGAAGGAAACATTTGTGCATGCGTCTATGCAATTCAGTTTTCTGCCTACTGGGGCGCAATGGATATAAATGGAGTTTCCTCTGTCCCATACATAACTTAGTGGAATGCCATAGGCTCCTTCACCGTCTTCTGTACGCATGGAGAGTACGCCGTATTCTCCTTCTTTCAGGATTTCGTAAGCACGAGCTTCGCTGAGCAGTCTGTCTTGTCTGCGGATTTGATTGTTATTGAATTCCATAATGAATGTATCGTTGATGTGGTTGGTTTATTATTTTTTCTGGAATGTTTGAGGACAAAAACAGGCGGACTAACATTGGTCTTTGTATGTGCGCAATGTTAATCCGTCTGCGTGGTATGTAAGTAATCGGTTATGTCAGGCTGATTTATCTGGCTAATTCGTATATCTCACGGCTTGCCTGGCTGTCAAGATGGACATAATTGCCTGCCACTTTTCCTTTATCTTCGTGGAATTTTCTGACCAGTAAGTCAATGTCCGGGTTTTCTATTCCTAATTCTCTGAGGGTAACAGGCATACCTATGCTGTGCAGGAAAGCCTTAAATCTTGCTATTCCTTCCATAGCTACGGCTTGCAGGTCGTCTGACTCCGGTACGTCCCATACGCGTACTGCATATTGGGCAACCTTACCTACATTATGTTTGGCTGCGTAGGTCAGCCATGCAGGGAATATAACGGCAAGTCCTGCTCCGTGAGTTACGTCGTAAATTGCACTGATTTCGTGTTCCAGACCATGGGAAGCCCAGTCTTCTTCACAGCCTACTCCACATGTACCGTTATGAGCTACTGTACCCGCCCACATGATATTGGCACGTGCATCATAGTTCTCCGGTTCGCTCATTACGCGGGGAGCTTCGTTTACGATTGCTTTCATTACTCCTTCACACATACGGTCGGCTATTTCCACGCCTTGGGTATTGCTGAAATAACGTTCCATGATATGCGCCATCATATCCGTAATGCCACTGGCCGTTTGCCATGCCGACAATGTATAAGTCAGCTCCGGATTCATTACGGCAAAGACTGGCCGGAGAATTTCCGGAGTGCGTATGCCTAATTTTCTTAATCCGTCGAGCTTGGTGATTACAGCGTTGCCCGAACCTTCACTACCGGCTGCCGGAATAGTAAGTACAACTCCGATGGGCAATCCTGTCTGTGGTACGGATTTTCCGATAAAGAAATCCCAGAAATCTCCTTCATAAGAAATACCTATTGCAATGGCTTTGGCCGTATCTATTACAGAACCTCCTCCTACGGGCAACATGAAATCTACATGCTCCTTACGACCTAGTTCGATACCTTCGTACACCTTCGGGTCAGTGGGGTTAGGTTGGATACCTGCCAGTTCTACATAATCTATTCCAGCAGCTGTAAGCGACTGCTTCACCTTATCCAGTAATCCGCTTCGTACTACCGAACCGCCTCCATAAACAATCATGGCTTTTGTGCCGTGATATTTTTTAACCAGTGTTCCTGTTTGTGCTTCTGTAACCTTCCCGAATACAAATTCGGTAGGGCTGTAAAATGTAAAATTATTCATAAATCAGAACTTCTTCTTTTTTTAATTCGATTCTAAGTTGTGTGTGACAAATCCTAATAGTGGAATGTGATGCCGCAAAGTTATGGAATTTTTCTTATCTTTGCGCTTTCATTTTCAAAATCACTATGAAATCAGATATCGAAATTGCACGCAGTATTGAACTGACAAAGATTAAACAGGTAGCACGTGATTATGATATACCTGTAGAGGAAATCCATAACTATGGACGTTATATCGCAAAAGTTCCTGAAACTTTGATCGATGAGGAGAAAGTAAAACAAAGTAATCTTATTCTGGTAACTGCCATAACACCTACTAAAGCAGGTATCGGAAAGACTACGGTATCAATCGGTCTGGCACTCGGACTTACAAAGATAGGCAAGAAGGCTATATGTGCGCTTCGTGAGCCTTCACTTGGTCCCTGCTTCGGTATGAAGGGTGGAGCTGCCGGAGGAGGATATGCTCAGGTTCTTCCGATGGATAAGATTAACCTGCATTTTACCGGAGATTTTCATGCGATTACTTCGGCACATAACATGATTGCTGCCTTGCTGGATAATTATATGTACCAGAATCAGGACAATGGATTCGCTCTGAAGGAGGTACTTTGGAATCGTGTTCTTGATGTGAACGACCGTGGCTTGCGCTATATCATTACTGGATTAGGAGGAAAGACAAACGGTATTACCCGTGAATCTGGATTTGATATCACTCCGGCTTCTGAAATTATGGCTATTCTCTGTCTGGCAAAAGATGAAGATGACTTGCGTCGCCGTATTGAAAATATTTTGCTGGGCTTTACTATCGACAATAAACCTTTTACAGTAAAAGATTTGGGAGTAGCTGGGGCTATTACTGTTTTGCTGAAAGATGCTATTGCTCCTAATCTGGTACAGACCACAGAGCATACTGCTGCTTTTGTACATGGCGGACCGTTTGCTAATATCGCTCATGGATGTAACTCGGTGATGGCAACAAAACTGGCTATGACTTTTGGTGATTATGTAATTACAGAAGCTGGTTTCGGTGCAGATCTTGGCGCAGAGAAATTCTATGACATCAAATGTCGTAAATCTGGATTACAGCCGAAACTGACCATTATTGTAGCTACAGCACAGGGACTGAAGATGCACGGTGGAGTTAGTCTGGATCAGATTAAAGAACCTAATGCTGAAGGATTGACTAAAGGTCTGGCTAATCTGGATAAGCATATCGAAAATCTTCGTTCGTTCGGTCAGACTGTAGTTGTAGCATTTAACCGCTATGCTAACGATACTGAGGAGGAAATCGATCTGGTTCGTCAGCATTGTGCTGCTCAGGGTATTGGATTCGCTGTAAACAATGCTTTTGTTGAAGGCGGTAACGGAGCGGTAGAACTGGCAAATCTGGTTGTTGATACTATCGAAAACCAGCCTTCAGAGCCATTGCGTCTGGCATATAATGATGATGACACAGTGGAAGAAAAGATTTCGAAGGTAGCATGCAATCTTTACGGTGCTAATATGATTACCTATAGTGCTGCGGCTAAGAAGAAACTGAAAAGAATCCAGGAACTGGGTTATGGACATTTCCCAATCTGTATTGCTAAAACACAGTATTCATTCTCTACAGATTCGAAACTTTATGGTGTGGTGAAAGATTTTGAATTCCATGTTCGCGATATTGTTCTGAATGCCGGAGCTGAGATGCTAGTGATTATTGCCGGAGAAATTATGCGTATGCCGGGATTGCCGAAAGAGCCTCAGGCACTGCACATTGATATTGTGAATGGCGAAATAGAAGGTTTGTCTTAAGTATAAAGACTCTATCAGTTATTCTGGATAGAAAAATATATCCATAAAAAATCATGCAGACTTGTATAACAGGTCTGCATGATTTTTTATGGATAGGGTTGTTTTATTCAAAGTCGCTTTGCTGTTTCTCGACTTCTTTTAATCTCATTTGACTTTGTTTTCGTGCTTCATCTGACGACTGACCGCGGTCGTACGATGATAAGTTTTCTTGATTTCTGTGAGTTTTTAATTGAAGATTTAGTTCATCCTCATCGACAATAAGCGGGTGTATAGCTTTTGTTGTTGGTATAATGAGCTCAGCAGACATCGGCGTGTGTATTCCGTTGGCACAACAGACGCTTTGACTTTAATATTACCTGTTTGAGCTTTGGCACGTACAAGTATTGGAGCTGTTCCCCATTGCACTTCACGAGGGTTGGTGAATGTTTCTTTGCTTGCGACAAGTTCTCCTGGACCTTCAATTTCAAATTTAATATGATAATTGTTTAATCGCTTGATATTCCCATTCTCATCAGCAATAGCTGCAATAACGGTTATTAGGTCGGAACCGTCGGCTATGGTTTCCGTTCCTTCGTTGTCAGCCCAAAGTATGATTTTGGAAGGACGTCGTGCAGGCATCACTTTATGGGTTGCTACGACTTCACCGTCGACGATACCTTCAGCTAATAGATAAGATTCTTCATGCTTGTTCTTCCTTGCCAATTGTTTGTCGTACATTACGTCCCATACATCTTTAAATGTGATGATAGGGGATGGCATGCCTTCATCTGTTTTTTCTTTTTTATAAATGAATTGCTTCCCGTTTTTACAGTAGGTAAGGCGTACTTCATCACAATTACTATATACGGTTACGTCTTTTGGTGAAAAAGGAGTCATGGCATTGGCGATAAACACCATCGGACCGTTTTCTGCAATCAGCCGATTATTCTTTTCTACTGGACGTTGTGCGCAAAACATGTAGTAGGATAGTTTGGGTTGCCGGAAAGCATCCATGATACCTCCGTAAAACGGGTCAGGATGATAACCACGCTGATGATCGAAAGAATGCCATAAACATCCGCCCATATGTTGGCGTGTATTACGGTACAAAACATCATAGCAAGTGTATTTATAATCGGTTTTTGCATAGCCTTGAGCCTGTACCAGCATTGGAATTTCTCCCCATGCTCTGTTTACGCGGCTTGGAGAGTTGTGTGAGTTCCAATCGTCTACATTATCTCCCCATTCGCGGGTAAAATACGAAATCTTGGGATCTATTTTAGATGTATTAAATGCACCTCCAGCTCCATTGAGTGGGTGAGTAAAGTGTATCGGAAAATATTCATGTCCCTTTGCTGTTACATCGCATCCTGCATAACAATATGGGTATGGATATTCTTCGTGGAGAATATCAACTACGTTTTTAGCAAAATCTTCCGGATACCATGTTTCATTTAATATAGGTTCCCACATCCATACAGAAGGGTGGTTTCTGTCGCGCCTTACCATATTCCGGATATCACTATATACTCTTTGAGCAAATATTGGTTCCTTATTCCAGAACTGCCACCCTGGAGTGTTGACTATGACGAAGAGTCCTAACTCATCGCAAGCATCCATAAAGGCAGGAACCTGCGGATAGTGTGCATTGCGGATGACCCTGAGACCTGCATCGCGCAGTTTCTTTGCATCTCTCCAATGAAGGCTATTTGAGATATGGCAAAGTCTTGATGCCTGTTGGCTCCTATCAACGGGTAGGGGTAAGGTTTTCCGTTGAGCCAGAAGCCGTCTTTTCCTTTAAATTCAATGCTTCTTATCCCAATACGTCTGCGATACCCATCGACAATATGTCCCGATTTATCTTTTAGAAGAACATGCAACTGATATAAATAAGGAGAATCCGGTTCCCATAATTCAGGCTTTTCTACTTTGATGGTAAGGGAGGTATTGCGTGCTTTTCCTTTGCTTACCGAGAAGGCTTTACTGGCTTGACATACACGTCGGTTGTCTTTGTCGAATAACTGATATTCTATTTTGCCAGAGAAATATGTGTTTGATGAATTACGGACATGAGCATCCAGTCTTATTTCTGACTGTGATTGGGAAATATGGCCAAATGAAACGAATAATCCTCCGCCGGCAGTTTCGTTTTCATAGTTTGGGTCTGTGATAAATACGTTGTTGTGTACTATCATCCAGCAATCTCTATAAATTCCTCCGGAATAAGTAAAATCTAACATGTCCTGTGGCTTTCCGGGAGGATAAGAAGGATCGTTACTATTATCTGCCCATACAGCTATAACATTATCTTCTTCATAGTTGAGGTATTCAGTAACATTGGCAATTACAGGCAAGAAACCTCCATAATGCTCGTTGACTAATGTTCCGTTAATCCAGACTTTTGCTTTACCCATAATAGCCTCGAAATGCAAGAAAAGTTGTTTGCCTTTCCATGTTTCTTCTGGAGTGAAATGTTTTCGATACCATACCTCTCCCTGATAATTGACGCATCCGCTGGCTTCTGAAGGTACATATTCTATTCCGTCGGGTAGCGAAATCAGGTCCCATTCCTTATCATTGAAATCCGGTTGTTCTGCCCCTTCCAGATGGTCTTTATACATGCGCCAGGCAGGATTCATACTGTAAACTGTTCTTCCGGTATTGGGTAACTCGAAGAAACCTGCTGTGGAGTATTCTGGTTGACTTGCAAAGCTCTGTTGGGTGAGAAATATTATCAAACAACAGGCGATAGAATAAATGTAGTGGGTTACTTTTTTCATGTAGTATTATTTTAAATGTTAATCTTCTCCTCTTTGATCAGGATTTTTCTTCTGATAGAAATTAATCCGTTCTGTCCAAGCCTTATCTTCTAATGGAAAAACTTTGTGAGTATTAGCCCTGTTAATCCATTTGGATTCAAGCTCGTCTACTTTTTCTGGATATTTCTCCGCGAGATTATTCGTTTCAAAAGGATCGATAGTCAGATTAATCAATTCCCATTGGCTGTTCCTGTCGGCTCTGACTAGTTTCCAATTTGCGTCTATAATAGCACAAGAACTCTGATGTTCGAAGTATAATGTTCTTGGTTTGATTGGCTGCCCTTTCAGGAACGGGAGCAGACTGGTACCAGGCAGATCTGAATGAGAGAATGTTTTTGGATATTCAATTTTTCCTAAAGCCATACATGTTGGCATGATATCAATAATATGTGCAGGCTGTCTACAGATTTCTCCTTTTTTAATATTCTTTTTCTTGTCACCGTAAGTCAGTATGAAAGGGGTACTGGTTCCGCCTTGGAATACCCATTTTTTATAGCTCCTGTAAGGGGTATTCGATAAGTCAGACATCAGTTGCCCGATAAATCCTCCTTCGCTGGTTGCGCCATTGTCGCTCAAGAAGAGAAAAACAGTATTCTCATACATACCTTTTTTCTTTATTTCTTCAACTAGTTTTCCTATGCCTTCATCCATTATTTCAATCATGGCTGCATATGTAGCCATATCTTTTATCCATTTGTTTTGCTGTTCTGGAGTTAGCTCTTCCCATGCCGGACGTTTCCCTCCAAATTCTTTATTGAATACAGGAAGTTCCATATTGTCGGGTATGAGTCCGATTCTTTTTTGTTTTTCAAATCTCTGTTTGCGTAGTACATCTTATCCTACTTTATATCGGTCAATGCATCTTTTTACATATTCTGCAGGAGCTTGTAATGGAGGATGAGGCGCGTAATGGGCTACGTATAAAAAACATAGGTTTCCGTGTGTCGTGTGCCTGAACATAACTTACAGCTGAATCTGTTATAGCTTGAGTATAATAATAATCATCAGGTAAATCAGTTACTTTCTCTAAATTATTGTAGACAGGAGATGGTTTGTAGTAGCTTCCTCCTCCATGCAGCCGTAATATTTATCGAAACCTCTTTGTACCGGATAACTTCCATTGGGAGACTCTCGTATCCGCCAGTAGTGGTTACGTGCCATTTACCGCTCATATATGTAGAATATCCCCCGCTTTTCATTACTTCCGCAATAGTAGGATATTCTTTATCAATTTGCCCTCTGTAACCGGGGCGATGTTCATCTACCTCGGCCATCCAGCCCATACCTACTTCGTGCTGGTATCTGCCGGTCAGCATGGAGGCTCTGCTTGGGCAACTTCTTCCGGTATTCTTGAATTGACTGAAGCGTATTCCTTCTTGAGCTAACTTATCAATATTGGGAGTTTGGATTTCGCTTCCATAGCATCCGAGATCAGAAAAGCCCATATCATCGCAAAGGATAAGGACAATGTTTGGGGATTGAACTGACTGGGCATTTACATATTGGTTAGTGCCACATACAACGAGAGGGACGAATAATAGCTTGTTCATTTTTTAATTTAAGGAGGGCTCTTCTGAGTTGCAGAAGAGCCCCTATGGTGAATATAGTTGTTATTTTTTGCAAAGTGCCCTAAAGTCACAATAGGCACATTTGTCTTCTATTTCAGTCTGGGTGAAAGAGATATCTGGATTGAATATATCTTCCAGCAATGTCTTCAGGTTTTCTCTGAAGTCTCCTTCATATTGTGCAAAGTTTTCTACCGGTTCTTTAGGCTTTCTAGGTTCTCCCATTTGGATAACAGGAGAGTAGTTCTCAGAAGCTGCCCGATGTATGTAAAGAAGAGCCGGAGCCACCAGGCGGCTGTCATTTTTTTCTCTTAGTTTTTTGCAAACAATAGAAGCATAGAGGAATGTCTGGAAAACATAGTTCGAACGTTTCTTGTCTGGAATGAAGAGTGATTGTACATTGGCTGGCGTATCGGCATCTCCTCCTGTTTTATAATCTACAATTCGCAGACTTTCTCCTTTGGAATCAATTCGGTCGATGATACCTCCGATGCGGGATTGGATATCCCCGGTTGAAGTGCATATCTCTATATTTTCAAAAATACGTTGCTCGGAACCGACGAATGTAAAAGGAGCATATCGCAGGTCGTTACGGAGAAGTTGCTGGATGTATTTTACAATTACTGCCGAGTTGATCAGCTGAATACCGTTGTATTCAGGTTGCTCGTTGGGGGGCAGATTGAAAAATAATTCCTTAAAGCCATTGTCAACGTATGTTTGCAGACGGACTTCATCTTTCAATAGTGTTTCCAGGTTCTCTTTGCTGATTAGTTTTCCGTGTGCGGTAAGAGCTTTATATATATGTTCTGCTGCATAGTGGAAGATACTACCGAATTTTGCTGAGTCAATGTCTGCCGTAACTTCGTCGGGCGCACTGAGTAATGCTACATATTTGTAATAGAATTTTAAAGGACAATCCAGGTAGCAATTTAGTGCAGACGGTGATATGAGAGCTTTTGGGTTGTTCCGGATATCAAACACTGATTTCATCCGTTCCATGACATCGGGAGTTTTCTCAATGATGATAGGGGTTGAATCTTGAGGAGATTGGGCTGCTTCCAGTTGTTTGCGTAGAACAGGATATCCCCATTCTATCAGGAACTGGAGCATGAAGCGGGAAAGTTCTCCCCGGTTAATTCCATCAGTAGCTGTATTGTAAACTAATGTTACCTTTTCTGCCCGTTGCATAAGACGGTAGAAATAGTAAGCATATACAGCGATTTTATGGTCGATTGTTGTCATACCGAAAGCTTTCCGTAAGTTGTAGGGAATGAAAGAAGAATCACCTCCGGCTTTGGGTAACTGTCCTTCATTTACCGAGAGCATGATAAGATGCCGGAAGTCGAGATTACGAGTTTCCAGAACTCCCATTACCTGCATGCCGATGGCCGGTTCGCCGTGGAATGGTATGCTCGATGATGACATGACGCGGGTAAGCAACCGTTGGAAAGTTCCTGCCTGCACGTTGAGCTCTTTGCTTTCAATCAGTGTATGAAAACGGTTGACCAATGTATAGGTTTTGAATAATGATTCACGGTACAACTGGTCGAATGCATCGGAATGTGATGCTGCCTGTTGCTGATAAATTACTGCAACTTCTTTTAATGCCTCCGATAGCATACTGCATAAATCGAGGTTGTTTCTGCGTGGAGTAAAAAGTAATTCCAGCACATTGTCTTGTTTCAGTTCCGACGGGAGCGGGTAGAAGCGGTTGTCCCGGGTGAGATTCTGTTCCAGTTTTTCCGCTTCGGGCGACAGTTGTCGGGTATAGGGATGTTTCAACACACTGATAACCTCTGCGAACAGATACCGTCCGTTATTCGGGTTATATCCCGAAGTATGAAGTTCCATCAGTGCGTTGACAAAACTGTATGCAGGAGTCTGTGAAAGCGGAAATCCCATTGTAATGTTTATATGCTTTACATTGTCGGGCAAAGCATGCAATACGGGCTGGAGCAATGCTTCATTACATAGCACAACGGCAGTTTCTTTTTCCTGGGAAGTAAGATTTTCCCGAATCCATTGAGGCAAGTATCGTACTTGTCCGTTCTCAGTCGGCGACTCGATGAAAGTTACTTCTTTAGGCTGATTCAGGTTGTCGAAAAAAGAAGCGGGCAACTCTGATGGAAAATCCCTCAGATTGCGGCGGATAAATTCTCCGGCCTCATGAGGAGTCTTATTGAGATAAAACGTGTCGTAATCCCAATAGAACATGGCTTTCCCTGCTTCATTCAGTTTCTTAAACAGGGTATGCTCTACTTTATTCAGTACATTGAAACCTACGAATATGTATTTATTGTAAGGAAGAGCTTCTACATCCAGCTGTTCTATGACTTGCCTGTACAACATGCCTTCGTATGCGATTGACTGGCTTTCCAGCAATGCTTTGTATTCCGTATAGATATCACCCAGTACATTCCACATGGAGATAAAGCGCTGTTTCAGTTCTGTTACCTGATTGATTGAGAAATTATGAAAGAACTGACTTAATGCCTCCTTTTGTCCTTCCTCCAGAAAGTCATAGTTATCCATCAATTCATTCAGATCTTTCAGGTTGCTGAACAGTGCATGTGTGTCGGCCATGTTCTTGTCTGCATCGTCAAAGTCGGCAATAAGCATTTCTCCCCAGAAATAAAAATCGTCGAGTGTCTCTTTACTTCCAGTAGCTTTTTGAAAAACCTTATAGAGATCGCATACCAGTTTTATCGGATCGGCAATCGATAAGTCGGATGATTGGCGGAACAGTTCGCTGATGCTGACATAAGTCGGCGACCAGATAGGACGATCGCTTTCCTGAGCCAGATATTCATTGAAGAACAGACTGGCACGCTTGTTTGGGAATACAATTGCAACTTTAGTAAAGTTACCTTCGGTTTTGTTATATAAATCGTGTGCTACTTGTTTCAAAAAAGTTTCCATATATCCAGATGGCTTTTGTCGTTTATTTAACTTCTTCCAGTTCATTGGCAAAAACATACCACAGATAACCTTTTATCTGTTCATATCCCATGGCAGATAAAAGATCCATGTATTCGCTGACTTGCTGGCGGTAACCGTCTTTGGGCTTTCCGAATTTGAAATCGACAACAATTACTTGTCCGTCTTTCATCATCACGCGGTCCGGACGGCGGGTCTGCATGATGCCTTCATCGTCTGTATAGATAATGCTGCATTCGTTGTACAACTCCCATTCGCCGCTGTACCAGTCTTTCACTTTGGGGTTGCCCAGTGCCCATTGGGCCAGCTTATAAATCTGTTGTTCTTGTTCGGCTGACTCAAGAATACCTTCGAAGCGCAGTCGCTCGATAGCCTGCGGTAAGTCGCTTTCCTGTCTGATGGAGGCGAAGACATTGTGCAGTAACTGTCCTTGACGGATGTAGCGGCCTGTCTTGTCATCCTCTTCATCGCCCCGAATAAAGTCGGCAGAACGGTTGGACTGCTTGAACTCTATTTCTGTTTCTATCGACTCTATGCGGATCGGAATGTTTTCGGACTGTGCAGCCAGCGGATTTTCCGTTTCTTTTTTCTTTTTCTCTTCCGATACGCAAAGCTTTCCGAATTCATATATTTCGGAGTTGGTTTCGCCGGAGCTTTCGTTTTCTTCTGCTGCTTCCGGAGATGTTTCCTCCATTGTGAGTGATACGTGTGGCAAAGCTTCCAGAAGCAGTTCGGAAACAGAACCCTTTTGCTTGGCTTTTCCCCATACAATAAGGTTTTTGCATGCACGGGTAAAGGCAACATACAACAGATTCAGATTGTCAACCCAGAGTTGAAGCCGTTCTTCCAGATAACTATCGCGGTAGACTGATTCTGCCATTGCACCCGAATAGTTTACCGGAACGATATCCAGTTCGTTGAAAGGCGGACGGTCTGTATTCTTCGCTGTTCCTGCTACCGAACACCAGATGAGATGACTGTTGGTTTCATTCTCCATTTTCCAGTCGCAGAAGGGAAGTAAAACCGTATGATACTCCAGACCTTTTGACTTATGGATAGAGAGAATCCGAATCCCTTCTATTTCTCCCGAAGGAATTGTCTTTTCGTGAAGGCGTTCGTCCCAGTATGAGATGAAAGCGGTAAGTTCGGAAGAATTATTCTGCATATATTCTGTTACGGCGTCATAAAAAGCACAGATGTATGCATCCTGTTTTTCGATGAGCTGCATGTCGAACAGAATGAACAGTTTTTCCAGAAGCTCGTATAAAGGCATCAGCCTTAGTTCTTCCCGCAGGAGGACAAAACTTGCCGGCAGGTAACTTTTTACTTGATTCAGCAGAACCGTATTTAAGTCGATATTGCGTTTCAGTACTTCACGCTGATAGGCAGTCGCCAGTCTTGCCAGAGCTATATGATCGTCGGGAGATGTCAGATAGCGTAATCCGTCTATCATCATGCAGATGGCAAGAGAAGCATCCAGCCGGAAAGCCTCATCCGATACAATCCTGTAAGGTGTATGCTTGTCGAAATAATCAGCTATGGCAGGGATTGTCTTGTTTTTACGTACCAGAATGGCAATATCATTTGTACGGACTCCCTGATTAATGAGTGAAACAACCTCCGATGCCAGTTCCTCCAGCATTGTTTCGGCATACGGATGTTCCTTTTCATCCGAAAGAAAACTTAGCTTTACATATCCTTTTTCATCCTTTTTGGCTGTCTGCTGGCATACATCGCTGTAAGCGTGCTGAAGCTGTATGCAGGGTTCTCCCATTTCATCTTCGTAGCGTTGGTTCAGTACCTTGCAGGCAGCGGTAAATATTTCGTTGTTGAAGTGGATGATGCGTGCTTCACTTCGCCAGTTAGTCCCGAGGGTACATTCGCGCACACGTAAAGTTTTATCCTCACCCAGTCCGGCAAGAATCTTCCAGTCACCGTTTCTCCACCGGTAAATACTTTGTTTGATATCGCCCACGATGAGACTGCCTTCTTTTTGGGCAAGGCTTTCTTCGAGCAGCAGATGGAAGTTTTCCCATTGCATGCGTGAGGTATCCTGAAACTCATCAATCATTACCGTGTCGATGGTTGTACCGATTTTCTCGTACACAAACGAGGCATCTCCTTCACGAATCAGTCCGTGCAACAGTGCATTGGTATCCGATAATAGAAAACGATTGTGCAACTGGTTTTGCAGGCGTACTTCTTCATCGATATTGGCAAGCAGACGGAGATTGTTCAGATAACGGAGCGAAAGGTCGCAGGAGTTTACCAGTATATTGTTTTTCGGTCGGAAATCTTCCGCAGTTTTCAGCAGAGGAATCAGCTCATTTGCTGCCAGTGAACGAATTGTGTCACGGTAAGCAGAAGTCTTTGTTGTCCAGTTCTCTTCACTTTCCAGACATTTTTCTACAGTTGCGTTGCGTACGTCACTTCCCAGATAACCATTCCCGATTTTATTGAAATAGCTTCCTATGCCTCGAGAACCGTTTTTCAGGTCAGCGGGGTTCAAGCCGTTTACTTCCAGTATACCAAGAAACTGTTCGTTGAAGCCTTTCATCTCTTCCAGTGCTTCCGTGCGGATATCCTGTAGCTGTTTACGGTAGGTAGGAATGAATTGGGAATCTGCCAGCTTTTTTCTCAGTCCGGCGCCTTTTTCTACATAACCTTCATCGAAAATATTACGACCGAATCCTTTGATTTCGTTGGAAACATTCCAGCGTTTGTCGTCGGCAATACGTTCTTCTATATATTCGAGTAACCAGTAAAGAACCGGTGAACGCCGGTCGAGCTTTTCAATCATGGCATCTACTGCATCCGAAAGGACATCGGCATTATTCAGTTCAATAGACATATTAGCTCCCAGTTCCAGTTCACGGGCAAGGTTGCGCATGACCGACTGGAAAAATGAGTCGATGGTTTCGATGCGAAAACGACTGTAATCGTGAATGATGTTTGTCAAAGCCTCACGTGCAGCACGCCGTATTTCGGCCTCATTTTTTGATGTAATTTTCAGCAGCTCTTCCAAATAGCTGTCCGAGCTCTTTAAGCCATTTGCCAAACCAAAAAGTTGCTCCAGTATACGTTTTTTCATTTCGGCAGTAGCCTTATTGGTAAACGTTACGGCAAGAATGCGGCGGTAAGCGTGAGTATCTTCAATAAGTTGTTTGATATATTGTACGGCAAGAGTAAATGTTTTTCCCGAACCTGCCGAAGCTTTGTAGACCAGTAATCGTGGATAATCTGTCATTTTTTTACGTTGTTTCCTGTTCGTAAAAACAAAGATAGAAAAAAGAAATAACAGATTAAGGGAAGTGTTGTGAAAGTAATAAAAAAACATGCTGAAGTTTTTAGTAAAACTTGAGCATATTTTACTTAAAACTTCAGCATGTTTTTTTATTATTCTTTGACGGTTTAGATACTTTTAATTTTTAATATAAGTACGCTTATTAAACTGTTGAAAAATATTGGAATGCAATACGAATAGTTACAAGCGAAGTTGATATTAATATTTCGTTCTGTTTGATGAAAATCTTCAGAATGTGCTGATGGGGAAAATAGACTAATTTGATGGATTTGATACTCAATTGACTGTTTTGCTATCTTTTTGTATATGAAATTCATCCTCAATCAGCTTCCAAATAACCGATAGAGAAAAAGTTGACTCCATTATAAAAATACTTGAACGCATCCTTCATCATTTGTACGTCTTCCGGATGGCAGTCTTTATGCAGTTCTACTAACCGGTTCAGCTCTTCTTCAATGGTCTTTACCGCTATGATGTTTGAGAAATAAAATTCCCAAAACTCAAACCGGTGTCCTTTACGTAGCGGAGCCAACGCATTCAATATCTGTTCCGAATGGTCAATCATGTGACTTTCTACGCAACTTTGTAGATAATTGGCAGCATCGGCATCTTTTCTACCTCCGATTGCAATGTTTACCAGTTTCTTGTAATATAAAGAATCCGGAATTAGATTCAGTTTATATTGAAAAGCATATACATGTTTGTGTCCTGCAAAATATAGATTTTTTCTTCCTTCTTTATCATCCGGATCAAACTGATAAGTTACGATGTATTCCATCCATGTATTTGGGAAAGCCTCGAAATAAGCCATCTGCGCTTCCTTGCTCTCCGGATGCTTCAGCAATTCACGGTAAGTTGCATTGAGCTTAACCGTGTCTGCCATGAAATATTGTGCGTATAGGTTAGCTGTCGCTATCGCGAACAGGATAACAAAAAATAGGCGTTTCATAGTGTTATTTTTTTGTTTTGCTATTGTTTCGCGCATTGGTAAAACACAATTCTTAATCGGCATCCAAATAACCGTGAGAGAAAAAGTTTACTCCATTGTAGAAATACTTGAAAGCATCCTTCATCATTTGCACGTCTTCCGGATGGCAGTTCTTATGCAGTTCTACTAATCGATTTAACTCTTCCTCAATGTCAGCTGATTTTACAATATTCGAGAAGTAAAATTCCCAAAACTCAAATCGGTGTCTTTTACAAAGCGGAGCCAATGCATTCAATATCTGTTCCGAATGGTCAATCATGTGACTTTTTACGCAACTCTGTAGATAATTGGCAGCATCGGCATCTATTCTACCTCCGATTGCAATGTTTACCAGTTTCTTGTAATATAAAGAATCCGGAATTAGATTCAGTTTATATTCAAAAGCATATACATGTTTGTGTCCTGCAAAATATAGATTTTTTCTTCCTTCTTTATCATCCGGATCAAACTGATAAGTTACGATGTATTCCATCCATGTATTTGGGAAAGCCTCGAAATAAGCCATCTGCGCTTCCTTGCTCTCCGGATGCTTCAGCAATTCACGGTAAGTTGCATTGAGCTTAACCGTGTCTGCCATGAAATATTGTGCGTATAGGTTAGCTGTCGCTATCGCGAACAGGATAACAAAAAATAGGCGTTTCATAATGATATATCTATTAACCTATTGGCGGAATTAAATTATAAAAGATTTATGTTTAAAAAGTTGTGCATATTGTTGATATTTAGTAAATTAAAGGTGACCAAACTTTTAATAGACAAATATCGTATGCACAACTTATATGCAATATTCGCAAAATTACTGAACATATGCAAGCAAATTGCCGGCAATTTAGTCAATGAATCTGGGAATGTGCCAAGACGAGGAGTCGTCCCTAAATTCTCAGACCTTGAAGTAGTGGCTTTGAACATGGCGTCAGAGGCTGCCCCGTATTGACAGTGAGTTTCTGTTGTTTGCAAAGCTACAGGAATATAGGGTTGAAATACCCAACCTTATTTCCCGCCGACAATACAATGACAGGCGTAAAACAACTTCCTCCCTATGTAATGCAATCCGAGAAAGAATGGTTTCTGAAATGGATGGTGGTGAAGACTGTTTCTGTATTGATTCGAAGCCGATAGAAGTATGTCGTATTGCCCGTTCCAAACGTTGCAGTATGGGAAAGAAGGATTTTAGTAAAGCACCCGGGGTAGGCTACTGCGCATCACAAAGCATGTATTATTATGGGTATAAACTCCATGCAGTCTGTGGGTTAAGTGGTGTCATCCATTCCTTTGACCTCACTAAGGCAAGTGTGCATGACATTCATTACCTGAAGGATGTGAAAGTGGATTATAGTAATTGTACAGTCATAGGGGACAGAGGATATATAAGTGCCCAAGTGCAATTGGATCTGTTTGAAACTGCCAATATCAGATTGGAGGTACCATACAGATGTAATCAAAAAGAATGGAAGCCAACATTCCCAGCTTTTGCCAAAGCGAGAAAAAGAATTGAAACCATATTCTCGCAATTGTGTGACCAGTTTATGATTATAAGGAATTATGCGGTAAACTTCCAATTTTAGGGTATCCCCTTTTAGACGGGCGCCAGTCGGCACCCGTCTAAAAGGGGATAGTATGCTCGGCATGAGTATTAGCTAACGGGTGCAAGTCCCCAATGAGCCCTAATAGCGGGAATCATACAGCCAATAGCAAGGGTGTCCATCGTGAGGTGGAATCTGAAAGAAGCTGGCGGCAAACATCTGGTCTGACGAACAGAAACTTCATATAAGGCATAAAAACCGTGGGTAAGGTTGCTACCCAAACCAAAGCCCTATAGCTATTCGGAACGGTTAATGTAGATGAAGCAGACATAAGATTGAAAGTTAATACCCTTATCCGAGGAGGTCTCACGGACGCATGAAAATAGAAAAAAATCGAAATCAGCGGAGTAAAGCTTGCCGTGAGAAGTCAGCAGAAGTCATAGTAGCAAACGAGCCGATAGGTTTGCGAAGGACTGAACCTAATAATTAAACGATAGTAATTGAAACATACCTAATGAAAGAACGAATGCAGAAAACATTATCCGAAGTTAATGACTGCCCTCAAAGAGATAGGTCGGAAACCGAATGGTATGAGGGAGTGCAGACTTTCATGTGGATATGTGAAGACAACATCGTGGAAGTACCATTCGACAAGGAACACCTTTTCGAGCAAATCCTGAGTCCTGCGAACCTAAACCGATCCTATAAGGCAGTGATTGGAAACAAGGGCTGTGGCGGTATCGACAATATGTCATGTGAACAATTGTTTTTATGGCTATTAGCCAACAAAGATGCGCTCATCCGTTCCTTGATGGACGGTTCTTACCGTCCGAACCCCGTCAAAAGGGTAGAAATCCCCAAGGACAATGGCAAGATGCGTCTATTAGGAATCCCCACTGTGGTAGACCGTTTGGTGCAACAAGCCATTAACCAAGTTCTGAGTCCTATATATGAGAAACAATTCTCCAGGAGAAGTTATGGCTTCCGTCCGAGAAGAGGTTGTCATGACGCGGTGAGAGGAGCCCAAGAGATAATCAATACAGGCTACACGTACGTTGTAGACCTTGACCTTGAACGCTTCTTCGATACCGTGAACCATAGCAAACTCATAGAAATTCTCAGCCGTACTATTAAAGACGGCAGAGTTGTCAGTCTGATACACAAATATCTCCGAAGCGGTGTAATGAACAAAGGTCTGTTCGAAGTGAGCGAGGAAGGAACTCCCCAAGGAGGACCACTAAGTCCATTGTTAAGTAATATTATGCTCAATGAGCTGGACAAGGAACTCGAACGCAGAGGACTTCCTTTTGTGCGGTATGCCGATGACTCGATGATATTCTGTAAGTCCAAAAGGGCAGCAAGAAGAGTCATAGAGTCCATAACCCGATTTATAGAGGGAACTCTATACCTTAAAGTCAACAAGGAAAAGACTGTAGTATCGTATGTTCGAGGAGTGAAGTATCTCGGTTATTCCTTTTATGTAATGAAAGGCAAATATCGCCTTACAGTACACCCTAAATCCAAAGCAAAGATGAAATTGAGCCTCAAAGAGCTGACTAATCGTAGCAATGGATGGGGATACGTCAAGAGGAAACAGAAGCTGAAAGATTACATACGTGGGTGGATTGGATACTATCACCTTGCCGATATGAAACGCTTTCTTCTTGACACAGATGAGTGGTTAAGACGTAGAATACGTATGTGTATATGGAAAGCTTGGAAGAAACCCAAGACCAAGGTGGCAAACCTCATTAAATGCGGTATAGAAAAATATAAGGCATGTGAATGGGGAAACACTCGCAAAGGTTATTGGCGTATCGCTGACAGTCCTATATTGAAAGTGGCGATAAATAATGATAGCCTGCGAAAAGCAGGATATCCTACCTTAATGGGGTCGTATCTCGAATGGTACCCAAAATAGGA
>NZ_DS981513.1 GCF_000154845.1 Phocaeicola coprocola DSM 17136 | reverse complement strand
GCGGTATCGACAATATGTCATGTGAACATGGGTTTTATGGCTATTAGCCAACAAAGATGCGCTCATCCGTTCCTTGATGGACGGTTCTTACCGTCCGAACCCCGTCAAAAGGGTAGAAATCCCCAAGGACAATGGCAAGATGCGTCTATTAGGAATCCCCACTGTGGTAGACCGTTTGGTGCAACAAGCCATTAACCAAGTTCTGAGTCCTATATATGAGAAACAATTCTCCAGGAGAAGTTATGGCTTCCGTCCGAGAAGAGGTTGTCATGACGCGGTGAGAGGAGCCCAAGAGATAATCAATACAGGCTACACGTACGTTGTAGACCTTGACCTTGAACGCTTCTTCGATACCGTGAACCATAGCAAACTCATAGAAATTCTCAGCCGCACTATTAAAGACGGCAGAGTTGTCAGTCTGATACACAAATATCTCCGAAGCGGTGTAATGAACAAAGGTCTGTTCGAAGTGAGCGAGGAAGGAACTCCCCAAGGAGGACCACTAAGTCCATTGTTAAGTAATATTATGCTCAATGAGCTGGACAAGGAACTCGAACGCAGAGGACTTCCTTTTGTGCGGTATGCCGATGACTCGATGATATTCTGTAAGTCCAAAAGGGCAGCAAGAAGAGTCAAAGAGTCCATAACCCGATTTATAGAGGGAACTCTATATCTTAAAGTCAACAAGGAAAAGACTGTAGTATCGTATGTTCGAGGAGTGAAGTATCTCGGTTATTCCTTTTATGTAATGAAAGGCAAATATCGCCTTACAGTACACCCTAAATCCAAAGCAAAGATGAAATTGAGCCTCAAAGAGCTGACTAATCGTAGCAATGGATGGGGATACGTCAAGAGGAAACAGAAGCTGAAAGATTACATACGTGGGTGGATTGGATACTATCACCTTGCCGATATGAAACGCTTTCTTCTTGACACAGATGAGTGGTTAAGACGTAGAATACGTATGTGTATATGGAAAGCTTGGAAGAAACCCAAGACCAAGGTGGGGAACCTCATTAAATGCGGTATAGAAAAATATAAGGCATGTGAATGGGGTAACACTCGCAAAGGTTATTGGCGTATCGCTGACAGTCCTATATTGAAAGTGGCGATAAATAATGATAGCCTGCGAAAAGCAGGATATCCTACCTTAATGGGCTCGTATCTCGAATGGTACCCAAAATAGGAACCGCCGTATGCCGAACGGCACGTACGGTGGTGTGAGAGGTCGGTGAACATGAAAATAGGAGATAAACACCTATGATTAATGTTTACCTCCTACTCGATTTTATCGAAAATATTAAGAGTAGATTGCTGTAGATAATAATAGTATGTCTGTGCCTGCTACATATAAAATAACTGACTAATATTTTGTTTTTTCAGATTAAAGTATTATTTTTGTAATACAAGAATGAAGCCGCACTTGCAGAATCGGGAAACTCATCAAATTATAAGAAATACCGAGAACAGCTTCATCTTCCAATGGCGGGCCACGCCTTCGGGTAGCATTTATGCCGGTGGATTACAAAGGGGGAGAGCACTCAAATCATGTTTATCGGAGTTTCGTCACGCCTCTGGTGCGGCTTTTCTTTTATAGTAAGCGAAAGATTTTATATCGATTTGATATATAATCTTCGCTTTATTTTTTTTATCATGCTTTTTAGGGATTCCTTTGATTTTTAATTGCAGTTTATATGATATTTTATTTTTCTGGAACAGGTAATTCGCGATGGGTGGCTGAATCTCTTGGAAAAAGATTGGGGGATGCGGTAGAGGATATAGCAGATGTGAAAATTGAGAAAGAAGAATATACCCTGTCAGAAGGAGAAATATTAGGGTTTGTTTTTCCTGTTTATGCATGGGCACCTCCTACTATTGTGATGGATTTTATTTCTTTGCTTCGTCTATCTTCAGCTCCTAAGTATGTATTTTTTGTATGTACTTGCGGTGATGATTCAGGTAAGACTGCTGATATTTTTTGTAAAGCAATTAAAGAGAAGGGTTGGGAATGTAACGCAGGATTTTCTGTAATTATGCCTAATACATATGTGTCTTTACCCGGATTTGATGTTGATCCGTTGCATATAGTATCGAAGAAGTTGAGAGAAGCAAAAGAAAGAATTGAATATATATCAAGTAAATTAGCTGCAAGAGCGCGGCTTATCGATTGTTATGAGGGGGCATTTCCATGGATAAAAAGTTATTTAATCCATTTTCTTTTTATGCATACTTTAATGTCGCCTAAGCCTTTTAAGGCAGCAGATTCATGTATTTCGTGTGGCTTGTGTGAAAAGGCTTGTCCTGTGCGTAATATACATTTAAAGGAGAGAGGTAAGCCTGAGTGGGGAAGTCATTGTACTATGTGTCTGGCGTGCTATCATTCTTGTCCGAAGCACACCATTGAATATAGTTGTTTAACACAGAAAAAAGGTCAGTATCTATTTGATAAGTCAAATAAGGGACTTTAAGGTAAAGCTGGTATATTTGCTTCTACTTGTTTTTCTATGTTATCAGGAAGCTGGGAAAAAAAGTCTAACCCAGTAATTGTTTCTATAGAATCGACAGATACCATATATTTTTCCAGTTTATGATGTCCTGCTTTGTTTTCGAATAGAAATCCCATAGCAACCGGATTTTTGCGGTTATAAATCAATACTACTTTAAAAAAACGGTCGGGTACAGCTACTTTATGTTGCCCGACGCGTTTAGGATTAGAACTGTCATAAATAGGTCCACATACAATATATACATTTCTGTATTTTTTTGCCCATGTTCGGCATTCATTTTCCAAATCTCCCCAATCATCACGATTCAACTTTTGATTTTGAGGGCAAATGTTACTCATATAAAATGACTCTTGCATTGCTTTTTCACTCCATTTCATGTCTGCAGCTGGAGCCATATGCCCTCTGTCGTATCCTGAGTGAGTGTAATCAGAATGTTCTACCCGTGGTTCGGGCAAATCAGGATCAGGGAGAAATTTACTTTTACGTTCTTCGTTTCCGGTTGTTTCCTGACGTGTCAATTCCCATGCAACCCAATTAGGCACTTTATAGAAATTATTATATGAAATGGTAAATCCTGTGCGATTTAGTCTGATTTCATTGCGTTTTTTTATCGTAACAGGTATTTCCAGCTGTGATATTGTACGTTTATCTACTTCTGCTTCAGAAGTTTCTTTTCCTAACTGTTGACTTGTGTTGTCAACAACTTCCTTCATTTGTTGCTGAAGCTGCTTGGAAATGGTAGGGTTGTCTTTATTTTGGTAGAAGTAAAGAACTCCTGCTACAAGAATAATTAGAAGAATAAACCCTTTCAGTGAACCTGTAGAGTTTGTTTTTTTCTTACTCATATGTTATTTAAGTTATGCTAATTTAAAGCGAATGCGGAATATCCCATCTTTATAATCAGAACTAATAATGCGGAAAGTACCTATTTCTGAGGTATTTGTAACGTGCAGTCCAATACATAAACATTCGTCATAGTCGCCGACTCGTACAATTCGGACTGTATCTGACGCATTGTCTGGCAGTCGTTTTAAGTCAAATCTTCCAACAGCTTCCTCTTGTGTGATAAATTCTGTTGTGACGGGTAGATGGCGGGCAATTACTTCATTGACAGTTTTTTCAATATTTTCAATATCCTCAACTGAAGGCGCCTTAGGTAAAGCAAAATCAAGTTTGCTTTTCTTTCGTTCGATGTGTGCCGACACTGCGCGTCCACATCCAAAGATGTTTACCATTGTACGGTTTACGATATGTTCGCAAGTATGCATAGGAGGATATTCCTGTTTATTATGCTCATTAAGTAGAGTTTCTTGTTCCATATTTATATATTATTAGAGAAAAATTTGTGCTGGATGAATCAACTCATTATAAAAAGAAGAAAACAATCCGTATGCAAATATATGCGATTTTTAGAGAAATATCTATAAGAATTTAATCTCTTTACTTATGGGCATAAAAAAAGGAGTACCGCTGTACTCCAACCTTTTGTTAACCTTAAATCTAATACTATGAAAAACACACTGCAAAGGTAGGTACTTTTTGTTATACTGCAAACAAAAAAGATATAATTTTCTGCTGTATAACATTGTTTAATATTTGTATCTTATGTAAACCTTTTTATTAACATCTGTTTTACTTATCTTTGCACCTGTTAAAACTGATAATAATATGGCTTTTGAGGCAACAAAAAGAGAATGGGGCGAATTATATGCATTTTTTCGCCTATTGGCAAATGGTTATGTGTATGCCGGTACTTCTGATGTAAAAAAGAATGAGCAACAGTGTATTCCTATAGCTATGGTACAGCGTGAGGAACATGATGGAACGCGTCAGTATGTTATCGAAAAAAATAATATCCATATAAAGGGCGAAAAGATAGATAAGCTTGTTCCTCGCGAGGATTTCGAAACAGTAGCTGAACTAATATTGCATGCTATTCGTAATAGTCGTCAGGATGATGTAACTTCTCCAGATGGAGTAGAAGAATTTCTTGATGAAGTGGCTATTTATGACTTGGAGGCTAAAACTGACGATCGTACCGACTTTAGTGTTGCATTTTACGATGAGTCGGCTCCGCTGACAGGTTTTTGTGTACGTTCGCGCTTGGGTATGATGCTACCATTGCTTGATGGAGGGCGTACGGCTAATTTTAAATTTGAGCAAACAGGAGTAAAATTTGCCGTACCAACAATAAATAAGATTAATGCGGAAGGTGAGGAAGACGACGTCATATCCCGAATGCTGATGATAGAACGTTTAGGAGGAGTTTTGAAATATAATGATGTAGCAGATAAGATATTCCGAAGTAATCTTTCTATGATTGATCTTCACATGGGACGTTTGCTCGCTGAAATGACACGTTTGATGTGGCTGGATGGTATTACGAAAGTATCTGAGCTTACAGAAGCGATAAAACAGCTGAATCCTCTAAAAATAAAGGACGAACTGATAAACAAGCACGGTTTTTATGAGTATAAAATAAAAGAATTTTTATTGGCACTTGCTACAGGTATGCGTCCGGCCAAACTTTACAATGGAATTGAATCAGCTATATGCGGTTTTCTGTTTGTGACAGGTGACGGAGATGTTTTGTGCTATCAGCGTGCTTACCGTCAGGTCTTTGCCGATTCCCTTTTCTATAATTCACGTTTAGAAAAAGGTTCAACAGAGAAAGATAAATATGGATATCTGGAGCGTGAAAACGGAGTTTATTACTTTAAATTGAATCTGAAAATAGGACTCCTGAAACGCTGATTCAATCAAATACTATTATCCGGTAAGAATTTTATGGAATAATTTAGGAAGCTATTTGAAGGGAAAGTTTAAAGGCAATTGATTGGGTGTAAAATGTTATTTTGAACTTTCTGTGTAGATGAAGCGTTGTCTGTATCTTCTTATCGGATAAATTTGTTAGTATAAAATCTGTGGATTTAGATTTATGCTAATATCTTAATTTGATATTATGAAACATATTGAGGATGGCATAAGCATGTCGTGGCTCCTTTTTATTGTTACTTTTATTTTATGACAATATTTCATTTCTCAAATAAGAATCGCACATTGTCGGATGAAGACTTTGAGATAATTTATAAGACTTATTATTCTCGGTTGTACTACTACACAATAGTTCGTTAAAAATTCGCCAAGCCTAAGCGGCTTTGGGGGTCAGTAGAAATTTAGTGGGGATACGCATATAGCTTCGCAATGCGGAATAAAAAGAACTTCTTATCAGCTACTCCTCTTAGATTTGCTCTGAACAGTTTAATTTTTGCATTGAACGATTCTGCCATCGCATTTGAAGAACGATGGTTGTAGAAATTCAGTATTTCATCATAGTGCTCATAGAAAGTAGCAGCAATGACATTAAAAGAATGCATCCCTGCTTCTTCTACTTTATTATACCATCGTGCCATAGCCAGACGTGCAGCGTCCTTTATGGTGTTCTTAGAGAAAATCATCCGCAGGGAATGGCACAAACCGTATGCCTTTTTGATGTCAGGGTATTCCTCAAATAGGATTGCTGCCCTTTGCTTCTGTTTTTCTGTCCATTTATCAGCTGACTTGAAAAGCAGATACCGGGAGCGTATAAGTAATTCCCTACGGGTATCGCCATTGGAATATCGGTATGGGACATAATCTTCGTTCTTCCGCTTAGCTTCTTCCATTTCCTCATTGGCCTGCTGTATGGCATCCCAACGGTGTTTGATGCGTAATTCCTGCACAGCATCACAAGCTAATCTCTGAATGTGAAAACGGTCTATCACACGGCTGGCTTCAGGAAATGCAGTCCGTACAATCTTGCGCATGGAGTCTGAAAGGTCAAGTGTCACTTCTTTAACGGCATAACGGCTTTCCTCGTCAATTCGTTGCAGCACAGCTATTACATCCTCTGATTTAGTTCCTGCCACGACAGCTACCAGGGAGCACTCTCTCGTACAGGCATCACGGTTGGTTACAAAGGTGTAAAGTTCACCGTTGGAGAGTGAGGTCTCGTCAATCGCCAGATACGGTCCCATATTTTCCGGAAACAGCATCCATTCACCGGCATGGGATAACTGTTCCCAATTACGATATCCGCTGAGAACCTCCTTGTACTGTTTTTCAAATGTATGACCATCTATATGATAGAATTCCTCAAGCGTACGGCAGGTCACTGGGGATGTCTCCATACGTTTCTTTTAAAAAAGCCCCAAATTCTTTGGAGTATCTGGTTCCCTTGGCTACAACATCGAGGTCGATGGGAATACTGAAACTTTTACCTGTGCGCAAGTCCGTCCAACGACGACGTCTGATCTTGAGGATTACCTTATGGTCCCGTATGGGAAAGTCTGTCACATTAACAGCTTCCATAAAACCTTTGGATTCAAAATGTTCGTCATTGCTTAACTTGGAATTCATCTTTTCATCCAGACTAATATGAATCTCTTGAGAGGTTTGTTCAACTCCAGAGATAAGAAAGTAATCTAATATCTGAGCCGGCAACACGAGGCTGGCTAGCATGTTCAAATAATCGTTTTTCATAATGCGAAGTAAGCAATACTTTACGAGTATAAAAAATAATCCCCACGAAATTTCTACTGACCCGGCTTTGGCGGTAAATAAAATGAGTTCTTTGAAAAGTTTGTCAATTAATTGCGTGTTTGGCTCAATCCCAGACACGCAAATAAATCGTTCAAGCATGTAAGCATTGTGTATGACTGACTTGCATGATGATATGGAATATTTTATTCCCATCTTCTTACAGGCAGCTTTGGCAAGGTTTATCGCTGCAAGTGACGCATTGAAGTGAAATGCCAGTTTTCTGAAGTCGGTTGCCTGACAGTTCGTCATTCCGGCATGTTGCTTGGCATCGCGAAAGCAGAATTCGAGCTGGAAACGTGTCCTGTAGAAGTCTAAAACCTCCTTGGCATCCTGCATCTCGTCCGTGGAGAAATACAGCTGCCATTTGTCCGTTCTTCCATCCATAGGATACCATACAGCTAAGCTCACAAAACGTTTGAGTGCTTTGGAGTATGCTTTCAGTCCATAAAGTTTACCCTTGTTCACTTTATACTCGGTACATCTTGTGATGTCCAGATTTTCAAAATCAATCTTTCCGTCATACAATTTTGGACGTCCGCGTTTTCCTGTCCTATTTTCTAAGGTGGGATAAAACAACACTGCATCATTTCTGAAGCGGCTTATAACGTGGAATCCGTTCTCACACAATGGTTTGATGAAAGTTGCCTTTGAAAAGAACGCATCACATACGACAGTGCCAGAAATACGTTTCAGATGTTCCTGTATGCTGATAAGGTAAGAACTGTACCAGTCTACAAGATTCTTCCCGTAGCTTTCCAACGTTGCGTTATCAGGTGTCTGTACAGAGCCCAAAGTCATACATTCATGGTTGTCAACGTCTATAACTCCAATACCGGTTATTTCCAGTCCACGTTTGTATTCACTGGCACAACCGGACCAGAAATAGCCAATCCACGGCGTTTTGCTGCCTGATTTTGGAATGAAAGACGGATCAACGGCTATCGCCTTGCGACCACCTTTAAGGTGTTCCCTGATGATGGCTTCATTGAAGGAAAACCAGTCAAAGTCATCATTCTCAAAATTGTTCCGGTATGTCTGTTCCGAGAAACATCCATATCGTCCCATTTGAAGGAAATTGATGCGGTTAGGTATAGCCATGAACAATTTCATTGCATCCATGAATACTTTCTGAAAAGATTTGCTTATATTTACAACTGATTCGAGAGCGTTTCTGCACTCGGATTGGTATTGCATAAGGAGTGATTCTTTAGTCATAATTAAAAGTGGTGGAATACTTCTAATTTACTAATAATCAACAAATTATGCAATACTTTTTCTGTTGGTTTTCAGCTGTTTAGCATATCTTTTTCATCCCTTTTCTTACTCCTTGACGATTCATTCTTGACAGTATTTCAATGATCTCTTGAATATATTTTTGAACCGGATTATGCCGATTCTATGTTTAATTTTAATTTATCGGTAAAAATTTACCGAAGTATTGTAATATTACAAATTTAAATCCATATAGAATAAGGAATAGGAGTTATCTATAAAAGAAAACCCCTAGACCCTATCTTAATACTTAAATCACTTCAGTTTGGATAAAAACAAAATGAAATCTTAAAATCATTAATATTTATCGTAACTAGAACTTATTTTACTACTAGCAAGTTTCATTGCCTGTCTTTGTACAATTATAACCTGTACCATCTGGACGGTAATAACGTTCCCATATTTTTTGAGAATGATCATTTTCTCCACTTGCTAATGCTTCTATATTAGCCATAGCTAAATCTGACATTTCAACCTTCTTTTGTGAAGCATATACACTATAGCCGGCTACCAAAGCAAATGCGGATGCAAAAACTAATTTCAAGATATTATTTTTCATACGTAAATATTAAGCGTCCTACACACAAAGTAGGACAGGTTTATACTAAAATTGATATAAATCCGAGGTTTTGGATAAAAGAAAGATTAGCACTTATGAGAACACAAGTGCGGCTATTGTACAATAATAAATAGCAACAGCTAAGAATTTAAAAGTTTCATACACGTGTACATAAGTCACAATCTTTGGCGCTTAGCTGTTGAGACCAATTTCATTGTCGGGCTATGGTAATTCCAGTAAAAGTCGGCCTTTGGTCTATATTATTAGTTCAGTGTTACAGCTTGTGGAACTTTAGTAAGTGAGACATTGTATCCAAGCTTTTTAAGTTCAGAAGACAAATATACCTTGCGTTTCTGCTCTATCTTGGATTGCATATATTGTGCTCCAAGTTCATGGTAACGGGACCCTGTACTCAGTATCAGATAAACGGATATCAACTGAGAATGTCCCACTGCAATCAAGGCACGTTTCTTTCCTCTGCGGGCAGCTATACGATGGTATCTCTCACTAAAAAACGTATTCTTTGTACGGGTCGCAGCCCATGCGGCTTCTGTGATTACCGCCTTTACCTGTTTGTTTCCGTGAGTGATTCGTGCGCTTTTTTTTTACCCGCACTCTCGTTGTTGCCCGGAGAAAGACCGGCCCAGGACGAAAGATGCTTTTCAGAAGGGAAGTGGGACATGTCAAGACCTATCTCAGAAACCAGATCCTCTACAACCTTGGTGCTAAAACCGGGAATCTCCCTGAGAAGTTCAAGGACATTCTCGTACTTGGACAACAGTCTCTTTATACGTTCGGACAAATCATCAACCAAAGTCTGAGTCTGGTCTATATCCTTTCGGATCATCTGAAGAAGATAAATGTGATGCTCTTCAACAAAACCGGTACACGCCTCAAGCAATTCTTCAGGACTGGCTGACAGTTTACCGTGATAAACTGAATTTATATCATCAAGAGTAAGGACTTTGCCTTCACAAAGCATATCAATAAGAGAAGTAGCTGTCGTACCGCTTGTATTACTTACTACACTTGAAAGCTTGATGTTGCAGTCTTCAAGAATACGCATCATACGGTTCTTCTCTGAAGCTATCTGCTGAATAAGCTTGTTCCGGTAACGCGTCAGGTCACGAAGCTGACGCTGCTCCTTGGGAGGAATATAGCTCGGTTTGAGAAGACCTGCCAGAAGAAGCTTGCAGATCCATTCGCTGTCCATCTTGTCTGTCTTGTGACCCGGAACATTCTTAATGTGACGGGCATTGACTATCCAGACATTGGGAATGGAATCTTCAAGAACCTTATAAACCGGCTTCCAGTAAACACCGGTACTCTCCATTCCCACATGCGTTACACCATTGGACAATAGCCATTCTTTCAATTCATTCAAAGAACTCGTGAAGGTTTTGAATGAGCGGGTCTCGCGTTGGATGCCTGCTCCGTCAATTGTCGCCACCACAACCTTCAGGTGGACGTCGATACCGCAAGCGCGCTGTATCAACTGAGGGAATGTCACTTCTGCCATAACTGATACATTTTAGGGTTACACTATACAAAGGTAACTTCAGCTTGACTATTTACATTCTCTTGGGCGTGATTTTTTATCTCATGGGTATTTCATTTTACCTTAAATTTTGTTTGTTGACTTTCTTTCGTTTATTCACACATGAAGCAACAACAGACGTGCTCCAACGACAGGTTTCCACACAAGTACGAAATCCCCCTCACGGAGTCCCGGAGACATGGAATCACTTGGTATCCGAAAGGATGCAAACACAAGAAGAAAACTCAAAAATTTGGTATTTGTACTCTTTTATGTATTTATTAATAAAATATTGATCATAGAATCTTTCATCATCAACACCTTTAAAGAATAATCATTTACATAACGATATTTATATCGCCTTCAATTTCCAATCAAAAATTGAATCAGTTTCAGAAACCTTCTCCTTATTTTCCACCTTCATAAGAAATTCTAATGCATAATTATGTCCTTGGGCCGAAGCCTGTTGGAACAATTTCTTTGCTTTTGAATAATCCTTATTAACTCCTTTGCCCCAATAGTACATCAAGCCCAGATTGAACTGCGCCGCAGGAGAATTCAATTCAGCCGCTCTTGAAAGAAGCTCAGCTCCTTTCGACAAATCCTTGGGATATCCATGCCCTTCTATATGAAAGACAGCCAGATTAAACAATGCAACGACATTATCTCTTGCAGCGGATTTTTCAAACCAATATATGGCATCAGTCACGCTGGTAGAAGTTCCGTAACCAAATGTGTACATATATCCTAAATTGTTCATAGCATCAGTATTATCATGTGCAGCCGCCCTTCTATATAGCTTGAATGCTTCCGCATAGCTTTTGGTTACTCCCCAGCCATGCCTGTAAAGACTTCCCAAACCAACCTGTGCCTGGGAGTGCCCTTGCAAAGCTGCCATACTGAGATATTTTCTTGCTTTAGAATAATCTATGTCTGATCCTACACCATAAGCATACATATAGCCCACATTGTTTTGGGCATCTGAATTACCGTTATCTGCAGATTTCAGGAATAACTCCATGGCCTTTTTGTAATTCCTTACCCCTGTCTTACCCTGATAATATATATCACCTAAAATAAACTGACAACGTTTTGCTGTGTCTATTTTCGCCAGTTTTGAGTACAGAGTTACGGCATCCTCGTATCTTTTCTGTTTGTATAAACTATCTGCCTGCATATAAAGAGTCTGGACATCTCCCAAAAACCAAGTATATATATTATTACGGTTTTTAAGCCCCAATACAATCATTGCCAATAAAAGACAGATTCCCAGAGCAATGATTATATTTCTTATTTTCCCTTCCATACATCAATAATTATATTCGACTATATGATACTCTGGAGAGTCACTGATTCCATAAATTTTATGATGCTTGACATCTACATCAAAAGCAAAGATAGCATCGCTTAATAAATATCTGGTTTGCGGTATGCCATCCCACGAAAAGCCAAATAGTTCTTTGCACAAGTAACTATAAGATTTATCCATCGGTTTATTCCCATTATACAATACCAGAAAAGAGTCTCCAATGTTGCACGGAGAAAAATACGCATCACGCAATCTATTCGTATCCGGAGAAGATGTGACTACTTCTCCATTATGAACTTCCTTAAAGTAAGTAAAGAAATAATCAGGTCCTTGAAGTCTTTTGATTAATGTCCCATCCAGCCCATATATCTCAATCAAATCAGTCATGCAATAACATAATGCCAATTTGTCTTTTTCATTTGTTGTAAACCGCATATAATATGCATCCACTTTTTCAACATCTGAATAAGAAATAGAAGAAGCTGGATAAGGAATTAATTTGTCATGCAAGGCTCCATCCAATCCAAACGTGTAAATCTGATAATCAGGCTGGTGTGAACACCCTAGAAACTGTGTTCCTATTTGATTTGCACATATAAAAATTTTATTCTGCAGTTGTGCCTGCCTACAAGGTACTGGTGAAGAGTTCTTTAAAAGGTCTGTTATTTCATATTCCATAACTTTTGAAGTTGCCACGTCAAAAAGCAAGACCTTGCTTTTATCATTCCCGACAAAACGAGGTTGCAACATTTCATTGGGACCTTGTCCCCTTAACAAACATTGATTTACTTGCTTTCGGGTATTCAAATTAAAAATATGCAGCATCTTTTCACAATCATAGTTTACCGTGATAAGTAAGGAATCAAAGACCCTCAGTTCAGTCGGATGCATAATTAAGCTGTCAAACTCCAACATTTTGCCTTCAAGTTCCCTGACTACTTTAAAATCATCAAGAGAAAATGTTTCCACATTCTGATATTTGTCACCAAACGTGCAAGAAGACAAAATAAAAACCAGTGCTAGCAAATATATACTTTTCATATGTAAAGATTTAGCGCCCTACACATACGTTAGGACAGGTTTATACGAAATTTATATTAGTGAATAGATTATCGTTTTCTATGGCTCGGACAAGTTACTCCATCTATACCAGGTCCCCATGATATAATACAATCCCAACCTGGACAATAATTACAATATACTACACAATCTTGAGAACTACCTTCTCCACTTGCTAATGCTTCTACATTAGCCATAGCTAAATCTGACATTTCAACCTTCTGCTGTGAAGCATATACACTATAACCAGCAACCAAAGCAAATGCGGATACAAAAACTACTTTCAATATTTTCTTATTCATTTTAGTTTAAATTTTTACTTTAATTAATTTATAATTCTAATAATCTCTAGGGAGGAACACCCTCCAATTTGTGGTATTAAAAATAATAATTATCTTTGTATAGGTAACACCTCCTTTCTTCGATTGGACGGGTTTAACATGGAGTGGAATATGATGTTCATTGTTTGCAGACATATATTCATGTTTCCACTGTTTTCCATATCCTACCCGATTTTATATTATTCTTTTATTGATTCTTCCACAATTTTTTGTCTTCCAATATTTTCTTCACCTCCTGGCGCATTTCCCTTATAGCGGTAGAATTCACCTTAGGTTCAGCGTTAAGCACATACTCTGCCTCCCTGACAAGCTTTACCCTGTCAAAATACCCAGGTTCTGCATAAAGCTTAACCAGCAGATAGTGGGGATATACGCGCTCCGGCAATCTGCGGGTTGAACGCAGCAGATACATCTCTGCTTTTCCATACTCACCGCTTTCATGTGCATTGCGTCCTAAAATATTCAATATCATCGGATCTCCGCTCACCGTCATGGATTTCAGCAGAACCTCTTCTGCCTTGCCGTAACTTCCGGTTTTGTATAATGCCCTTCCGTATTCGAAACAGAAATCTTTATGCCAGGACATTTTATCATAAAGCTTTCCATATTCCTCGGCAACCGCCTTAAATGCCCCGGAATGATACAGAACCCTGACAGGCATCCACTGGCGAACAGCCCGTGTGCGTGCGGAGTACATACCATACCTATTCACCGAAGCTGTTAATCCGGCCACAACAACCGGCAGCAGGATTATCACGGCAACTGATTTGCGTTTTATCATCACCAGACCTTCGCCACAAAGCGCCATTACCGCCAATAGCCATACAGAAACAATAGCCGGGATATGCAGCGGATAGGAAAAGCATGCAAATACCATAAGTGATACAAGACATCCGCCCATTCCCGCAAGATGTTTACGGCTCCCGGCTATCATTGACAACACAAGTAATACAGTTACAAGCAAAACGGATACCCACACTCCATATTCAACTGCTATCTGCAGATATTCGTTGAAGGCAAAATCGGGTGTTCCGGCAACCCATGCCTCCGACTCCGAATATTCACAATCAGTGAAGTATCTTTCCTGGGCATCACCGTAAATGGCGGAAAAAGTCCTTCCGTTCCCTTCACCCCACGGACTGGCGGCAATGACCCGGGAAGTTATCTTCCCTATCAGCAAACGGCCGTCTGCCGAATCACGTTTCATGAAATACGCACCGGAGGCAGACAGCAAGCCGAGTATAAGCACGCCCAATACGGCATATCTGTGTTCCGATACAAACGATTTTACTTTCACACGGTAAACCCTGAGAACCACATATCCGCACGAAATCAGGGAAGCAATCCATGCCGCACGGCTCATGCCCGACGGAAGCACACAGCATATCAGCAACAGCACACACATCGATAGATAATACTGCACAACCGAAAGACGGTCTTTCTTCCCGTTCAATATTAACATCCGGTACAGAGCTACCGGAAGAACTGCCGCCAGATAGCCTGAATATGGACCCGGGTTATAGAATGTGCCCGTAAGGACAAAAAGCGAATGGTTTGACGGATATATACCTGCAATCTGCCCCAGGCCATGCAGGGCTTCCACTGCTCCGAATCCCATCAGCACCCATTGCACCGATTCCGACACGATACGGACAGTCCGCTGTGGATTCACAATATATCCGGCAAGCCACAAAGGTAATACAACAGTCATCACGGCAGAAAGCCACATCCACTGCGTTCCCAGAAGGTCGGACGGTAAACTTCCGTCTGTCACCAGCACGGTTCCACCCGCAAGTCCTGCAAGCAGTAGGCCAGCCAGCCACGGTATGACTCTGCATAACCATTTCCTTAGTTCAACACTCATAATATGCATAGCTCGCTCAAAAAAGTTCCATATTCCTTTTTATTCAATCTTCTTCCATACCCTGTCCCAGCAAATATCGCCTGTATAGCTGTCCACAGATTTCCATACCCTTGAAGCCACCCCCACGATATACTCCTCCGGAAGCAGCCCCCAGTAACGGGAATCCTGTGAGTTCTCACCATGGTCTCCCGCTACGAAATAATAGTTCTTACGGAACTGGTAAGAAGTTATCACACTGTCGTTCAGCAGTACTGTATCTCCCTTTACATACATCTTCTTCCCTTGTTCCCATTCAATGAGTTTGCGATACAATACACCACCCGTACGGTCCATCTTCACCACATCCCCCTCTCCGGGAACAAACAGAGGTCCGAACTCCTTTATGTTCCAGTCCAATAGGGAGTCGTACGGGAAGCACCTGTACACGCCCTCAGGAAAATCCTCAGGACGCATCAATCCTATGCGCTTCTGTGAAGCAACATTCCCCAAAGGCATGTCTACACCTTTCACCTTGAACATCCCCTTCCTTATGGAGAGCGTATCTCCGGGCAATCCGATACAGCGCTTGATATAATACTTCATTATGTGCATCTCTATACGGTTCCAGTCGTTTGGATGTGGGAAATTGAAAACTACCACATCATTTCGCTTTATCTTCCTGAACCCCGGCAGGCGGTAAATGTCTGTCTGTTCCAGATTAAGCGATTTATTCAGGTTGAACAGACGTGCCCCAACGATCGGTTTCCACACAAGCACGAAATCTCCCTCTCGGAGTTCAGGCGACATGGAATCACTTGGTATCCGGAAAGATGCAAACACAAGCACTTGTGCCAGAATCCATAGTAATAATAGACATACACATACAAAAGCAAGGTTTGTTATTATATAAAGTAACCTTTTCATAATATCAGTTCTATTACATTCTATATAAAATAAACCTTTTAATAAATCAATAGTTCGTTAAAAATTCGCCAAGCCTAAGCGGCTTTGGCGGTAAATAAAATGAGTTCTTTGAAAAGTTTGTCAATTAA
>NZ_DS981514.1 GCF_000154845.1 Phocaeicola coprocola DSM 17136 | reverse complement strand
TCCATATTATCCAAGGTCTTACAATCCGGCGTCTGAATGGAACCTAAAGTCATGCATTCATGATTGTCGATGTCAATGACACCGATGCCCATGATTTCCAGTCCACGCTTGTATTCTCCTGCACAACCAGACCAGAAGTAACCTATCCAAGGTGTCTTCTTGCCTGATTTGGGAATATAGGAAGGATCGATGGCGATGGCTTTTCTTTTGCCTGTGAGATGCTTGCTGATGATAGAGCCGTTGAACGCAAACCAGTCGAAAGTTTCATGCTCAAAAAGGTTACGATAAGTCTGTTCTGAGAAACAGCCATATCTGCCCAATTGGAGGAAGTTTATACGATCCGGGATGGCCATGAATAATTTCATGGTGTCCATGAACGTTTTTTCAAAAGGTTTTTGTATATTCGCTACTGATTTGAGAGCCGACAGGCACTCGGATTGGTATTGCATAAGGAGTGTTTCTTTAGTCATAATCAGAAGAGTTGAGAGACTTCTAATTTACTAAAAAACCAGCGAATTATGCAATACTTTTTTACCTTTATTATCAGCAGGTTAGCACATTTTTTTCAGCACATTTCTTCATGCTTAACCATTCGTTTTAGACAACATTTCAATGACCTCTTTAGTGTTTCCGAACCGACTTTTGCCGGTTTTATTGTTTAACTTTTAATTTTTCGGTAAAAATTTACCGAAGTATTGGATAATAAACTTACTCTTAATCTTTGGATACTGAAAATATTCAGCATCTTTAATTAATCAATTAGTTCCTAATATTTGACTATAACAAGTCTTTAATGTAGTAAGTCGATTATTTTTTAATGCCCGAACCGTGAAGTGTCTACTTCTTTTACCTCCTGTTTTTTATATCCGCCAAAACGGTATGTAAAGTTCAGAGATACTGTACGGGTGTAGAAAGAACTGTTCATATCCAAATACTGACCTTTGAAGCGAACCTTCATATCCGGCATGCCGGAATTAAAGATGTCACTGCAACGTGCCGTAAGTGTACATTTGTCTTTGGCAAAGTTCCACTTCATTCCGGCTGTAAGATTGAATGTGCTTGCAAGATCCAACGTTCCCTGAACGAAAGGTGTTTGTATGTTCCCTGTCAGTTCAAACGAAAGGTTCTTTCCAACCTTGAAGGTATTATCAAGTGTTCCGACAAATACCCATTTCTTACGATCAAAAGGTATGTCAAAAAATTGGTCACATTTCTGTCGTGCCTGCATACCTACAAGTGTAAGCCTTGCATCATACCAGTTCCCCATACTGAACGGTACAATGATATTGGCTCCTATCATACGCATATAGTTCCAGTTAGTGTTCTTGTATATCAATGCCAACCGGTCGGTTGCCTGATAGGGAGACTGGGCAAAGTAATCGGATGTATGTTTATAGAACAGGCCAACGATATACTTCTGTTTCAATATATAGTTTCCATTCAGATTATAGTTCGTCATAGGTCTTAAACCAGGCGTTCCCTGAATTTCAGAATATCCATTCAGATAGGTGACTGAAGACTGCATATCCCAGTAACCAGGATATGTCTTGTCTGTTGACAGGGATAGCTGGAAAATATGTTGCGGACTTTTCAGATATGTCAACGAGGCTTGCGGATAAACCGCCCATTTGTGATAATTGCCAATAGTATAATATTCTCCAGTAGCCGAAACAGTGAACGAAGTCCCTGTTGCCCAATTCTTGCTCAGCGAGAAATAGAAATTAGTTGTCTGCTCTTCCAGCTTAGCATCAGTATTTTCAGGTTTTATATTACCTGTCACATTATTATAAGTCTGAAAATCGTAGTTTTTTGTATAGAGATAGGAAACACCGTAACCTATACCCCAATTATTGGGCAGACTATGTTTCTGGTCTGCATAAACAGAGTAACGGTCAATACGCTGCCGCCGGTCAGGGTATATGCGTTTTCACTATTATCTGTAAGCTGTGTTAACATTGTCTGGTTATTATCAGAAGTGAATCGGGTATAATCACCGCCTAATTCGAGTCCGAAACCGGAACTGTATTGTACAGCTATGTTATGCATCTTATTTTCTGTAAATTTATCGAGAGTGGATTGCTGAAAACTTCCGTCTGCTATACTACGACCGTTTCTGTCGGGAGTAAAACTTCCGGTATAAGCAATATTCAGACGATTCTTTTCATTGATATTGTATTCCAGAGCCGTTCTTACATTATGCATCCAGCTTTTGGTACTTAGTTTCTCATTTTGAGTTATTTCATAAACCTTATCGCCTAATGTATGTCTGGAGAACAAGTCCGTATATTCCATTATTTTGGCATTGTCGGCCCCATACATTACATCCAGAGTTACTTTAGGCGTAGATAATCGGAAATTACCATTCGCACCGCCACTACTGAAATATCTGTTCTGATAGTATGTGCTCAACTCTCCCTGAAATGAATAGTCATTTGAGCGTTTCATCACCACATTGATGACAGCTCCACGCACATGGAGTTCAGGAGGGGCACTGTATATGACTTCTGCTTTCTCTACACGATCTACCGGTGTATTACGCAGCAATGTTTCCAGCTGATCTGCTGTCATAGTCGTAGGCTTGCCGTTCATCACAATTGTAAGAGAACTAGCTCCTGCAAGAGAAAGAGTCCCGTTACTCTCCTGTACCCCCGGTAGTTTGGATATAGCCTCGTATGCATTGTTTACAGCCCGTTTCTCAGAAAGTACCGAAAGATCATATCCAAGCCGCCCGTCTTCTACTTTAACCAATGGTCTTTCACCCTTAATTACCACTTCCTCCAGATTATAGTCTTTCGGCTCCAATGTAATGATGCCGACATCATGAGCCCGACCTTTTATTTGTCTAGTCTGATAAAGTAAGTGCTGGACAATAAGCTGATAACTCTCCGGCTCCGGTTTAAGCATAAATGTACCGTCGGCCGCAGAGATGGTAGCCTCTAAATAAGTTGAATCCAGTAGTTGCATGACAATGGTCGCACCTTCTACCGGTTGTTGATGGATGTCTACTATTGTTCCTTTTATCTGACTAAAGGCCCAAACCGGCAATGCTGTATACAGCAATAGCCCTATCAATCGCTTTGATTTCATTACATTTATTTCTTACGATCGTTTTCTAAAAACTGCCTCTCTTCTTATGCAGTTTCCTGCTTTACCAGTTTTCTGCTACAAATGTATAAGATTATATCAGAAAAGCTTCCTCTTTTCCCTTCTTTAAAAGAAGGCATAATAAACTTTAACTGAAAAACGATAGTGTATAGGAATAATAAAAAAAGTCCTGAAAACCGGTCAAGTTTTCAGGACTTCTCAATGTTTTGCCTCACGACCTGGTACACCCTCAGGGATTCGAACCCTGGACCCACTGATTAAGAGTCAGTTGCTCTACCAACTGAGCTAAGAGTGCATCCACTATAAATTGTCAAATTTCCCGTGCAACTTCATCTGAAAGTACACCCTCAGGGATTCGAACCCTGGACCCACTGATTAAGAGTCAGTTGCTCTACCAACTGAGCTAAGAGTGCATTTCCTTTCGTTTGCGGGTGCAAAAATATAATCTTTATTTGAATTGACCAAATAAAATGCAGGCAAATCTGAACGATTTCCTGCATTTTATTTTTCTATTTTCTATAACAAGCTGCTATACAAGCTTATACTCATCTTCGTAATAAAGGTGTTGTAGTGTACATTGTTTATATTCGAACAGCTCTTCGGGCTTAAAGAAACGGTTTACCTCTTCTGCAGCCGTCTTGGGAGAGTCGGATGTATGGATAATGTTTTCCTGAGAACTTACACAATAATCACCTCGTATTGTACCCGGAATGGCAACACGGCCGTTTGTAGCTCCTGTCATCGAACGGACGATCTGAACGGCATCTACTCCTTCGTAGCAACAAACAACTACCGGACATGCCATCATCGATTCTTTTACGCGCTGAAAGAAAGGCTTTCCTGCCAGATGCGCATAATGTTCATTCAAAAGTTCGTCTGTAAGCTGCATCATTTTCATACCTGCCAGACGCAAGCCTTTACGTTCGAAACGAGAGGTAACTTCTCCTATTAAGCCACGTTGTACGGCAGATGGTTTCAATATAACCAATGTTTTTTCAAGACTCATAGTGTTTTTCCTTTTTAAGTTTAACGGTGCCAAAGATAAATCTTTCCTGCAAAAAAGAAAAGTTTCAGGCAGAAAAAGCCTCACAGACTTGACTTTAGCTAATTTTTTACTGGTTCTCTGCCAAAGCCTCCTTCTCCGACCGGCAAGTTTGCTCCAAAAGAACGTGATGTTTTTTAAAAAAGTCGGAGATTTTTAGAAATAGTTGCATAATGGCGACACACCGCTTGAATTCAGCGAATTAATGGGATTGTTTTTCACTTCCATTTGAAAAACGACGCTACAAAAAGCACATTTGAGCATGAGTTACGTTACCTAATCGTCACCTTGTCCAAGTCTATAAAACAGACAATATAAGCGGTTATTTTTCAATTGTTTGCATTATTCTTCATAGCTTAAAACAACTCGATAAATAGTAATTTTGTAACAAAAATAATCGAGTTATGAGGAGTACCTTTCGAGTTCTGTTCTACACCAAGAACCAGGCCATAAAAAATGGCCGTGTCCCTGTCATGGGGCGTATTACCGTCAACGGAACGACGGCGAGTTTCAGCTGCAAGCGTGATGTTCCCCTTGCCCTTTGGGATGCCAAAGGCAACTGTGCCAAAGGCAAATCCGAGGAGGCAAGACGGCTGAACCGGGAGCTGGAGAACATCAAGGCACAGATCGGCAAGCACTATCAATATCTCTCGGACCACGATTCGTTCCTGACAGTCAAGAAGGTCTATGACCGCTATAACGGCTTTGGCGAGGAGATCCATTCGTTGATGGAGATCTTCAATATCCAGATCCGGGATTACAAACGGCAGATCGGCAAGACGAAAGCCCAAAGCACCTATCGGGGGTTGGTGGACGAGTACAAGTGTCTGTCCTGTTACCTGAAGGACAAGTTGGGTACGGAGGATATCCCCCTGATGTCGCTGGACATGGATTTCATCAAGAACTATTACAACTGGATGCTTTCCGTGCGCGGGCTGGCCAAGTCAACGGCCTTCGAGCGCGTCAACACACTGAAATGGCTGATGTATCTGGCAATGGACGAGGGATGGATCCACAAGCACCCGTTCAAGAAGTTCGTGTGCAAGCCGGAATACAAGAAACGTCCTTTCCTCTCGGAGGAGGACCTGCAACGCGTTATCAGCGTCAAGCTGAGCTACAGGCGGCAGCAGGCCATCCGGGACATGTTTGTTTTCATGTGCTTCAGCGGCCTGGCCCATGCCGACCTGAAGGAACTTTCTTACCGGAATGTCCACACGGATTCGGACGGGAACACCTGGCTGGTTGGAAACCGTGTGAAGACCAAGGCACCCTATGTTGTCAAGCTGCTCCCGATAGCCGTCGAGCTGATCGAGAAATACAGGGGGTGAACGAATTCAAGGTCTCTTCGGACAGGGTGTTCCCCGTGGGGGAAATAGGGAGTATGGAGGACAGTCTGAAACGTATCGGCGAGAAGGTCGGCTGCAGTGTCCGCGTCAGCCCGCATGTCGGACGTCATACTTTTGCGACCCTGGCCCTGAGCAAGGGCATGCCGCTTGAAACCCTGCAGAAAGTCCTCGGGCACAAGACCATCATCTCCACGCAGGTCTACGCCGAGCTGATCAATCCAAAAATCGGTGAGGACACGGACAGGATGCGTGAGAAGATCGGCGGAATGTTCCGCCTGGCCAACTAAGAAGAAGGGATGCTTATCCGACAGATGGAAAAAAACGCAAAGATAGCCGTCCATATTTTGGGGCGGCTATCTTTTTATAAGTTATACGCAATCACGGGCGATTGTACCCGGCGAGTCCGGATAAGCATCCCTTCTTCTTTTTCTTTACGGCCGGTTATCCGGCGTATTGCCTGTAGTTCCGGTAGTTTTTCCGCAAGGTCTCGTACAGGGCACTCTCAGGATACAGTATTTTCCCTCCGATGGTGGTATAGGGTATGGCTCCTTCATCACGCAGCGTCTGCAGGGTCCTTTTTGAGATGTGCAGCATTTCGCACACGTCTTCCCCCTGCAGGTAATGTTCGTCCGCGATGGCGGGACGTATCCTTGCCGTCGCCGCCTCCAACGATTTTCCGATCTTTTTCATCCATCCGGTCAGTTCCTTGAACTCCTCCGAATCTTTTGTAATGATTTCCGCCATTATTTCCTTCTTTTTTTAATGAGGCCTTCTTCCAATATTTGCCGGATATCCGCTTCCTTGTAAAAGCATTTTCCTCCGATGTTCGAATAAGGGACCAGTCCCCTGTCCCGATGGTTCTGCAGGCTTCTTTTGGAGATGCCGAGGGCCAGGCATACCTCCTGTGCGTCAAGTCACTTTTCCGGTGAGGACGGAGCGATTTTCTTTTGGAAGTCGGCCATCTGTACCGACAGCGTGCTGAGCTTTCTTTTTAGCTCCAGATACGCGTTCGTTTCAATAAGTGTCAGTTCCATAATCTTTTTTTATGATTTCGGGTGCAAGATAACGCAATTTTCCATGCGTGTACGGAACGCGTCAGCCATAGTCATGAAAAGTCGGAAATAGTCAGGGAGTCGGAAAACACGCCCTCCTTCTTTTTGGGGGCGGCATAATGAATCAATCGAACCTGTTTGCCCGGAATATCGGATTAATTTCCTAAAGATAGACTGAGAGGTTGATTCGTATTTTCATGATAACTATGTTTTAATCAAGGTGGTTTATGTACTTTTCATATTCAGGACCTTCGTACGGTGGGTCACCAAAACCTCGTGAGTTAATGGCAATATCAAAGTTTTCAATATCATTACCGTCTTCAGACTTCCTGATTCTATAGGTATAATATTTTTCTCTGCGGTGTATAGGCGCTTTGGTGTAGTCCCAGTCATGCAGATGACAATAGTAAAGCAGAGGGAACGGATTGTTATTGAATTTCAGATTTGTTTTTTTCAGAAAATCATCCATGTGCATACCTCTGCCCAAAACCGCTCCACCGACAATCATTTTACCCGTAAAATACTGGCGTGGACAACGGTTCTTTAGCCATTTTATATTGTCCTCGCTTATAGCTCCGTATAAATCTATATTCCAGTTAATCATTATTCTGCTTACAGGGGCACTGTCTTTTCCGCTTTCATCGTGTGATACCATAATGATTCCCATCGAATCCCATATAAATATTCCGGGTTCCGCAAGACGCTCGTAATGTCCGAATATCTCACACAGTTCTCCTATTGTCATTCCCGGCATGAACGGCTTGCCGTTGTAGGTCATTGTCGTATCTGTAAATACAAACAAGTGCTTCATATTCACCCCCTCTTTTTCGTAGTCTATAGGCGGTTCTTCCGGCAGATGTTCTTCCAAAAATCGGTCTGTCTTGGCCATCAGTGTATCTACTTTTCCCCAAATATTATCTATGCTTCCCATTGCCTTTTCGTGGTTGTAGCTGCACCCTGTACACGAGCTGAGTGCGGACAGGCAAAGCAGTCCGAAGCATAGGGCAACGGCTGCCGGTGCGGGGAGGAATGGATACTTGCGGATATAGAGTCCCGAACCGGTCATTGTTTGTTGTTCCATAGGCATGTGTGTTTAATGGCTTGTTGCCGATTGGTGATGTGGCAAATATAGAAAAATGTTTTTTTCAGTATGCTTATGGATGGGGGGTGTTTCACCGGAATGTGTTGTAGAATATGTTTAAACTTGCTTTCTTGCGGTGTTCTCGTATCCCACATTTTTGCCATTTGTGCGTACTTTGTGTTTAAAAAGGTCACCTGAAGGTCACCATAAACGAAATCAGGCATCTGCGATTGCTTGCAAATGACTGATTTTCAATGTAGACTAGCCTGGGCTTGAACCAAGGACTTCCAGATTATGAGATATCATTTCCGGACTTCCCATTCCTCAATCGTCCCCGTCTGGGAAGAAAAGCTCACACCCACTTTCACCACCTGACGGGCACCCGCTTCATACTCACGGGCATACCCTTTCGCTTCAATCTGCTTCAGCGCTTCGGCAGCCGTGCCATCCAGCTTGAATTCAAAGATATACACGCACTGCGGTGTCTCCACGATGCCATCCACCCGACCTTCACTCTGCTCCTTTTCTACCAGGACCGTATAGACGCTCATCAGGCGGAGCAGCAGGTAGAAAGTATACTGGAAATAGCGTTCCCTTTCCGGCTCGCTTTCCTTGCGGCGCATGGTATAGGGAATGCTGGCCAGGAACGAGGTCAGCATCTGGCGGAAGGAATCCAGTTCACCGTCTTCCAAAGCAAACGCCAAGTCCTGTGCCAAGTTGCTGACATTCTCCTTTATCTTCAGATAATTGGAAGCCACCAGGGTGAGAAAACCGTTTTTAACCTCATTGTTGGGGAAGTCCAGCAGGAAGGTCTTCCGGCGTTTGTCGTAATCCTTGATGGTGAGATAGCCGCTCTGGTAAATCATCGGCAACGGATATTCTGTATCTGCCTTATAATTCACAAACTCATCCTGTGAATAATACATACCCGACAACTGATCAATCCCTTCATGAAAATGGTTCATCAGGCGAATGAGATACGTCGGTGTGCCCGAAGCAAACCAAAAGTCGCGGATGTCCTGGCTGTCGAACGCATTCAAAACACTGAACGGATTGTAGATGTCCGTCATCTCTTTGCTGAAGTGATAACCGTCGTAATGCCGCTTTAACCGCTGACGCATTTCCTCTTCCGTGCAGCCTTCCGATGCCGCCATTTCCCGGATAGGTTCTGCAAATTGGGTATGCAGTTCTTCTTCCGTGATGCCGCATAGAGCCTCGTATTTATCGAACATACTGATGTCTTTGGGCTGGTTGAAACCGCTGAACACACTGACTTGCGAGAACTTGGTGACACCCGTCAGGAAGACAAAACGCAGCGAAGCGTCAGCCAGTTTAAACACCGAATAGAAAGCCTTCAGAATCTCACGGTTCTGTTCCAGCAGCTCCGGGTCTTTCTCCAGCACATCCAGCAGAGGCTTGTCGTATTCGTCCACCAAGACCACTGCCCCTCGCCCTGTCTGCTCGGCAGCAGCCTGCAAGATACGATTGAAACGGGAACCCAGATTGGTGTCGACTCCAGAACTGATTCCAAATTCTTCTTCCCAATCATACAGATATCCCTCTATTTTCAGGTGCAAGGCACCCGGCATTGTAAAATCAACTCCGTTAAAATCAAAATGGAACACCCGGTGCACGTGCCAGTCGTGTTCCAACGCATCGATTTTCAAGCCAGCAAACAATTCCTTCTTCCCTTCGAAATAAGCACGAAGCGTAGAGAGCAGCAGGCTCTTGCCGAAACGTCGGGGACGGCTCAGAAAATAAATCTGTCCTTGGGTTACCAAAGAATAAATTAAATCTGTCTTGTCTACATAAACAAAACCGTCTTTGACTATTTTTTCAAAAGTTTGTATGCCAATCGGATATATCATAACTCATCTGTTTTTAAAGCGTAACATGAAGTTAAGACAAAGTTAGCGATTTTTGGAAAGAACATGCTATCTACCATTCAAAAAAAACAGCTTACCTGTTTTTAACAACTTAATATATGATAATTTGATGTTTGCTCTGCATAAATAAATATAATAGACTTCATATTACAATAGTTCGTTAAAAATTCGCCAAGCCTAAGCGGCTCTGGCAGTAAATAAAATGAGTTCTTTGAAAAGTTTGTCAATAACTTGCGGGTCTGGGTTAATCCCGAACACGCAAATAAATCGTTCAAGCATATAAGCATTGTGTATGAAAGACTTGCAAGAGGATATGGAATAGGCTATTCCGAGCCTCTTACATGCCGCTTTGGCCAAGTTGACAGCTGCGAGCGATGCATTGAAGTGAAAATCCAACTTCCTGAAGTCGGTTGACTGGCAGTTGGTGATTCCTGCATGCTGCTTGCCATCTCTAAAGCAAAATTCCAGTTGGAACCTGGTTCTGTAATTTCCAGCACCTCACGTCCATCCATGGAATCGTCT
>NZ_DS981515.1 GCF_000154845.1 Phocaeicola coprocola DSM 17136 | reverse complement strand
ATAGATAAAGTTCCTCTATGTAAAGTTATAATGGGGGATGAAAGGCAAGGTTCGCTAACCTTACCCCGATTGTTTATGCTTCCCAGCATTCAATCTATCCCCGTTTATGGGTTTCTCTTTCACCCTACAAAGATAACCTCATGGGGGAAAAATGTCCAAGAATATGGGGTAAAAACTATCAAGTCGGTAGAAAATAAGTATCTTTGAAGTACATTTTTAGTAGAGGTACTGGTATGCCTAGACGAAGCAGATAGGCAAAAATAAAGCCGCTGGGGATGTCGGATGTCCGTCAATTAACTCCAGCGGCTTGTATTTTGGTAACTCTCCCGTATCGGTCAGCTACCGTTTGGTCAGCAACAAAGGTAGTACTTTATTGTCGCAAATCCAAATGTTTTCCCCTTTATTTGTGCATTTACAAAACATTCACTAACTTCGCACCTATGCAGTATGGTGATAGCACACTAGCACCCTAAAGGGTACGTGTGTAAGGGGACAAGCCCCCTTAACCCCCTGTCAGCCGGCTGTCACCGGCTGTTATCGATTGTCACAAAAATGTTAACTTATGGGAGCAACAAGTATTCATGTACAAGCAGTGAAGCCGGGGAGCGAGATTCACAACTTTAGGGAAAAAGAGTTGGACTATGTTCGTCCGGAACTTAGTCATTTGAATGAAAGCTGGGTTGGAGATAGCATCTCCCATCGGCTGGAGAGTGCGAAACAGAGATATTTCGATACGGTTGGGCAGAAGATGCAGACTAAAGCAGCACCCATACGGGAGGGGGTAATAGTAATCAAGCAAGAAACCACCATGCAGGAACTCCAGCAATTCGCTGCGGTCTGCAAGGAACGTTTCGGTATTGAAGCGTTTCAAATCCATATACACAAGGACGAAGGATACATGAACGCAAAGCAATGGACACCTAACCTTCACGCCCATGTAGTTTTCGATTGGACGCAGCCGAACGGGAAGAGTGTGCGTTTATCGCGTGATGACATGGCAGAACTCCAAACCATAGCATCTGAAGCACTGGGCATGGAACGTGGTGTTTCTTCTGATCGCAAACACTTATCGGCTATGCAGTACAAGACCGAATGTGCGAAAGAACAGCTTCAGGAACTATCCAACGATATATCCAGTGCGTTAGACAAGCACAAGGACGTGCAAAACCAGCTTCTTCAGCTTCAGAAAGAACTACGTTCCATTGAAACAAAGAAAAACGTCCAAAAACTCATTTCTAAGGCTTCAGAGAAGTTTTACGGCTTGATAGGGAAAACGGTTAACGATAGGGAAAAAGATGCCTTAAAAGCCAAAATAAAGGCTTTAGAGGGGGAAAATGAACAGCTATCCGATAGACTGGGAAAGGCTATACTTGAAAAAGAGCGAAACGGCACAAAGGTATTCAAAGCCGAGAACGACAAGGAGTATTATAGACAGCAAATGGACAATGCAAGGACAACCAGTAACCGACTAAGAACGGAGAACCAAGAACTAAAGACCGAAACCAAGGAATTGAAAAAAGAACTTGGTAAGATGAAAGACTTGTTCAATTCCGAACAACTGGAGGCTTTAAGGCATCATTTCCCAAACATATCAAAAGCTATGGAAGAGGGGAAAGACCTACTCAAGCAAATCACCAGAAGCAGAGGTTTCGGCATGGGTATGTAACCCCCCCCGCCCCCAAAGGGGGAGCGACCAAACGGCAGCTTCACTCAATGGAGTGTTACGCCGTTCGGGTTCGGAAGAAATTTTGCAGGGTTCGAAAAACGGTTGTGTGCTTATTCGAAAAAAAGTTTATGGTGTGGGCGCTCGTCGGGACGGGTGGTCCCGCCCCTTGCCGCTGGGCGCTCCCCGACCGATGATTTTTTAAGTAGTTGATTATATGCCGTTTTTAGGGTATAATAAGAACTTAAGAAATAGAATAAGTTAAGTAGTTGATACTCAATATAGGGTATTTTCCATATTGGAAAATCTGATTTTCCATATTAGAAAGTCACTCTTTCCTATTAGATGTTAAAAAGGAAAATATATTTTGCTTTTTTATTGTATTAATGGAAATTTAAATATTCCTTTGTGGAAAATCAAATTATACTTTTTCACCGATATATAGAAAGTCAAATTTGCCTAAATAGAATGTTTATGGAAAATAAGAAAGTACTCAAATTAACCGATTTTCAAAAAAACGAAGAAAACCCCTTTATGAAACAAGCAATTGAAGGGATTGAAAATCACGTTGTTAAGAAATACAAAAGTAGTACGGGAAGTGATAAAAAAGCTGTAGTTGCTGTTGCTGATACAGATACAGGAGAAGTATTCAAAACCTCGTTTATCCGACAAATAGAAGTAGATGAAGAGCAATTTGCAAAACTATACCTTGCGAATTTTGCCGCTTTTTTCAATCTATCACAATCAGCTATTCGGGTTTTCGGGTATATTCTAACTTGCATGAAGCCTAAGAATGATATGATAATTTTCGATAGGCGAAAATGCTTAGAATACACCCAATACAAATCAGACAAAGCCATATACAAAGGATTGGCAGAGCTCGTACAAAGTGAAATCATAGCAAGAGGTCCAAACGAATATAATTGGTTCATTAATCCGTTGATTGTCTTTAATGGGGATAGGGTTTCATTTACAAAAACATACGTTCGGAAAAAGACTTTAGCTGCCCAAAAGAAAGAAGAAGCAGAGAAACGACAGTTATCACTTGGTTTTGATGAACTGTAACACTCCATTGAGTGAAGCTGCCGTTTGGTCGCTCCCCCTTTGGGGGCGGGGGGGGATAGATAAAGTTCCTCTATGTAAAGTTATAATGGGGGATGAAAGGCAAGGTTCGCTAACCTTACCCCGATTGTTTATGCTTCCCAGCATTCAATCTATCCCCGTTTATGGGTTTCTCTTTCACCCTACAAAGATAACCTCATGGGGGAAAAATGTCCAAGAATATGGGGTAAAAACTATCAAGTCGGTAGAAAATAAGTATCTTTGAAGTACATTTTTAGTAGAGGTACTGGTATGCCTAGACGAAGCAGATAGGCAAAAATAAAGCCGCTGGGGATGTCGGATGTCCGTCAATTAACTCCAGCGGCTTGTATTTTGGTAACTCTCCCGTATCGGTCAGCTACCGTTTGGTCAGCAACAAAGGTAGTACTTTATTGTCGCAAATCCAAATGTTTTCCCCTTTATTTGTGCATTTACAAAACATTCACTAACTTCGCACCTATGCAGTATGGTGATAGCACACTAGCACCCTAAAGGGTACGTGTGTAAGGGGACAAGCCCCATTAACCCGATGACGTACGGCTTTTGTCAACGAAAATGTTGTCTGAATGCATTTCGTGACCTTCTATTATCTTCTCTTTGGACCGGTTTGAATGATCCGGCTCCTAAGTGCAATTAGACTTTCGTCCAAGACTGACCTATATTGTGTGACGATGCCAGTGCTTAGTTCTGGAGAATGCCGTCAGGCAGGACGAACAGCAACCTATACGTTTAGTTTAGAGTAAACAGTGAGAGAAGACTCCGTGGCGCTTTCCTGAACTTCACGATCCCCATAGGGTGATACAGGCGGGTATCTATGCGACCTTAT
>NZ_DS981516.1 GCF_000154845.1 Phocaeicola coprocola DSM 17136 | reverse complement strand
GTTATTGTTAATGATGGTTGCTGCCATTCTCGGCACAATCAGTGCAAACGCACAGTTCAAAGTTGGTGACATCTACAATCAGGGCAATCTTAGAGGACTTGTAGTTGACGTAGATGCAAGTGGAAAACATGGTCTTATCCTTTCACTCAAGGAATGCGACAAAGATTGGTTGGCAGACAAATCTCTGGAGATGGAAACAAACGCCTTCTTCGAAGATGATGGAATGAAAAACATGGAGGCAATCGCTAAGTATGTTTCAGAAAACAATCTGTCATGGGAGAAGTTTCCTCTTTTCGCTTGGGCTCGCAGTCTAGGAGAAGGCTGGTATATTCCTTCACGAGGAGAATTGAATACTATATGGAAGAATCTCAATGGCGGCAACCTGGATTTTAACAAGAAAGGTTGCAAGCTATGGAAGGCTTATGATAAGGTAGTAGAAAAAGCTGGCGGAGATAGCTTCTTCTGTTCAAATGCAAGCACAATGGGCTTTAAGATGTTGGCAGGCATGATTTCTTCTACAGAAGCAGAAGGTGGTAAAGTTTACACTATCAACACAGAAAAGGGTAAAAATCTTGTAAACCATCCTATGGGAGCACCAAACGTAAAAATACAGGAGTATCAGTTGAAAAAAGATGCACACCGCTCTGAAGGTGATGCTCTTGGCATGAAGCGTGTTCTTCACTTCGATGCACGTGCAGTACATAAATTCTAAAAACAATGCGTCAAATAATTACAATTCTCATTGCGTGTTTTGCATCCCTAATTTGTTCGGCACAGGTCAAAAATGTTAAAAAAGGCGATGTGCTACAAGTTAATGGGATAAAAGGTATCGTCTTTAGTGTAAATGAAGATGGTACTCATGGACAAATGATGAGCGTTAAGGCATTTAGAGGGAAACAAGATTTGTATTGTGTCAAATCTTCATTTCTCAAAGGTGTTTCAATGCTTGACGAAAATGATGGAAAGGCAAATACAAACGAACTTTTTGCCTATGCATCAGCAAAAGGGGTCTCACTTGCGAACTATCCTGTATATAACTGGTGCAAATCATTAGGTGACGGCTGGTATATTCCTTCAATAAATCAAATAAAAGCATTTGTAAATTATTGGTTAGGCAATACAGATGTTGAAGTTGACTGGGAGGAAGATGAAGAGGTTAGCGCAACAGATGACTCCATGCCACACACTAAAGTTGTGAACAACATTCTGCTTGAAGCCGGAGGTATTCCATTCTTAAACGGAGTCTTCACATCAACGCTGGATGCCAGCAAAAAAGTCGATGTGTTTGAATACAACAAAGATGACGGCAAGTGGAAGTTCAATAAAGTCAATCCAATGAAGATCGATGCCTTTTGCGTAGGTCGAGCCTTTTATGATTTTTAGTTATGGACAGAAGACTATTTATATTATATATGTGTCTTTGGGCTGTATCGAATATTGCCGCTCAGGACGTGTTCAAATATCATAAGGGGTCTATGTACTCAATCATGCTGAAACATGACAATCAGGAATACTGTGAAGAAATGGTTGGTGTATTCGAGAAAATTCCAGTTCAGGATAATTTCTATGACTTCAACCTATCAAAGCGAGTATTCAAGGCTGGTGTACTTGAAGAAAGTGATACGACAAAGTCCAACAACCAGAAGCCTCATATTGACATGCTTCTTCGTGACAATGCTATTGGTCGACGACTTGTTGCAAAGTGGTTTAATCAAGATAAAGCAGGAACATTTAATCCAAATCAGATTTTGGAAAAGGGTTATTACAATGTGAATGCGTCTGACATTCAAACCGCATTATATTCCCATAAGACTCAAGAGGGTGTCATTTATGATGCTGGTGAAGAGCTCATAGGCAATACTTATGTTCTTGTGAACGATATTCAATATGGAGACAAACGCCGTGAAAAAGAAAAGCGTATGTCTGGTGCGATTGCTCTATCAGCAATTCCTATTGTTGGTATGGTTGCCATGCCTGTAGCGGGCATACTTACCAACGATTACTCTGGTTTCAATGTAACAGTCACTTCCTATCTGTATCGCCTTGATTGGACAAAGGAGATCTCTGACGGATTCTACAATGCATATTACACGGCCACTCCAGATGCGAACAAAAAAGAGGCCTTCAAGAATCAAAAGTCTCTGTTCACAGTAAGTTACATCGGTAGTCAGACTGTACATAGTCAGAATTCCAATTTCAAAGGAGTTAATGATAGAGAAAGCCAAATTCGTTTGGTGTGTACTCGTGCCATTGACAAGGCTATTGCACAATTACAAAAAGAACATCCCGAGTTCCGTGTAAGAACGCCTCTACTAAGTACTAGTCCTATTACAGCTCATATTGGTATTCGTGAAGATGTAACCGATAACTCTAGATTCGAAGTATTGGAGGTTGGAGAAACCTCTGATGGTAGAACCACTTACAAACGAGTTGCTGTGATTAAGCCGAAAAAGGGAAAAATCTGGGATAACCGATATATGGCTGAGTTCGAAGAACACAAGAACGGCATGTTGAAATCTACAGAATTTGAGCTTGTATCAGGCAGTATTTCCCAAACTGCTTGCTTAATCCGAGAAATAGATAACTAATATAGTGTTAAATTTAAATTCAACAAACAATGAAAACAACAATTAAGTATTTGATGCTTACACTCGTAGCAGTGTTCGCATGTGTATCAATCTCTTCTTGCAGTAAGGACGATGATGATCCTAACAAGGGAATTGGCAACTATTATTTCCAACTTTCTGACGTTGAAACCAACTGTATTGATGCCAACGGAAATAATCTTGCTGATGCTTTTAAATCTGAATGGATTTCTGCAAATCAAGCAGATGCTCAAGGTAAGAAGGCTATCGGTAAGACAGATAATGAGTCTGCACGTGCTTGGTTCAATCAGAATATCAATGCTTTGGTTCAGGCATACGACGAGGCATATCGTGGAAAAAATATTCTTCCTGAGAATGGATATATAAATTATTATTTCCGTTTAGGAAGCGATGCTTCATATGGAGGCGCAAATGAATATGCTACAATTGAGATTACTAATTCAGGAGCAAACAAACGATAAATAGAATGAATCCACTGAAGGGTATTATTGTTTTGCTATTGTTGCTTTTTTCTTCAATTGAAATTAAAGCACAAAATACGTATGTTGTATCTGTTGGCATAGCTGATTATCAGAACATAAATGATCTGACCTTTACCGAAGCTGACGTTGCAACATTTAATCAAATTATGGCACAACATGATGCAGACATAACGACTTTAACAGGTATTCAGGCAACACATGCCAATATTCTAAAAACTGTTCGTTCTGTTTTTGCTAAAGCAACGCCTGCAGATGCTGTAATATTCTTTTTTAGTGGACATGGCTATGAAGGAGGTTTTTGTTGCTACGATATGCAAGCGAACTCTCATCTGGGCGGAATGAGTTACCAAGAAATGCAGATACTATTCCGTAATTGTCGAGCAGGTCGCAAAATGGTCTTTGCAGATGCTTGCTTTAGTGGCGGTCTAAGCAAACAACGCACACAATTGCAAGTACAGGCGGTGTCAAACAATGATGTTATGTTCTTCCTATCATCGAGATTGGATGAAACATCATTGGAATTGCCACAAGGTCCAAATGGCTTGTATACATACTTTCTTGCACAAGGATTATGTGGCGCGGCAGACGTAAATAACGACAGAATCATTTCTGCCAGCGAAATTTACAATTTTGTTAGCGCAAAGGTTTCATCGTGGGCAAGCCAAATTCCTCACAATCAGCATCCAACTATTTGGGGTAAATTCGATCAAGGTATGTCTGTCTTAGATTGGAGATAACGAAAGTATCTCAAAAAGTTGGATGTAGTTATTGTCAAAAACAATGGAGTTCGTCAGCGAAGGGTTCATCCTTCGCTGACATAAATTAAAATCGAAATTATGAAGAAGTTAATTTTAACGGCAGTCATGGCTGTGTTTACACTTACAGCATCTGCCCAAGTTGAAAAAGGGATGCGTTACGGTCTAACTTTTACAGGGTCGATGAGCAAATACTCAGAATTACCTGACGCAGAGAATACATTTGGTTATGGCGGTGGCTTGATTTTGGAGTATAACTTCACACCAAATGTTTATCTTGGCTCTGGATTGCAGTTTGGTTTAAGAGGTTTAAAGTAAAAGCTCTTGATGTTGCAAGCCAGTCAGTAACATTGGATGGCTCATTGAAGTCATACAATCTCGTCATACCAGTAAATATTGGTGGACGAGTAAATCTGTCTGATAATGTCGCTTTATTTGGCCAAGTTGGTCCTTATGCTTCGTTCGCTTTGAAAAAAGCAGAGCTTCAGATTCTTGGATACGGAACTATTGAAGGAGAAAAATTTGACTGGGGATTAAACGGTAAGGTTGGCGTTGAGTTTAGTCAATTTCAAGTATTCGGCGGATATGAGCTTGGAATGAAAGAGGTTTGGCCTGGTGATGCCAAGAACCGATCAATCGTGTTTGGTGTCGGTTACATGTTCTAGAACGCCCAAAATACAATGTATTAAGAATGCACCCACATCTGAATGTACCAGATGTGGGCGCTTTGCTAATAGCGGATGAGGTTTTATGAGTAAGCTTCCAAAATTGGCGTATTGACTAGCATGTTTCTTTCGCATACCTTCGTGCTAAACTTAAAACTCGAAAGATTATGTTTAGCGAAAAAGATTTTG